>NZ_JBIAJC010000015.1:0-223739 GCF_042871745.1 Streptomyces sp. NPDC005576 | reverse complement strand
GAAGCTAAGCCTTTCAGCGCCGATGGTACTGCAGGGGGGACCCTGTGGGAGAGTAGGACGCCGCCGAACAATTTTTCCGGGAGACCCCCGTGCCTGTGGGCACGGGGGTTTTCTGCGTTCACGGGCCTCTTTGCGGCGCTCCTCCGCCGGGCCCCACCCCGAAAAGGCTGGGGCCCGGGAACCCGATTGACCGGTCGGATGGACGGAGGCAGCATGACCGGATGATTTCTGATCTTGTGATGCGGCGGGTACGTGCCGAGGATTGGCCGGCGGTCAGGGAGTTCCGGCTCCTTGCCCTCCGGGACCCGGCGGCTCCGGTGGCGTTCCTGGACTCCTACGAGTCGTCGGCCGGGGAGCCGGACTTGTTCTGGCAGGAGCGGACTGCCCGCGGGGCCGAAGGAAGCGACGTGGCGCAGTTCGTCGCCGAGGCCCGGGGCGGCCGGTGGCTGGGCTCGGTCACCGTCCTCGTCGAGCGGCCCGACGCGGAGGCCTCCTTCGGGGGCGTGGTGGAGTGCGTACAGGGGCACGTGGTCGGCGTCTTCGTACGTCCGGAGGCCCGGGGGACCGGGGTGACCGACGCACTGTTCCGGGCCGCCGAGGAGTGGGCCTTCGCGCTCGACGATCCGTACCTCACCCGGCTGCGACTCTTCGTCCACGAGAACAACCCGCGGGCAGCGGCGTTCTACCAGCGGTACGGCTTCGTGGCGTCGGGCCGTACGGTGCCGGTCCCGGACGGATCGGGGGACCGCGAGCGGGAGATGGTGCGGGAGCGCCGCTGAGCCTGGGCCGGGTAGTCGGCGCGGTCGGAGGCCGGGCGGCTTGAACGTGGGTGGCGTGAGCGGGGGCGGTGTTTACGTAGGGGGCGTGAGCGGGGTACGCCAGCGGGCTCGGGCCTGTTCGGGGGAGCGGAGCAGCGCCAGCGCGACGAGGCCCTGCCGCTCGCCGACCGTCAGCAGCTCGGGGAGAGCGGGCAGTGGAGCGACGGCGGCGATGTCGTCGAGGACCAGCGTGAGTGGTGGGTCGAGCCGACCGTCGGTTGACCGTGCGGCCATGCGGCGGCCGTGCTCGACCACGTGCGAGGCGAGCGCGGTGAGCAGCGGCATCGCGCCCGGGTGGTGGCGGGGATCCTCGACGGACTCGCCGACCACATACAGGGTTCCCCCTTCGGAGGCGAAGGAATCCAGTGCCGCGGTGTCGGATCGATGGGGTGTGCAGGCCTCGCGGACGTGGACCGTGGCCAGTGCGCCGAGCGCTCGTACCGTCAGTTCCTGGGCCGCCCGGCGCCGTTCGGGGTGGGCCGTGAGGGCCGACTCGAGCAGGCCGGCGAGCCCGGAAGCAGCTTTCGGATGGGTGCGGAGGAGGCGTACCCCCTCATGGGCCCCGCCGCCCAGTGCCCAGCGGTGGACCTGGCGGAACGGCCGGCCGTCGACGGCAGCGGCGTGCAACCAGCACTGCAGCAGGGTCTGCGCGGTGTCGACGGTCGCCTCGTCGATGCGGGCCTGCGGGCGTACCGGAGCGAGGAACGCGGCGGCCCGGGCGGCGGCCACCTCGGGCAGCTCGCAGCCGGAGGTCGGCGACCAGTGGAGGCGGGCCGGGGTGTCGCAGAGATGCCCGGGGTCGTAGACGAGGACGGGTCCCAGCTTGGCGCGGGTGTCCTTCGTCTCCGCCCAGACGGTGGGATCGGAGGTGACCACCAGCACCGGTCCGGGAGCGTCGAGCACGGCCTGCACGGCGGTGGGGCGTCGCTCGGCCGCCGTCGCGTAGAGGAGAACGGGCATACCGGAGGCACGGGGGGCGGGGACGAGGTGGTCGGGCTCCTTCGCCGGGACCGGAGGGGCAGCCTGGGTTGCGGGGGCCGTTACGGGATGCGGCTGCGGATGCGTCGCAGGAGCCTGGGGCATCGGACCCGGCGCGGGCGCGGAGGCGGCCGCCAGCGGCAGCGTCGGCGGTCCGGGGAGGGGCTCCGTGGCCACAGAGTGGGCGGCCAGGCGCTCTTGGCGCTCTTGGCGCTCTTGGCGCTCCTCGCGGGCGCGGCGGCGTACGGCGCGGCCCCGCGTGACGACCCCGAGGACGAACACGCCGAGCACCACCAGCACCAGCAGCTCGCTGATGAGCAGGCCCCAGAAGAGGCCGTGGCCGGAGAGTTCACCGGGTGGGGTGCTCGGCCAGGCGTCGGCGAGGTCACGGGGTGAGCCCGCGAGTTCCCGCAGGGCCGAGGGGGTGTGCGGCAGGGACACGCCGCGGGGCCAGGCCCCGTGCGCGAACAGACCGGCGAGTCCGGTGGCCGTCCACGTCAGGACCGTCACTCCGAGGAGGAAGGCCAGTCCTCCGATCAGCAGACCGTCCGGGACGCCACCGCCCCGCTCCTCGCTCCGGGCCGGAGGGTGCCCGGAGCCGTGACCCGTCGAGGTGCGCGCCACCTCAGGCCACCGTGGACTCGGACGACTTGTCGAGCCGTTGCCTGCGCTCGATGCGAGCGGCCCGCTCCGCCGTCTCCCGCTCGGCCTCGCGCGCGTACTCGGGGAGCAGGTCGTCCAGGTCGTCCGGGTTGGTGGAGGACTCCGTCATCGCGCGGTCGGTGAAGACCAGCGGGCGTTCCGCCTCGGTGATCAGGTGCTTCACGACCTGGACGTTGCCGTTGACGTCCCACACCGCGATGCCCGGCGTCAGCGTCGGGATGATCTCGACGGCCCAGCGCGGCAGCCCGATGACCCGGCCCGTCGCCCGGGCCTCGTCGGCCTTCTGGGCGTAGATCGTCCGGGTGGAGGCCATCTTGAGGATCGCCGCAGCCTCGCGCGCCGCGGCGCCGTCCACGACGTCGCTGAGGTGGTGCACGACGGCGACGAACGAGAGCCCGAGCCGGCGGCCGAACTTCAGCAGCCGCTGGAAGAGCTGGGCCACGAAGGGCGAGTTGATGATGTGCCAGGCCTCCTCGACCAGGAAGATGCGCTTCTTCCGGTCGGGCCTGATCCAGGTGTGTTCCAGCCAGACCCCGACGATCGCCATCAGGATGGGCATGGCGATCGAGTTGCGGTCGATGTGCGAGAGGTCGAAGACGATCAGCGGCGAGTCGAGGTCGATGCCGTCGGTCGTCGGTCCGTCGAACATGCCGCGCAGGTCACCGTCGACCAGCCGGTCCAGGACGAGGGCGACGTCGAGCCCCCACGCCCGTACGTCGTCTATGTCGACGTTCATCGCTTCGGCAGACTCGGGCTCCGGGTGGCGCAGCTGCTCGACGATGTCCATCAGGACCGGCTGGCGGTCGGTGATGGTCAGGTTGACGTATGCGTGGGCGACCTTCAGCGCGAAGCCGGAACGCTCGTCGAGACCGTGGCCCATCGCCACCTCGATGATGGTGCGGAGCAGGGCGAGCTGACCGGTCGTCGTGATCGCGGGGTCGAGCGGATTGAGCCGGATCCCGCCGTTCAGGGCGGCGGTGGGGTCGAGCCGGATGGGGGTGATCCCCAGCTCCTCGGCGATGAGGTTCCACTCGCCGTGCCCGTCCTCGCCCTGGGCGTCGAGCACCACGACCTGGCGGTCGCGGAAGCGGAGTTGGCGGAGTACGTACGTCTTCTCCAGCGCGGACTTCCCGTTGCCCGATTCGCCGAGCACCAGCCAGTGGGGTGCGGGCAGTTGCTGCCCGTACAGCTGGAAGGGGTCGTAGATGTAGCCCTTGCCGGAGTACACCTCGCGTCCGATGATCACCCCGGAGTCGCCGAGACCGGGTGCCGCGGTGGGCAGGTAGACGGCCTGCGCCTGGCCCGTGGACGTACGCACGGGCAAGCGGGTCGTCTCCACCTTGCCGAAGAGGAACGCGGTGAAGGCTTCCGACAATGCGGACAGTGGGTCTCGCACGAGTGGCCGCCCTCTCTCTCGACTGCTTCCGGTGGCCCGGAGGTGGGGTGGTGCGTGGTGCTGCGGTGCCGGCGGCACCCGGTTTTCGGTGGTCCGGTGGTCCGGTGGTCCGGTGGTCTGGTGTTCCGGTGGTCTGGTGTTCCGGCGCTGCCCGGGAAGGCCGGGCAGCGGGTGGGAGCCGCGTCAGCGGCGGATGCCGGTCGCGAACGGCAGGGTGTTCACGAACGCGCGATGGTGTTCGCGGTCGCACCACTCCAGCTTCAGGTACGACTTACCGGCCGAGGCCCGGATCGTCCGCTTGTCGCGGGCGAGCGCCTCGGGGGAGCGCGAGGAGACGGTGATGTAGCCGACGAGGTTCACCCCCGCCGCGCCGCTCGCGAGGTCCTCGCCGCGCTGGTCCATCCGGCCGTGGGCGGCGATGTCACGGGGGTCGACGGTGCGGTTCATCTTCGCCTGACGGCTGGCCTCGGCGTCGTCGTTGGTCTTCTCGGTCAGCATCCGCTCGATCGCGACCTCGGTGGGTTCGAGATCCATCGTGACGGCGACCGTACGGATGACGTCGGGGGTGTGGACGAGCAGCGGGGCCAGGAAGTTGACGCCCACCGGCGTCATCGGCCACTCCTTCACCCAGGCCGTGGCGTGGCACCAGGGGGCCCGGGTGGTCGACTCCCGCGTCTTGGCCTGGAGGTACGTCGGCTCCATGGCGTCCAGCTCGGCCGGCCAGGCGTTCCGCTTGGTCATGGCCTGGATGTGGTCGATCGGGTGGTCGGGGTCGTACATCGAGTGCACGAGGGAGGCGAGCCGGCTCTGCCCCAGCGGCTGGCGCACCCGGATGTCGGCCTCGGCGAGGCGGGCACAGATGTCGGTGAGCTCGCGGGCCATCACGACGGCGAGACCGGCGTCGCGGTCCAGCTTGCGGCCGCCCTGCGGGCGCGCCGCCCGGGCCATCGCGCTGGCCTCGGCGCTGAGCTCGCGGCTGTGGTGCATGCAGGCGACGAGGTACGCGCGGTGCTGCTCGCTGGAGGTCGACACCATGGACTGCAACTGGTCGTACGAATCCTGCAGCCAGCGCGGCGCGTGGTGGTCGCCCCGCTGGGCGACGTCCTTCGCGTGCGCGTCCGGGTCGGCGGGGAGGGTACGGGCCAGCATCTGGATACGGGTGACGAAGCCGTCGCCGTTGGCCACGTGCTTGAGCAGGGTGCCGAACCGGTCGACCAGGGCCTCCTGGTCCTCGCTGTCCCGCAGTCCGACGCCGGGGCCCTCGATCTCGATGGCGGCGGTCACCGTGCGGCGGTCCGCGTGCAGCAGCACCGCCATCTCGTCCGGCCCGAACGGCGCCGAGAGCCAGTTGATCCGGCCGATACCGGGCGGCGGCCCGACCTCGACCTCGCGGCCGTCGCCCCGTACCCCGGCCTCCATCACGGAGGACCGGTAGGCGGTACCGCGGCGCAGGGAGCGTTTGAAACTGCGGTTGATCTCGAACCACTTGTAGAAGGTCCGGTGCTTGTACGGCACGTACACGACGGCCAGCGCCAGCGCCGGGAACCCGGTGAGCAGCACGATGCGCAGGGAGAGGAGCGGGACCAGGAGCCCGCTCATCATTCCGAGGAACGCGCCGGCGATGATGAGGGCGATCTCGCCGGTCTCGCGGTTCTTGCCGACGATCGCGTTCGGCCGGGCCCGGCCGATGAGATACGTGCGGCGGGGCGCGATCGGGTGGGACTGGATCGTCACCGCCCTCCACCTCCTGTACTCGGATTACCTGTGCTGCCGGAACCGCCCCGCGGGGAGCGGCTGCTGTGAGGGGTCCCGGAGGTGGGACCGGAACCGCTGCGGGGCGCGGGGGCGGCTCCGCCGCCGCCCCGGGAGCCGTGGGCCGCGACACCGCCGCTGAGGGGATTGGCCGAGCGCCCGCCTCCGCCGCCTCCGCCGCCTCCGCTGTTCTGGTCGTTGCGACCGCTGTGCGTCTTGATGCCCTGGGAGACGAGGGCGGCGGGCGAACTGACCAGGGCAGCGGCCTGGGAGCCGTCGGTGGCCTGCTTGCGGTTGGTGCGCGCGCCCTGGATCTCGTCGCCGAACCCGGGGACGAAGCGGTAGATCATCGCCGACGCGAAGATGGCGAGCAGGATGATCGAAAGTCCGGAGACGACGGCGGAGAGCGCGTCCGGGCCGTCGTCCGAGGAGAGCGCTCCGGCGAGGCCGAGGACGATCACGATCACCGGCTTGACCATGATCACCGCGATCATGATGCCTGCCCAGCGGCGTACGTGGCCCCACATGTTCTTGTCCACGAGCCCGGCATAGACCACTACGCCCAGCAGAGCGCCGACGTAGAGCAGCGCCGCGCGGATGACCAGCTCAAGCCAGAGGATGCCCGCGGCGAGCAGGGACACCAGGGAGACGACGATGAGCATGATCGGCCCCCCGCCCATGTCGTCGCCCTTCTTGAGCGCGTCGGCGAACGAGCCGAAGAAGACATCGGACTGGCCACCGGTGGCGGTCGAGATGACCTCGGTGACCCCGTCGGTGGCGGAGACCACGACGTACAGGATGAGCGGCGTGAACGCCGAGGCCAGCACCGTCAGCCAGAGGTACCCGACGGCTTCGGAGATCGCGGTGGTGAACGGGACGCCCCGGATCGCCCTCTTGGCCACGGCGAACAGCCAGAGGACGAGGGTCAGGATCGCGGAGGCGGCGAAGACGATCGCGTACTGCTTGCGGAAGGACTCGTTGGTGAAGTCGACGCTGGCGGTGCCCTCGACTGCCTTGCTGAGCTGGCCGATGAGGTAGGACGCGGCGTCGGCGCAGCCGTGGGCGAGGGAGGTGAGGGGGTCCAGGGGGTCGGCGCCGGTGGAGGGTGGTGTGGTGCGTGCCCCGGCGTCGCCTTCGCAGTAGTCCTTGGCCAGCCCGACGATGAGGTCACAGGGGTTAGCGGTGCTGCCGGGCGATGGGGTAGGCGACGGAGAGGGCGCGGCTTGCGCTGTGGAGGGCCTCAACAGCATGGAGGCGAGCCCGCCGAGAAGCGTCGTTACCGCGAGCGCGCGAAGGCGGCGGTTACCGGGCATAAGTGAAGCCTCCGAATCCTTCGACGGCTCCGGCGATTTCGTCCGCAGTCGACGCGCGGTTGTCTCCGCCGACCGGGGTGGGACCCTCGGTCTGTGAAGACGAGGTGATCTTCCAGTCGCCTTTGACCCAGATGAGCTTCTCGGTGATGGTGAACCAGGTTTCAGTGACGGGCTTGGTCGATCCCTGTCCTGCCAGTCCAACGAGGCCGGTGCACCAGACGTCCACCGTGGCGCTTTCGCTGGAAGAGGCCGTCACCTTGGTGCCGACCGGCACTGTCTTGGAGACGAAGGTGAGGCCGGAGGGTGCGCTGCCGTCCTCATTGAGTCCGACGTTCTTGAGAAAGGTCGGCGAATAGGCGGCGTCCGTGTCGGATTGCAGATCGTCGACTACGGAAGCTGTGTGGGTCGTTCGGAGGATGGAGTGGCGTGTCTGAGCATCGAACATCCCCGCAGACCCCAACGCCACCGCGTAGTTCGCCGCCGCGCTCTGCGCCCCCTGCTCGTCGTGTGCGAAACCCGAGGCGATGCTGCCGATCTTCCCCGTGACGGGATCGGTGCCGGTGGGGGCGGTCGGGGCGGTGCCTCCGGTGGTGTCGGACCGGCTGCTGCCGGGGGCGCCCGAGTCCGAGGCTTTGTGGTTGTCGCCGCCACCGAGGTTCGCGAACGCGATGGCAGCTACGAGCAGCGCCACCACGCCGGCAGCCATGACCAGCGAGCGGGTGTTGCGGGCCGGTCGGCGGCCGTGGGGCGCGCCGGGGTCGCCCTCGGGGAGGCGGGTGCGCGTTTGGCGAGTTCCGCCCAGGGTGCTGTACGCGTCGTCGCCGCGGCCGCCGGAGTCCCTGTTCCCGTAGCCCTGCTCGTCGTAGCTCATGCCGCGTACGTCCCCTCAGCCGTGTGCGGTCCTCCGTCATATGACGGTAGCTGTGCTGGGCGCCGCGCGGGGGCGGTGTGGTGACTCGACATGGGTTGACTCGACCTCAGCCGGTGGCGCGACGGACGGATGGTGGTGGGGGGCGAGATGCGGCAGCAGGGCGAGAACGCTGATCGCGCGTCAGACAGCCATGCCATACACGATGGTGAACAGGGTGCCGAGGGATCCGATGATGAAGACGCCGGTCAGTCCCGCGACGATCAGGCCCTTGCCCTGTTCCGCGCTGAAGGTGTCGCGCAGGGCTGTTGCGCCGATGCGCTGTTTGGCCGCGCCCCAGATCGCGATGCCGAGACAGAGCAGGATGGCTACCGCCATCACCACCTCGATCATGATGCGTGCCTCGTTGCCCAGCGTCCCGAACGGGCCCCAGTTCGGGGCGATTCCGCCGATGATGGTGGTGATGTCGCCCTTCTCAGCTGCCAGGATCATGTAAGTCACCGCCCCTGTTGCTCAGTTCGCCGCCCGCGCCGTCCGGTGCGGGTCGTGTCTTCTATCTTCGCTGATGAACCCACGCCAGCACGACGCCTTCCCGGGTCTCTTTACCCGGATCTCGCACACATGACCGGACCGGTCGCCCTGACCTGCAGTGGAACCGGAGACGGTTGAGACACCGACTGGTTACTCTGTGTATCACGCTCCGTGACGAGGGGCAATGATGGAAGCCACGGGATTCTGTCGCGATCGGAGTGTTCGCCCAGGTGCCCATGTTCGTATGCGCTGTTCGAGAGCTGGTCGTGCGCTGCTGCTCCGCGCCCGACGCCCCATCACGTCGAACCACTTCAGGCGTGGGTCGCCACCAGCGAGCGCAGGAGCTCGCGTGTCGCACGCACGTCGAGGGCCAGTAATTCGAGCCGGTCCAGGAGCTGACGGTACGTCCGGAGCAGTGCGTCGGTATCCAGCTGGGCGAGGCCGTGCGCCTGCTCCAGGTGCACGGTGTCCAGTTGCGCGACCGATCCCTGTACGTACGTGATCGGCTGCCCTGCCCCCGGTTGCCCGCCGGACGCAAAGGGGATGACACGGAGGGAGATGGCCTCCCGCTCGCTCATCGCCAGAAGGTGGCGCAGCTGAGGACCGGCTACCCGGGAGCCGCCGAGCCCCATGTGCAGGGCGGCTTCGTGGATGACCACCCGGTACGGAACCGCCTCCGTGCGGAAGACGACGTCCTGGCGTCTGATGCGGAAGGAGAGCCGCCGTTCGATCTCGGGCGGCGACAGTTCGGGCACGCCGCGGGCGAGGGCCTCACGGGCGTGGTCCACGGTCTGGAGAAGGTCCGGCAGGGTGCAGGTGGTGGCTGCACGGAGGGCGGTGCCGTGGTGTTCGAGTTCGGCGAGGTCCAGCAGGTTGCCAGGGAGGTCGTCCCGGTACTCCTCCCACCAGCCGCTGCGGCGTTCGCCGGTCATCGCGGCCAGCGCCTCCACGAGTCGTCGGTCGGTGCACGCGTAGTGGCGGGAAAGCGCACGGACCCGGTCCGCGCTCACGCCGTACCGGCCGGCCTCGATGTTGCTGATGCGTGCCTGGTTGCCGCCGAGCAGGACCGCTGCCTCCGTTGCGGTGATCCCGGCGCGTTCACGGAGCTTGCGCAGCTCCGCGCCGAGTCGCCTCCTGCGGGCCGTCGGGGTCGAGTTGGTCGCCATCGGCCTCCTTCGCCCAGTCACCCGTACGGGTGTCTTGGGACATGCATTACCCCGACTGCGGGGAATGTATTACATGGCGCCTCTACCGTGATCGTGGGGCAGGTGCCCGAGACGAGCCCACCGGTCGGTCGGCTCGAACGTCGGGTGCCGTACGGGGCCCGCCAACCACACCATCCGAACGGGGACTTCCATGCACGCACCCACCGTATCGCCGCCGTGGGCGTACACCCTTCAACTGCCGCACGATCCGCGCTCCCCAAGCGTCGCCCGCTCCGTCCTGCGGGTCGTGCTGCGCGCGCACGGCATGACCGCGCTGGGCGACACCGCCGAGCTGCTGGTGAGTGAGCTGACCACCAACGCGTACCAGCACTCCTGGGGGGCGTATTCGCTCCGGATGTGCGGCGAAGGACATCGCCGTATCCGGCTCAGTGTCTGGGACAGCAATCCGGAGATCCCGCCCCCCTTCCGAGGAGCCGGGGAGGGCCGGAGCGGCGGAGTGGGCGTGCCGGCCCGGCAGACGACGCTCACGGAACGCGGGCGCGGACTGACTCTCGTACAGATGTGCGCGGAGAGTTGGGGCGGTCGAGTCCTGCCCGCCGACCCGACCGGCGAGGGCGGCAAGCTGCTGTGGGTGGTGTGCGGGGAGAAGCCCGAGTGAACGCGTCCTGCTGTCACCACTCGGGGGTACGGACTGACGTGCCGACCACCATTCGGGTGAACTCGTAGCCGGGCGTACCCCTGAATGCCCTGGAAATACCGGGCCCACGCCACGTAGAGCCGTGGAAGGGCGGCGTGTCGCCCTTCCCGGATCAGGCACAGTTCTGCCGCTCCACGATCGAGGATCGAGGATCGAGGATCAAGGAACGGGGTGGTGGTGTGTCCGTGATCGGACAGCCGCAAGCGTGGCAGACGGGTGATCCGGCGGAGAAGCAGGTGTTCCACGGCCAGGGCGCTGGCGGTGTGGGGGACGGGCTGGAGCACGGGCCAAGGAACGTCGCGGGGAAGGCGGTGGCGGATCCGGCTTCCGGCCACGCCCGACTGAGACACGGCGACGGGCCCTGGACCAGAGCCGCGGGCGACGCCGAGGCGTTGCACACGCATCTGGGGACGGCGCGGTCCGAACTGGTGAAGTCGCACGAGGGCCTGCTGACGGGCGAGGGCGCCGGGAACTTCGCGGTTCTGGCGGAGCTCGCAGCGGTCCGTGAGTCGTGGGTGCGCCGTGTATCGACGGCGCAGGGCGAATGCGGAAGCCTCGCCGGCACACTGCGGGCGGTCTCCAGGGAACAGCGGACGACGGACGAAGCGGTACGGGACGGGTTCGGGCGGCCGGTCGACGTCCCGGCACAGTCGACCCCACCGCTGCGGTCCCCGACGCAGCCGCTGTCCTCGCTGTATCTGCTCGGCGGGAGCGACGGGTGAAGGGCACGCTGACGTGGTCCGCCCTTCTCGCTCTTCCGTGCGGGGAGTTGGACGGTGCTGCGGACGGGTGGGGCCGTCTCAGCAACCGGGCCGACGCGGCGCGGGACCGGATCGAGCGACAGGTTCTCACCGGTCTCCGCGAGACGCAGGAGGGCGAGGCGGTGGACGCCGCCCTCGACCGCTTGGGACGACTGGCCCGGAACTTCCAGTACGTCCATACGGAGACCGGACTCGTGCGCACGGCACTCAACAGCCTCGCCCACGAGGTGCGCACACATCAGAAGTCGGTCCGCGAGGCGCTGGAGGAGGCCGAGGGCCTGCACTTCACCGTGGACGCAAACGGGTCCGTGTCGTACCCCGCGCGGGAGGGGCTGATCGCCGACAAGCCCCTGCCAGGTGGGAAAACCATGGCCGGCGGCGGGTTTCCCGACCTGATGGCACCCTCGGGCACCCTGACCGCGCCCAATCCACACGCGGCCGCCGCCCAGGACATCGCCGACCGGATCGCCAGAGCGGTGACTCTGGCCGCGGACGCGGACCTGAGGTACGCGAACATCCTCCGCGAGTTGAAGGCCGAAGACAGCCTCGATGTCCCGGACTCCACGTGGACCGACGCAGCGGCCGACATGGCATCCGTGCGCGACGCCGCACGGGCGTATCTGAACGACCACATTCCCTACCAGGCGTCGGCCGCCGAGCGCAAGGAATGGTGGGCCGGCCTCTCGCCGGAATTGCGCGACGAGTACCTCGCGACCTATCCGGACATCATCGGGAACCTCGACGGCATCCCCGCTCTCGTACGCGACGCCGCCAATCGGGACAGCCTCCAGCTGCTGATCGGCAAGTTGGCCGGCCTGGACAGTGGCGAGGCGGCGGAGAAGCTCGAAGCGCTGCGGCTGATCGATCAGCAACTCCAGGCGCCACTCAAGCCCGGAGACCCGCCAATGTACCTCCTCGGGATTGGTGACGAGGGGAACGGACGCGCGATTGTGGCCTATGGAAACCCGGATGCTTCGAAGAATGTTGCGGCTTATGTGCCGGGTCTGAATACATCCGTGGATGTGGAATTTGTCAATAATGACCTAAAGCGAGTGCGTGACACGGCGATCGCTGTTCGGAATATTGATAAATCAAGTTCGGCCATTGCGTGGCTAGGTTACGACGCGCCGCAGGCGCCCAACATGTTCGACTCGCTAGATGTGGCCGGAACGAAACGCGCGGATCGAGGGGGCCTGGCATTCAATGGGTTTATGGAGGGCATGTCCGTGACCAGTGAGAATGATGATCCTCATATCACGGCAATCGGGCACTCCTATGGTTCCCTGACCGTTGGGTCGGCGACCCAACAGGGTGAAGGTATTCCAGGAGTCGACGATATCGTTTTGGTGGGTAGTCCCGGAGTTGGAGTTAACCGAGCTGAGAATTTAGGAGTAGGGGCAGAGCATGTGTTTGTAGGGGCGGCCAAGAACGACGTAGTGACCAAATCCCCATCGAAAGTGCAGGCTGTCGCTAACGTTGTTGGGTTCGTTATGGGTGGCCCTGAGTTCTCTCGGGCCGCAGGAGGGATTGCGGATCCTGGCGGAGACGATGTCTGGTTCGGCAAGGACCCCGCAAGTGCGGCTTTCGGGGCAAGGCGTTTTCCGGTATCGGATGGCCCTTCCTTGGTGCGGGATTGGTCGTTCGGTGCGCATTCTCAGTATTTCAACGCGGAGCTAGACCCTGCGAGTGCGGGGAGTATCGCGCTGATTTCTGCGGGTCAATCCAAACGAGTCAAGATCGAGGAATTTCGGTGAATTTGAGGAAGAGTGGTGCGCTTTGGTGTGTGGTCGTCCTCTTTATGTGCGGTGGCTGTGCGGATGGGGAGAGAATGCAAATGAACATGCAGGATGCGGCGCAAGAGGCGGACAAGGCGCTCGATGCTACGTTTCGGGCGATTTACCCTGAAATTAATTGGACGCATGGTCCTACGACGGCAGGGAGTTGTGTTGTCTCGCGCCGGAGGACGGTCATGACCATCATCTCTAAAGAACGGCGTGGAAGTTTCCTAGGAGTCGTGGATCGATTCTGGCGGAAGGGTGGGTATCGCATTTTGGCGATCAATGACGATGATGTCTATCCGGCGATCTACGCAAAGACTGATGAAGGGTTTGATGTCAGTCTGAGTTTCGGTGGCTCGGGACAGGCGTTTTTTCGCGTCGACAGCCCGTGTGTTGAAAAGTCCGAAGTCGTAGATTCGAAGAGCAAGCCCAACACCCCCAGCTACGAAGGCATGGAGAACATCCCCCGCCCCAATATCCACTCCGACTTCTGGTCGGCTACGGGCGCGGTCGGCGCCACGGAACCCGCGAACCCCGCGACCTCGTGACGGATTGACCGCGCGAAGTCGGCTGCGGGCGCCACCTGAGCCAACTGCCGCGGCCCTAGCGCTGTTTGAGTCCTGCTTTGGGTCCTGGGGCCCATGCCGGGCGTGGAGCGGGTGTGGTCCTCTACGTGCGGTGGCTCTGCCTGCCGCCGCGCCCACTGACGAGCCGGGGGTCCCCACGTGTCTGGCAAACGAGAGCTTGCGGTTCCAGGAGGTGGTGCAACAGGCGCTTCGCGGGGTGCGGTCCGTGGTCTGAGCACGCCAAGGGCGTTACAGGCGGCGGTGATTCTCGTGCGCTTGGTGTTTGGGAGCACGGTCGTGGGCGTGATCAACGTGCTCGCCTTGGCGTCTTCGGTGGACGCCGTGGACGGGCAGTTGCTGGGAATGCTGCTGTATGCGGCTCTGCCGGGGGTCGCCGGTTTTGTGCTGTCGTTCTACGCGCGTATCTGCGGACGCGGGGTCTGGTTCGGGCTGGTAGCCGTGCATGTCTGGCTGGTGCTCGGGTCGTTGGCGACGTGGGGTACCGGGAGCTCGGGGAGTGCTGGTCCGGCCGGGCTTCCCGAACTGGTGATGCCTGTGGCTGTGGTGGTGCTGCTGTTACGGCCGGGGGTGCGGGGATGGTTCCGCGTGCCCAGGGCGGAGCGGGATGCGGAGCCGCGTTTCAGCGCGGTTCGGTGGTTCGCGGTTCGCCGGGACGGCGGGCAGAGCGCGATGGAGTACCTCGGCCTCGTCCTGATCGTTGCTGCTCTGGTCGGAGCGATCATGGCTACGACCATCGGTACTCAGCTCACCGGGGAAATGCGCAACGCCATCTGCCAGTTGACCGGCAGTTCATGTGCTTCGGCCGGCGGCGATGCCGTCGCCGGAGGAGAGGGCGGAGAGGGCGGAAACGGTCAGGGTGGGCCGGGTACGTCGGGCGGGTCGGTCGCGACCGGAGGCACGCAGGGTTCCACGGCGATCGGAGGCACGCAGGGCTCCACCGCGACCGGAGGCAGCTCGGCCACCTCCGGGAGCACCGCCGGTACGGAGAGCAGTACCAGCGCGAGCTCCGGGTCCACCGCTGGCGGCACCGACAGCGGCACCGGCACCGACAGCGGCACCACCGGCACCCCCCAGCGCGCGCAGGCCGCCCACCCCTCCGAGGCTTCCGGCACCACCGGCACCACCGGCGCGACCACCGGAACCGGCACCGACACCCACACCAGCTTCTTCCACGGGCTCGTGGTGGACGGTCTGGCGGGCGACCTCCGGGGCGCGGCCGGCACCGTACGGAACCCGCTGAAGAGTGTCGCCGGCCTCGTCGACCCGTGGTCCGGGGCGCCCGGCGGGGCCTCGGACGGCGGGGCCGGGGGCAAGTGGGCTGCCGGGGAGTATGTGGCGGCGGTCGGGGCGTGGGCCGACGCGTCCGGGGGTGTGGGGATCGGGGGCATGGGGTTACCCGGTTCCGGGTCCCGGGTGGCGGCGGCCGTCCGCGAGGACGAGCGACAGTACCTGGGTGACCGGATACCGGTGACCGCCTCGGCGGTCGGGCGCAAGGCGTGGTGGGACGGGCTGAGTCCCGCCGACCGCGCGAAGTACCTGGAGCTGTTCCCGGAGCGGATCGGGAATCTGGACGGGATACCGGCCGCCGTACGGGACCAGGCCAACAGGAAGAACCTCCAGAGCCTGATCGCCGAGCTGGCGGGCAAGGAGGACAAGAAGTCGAAGGCGATCCTCGAGGGGATGAGGGAGATCGACCGGCAGCTGAAGGAGGGCTCGCAGCCGCCGATGTTCCTGCTGGGGATCGGGTCCGAGGGCAACGGCCGGGCGATCGTGTCGTACGGGAACCCGGACCTCTCGCAGCACGTCTCGGCGTACGTGCCGGGGCTGAACACCTCGCTGGACAGGGAGTTCGCGGAGAACGACCTGAAGCGGGCGCGGGACACGGCGATCGGCGCGCAGGGGTACGAGGGGTCGAGCGCCGCGATCGTGTGGCTCGGGTACGACGCTCCGCAGTTGCCGGACAGCGACGGGGTGGCCGGGTACTTCGCCATCATGGGCACCGGCCGGGCGGAGAAGGGCGGGACGGCCTACAGCGACTTCTGGGGCGGCCTGACGGCGACCAACACCAACAAGGACCCGCACTTCACCGCGATCGGGCACTCGTACGGTTCCCGCACGGTGGGTGCCGCCACACAACGGGAGGGCGGGATTCCGGGAGTGGACGACATCATCCTGGTCGGTAGTCCGGGGGTGGGCGTGGACCGGGCGGTGGACCTCGGGGTCGGCGCTCGGCACGTTTTCGTCGGGGCCGCCGCGAACGACCCGGTGACCAAGTTGCCCTCCAAGACGCAGGCGCTCGTTGGCTCCCTGGGGCTGCTGGCCCTCGGTCCGGCCGGTGCGTACGTCGCGGGCGATCTCGCGGACCCGGGTGACGACGACCTCTGGTTCGGGAAGGACCCTGCGAGCAAGGCGTTCGGCGCCGTCCGTTTCCCGGTCGATCCCGGACCGCCGGTGATCAGCGGGCACGGCATCAGCGGTGAGGCGCACTCGCAGTACTTCGACCCGGTGCGGGACGCCATGTCGGCCGACGCCATCGCGCTGATTGTGTCGGGACACTCCAGCAATCTGAGGATCGAGGAACAGCGATGAGGCGCAGGCTCCGGACGACGGTCGCCACCCTGGCGCTCGGTCTCGCCCTGGCCGGCTGCGGTCGGCAGCAGGCGGGATCGGACGGCCCGACGACCGCAGGCACGAGTACGAGCACCACCAGCGACGAAGACACCACCAGCGACAGAGACACCACCAGCGACACCGACAGAGACGCGAACACCGACAGAGACGCGAACACCGACAGAGGAGCGGACACCGGCGGGAGCGCGAACACTGGCGAGAGCACGGACACCGGCGGAGGCACGGGGAGCCCCATGGGCGCGATGGACATGCAGGGGGCCGCAGAGCGGGCCGACTCGATGCTCGATCTGACCCTGAAGGCGATCGAGCCCGCGGTCCAGTGGGCCCACGGCCCCACCACGACGGGGAGTTGCGACGTGACGCGCCGGCGCACGGTGATGACGGTCATCGCGCCCGAGCGGCGTCAGGAGTTCCTGGACGTGGTGACGGAGTTCTGGCGTGAGCGCGAGTACCGGATCAAGGCCGTGAACAAGGACAAGGACTTCCCCGCGGTCTACGCGCAGGCCGAGGGGTTCGGTATCAGCGTGAGTGTCCGGGGCCAGGGTCAGGTGTTCTTCGAGGTGGACAGCCCGTGCGTGCGGAAGTCGGAGGTGGCGGACTCGGCGTCGAAGCCGAACGGCCCCACGTACGAGGGGGTCTACCCCTTGCCCAGGCCAAACGTGAAGTCCCCTCACTGGTCGGGGGGAGCGTCCTGAGGGGGCGTCAGTGACGCGCGTGCTTCGAACGATTCGTACACACCGTCGAAACGACCCTTGAACCGGGCCTCGGTGGGGGATGGTTGAGGGGTGCGGAAATACTGGGTGTTCGTCGGCGGTGGAATCGGGCTGTGCCTCTGCTTCGTGGGGCTCCTCGTTGTCGGGACGTACTCCGCCGCCGCGGGCATCGCCGGGGCGAGCGGGTCGGTCGGGCTGGTCAAGGGGGCGGTGCCCGCGCGCTACCAGCCGCTGGTGGAGAAGTGGGGCACCCTCTGCGCCGCGATCAACCCGGCGCTGCTCGCCGCGCAGCTCTACCAGGAGAGCGGCTGGAACCCGCGGGCGCAGAGCGCGGCGGCGGCCCAGGGGATCGCACAGTTCATCCCGGGTACCTGGGCCACGCACGGTCTCGACGGTGACGGTGACGGTGACCGGGACGTGTGGGACCCGGCGGACGCCATCCCTTCGGCCGCTTCGTACGACTGTGAGCTGGCCGGGTACGTGAAGGACGTGCCGGGCGACCCGACCGACAACATGCTCGCGTCCTACAACGCGGGTGCCTACCGGGTCATCCGGGCCGGCGGGGTGCCGGCGATCGCCGAGACGCAGAACTACGTCAAGATCATCCGTTCGCTGGAGAAGAGCTTTGCGAGGCCGGTCGGCCGGGTCGCGCCCTCCCAGCAGGCCGCCGGGGCGATCTACTACGCGCAGCAGAAATTGGGCACTCCCTACCTCTGGGGCGGCAACGGTACGGCCGAGCAGGGGGGCCGGTTCGACTGCTCCGGACTGACGCAGGCCGCGTACCGGAGCGTGGACATCGAGCTTCCCCGGGTCGCCAACGACCAGTACAACGCCGGGGCGCATCCCTCCCGGGACGAGCTGCTCCCCGGTGATCTGGTGTTTTTCTCCGACGATCTGACCAATTCGCGGGCCATCCACCACGTGGGGATCTACGTCGGTGGCGGCTACATGATCAACGCGCCGTACACCGGCGCGGTGATCCGGTTCGACAAGATCGACAGCCCTGACTACTTCGGTGCGACGCGGGTGACCAAGGACGGTGCGGCGGCGCTCCCCACCGCCTTCCCGCAGGCATGAGCGCCGAGCGCCGAGCGCCCAGCGGTGTGCGGCGAGCGCCGAGCGGCGTGCGGGGTGCGGGGTGCGGTGGGGGCAATGCGGTGGCGGGCGCCGGCCCGCGAGAGCGGGGGCAGGGGTGGCAGCGAGGATCGGGGGCAGGAGAGGGATGGCGGGCATGGGAACTCCCTGTGAAGCCTGGGCCGTGAGCTGCGACGATGAGTCACTCTTCGATAACGTCATGGTGATCATTCGGTGGAGGGCGGAACCGTCGCTACCGGAAGGCCGTTCCCTGGGTGGGGACGGCCCGCGCATCGACCACGCGCGATCGCCCGACCGTCGTCGCGTCCAAGGACGCGTCGACAGGTACGCGGTGTCGGATCGCACCGAATGCGGGGGTTCGACCACGGGCGGCGCGCATGGACGCGCGTCGCGGCAGCAGACAAGGCAAGGGGCCGCAGCAGATGGCTGGACTCGCACTCGATGGGTCGAACCCCGACGTCAGCCTGCTCTACGACATCAACGGGTGGGCCAAGTCCTCTCCCGCCTGGCTCGACAGCACCATGGAGTTCGTCGGTGAGTACGGGATCATGCTCGGCATGGTCCTGGTGGCCCTGTGGTGCTGGTGGAGCGTTCGCCGGCGCGGCACGGCCGAGGACTCGGTGACCGCGGTCACCGCGCTCGTCTGGGCACCGCTCGCCATGGGTATCGCCCTCCTCGTCAACATCCCCATCCGGGGGTTCGTGGAGCGCCCGCGTCCGTTCAAGGACCATCAAGGGCTCGATGTCCTCGTCGCGGGCAAGAACGACTTCTCCTTCGTCAGCGACCACGCCACGATGGCGATGGCGATGGCGGTCGGACTCTTCATGGCCGGTCGGAAGTTCGGATTCGTCGCGCTGGGCCTCGCGTTCGCCGAGGGTTTCTGCCGCGTCTGGATGGGCGTGCATTACCCGACCGACGTGATCGGCGGCCTCGCCCTGGGCACGGCTGTCACGCTCCTCCTCGCCCCGCCGGCCATGGCGTTGCTGACCCCGCTGGTGGCGGCCGTCTCCCGGTCGACCCGGGTGGGCTTCCTCGTGCGGTCGCGGCGGCCGGGATCCCCGGCCGGTGGGCTCGGCGGCACACTCGGAGTGCCCGAGCCGAGACCGGGCCGCGATGGCGGCACGGGCGGACAGGACCTCGCCGCCTGAGACCACATCAGGCGGGAGCCGGGACAGCGGGCACCACGCCCCTTCTGCCCACCACGGGCACACCACTCCACGGCGCACAACGACACGGATCAGCGGCTGTACGGCAGGGCGTCGGTTCCCCGGTGGGGGAGCCGACGCCCTGTTCCGTTTGGTCTCCGGTCAGGCGTCTTCGGTCACGGGGGCTGCGGTTACGGGGTCTGCGCTCATGGCATCTCCGGTCATGGCATCTCCGACCGCGGGGCCTTCGGTCACGGGGGCTGCGGTCACAGGTTTTCGGTCACGGTGTCTGCGGTCCGGCGAAGAGACGCGTGGGGTCGTACTGTTCGCGGAGCTTCCCGAGGCGGTCGGCGGAGGAGCCGAAGTAGGCGCGGCGCCAGTCGGTGAGCGTGGGGTCGGTGTAGTTCTGGTACGCCTCCCCGGACGCGTGGGGCCCCATCGACGCGTGGATGCTTTTCAGCCACCCCTGTGCGGCGGTGGCCGACGCCCCGGGCGCCTGCGGACCCCAGGCGGCGATGTACTGGGCGAGCATCCGGGAGTCGCGGTGCACGAAGGCGGTCGCGCCCCGGGCGACCCGGTTGACCGCTCCACCGAGGGCCGTGAGGATGACCGACCCCTTTCCGTCCTCGCCGGCGGGCTGCCGGGTGAACGCCTCGACACCACGGGTGAGGGCGCGCAGCCCCTCGGGCGGCAGCGAGCGGGTGAAGAAGTCGGAGGCCGCCGCGTACGTCTCACGCCCGAGGACGCCCTGGGTCGTGCGCCCCGGCGTCGTCCCGGGCAGATGGCACTGGTCGGCGGTGAGGCCCGCGCAGCCGGCGTAGGCCAGCATCGCTTCCTCGTAGCCGCGCCGGCGCAGGGACACGGTGGAGGCGGAGGAGCCCACGGCGTCGGCGAGCCGGTCCACCGCGTTCTGGAGGTCGCCGTAGGTGCCGAGGCTGAACGCCGAGAGCGTCACGGTCGGGTCGGCGCCGCCTGTTCCCGCCGAGAAGTGGAGGGAGGACCAGATCTCGTCCGGCTGGTCGGGCCCCCACTCCTGCCACGCGGCGAGCACCGCACCGGCCCGGGACCAAGGCCAGCCGAGGTTGCAGACGACGGTCTGCGGGGCGGGCGAGGTACGGAAGCGGAGCCGGGTGACGACGCCGAAGGAGCCGTTGCCCCCGCCGCGCAGCGCCCAGAAGAGGTCCTGGTTCCGGGTGGCGTCGGCGGTCAGGGTGCGGCCGTCCGCGGTGACCAGAGTGGCGGAGGTGAGGCTGTCGCAGGTCAGCCCGTACGCGCGGGAGGCCACGCCGTGGCCGCCGCCGAGGGTGAGGCCGGATATCCCGACCGTGGCACAGGAGCCGCCCGGGACGGTGAGGCCGTGGGCGCCGAGGCTCCGGTAGACGTCGCCGAGCCGGGCGCCCGCACCGATGGTGCCGTCCCGGTCGACGCCTCCGAGCGCCGAGACGTCGACGACCAGGCGCCCGGTGGCGGCCGAGAGGCCCGCATAGGAGTGGCCGCCGCTGCGTATCGCGACGGGGGTGCCGGTCGTACGGGCGAAGGCGAGGCACTCGCGTATGTCGTCCTCGTGCCGTACGTAGGCGACGGCCGCGGGCCGCTGGGTGTCGAAGCGGGTGTTGTAGAGCCGGCGGGCGGTGTCGTACGCGCCGTCCTCGGGCCGCACGAGGGTCCCGTCGAGGCCGCGGCCGAGCGCGGGCCAGTCCGCGGGGGCGCCGGAGGCGGACGCGGCGGGGGCGCTCGTCCGCCCGGGCGTGCTCCGGCCGGCGGTGGGGGGCGGGGCTCCGGTGGGCCCGGCGGCGGGGGCATCCGGGGAGGAGCAGGAGGCGAGGGCGGCGAGCGCCCCGGCGGCCAGGACGGTGCGCCGGGCGAGCGGCGGGACCGGCGCGGATACGGAGCTCGCGCGCCGGGCCCGGGGGACCACCGGGTCCGTGAGGTGCGGCTGGTTCATGGGACCTCCGGGGCACGGGGCGGCGGTGACACGTCCGGGCAGGGTTCCGGACGCTCGGTCGGACGAGCGGATTGCCTGGTGGGTGGGTTCGCCTGGCGGGGCTGGGATCGTCGGGCGGCTGTATTCGCCTGGCGGGGCTGGATCGCCTGGCTGGTGGGATCGCCGGGCGGGCAGGTCGCCGACGGGCGGGTCGCCGGGCGGGCGCGTCGGGATCCCGTCCGGCGGCAGTGGGTCCGGTCGACGGGTCAGGCCGAGGTCCGGTGGCGTTCGGCGTCGGTGCGGGCCAGGTCGCGTGAGCGGCGGGCGGGTCCGGACCAGCCGCAGGAGCAGCGCGCGATACAGAACGAACCGCGTTCGATGGTGCTCGCCGCATGGTTCTGAGCTGGGGGAACGGGCTCGGAGAGGGAGGCGGTGCCTGACGGGGGCCCGGTGCACACCGGGGTGCGCCGGGCAGGGTCAATAGCTTCCTGATGCACGTGCCCACGGTACTGGTGGGGCGGCCCGGACGGGAGGGGGTCCGGACCGCCCCGCCGCCGATCGGAGGGGGCCGGCGTGACGGGGGACGGCGACCGTCGTTAGGCGGGAAGGGCGAGGGCCCGGTTCCGGCGTGACGTCGTTGGGGGTTGGCAGGCGATGGTGGTGCGGCAGCACAGGTGCGAAGGCGCGGCACTGGCTGTCCGCGCGCTGGCCGTGGCGGGTGTGCTCGCGGTGCTGGCAGGCTGTTCCGGCGGTGGGAGCGGGACCGTCGCGGGTGCTCCGGCGGACGAGGCGCCCGGGCTGGTGCTCGACCGGGCGGCGGACGTGCTCGCCGAATCCGGTGGGGCGGAGACGAACACCTCG
The DNA here is from genome assembly GCF_042871745.1 of Streptomyces sp. NPDC005576. Lineage (NCBI taxonomy): Bacteria > Bacillati > Actinomycetota > Actinomycetes > Kitasatosporales > Streptomycetaceae > Streptomyces > Streptomyces sp. NPDC005576. Next base: position 202,062 of record NZ_JBIAJC010000015.1, on the reverse strand, counting down.
ATGGAGACCTCGGCCGGTGGCACCCGTGTGACGATCCGGGGCCAGGGGGCGTACGACTTCCGCAAGCAGCTGGGCCACATCCGGGTGGTGCTGCCGAAGGACGCGGCCGGGTCGGACGAGCACCGGCCGATCACCGAGCTGCTGACGCCGGGCGCGCTGTACATGAAGAACCGGGGCGCCGGGGTCCCGGAGGACAAGTGGGTACGCATCGACACCACGGTCCTCGCGGACGGCAACCTCGTCACCGGAGGGGTCACCGACCCGATGGCCGCCGCCGAGCTGCTGCGCCAGGCCCGGGGCGTGACGTTCGTGGGGCGTACCGAGCTGGCGGGCATCGGGGTCCGCCACTACCGGGGGACCGCGGACATCGGCAGCGCGGCGGGGGCCGCCTCGCCGCTCTCCCGGGCGGCGCTGACGGCCGCGGCGGGTGGGTTCCGTACGCACGCGGTGCCCTTCGACGCCTACCTGGACGACGAGGGCCGGCTGCGGAAGGTCCGCCACCGCTTCACCTTCGCGGCCGAGGGGCCGGCGGTGACGGTGGTCTCGACCATGCTGCTGTACGGGTTCGGCGTGCCGGTCACCGTGGAGCTGCCGGACGGGGCGGACCTCTACACGGGCGAGATCAGGCAGAGCTGACGGCGATGACGGTGGCTATGACGGCGGCAGCGGCGACGGCAGTGACGACGGCAGTGACGACGACAGTGACGACGACAGTGACGACGACAGTGACGACGGCGGCAGCCGCGGAGGCACCCGCCCCGGCGGCACCCGCCCCGGCGGCACCCCGTGCGGCCGTGACGGCGAGGCGCCTCCGGGGCAGCCGCCGGTGGCTGAATTTCGACGCTGACGCTGCTGCCGGTGCTGTTGCTGGTGCTGTTGCCGGTGCGAACGGGTCGGTCGCCGGAAGGGTCGACCGGGCGCACGGGCGTTCGACGGGGGAGGGCAGTCCTCTTGGGAGGGGCCGAAATGGCCCGTCCGTGTCATGCGCGCGGCACTTGACGATCCCTACGCTTGGAGTCTGTGCGCCAAGGGCCGGCGACGGCAGAGAGAGGTGACGCAGGTGGTGACGCTCAGCGCTCCGAACGCGCAGGAATACGTGGCTCTCGCCGAGATCGAGCTCTGCGGCGAGTTGATGATCGCCGCATCGTCCAGCCCCGAGGACCGGCTCAGTCCGGACCGTATCGACGAGGTGCTCAACGCGGGCGAGCCGCCGGAGCGCCCCACATTCCCCGCCAATCCGAACGCAGGTCCTGACCCGGCTGGGCCGGGTTCCGTGTGTCACCTGTCACGCCGGGCAGCCCGGCCGGGCACCGCAGGCCCGCACGCCGGGTGACGGGCCGACCGGCGTGGGCCGGGCACCGCAGGCCCGCATGCCGGGTCACCGGCCCGGCCCGGCCAGGCCCCTACGGAACGGGCATCAGGTACGGAGCAGGCGGGCGATGGCCTTGGTGGCCTCCTCGACCTTCGCGTCGATCTCGTCCCCGCCCTTGACGGCGGCGTCGGCGACGCAGTGGCGGAGGTGTTCCTCCAGCAGTTGGAGCGCGAAGGACTGCAGCGCCTTGGTGGACGCCGAGACCTGGGTGAGTATGTCGATGCAGTAGGTGTCCTCGTCCACCATGCGCTGGAGGCCGCGGACCTGGCCCTCGATCCGGCGCAGGCGCTTGAGGTGCTCGTCCTTCTGGTGGTGGTAGCCGTGGATGCCCCGGTCGTGGTCGGTGACGATCCCGGCCGGCTGCCCGACGGGTCCCGGAGGAGTGGGTCCGGTCTGCCCGGTGGCCTCGGTGGTGGTCATGGGGGTCCTCCCGTTGTCTCGTACCCGTCGTGCCGACAGCAATGACGACGGGCACGGCCGGTGGTATTCCGGTGGCCGCACCCGCTTGGGCCGGCCCGTCCGCCGGATGCCGCCCGGGGCTTTCCCCGGGTTGTATACCCCGGGTGGGTATATGGTAACGAATCGAGCCGAAACGTGACCGGGGGGCCGTGCTGATCACGCTGATCGATGGGCGACACTGAAGAATGCCGGTTAGCCGTGGCCGGATGATGCGCCTAGCATCAGCCTGACCGAATCCAAAGCACCCCGAGGACCCCACGTGCGCTTTCGTCTGACCCCCAGGGAGACGAGCTTCTACGACATGTTCTCCGCATCAGCGGACAACATCGTCACGGGCTCGAAACTCCTGATGGAACTGCTCGGAGCGGACAGTTCCTCCCGAGCCGAGATCGCGGAGCGCATGCGGGCGGCGGAGCACGCCGGGGACGATGCCACCCACGCGATCTTCCACCAGCTGAACTCCTCCTTCATCACGCCGTTCGACCGCGAGGACATCTACAACCTCGCCTCGTCGCTCGACGACATCATGGACTTCATGGAGGAGGCCGTCGACCTGGTCGTTCTGTACCAGGTCGAAGAGCTCCCGAAGGGTGTCGAGCAGCAGATCGAGGTGCTGGCCAGGGCGGCGGAGCTGACCGCCGAGGCCATGCCGGGGCTGCGGACCATGGACAATCTCACCGAGTACTGGATCGAGGTCAACCGGCTGGAGAACCAGGCGGACCAGATCCACCGCAAGCTGCTCGCCCACCTCTTCAACGGCAAGTACGACGCCATGGAGGTGCTGAAGCTGAAGCAGATCGTGGACGTGCTGGAAGAGGCGGCCGACGCGTTCGAACACGTCGCCAACACGGTGGAGACCATCGCGGTCAAGGAGTCCTGACCCCAGTGGACACCTTTGCGCTGATCGTGACCGTTGGCGTCGCGCTCGGCTTCACCTATACGAACGGCTTCCACGACTCCGCGAACGCCATCGCCACCTCGGTCTCCACCCGGGCGCTGACCCCGCGGGCGGCTCTGGCGATGGCCGCGGTGATGAACCTGGCCGGTGCTTTCCTCGGACAGGGCGTCGCCAAGACGGTCAGTGAGGGGCTCATCGCCACGCCCGAGGGCCAGAAGGGGATGGGCATCCTCTTCGCGGCGCTGGTCGGCGCGATCATCTGGAACCTCGTCACCTGGTACTTCGGCCTGCCGTCCTCCTCCTCGCACGCGCTCTTCGGCGGCATGGTCGGTGCCGCGCTGGCCGGCGGGACGATGGTCCACTGGGACGGGGTGCTGGAGAAGATCGTCATCCCGATGTTCCTCTCCCCGGTCGTGGGCCTGGTCGTCGGTTACCTCTTCATGGTCGCGATCATGTGGATGTTCCGGAAGTCCAACCCGCACAAGGCCAAGCGCGGTTTCCGGATCGCGCAGACGATCTCGGCGGCGGCCATGGCGCTCGGCCACGGTCTCCAGGACGCCCAGAAGACGATGGGTATCGTCGTGATGGCCCTGGTCATCGCCGATGTCGAGGGTCCGAACGACGAGATCCCGGTCTGGGTCAAGATCGTTTGTGCGCTGATGCTCTCGCTCGGTACGTACGCGGGCGGCTGGCGCATCATGCGGACGCTCGGCCGGAAGATCATCGAGCTGGACCCGCCGCAGGGTTTCGCGGCCGAGATGACCGGCGCGTCGATCATGTTCGGTTCGTCGTTCCTCTTCCACGCCCCGATCTCCACCACGCACGTCATCACCTCCGCGATCATGGGTGTCGGCGCGACCAAGCGGGTCAACGCGGTCCGCTGGGGAGTCGCCAAGAACATCATCCTGGGCTGGTTCATTACCATGCCGGCGGCGGGGCTCGTCGCCGCCGCGAGCTACGGGATCGTGTACCTGCTCTTCGGCTGACGCACGTGACGGCTGACGCACGTGATGGCTGACGCACGTGATGGCTGACGCACGTGATGGCTGACGCACGTGACGGCTGACGCACGTGATGGCTGACGCACGTGATGGCTGATCCCCGAATCGCCCGACGCCCGCACCGACGGGTTCCGGATGTGGGGCCGCCCCCGTTCTCTTCGCAGAGAACGGGGGCGGCCCCTTTTCGCCTCACGGTGGCACCGCCATGCAGCACCGCGAGGCAGTTCGGGGTCCGCCGCCCGGAAGAGGTCCGGGCGGCGGAGGCCGGGCGGCTGCTTATCCGAAGCGGCCCGAGATGTAGTCCTCGGTGGCCTGGACCGACGGGTTGGCGAAGATCCGCTCCGTCTCGTCTATCTCGATGAGACGGCCCGGCTTGCCGACCGCGGCGAGGTTGAAGAAGGCGGTGCGGTCGGAGACGCGTGCCGCCTGCTGCATGTTGTGCGTCACGATGACGATGGTGAAGCGTTCCTTCAACTCGCTGATCAGGTCTTCGACCGCGAGGGTCGAGATCGGGTCGAGCGCGGAGCAGGGTTCGTCCATCAGCAGGACCTCGGGCTCGACCGCGATGGCGCGGGCGATGCAGAGGCGCTGCTGCTGACCGCCGGAGAGGCCGGAGCCCGGCTTGTTCAGGCGGTCCTTGACCTCGTTCCAGAGGTTGGCGCCCTGGAGGGACTTCTCCACGACGTCGCTCAGCTCGTTCTTGCGGTACTTGCCGTTCAGCTTCAGGCCCGCCGCGACGTTGTCGAAGATCGACATGGTGGGGAACGGGTTGGGGCGCTGGAAGACCATGCCGACCGTGCGGCGCACGGTGACCGGGTCGACGTTCGATCCGTACAGGTTCTCGTCGTCGAGCAGGACCTTGCCTTCGACGCGGCCACCGGGGGTGACCTCGTGCATCCGGTTCAGGGTCCGCAGGAAGGTGGACTTGCCACAGCCGGACGGGCCGATGAAGGCCGTCACGGAGCGGGGTTCGACGGTCATCGAGATGTCCTCGATGGCCTTGTGGCTGCCGTAGTAGGCGGTGAGGCCGCTGACGTCGATGCGCTTCGCCATCTGAATCACTGCTTCTTTCGTGGCCGCGGTCAGCGGCTGGTCTTCGGGGCCTTCCAGCGGGCGATACCGCGGGCCACCAGGTTGAGGATCATGACGAAGGCGATCAGGACCAGCGCAGCACCCCAGGCGCGGTCGTACGACGCCTCGGAACCGACCTTGTACTGCTCCCAGATGTAGTAGGGGAGCGAGGACTGCGGGCCGCTGAAGGGGTTGGTGTTGATCAGCTGGCTGCCGAAGACGAGCAGGATGATCGGCGCGGTCTCCCCGGCGACACGGGCGATGGCGAGCATGACACCCGTGGTGATGCCGCCGATCGCGGTCGGGAGGACCACCTTCAGGATGGTGCGCCACTTCGGGATGCCGAGGGCGAACGACGCCTCGCGCAGCTCGTTCGGGACGAGCTTGAGCATCTCCTCGGTGGAGCGGACCACGACCGGGATCATCAGGATCGACAGGGCGAGCGAGCCCATCAGGCCGGAGGGCCCGAGGTCGGCCATGAGCATGATCGAGAGGATGAAGAGGCCGGCGACGATGGAGGGGATGCCCGTCATGACGTCGACGAAGAAGGTGACCGCCTTGGCGAGCGCGCCCTTGCCGTACTCCACCAGGTAGATGGCGGTGAGCAGGCCGATCGGCGCGGAGATGACGGTGGCGATGCCGACCTGCTCCAGGGTGCCGATCAGTGCGTGGTAGACCCCGCCGCCGGGCTCGGTGGAGAGCACTCCGGCCATCGAGTGGCCGAGGAAGTACCCGTCGAGGACCTTCGCGCCCCGGGTCACCGTGGTCCAGAGCAGCGAGGCCAGCGGGACGATCGCGAGGATGAAGCAGACCCAGACGACGCTGGTCGCGAGGCGGTCCTTCGCCTGGCGCTGGTTCTCGACCACCGTGGTGGTCGCGTACGAGATCGCCAGGAAGAGCAGCGCGGCGATCAGGCCCCACTGGACGTGGCTGTCCAGGCCGGCCGCGGTGCCGACGGCGACGGCGAGGAGGATCGCGACGACGGCGAACCCGAGCGGTGCCCAGCGCGGGAGGGCGCGGCTGCTGAGGTTGCCGCCGGACGGCGTCGGACGGTCCTGGACGCCGGTCGATGCGTGGCTCATGCGTTGGCCCCCGAGTACTCCTTGCGGCGGGCGATGATGAGCCGGGCCGCGCCGTTGACCAGCAGGGTGAGCACGAAGAGGACGAGACCGGAGGCGATCAGGGCGTCACGCCCGAGCTGGGTGGCCTCGTCGAACTTCGCGGCGATGTTCTGGGCGAAGGTGCCGCCGCCCGGGTTGAGCAGGTGGAACGAGATGAGGAAGCTGGGCGAGAGGACCGTGGCGACGGCCATCGTCTCGCCGAGCGCGCGCCCGAGGCCGAGCATCGAGGCGGAGATCACGCCGGAGCGTCCGAAGGGCAGCACCGAGAGGCGGATGACCTCCCAGCGGGTGGCGCCGAGGGCCAGGGCGGCTTCCTCGTTCATCCGCGGGACCTGGAGGAAGACCTCGCGGCTGACGCTGGTCACGATCGGCAGGATCATGATCGCGAGCAGGATGCCGACGGTGAAGAGCGAGCGGGCGACGCCGACTTCGGTCTTCTCGAAGAGGTACGTCCAGCCGAAGTACTCGTCGAGCCAGAGGTTGAGGCCCTCCAGGTGCGGGACCAGGACGAGGGCGCCCCAGATGCCGTACACGATCGAGGGGACCGCCGCGAGCAGGTCGACCACGTAGGAGAGGGGGGCGGCCAGCTTGCGCGGCGCGTAGTGCGAGATGAAGAGGGCGATGCCGACGGCGACCGGGACCGCGATGACCATCGCGACGATCGAGCTGACGACCGTGCCGAAGAGCAGGACCGCGATGCCGAAGACCGGCGGGTCGCCGGCCGGGTTCCAGTCGAAGGTGGTGAGGAAGTTGCCCTCGTCCTTCGAGACGGCGAGTACGGCGCGGTAGGTGAGGAACACGGCGATGGACGCCATGATCACGAGAAGCAGGATGCCCGAACCCCGCGAGAGGCCCAGGAAGATCTTGTCGCCGGCGCGCCCGCTGGACTGGGCGGGGCGGCTCTGGCGGGCCGGCGGTGCCGGTGGGATGTCTATCGGTGTGGTGGAGGCCATGGTCTTTCCGGTCTGTGTGAGGGAGCTGAGCCCCCCTGGCGGCGGTGCACCGGATGGGAAAGCGCGGCGGCCGGCCGGTGGCGGACGCCCCTCGCGGGGCTGACCGCCCGGCCGGCCGCCGGTCGTTCATGTCCGTGCGGCCCGGTCCGGACGAGGGGCCGGGCCGCACGGGGTTCCGCCGGAGGCGGAGGGGTGTTCCGGGTGGTGTCCCGGGGTGTCGCGGGTGTTTACGAGAGGGCCGCGATGGTCTCGCGGACCTTCGTGTTGATCTCGGTCGGGATCGGCGCGTAACCGGCCTCGGTGAGGACCTTCTGGCCCGCGTCGGAGGCGGTGTAGGTCAGGAAGGACTTGACCGTCGGGAGGGTGTCGGCCTTGTTGCCGGTGTCGCAGACGACCTCGTACGTGACCAGGACGATCGGGTAGGCACCCTCGACCTTGGTGGTGTAGTCGAGGTCGAGCGCCAGGTCCTTGCCGGTGCCCTTGATCTTGGCGGCGGCGATGGCCGCGGAGGCGTTCTCCGGGGAGGCCTTGACCGGGGCGGAGGCGCCGGTGTTGATGTCGACGGTGGAGATCGACTGCGAGGAGGCGTAGGAGAGCTCGAAGTAACCGATCGCTCCGTCGACCTGCTTCACCTGGGCGGCGACGCCGGCGGAGCCGGTCGCGGCCTGGCCACCGGGGGCCGGCCACTTCTTCTCGGGCTCGTACTTCCAGTCGTCCGCGGCGGTGGCGGCGAGGTACTTGCCGAGGTTCTGCGTGGTGCCGGAGTCCTCGGAGCGGTGGAAGGGCTGGATCGCCTTGTCCGGCAGGTCGACGCCCGGGTTGAGCTTGGTGATGGCCGCGTCGTTCCACTTCTTGATCTTCGTGTCGAAGATCTTCGCGAGAGTGGGGGCGTCCAGCGTCAGGCTGTCGACACCTTCGAGGTGGAAGCCGATCGCGATCGGGCCGCCGACCATCGGGAGGTTGATGCCCTGGCCGGTCTTGCAGACCTTCTTCGAGTCGGCGACCTCTTCCGGCTTCAGCGCGGAGTCGGAGCCGGCGAAGCCGACGGTGCCCTGGTTGAAGGCGATGATGCCCTCACCGGAGGAGGAGGACTTGTAGTTGACCTCGACGCCGGAGCAGGCGGCCATGTAGTTCTTGACCCAGAGGTCCACGGCGTTCTTCTGCGCGCTGGAACCGGAGGCCAGCAGCTGGCCCTTGGCGCCGTCGCAGGAGATGTCGGACGCGGCCGCGGTGGCGGACTTGCTGCTGCCGCTGGTGGCCGAGTCGTTGCCGGTGTTGTCGTCCGAACCGCACGCCGTGAGGACCAGGGCGCTGGAGACGGCGAGGGCACCGAGCGCGGTGGCACGAAGCCGGTTCTTGCGCTGAAGCTTCACTTTTCGGGTGTTTCCTTCCAAGAGCCGCCGTGGTCTGAATGTTCTACGACGGCGTGCGATGAGGAGTGGTGTCTTGGCTGAGCGCCTCGCACCGTGTACGTCCGAAATTAGGCAGAACAGGTGAAGCGGCCTACGGGAGCGAGTGAACGGAAGGTGAACCGTGCGGGGCGGTGCGGGGTTGCGGGCTTTTGTGCCGCTCCGGGCACCGTTCGGCCGGCCCGCCGCGGCGAACGGGGGGCGCGCGGGGCGGCAGCCGGGAGCCCGGCCGGGGGCGTCCGGAAGCGCCGGACACCCCGGGACGTCAGGGACGTGGTACCCGAGGCACCCACGGCATCAGGAGTCCGGCACCCGAGGCATCAGCCACCGGGCCACGGGGCGCGTCAGGCGTCCGGCCGGGCGGCGAGCATCGCGTCGAGCGGTATGCGGTCCGCGGGGCGGGTCAGCCGGTCGCGGGCGGCGGCGGGCGGGAGCCAGGCGACGCGGTCCACCTCGTCGTTGGGGACGAAGGCTCCGCCCGTGGCGGGGGCCTCCCAGTAGAAGACCTCCTTGGGGTGCCCGTTCGCCTCGTACCGCAGCGTCGGCAGCGCGACGCCGGGCTCGCAGTGGTGGCCGGTCTCCTCCAGCACCTCGCGCACCGCCGCGTCCCGTGCGCTCTCGCCGCGCTTCAGCTTCCCCTTGGGGTGCGACCAGTCGTCGTACCGGGGCCGGTGCACGAGGCAGACCTCGAGGCCGCCGTCGTACGGGGAACGGCGCCAGAGAACGCAGCCGGCGGCGAGCACCGGGCCGGGCGCGCTCATGGGACCGCCACGGCCGCAGCGTACGGCCAGGTCTCGCGGAACACGCAGCGGGCGGCGTCGACCTCGTGGCGCTGGTCGGCGTGGAGCACGCCGAGGGCGTACGCGGTGGCCGGGGCGATGCGGGGGGTGCGGGCTGCTGCCGACGCGGCCGAGGCGGCCTCGGAGGCCTCCCGGTGCAGGTCGAGGGCGCGTTCCGGACCGGCGAGTACCGGGTCGGGGGTGCCGGCCACGACCTCGTGGGCGTACCGGTGCAGGCGGAGCAGCAGCCGGATCTGCTGCCAGTGCGCGTCGTGCGCCTCGTTGTAGACATCCGCGGCTTCGCCCGGCGGGAGGGCCGCGACGGCGCCGAGCAACTGCTGGCGGGCGCGTTCGGCCGGGTCGAGGAGGGTTTCGGCGGCGGGGGCGCCGGCCCCGGCGGTCAGCGGCACCTCGGAGGCGAGGAGCGCGACGGCGTCGGCGACCGCGTGGAAGCGGGAGGAGCCGAGCGCCTGGAGCGCGGCGGAGTGGGCGCGGGTGCGGGCCAGGGTGAGCTGGCGTTCCAGCAGCGCTCCGGCGCGGGCGGCGCCGACGTCCAGGGCCGCCCGGTCGGTGGTGGCGCCGCCGGTTCCGGTGCCGCCGGCCTTGCCGGTGCGGGCGGCCGGGAGGTGGGCGCCGGACAGCCGGTGGAGCGCTTCGAGGAGCCGCAGGAGCCGGGTGGAGCAGTCGTGCTCGCGGGCGAGGGTGCCGGAGAGCCAGGCCAGCTCGGCGCGGAGCTGGTCGGCCCAGCCGGGATCGAGCAGCCCCTTGAAGGTGTGCAGCGACCCGCTGATGCGGCGCGCCGACCGGCGCAGCGAGCGGGCGGCCTCGTCCGCGCCGCGGCTGCCGGAGTCCGTGGGGGCGCTCTGCTCACGGTGCAGGCGCAGGCTCCGCAGGAAGTCGGCCGCCTGCGCGCGGAGGTAGGGCGCCAGTACCGCCTCGGCGGTCAGTGCCGTGGCGGTACCGGGCGTCTGCTGGTCAGGGCGTCGCACGCCTGCGCCTCCGTGCATCAATGAGCATTTCCTGTACGTGCCGCAGGGGGCGGCCGTCCGCGTCGGTGGAGTGCCGGGTCCATTCGCCGTCGGGACCCAGGTGCCACGACGAGGTCGTGTCGGCCATGCCGGTCTCCAGGAGCCGGCTGAGCGCGGCGCGGTGGGCGGGGTCGGTGACCCGGACCAGGGCTTCGATCCGGCGGTCGAGGTTGCGGTGCATCATGTCGGCGCTGCCGAACCAGACCTCGGGTTCGCCTCCGTTGCCGAAGGAGAAGAGCCGTGAGTGTTCGAGGAAGCGGCCGAGTATCGACCGGACCCGGACGTTCTCGGAGAGGCCCGGGACCCCGGGGCGGATCGCGCAGATGCCGCGTACCCAGATGTCCACCGGGACGCCCGCCTGGGAGGCCCGGTAGCAGGCGTCGATGATCGCCTCGTCCACCATGGAGTTGACCTTGAAACGGACGTAGGCGGGGCGCCCGGCGCGGTGGTGGGCGATCTCCTTGTTGACGCGGGCGACGAGCCCGTCGCGGAGCGACTTGGGGGCGACGAGCAGCCGGCGGTAGGTCTCGCGGCGGGAGTAGCCGGAGAGCCGGTTGAAGAGGTCGGAGAGGTCCGCGCCGACCTGCGGGTCGGCGGTGAGCAGGCCGATGTCCTCGTAGAGCCGGGCCGTCTTGGGGTGGTAGTTGCCGGTGCCCACGTGGGAGTAGCGGCGCAGGGTGTCGCCCTCCTGGCGGACGACGAGCGACAGCTTGCAGTGGGTCTTCAGCCCGACGAGGCCGTAGACGACGTGGCAGCCGGCCTCTTCCAGCTTGCGGGCCCACTTGATGTTGGCCTGTTCGTCGAAGCGGGCCTTGATCTCGACGAGGACGAGGACCTGCTTGCCGGACTCGGCGGCGTCGATCAGGGCGTCGACTATCGGTGAGTCGCCGGAGGTGCGGTAGAGCGTCTGCTTGATCGCCAGCACGTCCGGGTCGCCCGCCGCCTGCTCCAGGAACGCCTGGACGGAGGTGGAGAAGGAGTCGTACGGGTGGTGGAGCAGCACGTCCCGTTCGCGGAGCGCGGCGAAGACGTCCGGCGCGGACGCGGACTCGACCTCGGCGAGGTCGCGGTGGGTGCCGGCGATGAATTTGGGGTACTTCAGCTCCTGCCGGTCCAGCGACGCTATGCCGAAGAGCCCGGTGAGGTCGAGCGGGCCGGGCAGCGGGTAGACCTCGGCGTCGGTGACCTTCAGCTCGCGGACCAGCAGGTCGAGGACGTAGGGGTCGATGGACTCCTCGACCTCCAGGCGGACCGGCGGGCCGAAGCGGCGCCGCATGAGCTCCTTCTCCAGCGCCTGGAGGAGGTTCTCGGCGTCGTCCTCCTCGACCTCCAGGTCCTCGTTCCGGGTGACCCGGAACATGTGGTGGGCGAGCACCTCCATGCCCGGGAAGAGCTCTTCGAGGTGGGCGGCGATGACGTCCTCGATGGGCACGTACCGCTGCGGGGACGCCTCCAGGAAGCGGGTGAGCAGCGGCGGCACCTTGACCCGGGCGAAGTGGCGGTGGCCGCTGACCGGGTTGCGTACGACGACGGCGAGGTTGAGCGAGAGGCCGGAGATGTACGGGAAGGGGTGCGCCGGGTCCACCGCGAGCGGGGTGAGTACGGGGAAGACGCGCTGGCGGAAGAAGGTGAAGAGGCGGGCCTGTTCCTTCTCCGTCAGGTCGGGCCAGCGGATCAGCTGGACGCCTTCGTCGGAGAGGGCCGGGGCGATGTCCTGCTGGTAGCAGGCGGCGTGCCGGGCCATGAGCTCGCGGGAGCGGGTCCAGATCTGCTCCAGGACCTCACGGGGCTGGAGCCCGGACGCGGAGCGGGTGGCGACGCCGGTGGCGATGCGGCGCTTGAGGCCGGCGACCCGGACCATGAAGAACTCGTCCAGGTTCGACGCGAAGATGGCGAGGAAGTTGGTCCGTTCGAGGAGGGGGGTGGCCGGGTCCTCCGCCAGCTCCAGAACGCGTTCGTTGAATGCGAGCCAACTGCGTTCCCGGTCGAGGAAGCGGTTCGCGGGGAGACCGCCGCCGTCACGGCCCGGCTCGTAGGAGTCGGCGTCGGCGTCGAGGCCGGGGGCCAGGTCCGCGGTGGTGGAGAACCCCGACGAGCCCGACGAGCCCTTGGACACCGCCGGCGGGCGGTGCGCGGCGAGGGACCCGGCCGACGGCTGGGCCGGAGGGGTGGACGAGGCGGCGGGCTGGACCGGTACATCGGCGCTGGGCTGCTGGCTCATGGACCCATTCTTCCCGCTGAATGGCCCAGTGGGCGCGTCGGAGCGGGGAAAGATCGCGGAAGGTCCGGGAGGGCGCTGAGGCTTTCCGTTGCGGGGGGCGGGCACAGCTGGCTGCATTCCGAGAGACTCGCAAGCGAGTCTGAATGGACGGTAACGGTGACATGACATGCAGGAAGCGGTGTGGACGCGGAGTGGTGACCCGGACCGCCACCCGCAGGGCCCCACCCCGGGGCGCTCGCGTGGGGCGCTCACCTGCCCGTAGGCGCCCCCTTGGGGCTCCGGGGCCACGGAGCGCCCGCGTTCTCCGGTCGCCGGGAAGGCGTACCGCCGCGCCGTCCCGGGCCCGGGGAGAACGCGTCACCCCGCCCCGTCCGGACTCTCCCCTCGTGGAGCCCGGACGGCGCGGCGGTCGCGGCGGTCGCGGATGAGCCGCACGGCCGGCGCGGCGCCGGATCAGCCGTGCAGGCGGTGCAGCAGCCGGTAGGAGGCGTACACGGCCAGGGCCGCGACCGCGAGCAGGATGCCGGTCTCGACGAGCTGGAGCGGCCAGTGGTGGGACTCCGGGTGGTAGTCGACGTAGCGGCCGGTGACGCCGAGCGCGTTCAGGCACGTGTCGCCGCTGTCGATGCAGGTGTCGAGGGGCAGGCGCTCGCCGGTGCTGGTGAGGTAGCCGGTGTCCACCACCCACCGGTCGAGGTGGAAGGCGCCGATCCCGTACGAGTGGTAGGTGGCCGTCCCGACCGGCCAGAGGTGGACGCGGACCGCGTTGAACCCGTACATCGCGATGCCCTGGACCACCACCGCCACGGCGATGGACCGGAGGGTGCTCCGCAGCAGCAGGCCGACGAGGGTGCCGACGGCCAGGGCGAAGAGCGCGTACGCGAGGGGGAGCACACCGCCCGTGGACCGGAGCCCGTCCATGTACCACTCGTCGGTGTACTGCTCGGCCTGTCCCGAGGCCCAGGCGCGGGCGGCGGTCAGTACGAGGGTCACTGCCACGACCGCCGTCGCGGGGACGGCCAGCTTCGCGGTCAGCCAGCGGGCCGGCGATACGGACTGGGTCCAGGCGAGACGGTGGGTTCCGCTCTCCAGCTCGCGTCCGATCGCCGGGCCCGCCATGAACGCGCCGTACACGGCGGGCAGCAGGACCGTCAGCAATCCGACCTGGCTCCGGGCGTGGCTGAGGCGCAGCTGGCTGTCCAGGTAGTTACGGACGGACTGCGCGCAGGCATGGGTCGGGGACTGGTCGCCGACACGGCAGCCGGTGCGGGCGAAGGCGTCGGCGTCGTGGCCGACCCACAGTGCGACGGCCACCAGACCGGCGACGGCCAGCACGGTGAGGAGGATCAGCAGCTGGAACGCGCGCCGGTGCTGGCGGACGACGAGCCGGGCGGGCCCGCGCAGGCCGGCGGAGGCGCGGACGGCAGGGCGGGGCGGGGCGAGGGTGCTCATGACGCGGACACCGTCCGGGAGTCTTCGTGGTCGGCGCCGTCGCGGCCCGAACCGGGGACGGTCAGGGGCGGGGCGTCGGGGGAGCGGAGGTGGGCGAGCAGCAGTTCCTCCAGGGAGGGTGCGGTCACCAGCCAGGCGTCCCGGTCCACCGGACCCCCGGGCCGTACCAGCGCCGTGAGCTGACGGCCCGTGGTGCGGGATTCGACCACCGTGTGCGGGGCGAGGTCGGCGGTCTGCCCGGTGAGTACGGCGTGCGCCGCGAGGATCTCCTCGGTGTCCCCGGAGAGCCGGACCCGGCCGCCGTCGACGAGGAGGAGGTGGTCGCATGCGCCCTCCAGCTCGGTGAGGATGTGTGAGGACATGACGATGGTGGTGCCGTGCTCGGCGGCCTCGGCCATGAGCAATCCCATCAGCCGGTGGCGTACCAGTGGGTCGAGATCGGCCATCGGCTCGTCCAGCAGCAGGAGTTCGGGCCGCTTGCCGAGGGCGAGGGCCAGGGCGAGCCGGGTGCGCGAACCGCCGGAGAGGGTACGGACCCGGGCCGTGCGCGGCAGGTCCCCGGTGAACCGCTCGGCCGTCTCCGCGTCCCAGCTCCCCGGGTTCAGGTCGGCGCCGGTGAGCAGGGTCTCCGCCACCGTGAGCTGCCCGTAGAGCGGCTTCTCCTGTGCCACGTACCCGATGCGGGCGCGGGCCCCGGCCGGTGTGGTGCCGAGCACCCGCAGGCTTCCCTCGGCGGGGCGGAGCACCCCGGCGGCGAGGGCGAGCAGGGTGGACTTGCCGGCTCCGTTGGGGCCGACGAGAGCGGATATCCGCCCGGCCGGCAGCCGGAAGGAGCAGTGGCGCAGTGCCCACGCGTCCTTCCTGCGGCTGTACGTCGTGCCGAGGCCGTCGGCCTCGATCGCGGCGACTGTCATGCGTTCGTCTCCCCCTTGTGTGCGCTGTTTCCCCGGGACGTGCTGCTCTCCCGAGCCGTGCTGCTCCCCTGGTCCGTGCCGCCGCCCGTGGGCGTGCCGTCCAGTACCGCCGTGAAGAGCGCGGTCATGTCGTCCCGTTCCAGACCTGCGGTGCGCGCCCGGCCGACCCAGTCGGCGAGTTCGGCGCGGAGCGGCGAGTCGGCGTCCTCGTGGGCCGCGCCGCCGAGGGCGCGCCGCACGAAGGTGCCGATGCCGCGCCGGCCCTCGGCCAGTCCCTCGCGCTCCAGCTCGCGGTAGGCCTTGAGCACCGTGTTCGGATTGATCGCGGTGGCTTCGACGACCTCGCGCGCGGTGGGCAGCCGGTCGCCGGGCCGCAGGACTCCCAGGCGCAGCGCCTGCTTCGTCTGCTGGACGATCTGCAGGTAGGTGGCGACGCCGCTGTGCCGGTCGATGCGGAACTCGACCGCTGCGGGCTCTGCCATGCGGTCAACACCCTTTCACTAGTGGAGTGGTGAAAGGGTGGGCCAAGAAAGGGGCGGCGTCAAGTGACGCCGCCCCCGCTGTAGTTCAGGGTGTTGAGGACCAATGCGACGGAACCGCACCGAAGATGGTCAAACGCCACCTGGTGCGGAAGCCCGGAGGCTACGACTCCGTGCGGTACATCAGGTCCACCTCGTGCGTGGTGAAGCCCATCCGCTCGTACACCGTCACGGCCGCCACGTTGTCCGCGTCCACGTAGAGCATCACGTCCGGCAGTCCCTCGGCGGCCAGGTGGCGCAGGCCGACGGCGGTGAGCGCCTTGCCGAGGCCGCCACCCTGCGCGTCGGGGCGGATGCCGACCACGTACACCTCACCGAGGTTCTCCTCGGCGTGCACCTTCGTCCAGTGGAAGCCCACGAGCTCGCCCCCGCGCTCGGCCAGGAAGAAGCCCTTCGGGTCGAACCAGGGCTCGGCCATGCGGTCGTCCAGATCCCGCTGGGTGAGCGCCCCCTGCTCCGGGTGGTGGGCAAAGGCGGCGCTGTTCACGGCGAGCCAGGCGGCGTCGTCCTGGCCGGGGACGAAGGTGCGTACGGTGACGCCCTCGGGCAGCACCGGTTCCGGGACGTCGAGCGGGACCAGCGGGCGCCGGAGCTGGCGCAGCTCGCGGAAGAGGCTGAGACCGAGCACCTGCGAGAGGTGGCGGGCGGCCGGGCCGCCGCCGTGCGCCCACACCCGCAGCCGCTTGCCGCTGGCCGCGAGCAGGGCGGCGCCGAGGGCCCGCCCGTGACCGAGGCCGCGCTGTGCGGGGAGGACGACGAGCTCGGCGGCCGGGGCCTCCACCGGGTCGGTGTCCTCCAGCTGCGCGTACCCGGCCAGCACCCCGCCGCTGGTCAGCAGCAGGTGGCGTACGCCGGGGCGGTGGCCGCCCCGGAGGTAGAGCCGCCCCTGTTCGGAGACCGCCTGCCGGCCGTCCATCCGGGCGGCCTCGGTGAGCAGGTCGAGTACGGCGTCGGCCTGGGCGGGTGCGAGCACGTCCAGCGTCTGGATCTCGCGGCCGGGGGCGGGGAGGGGTACGTCAGTCGTCATACGGACGAGCGTACGGCGGGCGGCCCGCCGGGTGACGGTACGGGCGCGTGACGGGTCGGGCGCTGGACGATACGGGCGCGTGACGGGTCGGGCTGGGGTCGGCGCCCGGTACCGCGGGTGCCGGGCGATCCGCCGGGAGCTCCTCGGCCGGCCGCTCCGGCCGCGGCGGCAGCCGGTCGGTACGCTCCGCGACAACACCGCGATGGTTCCCTCCGCCGAGCGCAACGGCTTCGTCCGTCAAGGCGTGCTGCGCTCCTCGGCCTGGGTCATGGGCGCTTTCCTCGACGAGGTCCTGCTCGGTCTCCTCGCCCAGGGAGTGGACGGCGGACGCGCGTGGTTCGTCCGCCCGTAAGGGCTTCTGACGCGAAGGCAACCAGCTCGTAACCTCGGAGGACTGTCGCGCTACGCGCGTTGACCATAGGCTTCCGCACGCACGGCACAGGCATGTCAACACCCCCGTGCCGCACCGGACGAGCACCACGCCGTTCACCCGCCACGCTGGACAGCCACCAAGCTGAACAGCCACCAGGCTCCACACTCACCACGCTGAACACTCACAAGGGGACCGATGTCAGCGACTCCGAAGAAGAACCGCGCCGCTCGGCGGCTGCTGGCCCTGGCGGCCGGCGTGGCCACGGTGAGCGCGCTCGCCGCGCTGCCGGCCGGCGCCCATGACCGCGGAAACGGTCACGGAAGCAACTCCGGCCACGGCCACGGCCAGCAGTCCCGCACGGTCGACGTGCAGCTGCTCTCCTTCAACGACCTGCACGGCAACCTGGAGCCGCCGGCCGGCTCCTCCGGCACGGTCTCCGAGGCGCAGGCCGACGGCACCGTGAAGTCGGTGGCCGCGGGTGGCGTCGAGTACCTCGCCTCCTCGCTGCGCACCGCGCGCCAGGGGCACCCGTACTCCGTCACCGCGGCCGGCGGCGACATGGTGGGCGCGAGCCCGCTGCTCTCCGGGCTCTTCCACGACGAGCCCACGATCGAGGCGCTCAACGGCCTGGACCTGGACGTCACGGCGGTCGGCAACCACGAGTTCGACGAGGGCATCGGCGAGCTGACCCGCCTTCAGAACGGCGGCTGCCACCCGGTCGACGGCTGCTACGAGAAGGGCAAGAAGTTCCAGGGCGCGGACTTCCCCTACCTCGCGGCGAACGTCACCAGCGAGAAGACCGGCAAGCCCGTCCTCAAGCCGTACTTCGTGTGGAAGAAGAACGGCGTCAAGATCGGCTTCATCGGGGTGACCCTGGAGGGCACGCCGAACATCGTCACGGCGAACGGCGTCAAGGGACTCCAGTTCCACGACGAGATCGAGACGGTCAACAAGTACGCCAAGGAGCTGGACCGCCAGGGCGTCAAGTCGATCGTCGCGCTGATCCACGAGGGCGGGGCCCCGGCCTCCGGCGCGTACAACTACGACTGCGACAGCGCGGGCGCCGGTGTCTCCGGGCCGATCGTGGACATCGCCAAGGGCATCTCCCCGAAGGTCGACGCCCTGGTCACCGGTCACACGCACACCGCGTACGTCTGCACCATCCCGGACCCGGCGGGCAAGCCGCGCATGGTCACCTCGGCCGCGTCCTTCGGCAAGCTCTACACCGACACGACCCTCACCTACGACCGCCGCACCAACGACATCGTGCGTACGTCGGTGAAGTCGGCGAACCACGTCGTCAGCCGTGACCAGGCCAAGGCCTCGGACATGACCGCGCTGATCGCCCGCTGGAACGCGCTGGCCGCCCCGATCGCGAGCCGCCCGCAGGGCTTCATCAGCGCCGACATCAACGGGCGCGGCTCCGCCGCCCTGGAGAAGCCGCTCGGCGACCTGATCGCCGATGCGCAAGCGGAGGGCCTGGCCCCCGCCGACCAGGGAGGCGCCCAGGTCGCCTTCATGAACCCGGGCGGCATCCGCGCCGACCTCGTCTACGCCAACGGCGCCGGCGAGGGCGACGGAGTGGTGACGTACGGCGAGTCCTTCACCGTGCAGCCGTTCACCAACATGATGAACGTCGTGGACCTGTCCGGCGCCAACCTGATTGCCGCGCTCCAGCAGCAGGTCAGCGGCCTCAACGAGGCCAGCCCGAAGATCCTCCAGGTCTCGAAGGGCCTCACCTACACGCTCGACCTGACGAAGTCGGGCGCGGCCCGCGTCTCGGCGAGCAGCATCAAGCTGAACGGTGAGGCGATCGACCCGGCGAAGACCTACCGCGTCGCGATGAACGAGTTCCTCGCGGGCGGCGGCGACGGCTTCCCGGCTCTCGCCCTCGGTACGAACAAGCTGGTCGGCCCCTCCGACCTGGACCTCTTCAACGCCTACCTGTCGGCCCACTCCACGGCCGCGGCGCCGCTGGCCCCGCCGGTCACGGACCGCATCACGATCGTGCAGTAGTCCTCGCGGACAGCGTTACGGGGGACAGCGTTACGGGGGCGGCGGGCCGGGTCACGGTCTGCCGCCCCTTTCGCGTGTCGGCGAAGGGGCCTACGGGGGCCAGGGGTGCAGGTGAGCGCGTGTCCCGGGTGTAGCGGCAAGCGCGAGGCCGGGCCACCCTCGCCGATGCGCGCCGCCTCGATCAGGGGCAGGCCCGGCGGGGCGGGTTCGGTGGCCACGGCCACGGCGAGGCCGCCCTCGGCGTAGACGGTCTCCTGGATCTCCAGGGCCTCGCGTGCCGCCAGCTCCTTCGCGAGCGGGTCCACGAGGGCCTCGTCGCGTCCGTTGTCCGCCATGCCGAGCGCGCGGAGCAACCGGGCGCGGTGGTGGGGGTAGTTGGCGTGCGTGCGGACCCACCCGTCGGCCGTCCGCCAGAACCGGGACAACGGGGCGAAGGACGTGGGCGTCTGCCCGTTGATCCGCAGGTGGCGTTCACCGGCAGCCGGGACGGCAGGACGGCACCGGCCCCGACGTAGGACACCCCCTTCGTCAGGTCCCTCCGGCCCCCCCCAGAGCGGCCCAGGCATGTGCGGTGGCGGCGTCCTCGGTGTCCCCGGTGCGCGTCATCGGGCCATTGTGCGGGCGATGATGCGGGAAGAGACGGGCGAATTGAAGCGGCGGAACCTGACCGGCCGGGCGGTCTCCGCAGCTCCGCGATCGAATATTCGCGGGCGGAGAAGCGCGCGGGCCCCGTACGATCCTGGTCGGGACGGGGCTCGTAGCGCAGTGGTTGTCGCGCCTTCACGGCATGTGGGAGGACGCCGGTTCGAATCCGGCCGGCCCCGTCCCACCTGGCCTCCGTGGCCGGTGCTGTTGTCGTCTTCCCTCTGGTGATCGGCGTCGGACCCGCCGTGGGGGGACTGGTGGGTCTGTGGAGCGCCACGCACAGCGCTACCGGCAAAGCCGGTTCGCACGGCTGACCACAGTCGATGGCCCGCTCCTGCGGCCCGGACCGGATACCGCCCTGTGACAGGGAGGCGGTGCAGGCCCCGTGCGGGGACGGTGCGACCCGTGGCAGGATGGCCGCATGATAATCCGAAAGGCCGATGCCGCGTAGGCGTCCGAGAGGGCTGCGCGCGGAGCGCTGGCGGCCCCGGCGAGGTGTACCGGTCCGCCGGATCGACGGCGTGTCGGCGGCGACTCGCTTAGCGATCCGGCGGGTGGAAGAAGAGCGGCTGTGGCCGGGTGCCGTGGGCGCTGCCCTGGCGGAGTGCCGGAGGCATCTGGGGCGACCGGGACGTGTGCTGCCCGATCCGAGGATCGGCTGCGACTGCTGTGACCCTCTGGTGGCCCGGGATTCCCTGGAAGACGTCCTGCGGTGGCTTCCGCGCGGTGCTCGGGCGGACCTCGGCAAAATCGTCGCCGGGCTCGACGCCGAGTTCGACCGCAGGGCCGTCTCCCTCGGGCCTCATCTTGTGTTGGCCCCCCCGGTCGGTGCTTTTGGCTACTGGCGTCGGCGGCTCATGGAGGACCGGGGGTGGGTGGCGCCCCGTCGCCGGTAGCGCCCGCTCACCGCTCCACGAAGGGGACGGTTCCCCGATCGCGCCCTCGCGCCCGCCCCTCCGGCCGGGAATCACGGCCGTCCGGCTGGTTCCGGTACGGGCGCCCGCTCGGACCGCCCGAGGGTGAACCACACCGCCTTGTGGCCGGGCAGTCGGTCGTCCAGCGAGTTCGTCCCCCAGGCGAGAGCCAGGTTCTCCACGATCAACAGGCCGCGCCCGCTCACCTGTTCGCGCCCGGGGAGCCGGGCGGCGAGGGCTTGGACGGCTAGCGGGTCGTAGTCGGCGACGGAGACGGTGACCCGCTTCCGGTTCACCGCCACATGCACTCGAACCAGTGACGAACTGGTGTGCCGGTACGCGTTGGTGACCAGCTCCGTGACACAGAGCCGCGCGTCGTCCACGAGTTCGCCGCGCTGCTCCCGCGCCAGCAGCGACGCGAGGAATTCCCTCGCGATACGGGCTGCCGACGCGGTGTTCGGCAACGTGAGCCGGTAACGCTCGCCTCCGAGCGGGTCGGGCGGTGCGGGGATCGGGGTGGCGGTGGTGGTCATGTGCGTACTCCCGTCGCGGTCGGTGGGGGTGCCTGCACCGAGTGGAGTCCGTGGCGATGGCCGTAATCTGGAGCGCCCTCAAGGCGTGTGTGTACGGCTGCACTTCGGGATCTTCGACCTGATTGCCGGTGCTGTGAGGAGACACTAGCGCGCAGTCTCACTTGTGCACCCACTTCGGCTCATTAAGGGACCGAATGGATTACGGTGAGGCCGCCAGCGAAACTGTGAGCCGACCAGAGGAGAGCGTGATGCCACCGAGAAAGGCGCCCACGGCCCGGCAGTGCCGCGTGGGGATCGAGCTGCGCAAGATGCGTCAGCATGCGGGGCTCGCCCTGGCCGAGGCGGCGAGCCTGCTCGGTACGGACCGCACCGCCATCAGCAACACGGAATCCGGGCGCTTCGGGGTGAGTGCGGATCGGGTGCGAACTTGGGCCGGCGGCTACGGGTGCCCCGACGCCGCCTACGTGGAAGCCCTGGCCGCGATGGCGGAGGAACGGGTCAAGGGCTGGTGGGAGGAGTATCGGGGCGAGTTCACCAGTGGAGCGTTGGACCTGGCGGAATTGGAGCATCATGCGGTCGGCATTCGGTCCATGCAGGTGATCTACCAGCCGGGACTGCTGCAGAACGAGGACTACGCCAACGCCGTATTCGATCAGGCGGTGCCGCAGCTGAGCCCGGCTCGTCGGCGTCGGTCGATTTCGCATCGATTGAGGCGGCGAGACGTCCTCGATAGGGTCGACGCGCCCGTATGTACGTTCCTGATCCATGAAACCGCGCTCCGGATGGTGTTTGGAAGCTCCCGGGTGGCTCGCGGACAGCTTGACCATCTGCTCAGGGAGTCGGAGCGGGAGAACGTGGTGGTCAGGGTGGTTCCCTTCGCTGCGGGCGGCTTCCCAGAGACTGGCAGCGCGACGCAATATGTCTACGGTCCGGTCCCGCAGCTGGATACCGTGCAGATGGATACGGCGACCGGACCTGCATTCCTGGATGCCGAGACGCGCCTCGTCAACTACCGCGCCGCACTGGACCGGGTGGAGGAGCTGTCGCTCGGCCGAGGGGAGTCCAGGGACTTCATTCGAAAGGTCGCACAACAAGTGTGAAGGCGTGAGAACCATGGAAATTCAGTGGCGCAAGTCCTCCAAGTCGTCTGCCCCCGAGGGCAACAACTGCCTGGAGCTGGCCGAGTACGACGGTGAGATCCTGCTGCGCGAGAGTGACAACCCGGACGTGGTCGTCCGGACGACGCGCGTCAAGCTCCGGGCCTTCCTGGGTGGTGTCAAGGAGGGCGAGTTCGACGACCTGGCGTGAGCGTCTCTGGTCTCATCGCGTACGCGCTTCGGGCGGCCCTCACCGGCGCAGGTGGGGGCCGCTTTCGATTTTCGTACAACATGTGTAGAGAGACGAGGTTCACTCGTTAGACGTCAAACTCTTGATACGGAGGTGCGCCAGGCGTTAGCTTCGTAGCGCTCGACCGTTGCTTGTGCGGCGGTCAACTCCCCTCACATCTGCGCCTGTTGGGGGAGGTGGGCCCGTGCGCCCCTGCTCTGCGGCTCGTCACGCCGGTTGCGGGCGGGGGCGTCCTCGGCGCGTGACAGGAGGCCCCCGTGCACGACTCGCAACCCTCGGCCACAACGCCACCGGACGTCTTCCGCTGCGAACGGGTCACCTACCACACGGTCGAAGCCGATCAGATCGTGGATGCGGCGCACTGCACCACCAACACCCCGCTGGAAGCGATCCGTTGGGTCCAGGGTCAGGTGCAGTCCATCGTTGCGCAGCTCCCGCCCGGTGAAGCGGTGCAGGCCCGGCGCTGGGACGAGGGTGGTGGCTGCATCGGGGCGCTTGCCGCACTCCACCGGGGGGAGGCGTGCGGGTTCACCCTCCGGCACGGGGACTTCTGGAGCGAGTGGAACTTACGCCCTTGGGGCGAGGCGGACGTGTTCGTCAGCCGGGCCGAGGGCCACGGATCGCGTTGTCAGGGCGTGGAGTTGTTCTTCCGGATGCCCGACGGGTTCGGCCTCCGCGACGGATGACTCTCCCGGCCGGCAAGGGGATGGGCAGCACCGCTCACGACTCCCCGAAGGGGACGGCTCCCCGATAGCGCCCTCGCGCCCTCGCTCCCGCCCCACCACACCCCCGCGCGAGCCGACCACCGGACCCCGGCCCCCGCCGAGCAGATGTTCAGGCCGCCGTCTTCTGGGCGAGGAGGCGGAAGGCGGTGTACGTCATCACGGCGGTGAGGGCGAGGATGATGCCGGTCTCCACGAGCTGGAGGGGCCAGAAGTGGGAGACGGGATGGATGTCGGCGAAGTAGCCGGTGGCGTGCAGCTGTTCGAGCTTCCGGACGCAGGCCGGGTCCTCCTGGAAGCCGGGGAGGTAGCAGGCGGAGTCGCCGGTGAGGCGGGCGCCGCCGGAGGTGATGATGCCGTGGCCGAGGCTCTCGGCTCCGGAGGTGCCGGGGATCGAGTCGGCGCCGAGGCCGGACACGCGGGTCACGGTCGGCCACAGGTGGGGCCGGAGGAGCGTCGCGGCGGCCCAGACGCCGAAGGTGGTGACCACGGTCAGGCCGAGCGCGCCGAGGGTGCGGCCCAGTCGCAGGGCCGCGACGGCGCCGAAGGCGAGGGCGAACAGAGCGATGGCGACCGGGACCGTCCCGCCGGCGTTGTAGGTGAGGGTGTCGGTCCACGGCTTGAGGGTGTCGACCCGGTGCTGCCCCGCGGACCAGGCCCGGCGGTGGAGCAGCGCCAGCGGCGTCAGGCCCACGACGACCAGCGCGGCCGGCAGGGCGAGCTTCGCCGCGAGCCAGTGGGCCGGGCGGACGGACTGGGTCCAGGCGAGTTGCGCCGTACCGTCCTCCATCTCCCGGCCGAACAGGCTGCCGCCCGCCCAGGCGGCGATGGCGAGCGGCGCGAGGGCCACCAGGCAGGCGCTGTAGAGGGCGACCGACTTGTAGGTGGTGATGGCGTCCTGGTCGTACGGACACCCGCTGTCGACACAGGCGTTGTACCGGTCCCACGCGTCGGCCGAGGCGTCGGTGAGCGGGCCGCCCAGCCACAGCAGCAGGGCGATACCGCCGAGGACCATCACCGCCCAGACGAGCAGGGCGGGCCGGTGCAGACGGAGAACCAGCCAGTTCGGTCCCGAGGGGCGGCCGAGGGTGGCGAGGGAGCTCATGCGGTGGCCGCCTTCATGTGCAGGATGCGGAACGCCACGGCCACCAGGAGGGCGGTGACGGCGAGGACGATCGCGGTCTCGGTGAGCTGGACCGGCCAGTAGTCCGGCGAGGGGAGGTAGGTGCGGTGGGCACCGCCGCGCACCGGGACATCGGGGATGTGACGGTAGACCGAGCTGTGCTGGAGGGGCCACAGGAGGGAGCGGTACGCGCTGATCGGGAACTGCACGACGGCGGCGATCACGAGCGCGGGCAGTGTTCTGCGGACCGCCAGCCCGATGACCGCGCCGAGGGCCAGTCCGAGCAGGGTGTACGCGACGGTTCCCGGTCCGATGGAGAAGTAGAGCGAGGCGGGTGCCGAGCCGGCCGTGAGCAACCCGCTGTGTGCGGACCACGCGAGCCGGTAGAGGCCCATGAGGAGGCCCGTACCGGTGGTGAGCAGCACGGCGGGGACGGCGAGCTTCACGGCGAGCCAGCGTGCGGGGCCGGCGGACTGCGTCCAGGCGAGCTGTGCGGTGCCGTCCTCCAGTTCGCGGCCGATCAGCGAGGCGGCGGCGAACAGCGGAACCGCGAAGATCGCGAGGCTGATCAGGGCGGACGGCTGGTAGAAGAGGTCGGCGTAGGCGTACTTCGCCTCGTGCGGGTACGGCACGTAGTACCCGTACCGGTCGAACTCGGCCTGCGCCGCGTTCGATCCCGGGCCCCACAGCCAGAGCAGGAGAGCGGCCGTGGCGGCCACGAACACGCCCCAGACCACCAGCGCGGTGCGGTGCAGACGCAGCACGCTCCAGACGAGACCGCGAGGGCGGAGGAGTGTGCGGCGGGGGGCGGGGGCCGGCGGGGCGGCGGTGGTCATGCCGTCACCGTCACGGGGTGCGCGGTGGTGCTCGACGCGATCAGGGCAGGGGCGGCGGGGGAGCGCAGGTGGGTGAGGATGACCTCTTCCAGGGACGGCTCCTGTACCGCCCAGGCGTCGCCGACGGGGCCCTCGGGCCGGAGCAGGGCGGTGAGACCGCGACCTGCGGCGCGGGCCTCGACCACGGTGTGCGGGGCGAGGTCGGCGGGTGTTCCGCGCCCGGTGACCAGGCGGTGCGCGGCGACCAGGTCGTCGATGTCGCCGCCGAGTTGGATGCGTCCGCCACTGAGGAGCAACAGGTGGTCGCAGGCGTCGGCGAGCTCGGCCACCACGTGCGAGGACATCAGCACGGTGGTGCCGCGCTCGGCGGCGTCCGCCATCAGCGTGCCCATCAGCTCGTGGCGGGCCAGCGGGTCGAGGTCGGCCATCGGCTCGTCCAGCAGCATCAGGTCGGGCCGCTTGCCGAGCGCGAGGGCGAGTGCCACCCGGGTGCGCTGGCCGCCGGAGAGCCGGCCGACCTTCGTCTTCGGGCTGAGGGAGCCCTGCTCGACTATCCCGGCGGCGTACGGGGCGTCCCAGCGGCCGGGGTTGAGTTCGGCTCCCATCCGCAGGGTGTCGGCGATGCTGAGCTGGGGGTGGAGCGGCTTGGCCTGGGCGAGGTGGGCGACCCGGTCACGGGCCTTGCCGGGGGCCTCGCCGAGGACGGTGAGCGTCCCCGAGCTGGGCCGCAGCAGACCGGCCGCCATGGCCAACAGGGTCGACTTTCCAGTCCCGTTGGGGCCGACCAGTGCGCTGATCCGCCCGGCGGGGAGTCGGAAGGAGCAGCCGTCGAGCACGGGCGCCCCGCGTCGGCCGTACCGCTTGCCGAGTTCGTACGCCTCTATGGCGACGTCGCCCGGTATGGAGCTGGTGGGTGTCACTGGTTCCCCTTGGGGGTCGGAAAACGTTCGTCCAGCGTGGAGCCGAAGAGCGCGGCCACGTCCTCGCGGTCGAGGCCCGCGGCCTCGGCCTTCCGCGCCCATGCGGCGAGCTCCGCGCGCAGCGGGGAGTCGTCGGCCGGGGCGGCTCCGAGTGTCCTGCGCACGAAGGTGCCCAGTCCCCGGCGCGCCTCGACCAGACCTTCGCGTTCCAGCTCGCGGTAGGCCTTCAGGACGGTGTTCGGGTTGATGGCGGTGGCCTCCACGACCTCACGGGCCGTGGGCAGTTTGTCGCCCGGTTCGAGCAGACCGAGGCGGAGGGCCTGCTTGGTCTGCTGCACGATCTGCACATAGGTGGAGACACCGCTGCGGCGGTCGATGCGGTACTCGATGCGGTGCTCGCTGCCGGGTTCCCCCATGACTTAACCCCCCTTTCACTAATTGAGTAGTGAAAGGGTCCTTCAAGGTGGCCTCAGAAGTCAACCCCCGCCCCACCTGGGTCGACCGGAGGAGGGGGCGCCTGGGCGGCCTGGAGTGCGGGTCGGTAAGTCAACGCCCGTGTACATCACGTGTGTTGGTGCGGAACAGGCGTGCTGCGCGTGGCAAAAATGGTCTGCTCCCCGGCATCCGGGCCATCGTGGAGGACATGCTCCACCGGAGGCTCAGCGCTCCCAGCCGATCTCCGGCGGCGGGGTGGGCGCTCCCGGCAGGCGGATGACCGCCTCCGTGCCGCCGCCGTCCGGGGCCGGGCGGAGCGACACCTCGCCGCCGGACTGCTGGACCGACCGGGCCACGATGGACAAGCCGAGTCCGGAGCCGGGGAGTTGGCGGGCGGAGGGGGAGCGCCAGAAGCGTTCGAAGACGTGCGGGAGTTCGTCGGCGGGGATGCCGGGACCGTGGTCGCGCACCGTCAGCTCGCCCCGGTCCAGAGTGACCTCGATGGACCCCCGGGGCGGGCTGAACTTCACCGCGTTGTCGAGGACGTTGACGATCGCGCGCTGGAGCGCGGCCGGTTCGCCGCGTACGTACCAGGGGGCCAGCTCGGCGGTGATGGTCAGCTCGGGGCCGCGCAGCCGGGCGCGTTGCAGGGCGGTACGGGTGATGTCGTGCAGGCCCACCACCTCCAGCGGGCCCGGCTGGGCGGCGTCCGGGCGGGCGAGTTCCTGGAGATCGCCGATGAGGGCGGCCAGCTCCGTCATCTGGGCGGTGACCGAGGCCATCAGGGCCTTGCGGTCGTCCGGCGGGATGGCGCGGCCGGTCTCCTCGCTGCGGGCGAGCAGCTCGATGTTGGTCCGGAGCGAGGTCAGCGGGGTGCGCAGCTCGTGGCCGGCGTCGGCGATCAGCTGCGACTGGCGGTCGCGGGAGGTCGCGAGCGAGGCGGTCATCGAGTTGAAGGAGCGCGACAGCCGGGCGATCTCGTCCTCGCCCTCCACCGGGATGCGGACGGTCAGGTCCTCGGTGCGGGCCACGTGCTCGACGGCCAGGGTCAGTTCGTCCACCGGGCGCAGCCCGGATCGCGCGACCCACATGCCGGCCGCTCCGGCGGCGACCACGCCGATGCCGGAGACGGCGAGCAGCAGCCAGGCGAGCGCGGTGAGCGGGTCGTCGACCTCACTCATCGGACGGCCGATGGTGACCGCGTAGTCGGTGGGGGGCTGGGTGATCAGGTGGTAGGTGTAGACGCGCATCCGCACGCCGTTCTTGGTGGTCTCGGTGTGCAGGGCGTAGTGCTCCCTGCCCTCGGCCACCGCGATGTCGGCGTCGGTCACCGGGATCTCGGAGTTCTCGTCGACGGAGCAGACGGTGCCGCTCGAATCGATGACCTGGAAGGCGACGCCCCCCACGGCGGGCGGGAAGCGCTGCTGGTTGCCGCTGTCGCAGGAGGCGAGCAGGGCGCTGACGTCGCCCAGCCGGGAGCTGCGCAGCGACTCGTCCATGCGGTGTTCCAGCTGCTGCTTGGTCACGAACCAGCAGGCCACCGCGACCGCCGCCACCGCCACCGCCACCGCGAAGGCGACCAGCAGGGCGAGGCGGGACCGGAGGGGCAGGGTGCGGAGTCTGCGTACCAGGCGCCTCACCCCTCACCGCCGGAGCGCAGGGCGTACCCCACCCCGCGCACGGTGTGCACGAGGCGGGGTTCACCACCGGCCTCGGTCTTGCGGCGCAGGTACATCACGTAGACGTCCAGGGAGTTGGAGCTGGGTTCGAAGTCGAAGCCCCAGACGGCCTTGAGGATCTGCTCGCGGGTGAGGACCTGGCGCGGGTGCGCGAGGAACATCTCCAGCAGGGTGAACTCGGTGCGGGTCAGCTCGACGGGGCGGTTGCCCCGGGTGACCTCCCGGGTGGCGAGGTCCATGCGCAGGTCGGCGAAGGAGAGCACGTCCTCGTCGGTGATGTCGGTGCCCGCCGCCGCCGCGTAGGAGCTGCGGCGCAGCAGGGCGCGGATGCGGGCGAAGAGCTCGTCGAGTTCGAAGGGCTTGACGAGGTAGTCGTCGGCGCCCGCGTCGAGGCCGGTGACCCTGTCGCCCACGGTGTCGCGGGCGGTGAGCATGAGGATGGGGGTGGTGGTCCCGGTGGCCCGGATGCGGCGTGCGGCGGTGAGACCGTCCATCCGGGGCATCTGGATGTCCAGCACGATGAGGTCGGGGTGGTACGCCTCGGCCTTGGTGAGGGCGTCGTAACCGTCGACGGCGACCTCGGTGGCGTACCCCTCGAACGCGAGGCTCCGCCGGAGTGCCTCACGTACGGCGGGTTCGTCGTCGACGATCAGGATGCGCTGCGGATCGTCTTCGGCGGGGCTCATCGCTCTGCGTCCTCTTCTCGTCTCGGCCGCGCGGCACCGGCGGCGCGGCCACGGATGGTCCCGGTGGTGTCCGGTGGGTCACCGTCGGGCAGGGCGTCGGGACCCCGGCCATGATCCGCCGGGCACCGCCCAAGCCTCGCACGCCGGGCGGGCGGACCGGAGGTTCGGCGGCCTCCGGCGGGAGCGGTCAGGAACCGTCGCCGGAGCGGAGGGTCTCCAGGTCGGCCTTGACCGTGTTGACGGGGATGGCGAAGCCGAGGCCGACGCTGCCCGCGCCGGAGCTGCTGGTGCTGCTGGACGAACTGGGCGAGTACATGGCGGAGTTGATGCCGATGATCTCGCCGTTCATGTTGATCAGCGCGCCGCCGGAGTTGCCCGGGTTGAGCGAGGCGTCGGTCTGCAGGGCCTTGTACGTGGTGGTGCTGGAGCCGGTGTCGCCGTTGAACTGCCGGCCGCCGAACTCGAACGGCCACTGCTGCTCGCCGCTGCCGCCGCCCTGGCTCCCGCTGCCGTAGCCGCCGAAGCCGCCCGTGCCGCTGGGGTCGCTGGAGTCGGCCGAACCGGAGTCGCTCTCCTCCTTCGCGACCGTGACGTCCCGGTTCAGTGCGGAGATGATGCCGCTGGTTACGGTGCCGCTCAGCCCCTCGGGGGAGCCGATCGCCACGACCTGGTCGCCGACCGCGACGTCTTTGGAGTCGCCGAGCGTGGCGGTCTTGAGGCCGCTCGCGTTCTCCAGCTTGATGAGGGCGAGGTCCTTGTCCGGGTCGGTGCCGACCACGTCCGCGGTGTAGGTCTTGCCGGTGGAGAGGGTCACCTTGATCTCGGAGGCGCCGGTGATCACGTGGTTGTTGGTGACGATCTCGCCGTCCGAGGTGATGACCACACCGGAGCCGGTGGAGTCGCCCGCGGTGGAGGTGGCGCCGATCTCGACGATCGCGGGGGAGACGGCCGCCGCCACCCCGGCCACGGTGCCGGCGCGGCCGGACGAGACGGTGGTGCCGCTGACGACGGTGCTGCTCGCGCTGGTGCTGCCGCCCCCGCCGTCCGCCAGGTCACCGACCAGGGTCGCGGTGCCGCCGCCGATCGCCGCCGCCGCGATGGCGACCGCCGCGAGCAGCGCGTACGGCCGCTTCACCTTCCGCGCGGGCTTCTCCGGGAGCGGGGCGGGGGCCGGGTAACCGGCGTGGTCCGGGAAGCCCGAGAACCCGGAGCCGCCGCCCGCGCCGCCCGCCGCGCCGCCCGGCCACACGGTGGTCTGCGGGTCCATGACGACGGGGTGCACCGGAGCGGTCGGCCGCGCCGGCTCGTACGCCGGGGGCGGCGGGTACGCGCCGCTGCCGGAAGGCGGGGCGGGGGTCCCGGCGGAGGCGCCGAAGGGTCCTTCCGCGGGGTGCGACTCGGTGCCGTACGAGTCGTTGCCGTACGTGGGATACGTCGGGTACTCGCCGCTCGGGCGGGGGCTCTCAGTCATGAGGAAAGCGTGTCCGGGAAACATGAGAAGAGCCTGAGCCCCCGCTGAGAAGCCCGGCAGAAGCTCGTAGGATCCGGATAAGAGCCCGGACGGGACCCGGATGAGGGCCTCGACGCGGGCTGTGGTGAGCGCGCCCGCGCGTGCTCCCTACCGCGCGAGCGGCGAGGGCTCCCCGCAGCCGCAGGAGCGCCGCACCACCAGAGCGGACGGGAACTGCTTCAGCCGCTCCCGCCGGGAACCCGAGACGCGCAGCGAGTCGTCGAGCACCAGGTCCACGGCGGCCCGCGCCATCGCCGGGCGGTCCGAGAAGACCGTGGTCAGGGGCGGGTCGGTGAGTCCGGCTTCCTTGACGTCGTCAAAGCCCGCGACGGCCAACTGGCCGGGCACGTCGATGCGCAGCTCGCGGGCGGCCCGCAGGACGCCGATGGCCTGGTCGTCCGTGGAGCAGAAGATGGCCGGCGGCCTGTCGGGACCTGCGAGCAGGCCGAGGGCCACCTGGTAGGCGTCGTAACGGTTGTACGGGGCCTGGAAGAGGCGGCCCTCGGTGGAGCGGCCCGACTCGTGCATCGCCCGGCGCCAGCCCTCGACGTGGTCGGCGACCGGGTCGCCGACGGCCGGGGTGGACTCCATGCCGCCGAGGCAGGCGACGTACTCGTAGCCGTGTTCCAGCAGGTGGCGGGTGGCGAGCTGGGCGCCGCCGATGTCGTCGGTGACCACCGCGACGTCGTCGATCGCCTCGGGGCGCTCGTGCAGCAGCACCACCCGGGCGTCCCACGCCTCTATCTCGGCGGCGGCCCGTTCGCTGGGGCCCTGGCTGACCAGGATCAGCCCGGAGACCCGCATGCCGAGGAACGCCCGGAGGTAGTGGACCTCACGCTCGTCGCGGTAGTCGGAGTTGCCGACGAGGACCATCTTCCCGCGCTCGGCGGCGGCCTGTTCGACGGCGTGCGCCATCTCCGCGAAGAACGCCTGCCGGGCGTCCGGCACGATCATCCCTATGAGGTCGGTCCGCCTCGACGCCATCGCCTGGGCAACCCGGTCGGGCCGGTAGCCCAGTTCCTTGATGGCGGCTTGTACCCGCTCACGCGTGGCCGGGGCGACCGGCCTGGGTCCGTTGTTGATGACGTAGCTGACGACCGCGGTCGACGTACCCGCCAGTCTCGCCACATCGTCCCGCGTCACCTTGGCCACGCGCGGCAGTCTACGCGGAGGGAACCGAGGTCAGTCCTGCCCGTCGGCCCCCTGATCCGTGGTGGATCGGTGCACGGCGTCGGACGGGGTGCACCCGCGGGGCCGGGGAGCGTCCGCACACGGGATGCGTGGGGACGCTCCGACGACGTGGTGGGGTGCCGCGGCTGTCGCCGCGCACCCACCGGGACCCGTGGGCCGCCCCTATCCCTTCACCGGCTCGGCCGCGGGCTCCTCGGTGACCTCCACCGCCGGCCCGGGTCGCTCCGCCGGCGCGTCCGGCGGGGTGCTGCCCCGCGACGCCGATTCCTGGGTCGCCTGCTTGCGGTCGCCCTTCTCCGGCGCAACGAACCGGTAACCGACGTTGCGGACCGTGCCGATGAGCGACTCGTGCTCGGGGCCGAGCTTGGCGCGCAGCCGCCGTACGTGGACGTCGACCGTGCGGGTACCGCCGAAGTAGTCGTAGCCCCAGACCTCTTGCAGCAGCTGGGCGCGGGTGAAGACCCGGCCCGGGTGCTGGGCGAGGTACTTGAGCAGCTCGAACTCCTTGAAGGTCAGGTCCAGGACCCGGCCCTTGAGCTTCGCGCTGTACGTCGCCTCGTCCACGGAGAGGTCACCGTTGCGGATCTCCATGGGGGAGTCGTCGGCGGTGATCTGCTGCCGCCCGGTGGCGAGCCGGAGCCGGGCCTCGACCTCGGCAGGACCCGCCGTGTCCAGCAGGACGTCGTCGATGCCCCAGTCGGCGGTGACGGCCGCGAGGCCGCCCTCGGTGACGACGAGGATCAGCGGACAGCCGGGTCCGGTGGAGCGGAGCAGCTGGCAGAGGGAGCGGACCTGCGGGAGGTCACGCCGCCCGTCG
Source organism: Streptomyces sp. NPDC005576 (assembly GCF_042871745.1). Lineage (NCBI taxonomy): Bacteria > Bacillati > Actinomycetota > Actinomycetes > Kitasatosporales > Streptomycetaceae > Streptomyces > Streptomyces sp. NPDC005576. The sequence goes on along the minus strand of NZ_JBIAJC010000015.1, from coordinate 170,071 downwards.
ACCAGGATGACGTCGGCACCGGGGGTGTCGACGAGAGCGGGTCCCTCGGCGGGGGCCACCCGCACGCTGTGGAGCAGAAGACCGAGGGCGGGAAGCACCTCCGTCGACGGTTGAAGGGCATTCGTCAGGAGCAGCAGTGAGCTCATCGCCGCTCACCTGCCTCGGTCGTCGGTCGATCGTGGTGCACGTTTCGCTCGCCCATTACGTCGGTCCTCCTCGTTCCCCCTGCGAGAGGGGCACTCCCGGGTCGGACCCGGGGGAGATGCGGCATCACTTCGTACTGCTGCGGGGCTGTACGGCTAGGCCCTGCGGCATTCGTCATACAGGTTTTACGGGTGCGGCCCCGCGCCCTGGGGTCGCTGAGCTTGTTGAAACGTCTCCGTAACAACGCGCGGAAAGCACAAAAGGATCCGGGGGCTGCTCTGCCCGGATCCTCTTCGCAGCAGAATAGCCCACATGAGTTCACTGGTAGAGGGTCGATTCGTGAGTTCTTCTGTTCCCTTGATCACGCGAACCCCGCAGTACGCCACATTGCTCACCGATGACGGGGTCCCGGTGGAGGCGGTGTACGAGCCGTGTACGGCAGGGGTCGGGCCGGGCGCCGCAGGGGTCGAGGAGCAGACGGCGATCGTGCTCGCGCACGGTTTCACCGGCTCACTCGACCGGCCCGCCGTCCGGCGTGCCGCAGGTGTGTTCCTGCAGCGTGCGGCGGTGGTGACCTTCTCCTTTCGGGGGCACGGAAAGTCCGGCGGAAAGTCCACCGTGGGGGATCGCGAGGTCCTCGACCTGGCCGCCGCGGTGGCCTGGGCGAGGTCTCTGGGACACCGCAGAATCGTTACGGTCGGCTTCTCCATGGGCGGTTCCGTGGTGCTCCGGCAGGCCGCCCTGTATACGAAAGAATCCGTATCCGACGAGGGGGCCGTTCGGGGGGTGGCGAAATCCGCCGGTCCTGCCGCGGGTCGCGCCGCGGGGCCTGCCTCGGGTCCTGCCCACGTCGACGGGGTGATCTCGGTCAGCTCCCCGGCCCGCTGGTACTACCGGGGCACTCCGTCGATGCGACGGCTGCACTGGGTGGTCACCCGGCCCACCGGACGGCTGGTCGGCAGGTACGGGCTGCGCACCCGCATCCACGACGAGGACTGGGACCCGGTGCCCCTCTCGCCGGTGGAGGCGGTTCCGCTGATAGCGCCCGCCCCACTGCTGGTGGTCCACGGCGACCGGGACCCGTACTTCCCGCTGGATCACCCCCGGATGCTGGCCGGTGCGGCGGCCGAGGGAGCCGCCGAACTGTGGCTGGAACGGGGCATGGGACACGCCGAGAACGCCGCGGACGAGGCGCTGCTCGGCCGGATGGCCGACTGGGCGGTCGGCGGGTGACCCATCATGGACAGCGCGCCCGGCACGGCCGAGCGCGGGATGCCACGTGACGCATGTGGCTCGTGCCATGTGTGTGACGCGAGTGACACGACGACGGACGGACGACGAAAGGGGTGCCGCCATGGCGGCGGGGACGATCCGCTACTGGGCCGCGGCCAAGGCAGCAGCCGGTACGGCGGAGGAGCCGTACGCGGCGACGACACTGGCCGAGGCGCTGGACGCCGCGCGGAAACGTCACCCCGGAGAGCTGGTGCGCGTGCTGATGAGGTGCTCGTTCCTGATCGACGGCGATCCGGTCGGAACACGGCGGCATGAGACGGTACGCCTTGCCGAGGGCGGCACGGTCGAGGTGCTCCCGCCGTTCGCAGGAGGGTGAACCGGAGACGATGAGCAGCGCAGAGAACAGGGACCAGAGGGGCGCCCGGCCGCAGGGCCGGGAGCCGTACACGTACGGCGAAGGCGAGGCGTACCCCGAGCACGCCCACCCGGACCAGCAGCAGTACCCCGGCGGCCCGCAGGGGCAGCCGGGACAGGGGCAGCAGGGACACGCGGCGCAGGTTCCGGGGTACGGCGCCGGTGAGGACACCGGCTCCACGCAGACCTGGCAGGGGCAGACCTGGGACACCCAGTACCAGCCGACGGTCCAGCCACAGCAGCAGCAGTTCCAGCAGCCGCAGTTCCAGCCACAGCAGCCGGTCCAGCAGCCGCAGCAGTTCCAGCAGCCGGTCCACGAGCAGCCGCAGCAGTTCCAGCAGCAGTTCCAGCAGCCGGTCCACGAGCAGCCGCAGGCGTACGGGCAGCCGCAGGCGTACGGGCAGCCCGGACAGCCGCAGGCGCACGCGCAGTACCCGCCTCCGGCGCACGGCCGGCAGGAACCGCAGCAGCCCCAGCAGCCGTACGGGCACCACCACCAGCAGCCGTACGGGCAACAGCAGCCCCAGCAGCCCCAGCAGCCCCAGCCGTACGGCCAGGCCCAGCAGCCGCAGCAGTACGGCCAGGCCCAGCAGCCGCAGCAGCCGCAGCCGTACGGCCAGGCCCAGCAGGCGTACGGGCAGGCCCCGTCGCCGTACGGGCAGCCGCAGCAGGGGTATGCCCAGCAGCAGGGATACGCCCCGCAGCAGCACGGCCAGCAGCAGGGTGCGCAGCAGGCGTGGGGCCAGCCCCAGCCCCAGCACCAGCCTCAGCCGCAGCCCCGGTCCACGCCGCCGCCCCAGCAGGCCGCGTCCGACGCGGCAGAGACGGCGTTTCTGCCGCCGGTCGTCGGGGCGGCGGCTCCCGCGTCGGGTTCCTACCCGCTGCCCGCCGAGGTCCCGGTGGCTCCGGCGGCCCAGGCGGCCCCGGCTCCCGCGGCGGAGCGTTTCGGCGCGCCCGTACCGGCGGCCACGGCCGCTCCCGCGCCGGGGCAGCCCGGTGCGGACGGATACGGCGTTCCCACCACGCTCGGCAACACCCGGATCACCGACGCCCAGCGTGCCCGCGCCGAGGGTCGTTCGCCGATCATCGCGCCGGGCATGCAGCCCGCCGCGCTGACGGCCGTGCTCGGCCTGCTGCTGGCGCTCGGCGCGTGGGTCGGTCAGTACGCGCTGGCCGTACCGCTGGTGCTGCTCCAGGCCGTCACGGCGGCCGGGTGGTTCCGGCTCAACGGCATGTGGCCGGCCCGGCAGGGCATCGCGCTCGCCTTCCTCGGCGGGTTCGTCGCGGACGTCGCGCTGCTCGCGGCCGGCCGTGACCACGGCCCGGCCGCCCTCCTCGGCACGCTCGGTGTGTGGGTGCTGCTCACCGTAGTGCTCCAGCTGCGGAGCCACGCGGGGGCCGACGAGCGGATGTCGGGGCTGATGGCCACGGTCGTGTCGGCGGCCCTCGCGGTGCTCGCGGGCGGGTACCTCGCGGCGGACCCGGACGTGGTGGTCGCGGGCGGGATCGCCGTCGCCGGTGCCGCGCTCGTTCGCGCGCTGCCGCTTCCCGGGCCGGTCTCCGTGGCCGGGGCGCTGGTCGCCGCCGCCGGGTTGGGCGCGGTGGGCGGCGGTATCGCCGGAATCGGCATGCCGGGCGCGGTGCTGTCCGGCCTCGCGGCGGGCGTCTGCGCGCTCGTGGGGCTCCGGGCGGCCAGTTACGACTACCCGTCCCGGTTCGTCCACATGACAGCCGGTGTGGCGCTGCCGCTGACCGCCGCGGCGCCGGCCGTCTACCTCGTCGGCAGGATGATCGGCTGACGATCGGCTGATCTTCCCGGGAACCGACCGGGTACCCCGCTTCGTCGCTCACTCCGGGCTTTCCGTGGCCGTGTCCGGCCCATGGGAAGCCCGGAGTCCGTCGGCGAGAGTGGGAGAAGGACAGGCATGCGCGCACTGCGAATACTGCTGACCGTCGTGGTGGTGCTGGGGGGCCTGTTCGTGGCCGTCGACCGCCTCGCCCTCCACTTCGCGGAGAAGGAGGCGGCGGACCGGGTCGAGTTCACCGGTGCCACGGCCGCCTCGACCGACGTCTCGATCCACGGTTTCCCCTTCCTCACCCAGATCGCGGAGCGCGACCTCGACCGGGTCGACGTCACGCTCAAGGGCATCAGGGCCGGCAGCAACGGCGACACCATCCGGATCAGCGAGCTGCGGGCGGAGCTCGACCGGGTCATCATCGGCGAGGGGTACTCCAGCGCCCGGGCCGGTCTCATCAAGGGCACCGCGCTGGTCACCTACGCGGACCTGACCGCCGCCGCCGAGGACGGCATCACCGTGCAGTACGCCGGCGACGGCAAGGTCAAGGTCAGCGGCACCGTGGAGATCCCGGTCCTCGGCAAGGAGATCACCCGCAGCGTCATCTCCTCGGTCACCCTGATCGACGGCCGTACCGTCCGGGTCCGCGCGGACGCGGTGCCGGGTGAGGGCATCCCCGGCCTGGAGGGGCTGGTGCGGACCCGTACCGACTTCGAGCGGAGCCTCGGCGGACTCCCCGACGGCGTGGTGCTGAAGAAGATCGAGGCGCTCCCCGAGGGGCTGGAGGTCTCGGTGGAGGCCACCGACATCGCCCTCGCGGGCTGACGTCCCGGAGCCGCCCGCGCGAGGCATCCGACCGGATGGTGAGACGGCGGCGTCCGTACCGCAGATGGGGTGCCGACGACTCCCCGTCCGGGCGCCGCGGGAGGGGCGGATTCCCGTTCCGCGTCTCGCATCGCGGACGATACCGTCTCATCATCCGACATGCCGGTGACATCCCCGCCTCCGGCTCCCTACGATCGGACACATGAAGCGACAGGCGGACCTCACGAAGCGGCGGGCAGTAGACCTGTGCCGCGTCGCCGCCATGCTCTGTCGCCCCTTCTGAGCAGGACGTTCCGTACCGTCCCGCTTCCCTCCGGCCCCTCGACCGTTGAACCGTCGGGGCCGGACCGTGCTCCCGGTGCACGCCCACGCCCGGCGTCCGCGTGTCACCCGCAGCACTCTTCACTCCGCATGACACCGCCGCAGACTGCCCCGGAGGAGAACACATGAGCCGCAGCGACGTACTGGTCGATGCAGACTGGGTCGAAGCCCACATCGACGACCCGCAGGTCGCCATCGTCGAGGTCGACGAAGACACCTCGGCGTACGAGAAGAACCACATCAGGAACGCCATCCGGATCGACTGGACGAAGGACCTCCAGGACCCGGTCCGCCGTGACTTCGTCGACCAGGCCGGCTTCGAGAAGCTCCTTTCGGAGAAGGGCATCGCCAACGACACGCTGGTGGTCCTCTACGGCGGCAACAACAACTGGTTCGCCTCGTACGCGTACTGGTACTTCAAGCTCTACGGCCACGAGAACGTCAAGCTCCTCGACGGCGGCCGCAAGAAGTGGGAACTGGACTCCCGCGACCTGACCGACGCCGTCCCGGCGCGCCCGGCCACCGCGTACAAGGCCAAGGCCCAGGACGAGTCGATCCGCGCCTACCGCGACGACGTCGTGGCGGCCATCGGCACCCTCAACCTGGTCGACGTGCGGTCCCCCGACGAGTTCAGCGGCAAGCTGCTCGCCCCGGCGCACCTCCCGCAGGAGCAGTCGCAGCGTCCCGGCCACGTGCCCGGCGCCCGCAACATCCCGTGGTCGAAGAACGCCAACGACGACGGCACCTTCAAGTCGGACGACGAGCTCAAGGCCCTCTACGAGGACGAGCAGGTCGACCTCTCGAAGGACACCATCGCGTACTGCCGCATCGGCGAGCGTTCCGCGCTGACCTGGTTCGTCCTGCACGAGCTGCTCGGTCAGGAGAACGTCAAGAACTACGACGGTTCGTGGACCGAGTACGGCTCCCTCGTGGGCGTGCCGATCGAGCTCGGCGCCAACAAGTAACCGGCTCCATCCCGTCATTCGCAGGACCCCCGACCCAGAAGGACTGAACACCATGTGTGGAGCAAAGGCCGGCGGCCCCGACGCTTCGACCATCAAGCCCGGCGAGACGACGATCCAGGGCAGCGTGACCCGCGACGGCGAGCCCGTCACCGGATACGTCCGTCTGCTGGACTCGACCGGCGAGTTCACCGCCGAGGTCCCGACCTCGGCGACCGGGCAGTTCCGCTTCTACGCGGCCGAGGGGACCTGGACGGTCCGCGCGCTGGTCCCGGGCGGCAGCGCCGACCGCACCGTCGTCGCGCAGACCGGTGGCCTCTCCGAGGTCGCCATCGCCGTCTGAGCGAAGTGAGCCGCTGATCGGTGCGGCGCCCCGGCGAGAGCCGGGCGCCGCGCCTTGAGGCAGGGCCGGAGGGCCGTACCCCAGGGGGTTGGACGCCACCTGTGACAGAAGGGGTACGGCCCTTCGCGCTGCCCGGACGGTGAGCGATCCGACGGGATCAGTCGGAACGGGGCCTTCCGGCCTATCCTGGAGGTATGTACGCCCGGCGCCGGCGCGGCTACTTCCTGCTGATGGGCGGATGCGTCGTCCTCTTCGTGTCCGCCTGGGCCTTCGTACGCCTCTGGTCGGTGCCGGTCGCCGTCGGGATGTGCGTGGTCGCCATGGTCATCCCGCCGATCGCGGCGATGGTCGCCAACCGCCGCGGCCCCGAAGACCGGTGGTGGGACGAGTACCCCTCCGGCGACCCGAAGTCCGACGAGTGGTGGGACGAGCTGGACGACAGGAAGCGTCGCCGGTACGACCGTTGAGCCCCGACGGAGGGTGACGGTCCGTCAGTACACCAGTGCCTGGGCGTCGTCCGCCATGACCTCCTGGACGAACACCTGCGCCCCTGCGATCCGCACGCCCTCCAGGACGTCCCGCTCCGTGATGTCCCGCCTCGCCGCGCACTGGGTGCAGAGGGTGATCCGGCCGCCCGCCATGATCGACTCGATGAGATCGGGCAGCGGTGCGGCGTGCGGGAGTTCGAAGTCGGCGGCACGGCCGGGCAGGGCGAACCAGGCGGACTCCCCGGTCAGCCAGAGCGAGACCTCCACCCCGCTGGCGACGGCGACCGCGGCCACCGTGAACGCCTGCGAGCACCGCTCGGCGGAGTCGGCCCCTGCGGTCACCTTGATCACGAGCTTCTTCGGCATGTGCCGAACTGTAACCGTCCGCCGTGCAACCTCCCCCGTGACCTGTGGGTCAGGCGGGTGCGCAGGGAATGGAACCCGCGCCGGGAGTCTCAGGAGCACGTCCGGGTCGCGTACGTCATCGCCGGGGACACCCTCGCGATGGTCGAGCAGTCCCGGGGCGGCGGGGAAGCGGTGAAGGTGCCGTTCCAGCAGACGCTGATCCTCCAGGACCAGCTGTCGGGCTGAGCCCGGCCCGGTACCCGGTCGAACCGCCGGGTACCGCGAGGACCTGAACGAGAGAGCCGGGCCCCCACCCACTAGGCTGGGGCCCGGCCCTGTATTGGCGCCATTGCCGCCATTCGCTCGTTACGAGGAGTCCCCGTGCTTGAGGCATTCTTCACCACCCTGCTGATCCTGGTCTGCGTCGGCGTCCTCGCCTTCGCCGCGGTGACCGTGAAGAAGCTGTACCAGGGCCAGCGCTGACCCTCGTCCACCTCCGCCATTCCCTCACAGATCGCCTGAGCCGCTCATGATCTCGATTCCGTCCGACCTCCACCGCGACCTCGTTCCGCTGGCTTTCCTGCTGGGCAACTGGGCCGGCGCGGGCGTCGCCGACTTCCCCGGTGACGAGAAGTGCAACTTCGGCCAGGAAGTCTCCTTCAGCCACGACGGCCGCGACTTCCTCGAATACGTCTCGCACTCCTGGGTGCTCGACGCCGAGGGCAACAAGGTCCGGCCGCTGGAGTCCGAGTCCGGCTACTGGCGCATCGACAAGGACCGCAAGGTCGAGATCGTCATGATCCGTGACCAGGGCGTCGTCGAGGTCTGGTACGGCGAGCTGGCCGACACGAAGCCGCAGATCGACGTCGTCACCGACGCGGTCGCCCGCACCGCGGCCTCCGGCCCGTACAGCGGTGGCAAGCGCCTCTACGGCTACGTGAACAGCGACCTCATGTGGGTCGGCGAGAAGGCCACCCCCGACGTCGAGCTGCGCCCGTACATGTCGGCGCACCTCAAGAAGGTCGTCACGCCCGAGGAGGTCGAGGAGATGGCGAAGAGCCTCGGCGACCTCCCCGACGACGGCATCGCCTTCTTCAAGTAGGAGTCGCCGCGAGGCAGGGGCGCCGCGCGGGGGCGCCGTACACTGGGCCCGTGGTATCCACCGACTGGAAGACCGACCTCCGGCAGCGCGGTTACCGGCTCACGCCGCAGCGACAGCTCGTGCTGGAGGCGGTCGACGCGCTGGAGCACGCGACGCCCGACGACATCCTCTGCGAGGTGCGCCGGACCGCGTCCGGGGTGAACATCTCCACGGTCTACCGGACCCTGGAGCTCCTGGAGGAGCTCGGGCTGGTGAGCCACGCCCACCTCGGCCACGGCGCCCCCAGCTACCACCTGGCCGACCGGCACCACCACATCCACCTGGTCTGCCGGGACTGCTCGGACGTCATAGAGGCGGACACCGAGGTGGCGGCCGAGTTCACGGCGAAGCTGCGCGAGACCTTCGGCTTTGAAACCGATCTCAAGCACTTCGCGATCTTCGGCCGGTGCCGCGACTGCGCCGCCGGGCCGGAGCGTGACAACGCCGAGTAGGCGGCGCCCGGCCCCACGGCCGTACGGCGCGCGCCGTAGGCTGGTCGCATGAAGAGCCCCTTGCTGTCCCTGCCCGGCGCCGTCCCCGCCGAAGGCCGCGACGAAGGTGTCGCCGCGCACTACGGCGACCTTTTCCGCGAGCAGCGCGCCCTCGCCGGCGGTGACGGGTTCGTCGACCTGTCGCACCGGGGTGTCGTCACCGTCTCCGGCGACGACCGGCTGAGCTGGCTCCACCTCCTGCTCACCCAGCACGTCACCGATCTCGCGCCGAACCGGGCCACCGAGGCGCTGATCCTCTCGGCCAACGGCCACATCGAGCACGCCCTCTACCTCGTCGACGACGGCACCACGACGTGGATGCACGTCGAGCCGGGGACGCGCGAGGACCTGGTGGCGTACCTGGAGTCGATGAAGTTCTTCTACCGGGTGGAGGTCGCCGACCGCACCGAGGACTTCGCCGTGGTGCACCTGCCGGCCGGTTCCATCACCGAGGTGCCCGAAGGGCTCGCGGTGCGCGAGGAGCCGCACGGCCGTGACGTGTTCCTGCCGCGCGCCGACCTGGAGACGTACACCGCAGGGACCGGACCGGCCGCGGGCATCCTGGCGTACGAGGCGCTGCGCGTGGAGGCGCACCGCCCGCGCCTGGGCTTCGAGACCGACCACCGGACGATCCCGCACGAGCTGGGCTGGATCGGCACGGCGGTCCACCTGCAAAAGGGCTGCTACCGGGGTCAGGAGACCGTCGCGCGCGTCCACAACCTGGGGAAGCCGCCGCGCAGGCTCGTCTTCCTCCACCTGGACGGCAGCGAGGTGCACCTGCCCGGCCACGGCACTCCGGTCCGGCTGGCCTCGGACGGGGCGGAGGGCCGTCAGCTCGGCTTCATCACCACCTCGGCCCGGCACCACGAACTCGGGCCGATCGCCCTCGCGCTGGTCAAGCGGAACGTCGCGGTCGACGCGGAGCTGCTCGCCGGGGACACCGCCGCCGCGCAGGAGACGATCGTCGAGCCGTAGGGCCGAGGGCCGTAGCCGTAGGGCCGTAGGGCCGTCGAGCTTCCCCGGCTTGTCAGACCTCGATGAGCGGGGCTCGTCAGACCTCGATGAGCAGGGTGAACGGGCCGTGGTTGGTGAGCGTGACGCGCATGTCCGCCCCGAACCGGCCCGTCTCCACCCGCGCCCCGAGCGCGCGCAGCTGCGCCACCACCTCGTCCACCAGCGGCTCGGCGACCTCACCGGGGGCGGCGGCGTTCCAGGTGGGGCGGCGCCCCTTCCGGGCGTCCCCGTAGAGGGTGAACTGCGAGATGACGAGAAGCGGTGCGTTCACGTCGGAACAGGACTTCTCGCCCTCCAGGACGCGCACCGACCAGAGTTTCCGGGCGAGTTGTGCGGCCTTCTCCGGGGTGTCCCCGTGCGTCACGCCGACCAGCACGCACAGGCCCTCGCCCATGATCTCGCCCACGATCCCGGTCTCCGGGGCGGCTTCCGTGCCCTCGGACACGGAGACGCTCGCGCCCTCCACTCTCTGTACCACTGCACGCATACAGACCAACCTATCTTGGGCTGAACGGGTACAGAACCCCTGCACCGGCCCCGTACGGAGTGGCACGATGCACGATGTCGGTGTGCCGACGCACCGGTCGAGGGGACTGAACAGTATGAGTACCTATGGAACGGGACAATCTCCCGGTGCCGTACCGACTACGCCCACCACCGTGAGGCCGCCCGTGCAGCGGAGCGTACCGGGACCGGAGAGCGGTCCCGGGGCAGGGGCCGCGGTCGCTCCGGTACGTGCGGCGCTCCCCGCCGCCTCGGCCGGCTCCGTACCCGAACAGGGCGCCGCACACCCGGGCCCCGAGGGGCTCGGGGCGGTCCGTCCGCAGGCCGGGTTCGGCGGGCTCCGGCTTCCGGCGCTGCGGACGATGCGCCGGGACGCCCAGCGGGACGAGGCCGATCTCAGTTACGTACGCCGACTGGTCCAGGGGCGCATCGACATCCTGCGGGCGGAACTGGCCCGTCGGCAGGCCCCGGAGTCCCCGGTGGTGGACCGGCTCCCGGAGATCCTCGCGGACGCCCCGTCGCGGCACCGCACCTCCGCCCGCCACGTCACGCTCCGCACGCCGCGCGGCGACGAGTACCGGAGGCTGGCCGCGGAGACGTTCGCCGAGGTGGAGCTCTCCGACCTCGAAGCCCGTACGGACGAGGAACTGCACACCGCGATGGGCAGGCTCGTCGGCTACGAGAAGCAGGTCTCGCGCCGCCGTCACCAGCTGCAGCGCACGGCGGACGAATGCGGCGCGGAGATCGCCCGCAGGTACCGTGACGGAGAAGCACAAGTAGACGACCTGCTCGCCTGAGGCGATCCTTCCGGGAGCGGGTCCAGCTCCCGGAAGGCCCTCATGACCAGCAATGAAGCCCTCGCCACCCCCTCCGGCTCCGGCGCCCCGCCCGCCGGCCCGGTTCTCGCGGAGGTCGTCCGGTCCGGGTTCCTGGAGGGCCGCCACCGGGGCTCGCTGGTGCTGCTGGCGGCCGACGGCAGCGTGGAGTACGCGCTCGGCGACCCCGCGGCGCCCGTCTTCCCCCGCTCGTCCAACAAGCCGATGCAGGCAGCCGCGATCCTGCGGGCCGGTCTCGACCTGTCCGGCGAACGGCTGGCCCTCGCCGCCGCGAGCCACTCCGGGGAGGACTTCCACCTCGCGCTCGTCGCCACGATGCTGGCCGAGCACGGGCTGAGCCCCGCCGACCTCCAGACCCCGCCCGATCTTCCGCTGGACCCGGTGGAGGCGGAGGCGTACCTCGCGTCCGGCCGGGTCAGGGAGCGGATCACCATGAACTGTTCCGGCAAGCACGCCGCGATGCTCGCCGTCTCCGCGCTCAACGGCTGGGACACCGCGACCTACCTCGACCCCGCGCACCCGTTGCAGCGCCTGGTGCACCAGGTGATCGAGGAGGCGGCGGGCGAACCGGTCGCCTCGGTCGGTACGGACGGCTGTGGCGCACCTCTGATGGCGATCGGGCTGACCGGGCTGGCGCGGGCGTTCCGCTCCTTCGTCCTGGCGGAGCCCGGTACGGCGGAGCGCCGGGTCGCCGACGCGATGCGCGCCCACCCGGAGTACGTGGCCGGCACCCGGCGGCCGGACACCTGGCTGATGCGCGAACTGCCCGGAACCCTCTCGAAGATGGGCGCCGAGGCCGTGCAGGCGCTGGCGCTGCCGGACGGCCGTGCGCTGGCCTTCAAGATCGACGACGGTGGCACCCGGGCACTCGGCCCGGTACTGGCACGCGCGCTGGAACTCCTCGGGGTGGACGCCCCGGTCGTGGCCCGCGTCGGCCGGGCGCCGCTGATGGGCGGCGCGGCGGAGGTCGGTGAGGTGCGGGCGGCGTTCTGACGCTGCGGGGCCTGGTTCTGGTCAGTCGCGGGTGATGGAGTGTTCGACGAGTGCCACGGTGGCCCGGGGGTCCGCCACCTCGATGACCAGGCGGTCGTAGGTCTCGGCGTCGGCGAGTTCGATGACGACCGCCTTGTCGGGGTTCCTCACGTCCCAGAAGAGGCGTTCGCCGTGGCGGATGAACCGGCCCGCGGTGATGACGCGGGGGAGGTTGGTGCCGCCGACCCGGATCCCCTTCGGTTCACGGGCGATACCGGGGTCGTGGGTGGCCCCGCGCACATGGGCGAGGGGGATCTCCAAGCGGCTCTTGAGGCTCCAGAGCTTGTCGAGGCCCTCGATTTCCGCGATCAGCAGGCCGCGTTCGCGGTCGATGGAGATCAGGGCCATGTCAGTGCTCCTTGGGAGTGGTGGGCTGGGTGCCCGGTGTGCTGGGCCGGGCGCGCAGGCGCAGCCGGGCACCGAGGACGGTGGAGGCGGTGTGCGGGGCGTCGTCGCCGTGGGAGGGGCGCAGGGCTTCCTCCAGCGCGGTGATGCCTTCGGCGACCAGCGCGGCGACCTCGGGGTCGTGCGGGGCGCGTTCGGCGGCGGCGAGGAGGAGGAGCCCGGCGGCCGGGCCGTTGTCGAACGAGCCGATCGCCGTCGACAGTGCCCGCGCGGGGTCCGTGACGGTGGCGAGGGCGGCGGTGGCCGGGTGGATCTCGTGGTCGAGGTGGTTCCGCAGCACGGTCAGATGGAGACTGCGCTTGGAGCCGAAGACCTTGTAGAGGCTGCCTCGGTGGATGCCGGTGGCGGTGACCAGGTCATCGACCGAGGTGCCCTCGAAGCCATGGGTGGCGAAGAGGGTGGCCGCCGTACTGACGGCCTGATCGGTGTCGAAGGCGCGGGGTCGTCCCATGACCAGGAGCGTAGGCGTAAGAGAACGATCGGTCAAGAATGAGCGTTCCTTTACGGAGGTGCTCCGGCGACGGGGGCGTCCGTAGCCAGGCTCTCCGGTGCGGAGGCGGCGCGGTGGCGGGCGAAATGCGGGAGACAGGGCGGAGCCCGCCGCCTAGCGTGGGCGGTATGGGCCTGGACATACGAGTGATCACCGCGACCGAGTTCCCCGCATGGCTGAAGGCCGTCCGACGGGGGTTTCTGGAGAGCTCGATGGAGGGTCTGGAGCAGGATGCGGCGGTGAGGCTGGCGCGCACCGACCTCTCACGGGTGCGGGGTGCCTTCGACGACGGGCGGTGCGTGGCGACCTTCCGCTCGTTCGCCCAGGAGCTGACGGTGCCGGGCGGCGCGCACGTCGCGGTGGACGCGATCAGTGGGGTGACGGTCGCCCCCACGCACCGCAGGCGGGGCCTGCTGAGCCGGATGATGGCGACGGACCTCGCGGCGGCGAAGGAGCGCGGCGAGGTGGCCGCCACCCTGATCGCGGCCGAGTACCCGATCTACGGGCGCTTCGGCTTCGGCCCCGCCACCTCGATCACCGAGTGGGAGGTGGACGTCACCCGCTCCGGCCTGGACCGCCACGACCCGCTCGCCGCCGCCCCGGACGGCGGCCGGATCGAATGCGTGGAGGCGGAGGACGTGACGAAGCTGGGCCCGGAGATCCATGCCCGGCTGGCCGCCCGGCAGCACGGTGTCGTCGACCGGCCGGCCTCCTGGTGGACCCGGCACACCGGTGTCGAGGTGCCGGCGGTGGAGAAGTGGACCGAGCCCTTCTACGCCCTGTACCGCTCCGCCTCCGGCGAGCCCGAGGGCCTGGTCACGTACCGCGCCGACGACAAGTGGGGCGACCGCAAGCAGCCGCTCAACACCGCGACGGTGAGCCAGCTGATCGCGGCCAACCCGGCGGCCGAGCAGGCCCTCTGGCGGTTCGTCTGCTCGATCGACTGGATCACCACGGTCCGCACCGGTGGGCGCGCCCCCGACGACCTGCTGCCGCTGCTGCTGCCCGACCCCCGCGCGGCCCGGGTGGTCACGCACGCGGACTGGCTCTGGATGCGGGTGCTCGACACCGCGCGCCTGCTCGCGGCCCGTACGTACGCGCAGGAAGCCACGCTCGTCCTCGACGTCCGCGACCCCGCCGGCCTCGCGGGCGGCGTCTTCCGCCTGGACGCCTCCCCGCAGGGCGCGGAGTGCGTGCCGGACACCCGGAGCGCCGATCTGACCCTGGACGTGCGGGACCTGGCCGCGGTGCAGCTCGGTGACGAGTCGGTGGAGCGGCTGGTCGCCCTGGGCCGGATCGAGGAGAACCGCCCGGGAGCCGCCGCGCTGGCGGACCGCACCTTCCGTACGGCCCGCCGGCCGTGGTGCCCGGACATGTTCTGAGCGGATGCCCGCGCCGGGTCACCGGGCTGGCGTGGCGGTGACGGCGGGGGCGGCTGAGGTGGCTGCGGGTGGCGGGGCGGCTTCGCGCAGTCGGCGGGTCCGGGCGGTTATCGTGCGGGCGTGAACGCTCCGGAGCCTCGATCCCCGCTTCGACCCCGGCGTCGGCCTCTGCTCTTCCTCGATGTCGACGGCCCTCTCATCCCCTTCGGTGCGACCCCGCAGGAGCTGCCGGGCGGGTATCCGGTGTACCGCTCGTCCTCCGGGCGGCCGGAGGACGACGGGAACCCGCTGCTGACCAGGATCAATCCCGCGTACGGGCCCCGACTCCTCTCGCTGGAATGCGAGTTGGTGTGGGCGACGACCTGGATGGCGGAGGCGAACCGCGTCGTCGCGCCGTGGCTCGGGCTGCCGCCGCTTCCCGTCGTGGACTGGCCGGAGGACGTGGACGACGCGGACCAGCGGGGCGGTCTCCACTGGAAGACCCGCACGCTCGTGGACCTGGCGGCCGGGCGCCCCTTCATCTGGGTGGACGACGAGATCACCGACATCGACCGGCGCTGGGTGGCCGGTCACTGCGCGGGGTGCAGGCTTCTCCACCGCGTCGATCCCCGACGCGGCCTGGCGGAGACGGACTTCGCGGCACTCGCGGAGTGGGTGCGCGCGGTCGGTGGCGGCGGCTGCGGTGGCGCGTAGGCCGGGTGCGTACGGCTCGCCCTGCTGCTCGTTCGGCTGCGCGCCCGGCTGCTCGTTCGGCCGCCCGGAAGGCGTCCCGCCTGCGGAAACAGCGAAGGCAGGAAGAGGACACTCTCCCTGCCACTCTCAAGATATAGCGCACCGGGGGGCTTGCGGCAAGGCCCCCCGTGTACCGCAGAATCGCCACTTCCACCGCTCTGGGCGCCCCTCCGGGCGTCGCTTCCGGCGGTGGTCCGGCCGGGGTGAACCGGCATCGCTTCTTCTCGTTCACTGGAGTGCTCATGACGGACGTGATCGTGGTCGGCGGCGGACCGACCGGTCTGATGCTCGCCGCGGAGCTGCGGCTGCACGGTGTGGGGGTGGTGGTGCTGGAGAAGGAGTTGGAGCCCACCCGGCAGTCCCGCTCGCAGGGTCTGCACGCGCGCAGCGTCGAGGTGATGGATCAGCGCGGGCTGCTGGAGCGGTTCCTCCGGCTCGGCACACAGGTCACCTCGGGCGGGTTCTTCGCCGGACTCGGCAAGGTCTGGCCCGAGCACCTGGACACCGCGCACTCGTACGTACTCGCCATCCCGCAGGCCACGACCGAACGCCTGCTGGCCGAGCACGCCGTCGAGCTGGGTGCCGACATCCGGCGGGGCCACGAGGTGGTCGGGCTGAGCCAGGACGACCAGGGGGTGACCGCCGAACTCGCGGACGGTACCCGACTGCGCTCGCGCTACCTCGTCGGCTGCGACGGGGGCCGCAGCGTGGTGCGCAAGCTGCTCGGGGTCGGCTTCCCCGGTGAACCCGCCCGGGTCGAAACGCTGTTGGGCGAGTTGAAGTTGGAGTCCACCCCGGCGGAGGTCGGCTCGGTGGTCGCCGAAGTCCGCAAGACGCAGCTGCGGTTCGGGCTGATGCCCCTCGGCGACGGGGTGTTCCGCGCCATCGTGCCCGCCGAGGGCGTGGCCGAGGACCGTACGTCCGGGCCGACCCTGGAGGAGTTCAGGCAGCGGCTGCGGCACTTCGCCGGAACCGACTTCGGTGCGCACTCACCGCGTTGGCTCTCCCGCTTCGGAGACGCGACCCGCCTGGCCGAGCGCTACCGGACCGGCCGGGTGCTGCTGGCCGGCGACGCGGCACACATCCATCCGCCGACCGGGGGGCAGGGGCTCAACCTCGGCATCCAGGACGCGTTCAACCTGGGCTGGAAACTCGCCGCCGAGGTCAACGGCTGGGCGCCCGAAGGGTTGTTGGACAGCTACCACTCCGAGCGGCATCCCGTGGCCGCCGAAGTGCTCGACAACACCCGTGCGCAGATGGTGCTGTTGTCCACCGACCCCGGCCCCCGGGCGGTGCGCCGACTGCTCTCGGAGCTGATGGACTTCGACGTGGTGAACCACCGGCTGATCGAGAAGATCACTGCCATCGGGGTCCGTTACGACCTCGGCGAGGGCCACGCCCTCCTCGGCAAGCGGCTGCGGGACGTGGACCTGAAGCAGGGGCGCCTCTACGGCCTGATGCACGCCGGACGCGGCCTGCTGCTCGACCGGACCGGCCGGCTCTCCGTCGACGGCTGGGCGGACCGCGTCGACCACGTCGCCGACGGCAGCGACGAACTGGACGTGCCCGCGGTACTGGTACGCCCGGACGGCCATGTGGTCTGGGTCGGCGACGCCCAACGGGAACTGCGCGACCGGCTCGCCCAGTGGTTCGGCGCCGCCACCGGGTGAGGGTGGGGAGGGGGTGGCGTACGCTTCGCGGTCATCGTGAGCGACCGGGTTTCCGGCGGGGTGCGTGTACGGCCTACGGGCCACTTCGGTGGTGGCGTCGAAGGTCGATGTGCCGGGCGATGCGCCCGGTGCCGTCGCGCGGCTGACGCGCCCCATGCCCTTCCGGTGCGTCAGCCGCGGCGGAGGAAATCCTCGCCGACGCCGGTACTACGGGCGAGGCCCGACCGTGGAGCGGGGGTTCTCGGTCCCGGTCGCCGCACGCGTTCCGGTCCGGTTCAGCCGAGTTCGTCGACGTCGGCGACCACGCAACTGACGTTGTCGGGCCCACCGGCTCCGTTGGCGAGGGCGACAAGTGCGAGGACCGCCTCCTCGGGCTCGCGGCTTTCGGAGAGCACCCGGTGGATCGCTCCGGTCGGCACCACCGCCGAGAGGCCGTCGGAGCAGAGCAGGTACCTGTCTCCTCGTCGGGCGTCGTGGAGTCGCACGTCGGGGGTGGCGTCGGCACCCTGGCCCAAGGCGCGTACCAGCAGCGACCGTTGGGGGTGTGAAAGGGCCTCCTCCGGAGCGAGGCTTCCCTCGTCGAGCATCGACTGCACCACGGTGTGGTCATGCGTGATCTGGAAGAGTTCTCCGTCCCGGAGGAGGTGTGCGCGGGAGTCACCGATGTGGACGAGGGCCAGTCGCGAGCCGGTCCAGAGCATCGCGGTGAGCGTGGTGCCTCCGTCTGCGTCAGTCGAATCCGCTTGCTGGGTGGCGTCGTTGACGGTTCGGGCCGCCTGTTCTGCGGCGTCTCCGAGGACGTTGAGGAGGTCACCGACCGGGATGCTCTCGGTCTGCAGGTGCTTGAGGGCCTCGACGGCGGCGGCGCTCGCAGGTGCTCCGTGACTGCCGAAGCCATCGGCCACGGCGAGCAGGCGCGGTCCGGCGTACGCGGTGTCCTGATTGCTCTCACGGATCAGGCCCCGGTCGGAGAGGGCGGCGTAACGGATGGTGAGGGGTTCGGCGATCGGGGACATGGTGGGGTCCTTCCCGGAGAGGTGATCGACGAGGAACGAAGCGAGGTCCCGCCGCGCGGCTGTGTCGGCTTCGACCTGCGCCCAGAACACGCGGATCTCCTGGGCTGCCGCAACCGCGTCCAGCGCGCAGACCCGCTGGATGCGGGCGAGGGGCATTCCCAGCCGCCGGAGCCACGCGACCAGCCGGGCTCGCTCCAACTGCTCCGGCGCGTAGAACCGGTAGCCGGATGCGGGGTCGACGTGCGCGGGTGGCAGCAGCCCGAGTTCGTCGTAGAGACGCAACGCCTTCGGCGACAGCCGGGACGCCTTTGCGAATGTCCCGATGGTCAGCAGCCCCATGCTCGTTCCTCCTCGTGCCGGGCGTGTTGTCCGGCACCACCGATGCTGTGGGCTGCCCCAGGGGGAAGGTCAACCAGGGGTTTGGCCCGACCCGCGGGCGCTCTCCCCGTACCTGCGCGCCGGGCGGTGCAGCCCGGTCCGGCCAGGGCTCCCGGCCCACCCGTCGGTCAGGCCGTACGTACCGCCATCAGCAGCCCGCTCGACCACGCCAGGCGGACGCACCGGAAGTCCTCGCGCCGGTCCAGCGCGGCCAGCAGACGGCGTGCGGAGAGCCCGGTCTCGCGGGGGTGGTCAAGTGTGTGGAGTGATGGCGGATTTCGGGCCGTACCGCGTCGTCGGTCAGGACGCCGGCACCGTCGACGAGCCGATCCGGATGGGCGGTAGGACGTGTGTTCAGTGGTCTGCCGCTTCCCACACCAGACCGCCCGCCTCGTCCACGAGAGCGACACACGCCTTTTCCGTGCCGCCCATGGCGGCGTGCCGGAGCAGGGCGGGCGTCCCTGATTCGAGAGCGGCAGCGATGTCCCGGAGCATGGACGTCACCGAATCCCACAGCGGCACTCCGAGTACCCATGTCTCGTGGTCCCACAGGAGAACCGCGCCGTAGGAATCACCGAGCCGTAGGTCGACGACGAGCCCGTCACCGCCAGGACTCAACGCGATCGGCAGGAACGACGGAAGGAACCGCGGTTCTGGCTCGCCGTTCGCGTCGAACGAGGCCCCTTCCTCTTCCGCCACCTGCAACCAGATCTCTCTCGTTTCCAGGGCTTCCTCCACGTCCACCGGAGCGAACGATCCAGGGATCCAGTAGTCCGCGCGGACGCGATCCAGCATCCACCAGTCGTGCACTTCGGTGGGGAGTGCTGTCCCGAGGCGCGACTCGATCGCACGGAGCCACCCCTGGTCCGTAGCAGCCCTTACCGGCGTCCGGTGGAGACGCTCTTCGAACCAGGCTTCGATACGGTCCCACGACTTCCGCACTCCGTGATCAATCGAGGTCATGGTCGGAAGTTTCTCAGGAAGGGTGGACCGGTGCGTTTCCGCGCCGGCGAAGGCGGCCCCGGTCGGACGAGCAAGTCGGCCGTGAGCGACGGGCGGCCCACCGGGACTCCCTACTCCGCAGCGAGGAAGGTCCGGACATCGGCCGTCAGGGAAGTCATCCGCCCGCCGGCCTCCAGCCAGGTCGTCATGTAGGTGCGGTATCGGGCAGGGCTTTGGCACGCAGGTAGGGCGGGTCAGCGGTTTCTCGCGGCCAGTTCCTCCACCGCAGTAGGGTCCAGGAAACTGGGGAGGGGGATCAGGTGGAACGGATGCGAGTCCTGTTGTTGGACGCGGCTCCTGGCCAGTTGCTCGACCGGGAGCTGGAGCGTCTGCTGGGCCACGGGCTGGCCGTCACGCTGAACCTCCGGCGGGATGATCGGTCGGTCGGAGCTGGCAGCGATGCGGTCGGGATCGATCCTGCTCAACACCGCCCGGGATGGGATCGTCGACGAGCAGGCGTTGGCCGACGCACTGGGCGACGCGGAACACCCCCTCGCGGCGGCAGCCGTCGACACCTTCGAGCACGAGCACGCCACCTTCGCCTCGCCGCTCTTCGGCCTGCCGAACGCCCTGCTCACCCCGCACCTTGCCGGGATGACCAAGGCCGCCATGGCTACGGCGGCGATCCGATGCGCGGACCACATCGCAGCCTTGCTCGCCGGACGCCCGGACGGTGTGCCCGTGGTGACCGTCGAGACGGAGCTGATCGCGCAGGGCCATGAGGCAGAAAGCGTTCGCGGGAGGCCCGGCCGAACGGGCAAGGAATCCGGGTTCCTCGCGCGACGCCCGTAGGCCAACCCCTGGAGGCGTCGCCACGCAGGTCGATGGGGACTCGTTCACTTCGCCGAGCAGATCCAGCGGGGAATCCTCGCAAGCACGGGGAACGGACACTTCGCGGCCGTCCCAGAAGATCTGAAGGGATGAGGTGTCTCCGAGCTGGGCCTTGTCAGTTCTGCTGGGGCGGTTCCGAAGCCGGGCGGTCCAGTGGATCTGCGCGGTGGCGAGCCGGCGTGTGGGCGAGCTGGGACGGTCCCACTTGTTCTGTCGGACGGCACGGCCGCGTCCTGGTGTTTTCGGTTCTGGTGGGACTCGTCCTGTAGGACGTCGTCACGCCGACGGCCCGGTGAGTTTGGCGGCCACGGCGTCGAGGACCCAGTCCAGGCCGATGGTGAAGGATGTCTGAGCGTCCACGTCCGTGCCGTCGTACACAACCCTGGACAGTGCCGGGAAGCGACCCGTGGCCAACATGCTCGTCATGTGCGGACCGTGGGCGCGCTGCCAGTCGTGCTTGGACAGGCCCGTGACGCGCTCGGCCCGCAGGTTTGCGGTCTCCCGCCTGATCGCACCGATGGAGTAGGCGTTGACCATCTCCACGGCGCGCATGACGGTGTCGATGTCGGTGAGGCTGTCGAAGGCAGACAGCGTGGCCTCGGCCACGGCGAGGCCGTTCGGACCCATGACCGGGCGACCGCCGAGCAGATCGGCCAGCCATGCGTGGCGGAGAGCGGCCTTCCTGGTGCGCTGGGCGAGGACGCGCAGCGCCTCCCGCCAGTCACCGGGCTGTTCCTCGGGGAGGATCTCGGCCTGGACCTCGTCCACCATGAGGTCGAACAGCTCCTCCTTGCTGGAGATGTATCTGTACAGCCGCATAGGGCCCGCGTCCAGACGGGCGGCCACCTTGCGGACCGACACCGCCTCCAGCCCGCCCTCGTCGGCAAGCGCGATGGCGGCGGCGACGATCCGCCCCCGGGCGAGCGGCACGGGTTGAGTCGGCGGCTCAGGCCGGTCCCAGACAGTCATGGTCACACCGTACGCAACCATTGCGATGCGATGTAACGAGGAAATACAGTGTATCGGCATGAGACACCGAATCGCAGTGGTCGGCAGTGGTCCTGCCGGCCTTACTTTCGCCCGCGTCCTGCACCGCCGTGGCCACCCCGTCACCGTCCTCGAACGCGATTCCGCCCCCGACACCCGCCCCCCGGGCGGCACGCTGGACCTGCAGGAAGGGCTGGGCCAGCTCGCTCTGGACAAGGCGGGGCTGCTGGCGGAGTTTCAGATGCTGGCCCGTCCCGAGGGGCAGGCCATGCGCATCCTGGATACGGCCGGGACCGTCCTGCGAGACTGGCAACCCGGTCCGGATGACCGGGCCAATCCCGAGATCGACCGCGGACAACTCCGCGACCTGCTGCTCGGCCCTCTCGACATCCAGTGGGGGTGGAGCGTAACGCAGGTGGTGCCGGGGCCCCGGGACGGCGTAATCGTCCACTCCGCGGACGGGCGACAGGAGACGTTCGACCTCGTGGTCGGCGCGGACGGCGCCTGGTCGCGGGTCCGCCCGGCAGTCTCGCCGGCGACACCGCACTACACCGGCGTCACCTATGTCGAGACCTCCCTCGACGACGTCGACACCCGCCACCCCGACCTCGCCCGGCTGATCGGTGACGGCTCCATGGCTGTGTACGGCGTGAACCGAGCTCTCGTCGCCCAGCGGAACAGCGGCGGCCACGTCAAGGTGTACGCCCAGTTCCGCGCGCCGCTGGACTGGCACACGCACCTGGACCTGGCCGATGCCGAGGCCGTGCGGTCGAGCCTGTTCGCCCTGTTCGACGGCTGGGCCGCTCCGTTCCTCGACCTCCTCCGTCACGGCACCGCTTTCGTCCACCGCCCCCTCCATGTCCTGCCTGTGTCCCACACCTGGACCCACATCCCCGGGGTGACGCTCCTGGGCGACGCCGCGCACCTGATGCCCCCTTTGGGGGCGGGCGCGAACCTCGCGATGCTGGATGGCGCCGAACTCGCCGAGGCCATCGCCACCGGCCCTGAAGATCTGGACGAGATCGTCCGCGCCTTCGAGGAACACATGTGGGCGCGGGCCGGCAGGTGGGCGAAGATCACGGCGGCCGGTCTGGAACGCCTCGTGAGCCAGGACCCCGCCGAAGCTCTCGCTCTCTTCGACCAGGTCCAGCCATCCTGACCGCCCAGTGCGAGAGCACCAGCACCAACGGCTCGCCCCGGCTTCACGGGACGGTACGGCGCCGTCGCCGTCCCTTCCGGCAGAACCGCCGTCAGGGGCCTGTCGCGGAGCGCGACCCTCAACCCGCTACCGCCACTGGTCCGATCGTCCTCGCGGGACGGTGAGGCGACAACTTCGCCCCAGGCTCAGCAGGCTCCGCGCGACACGCACCACACTTTTGCAAGCAACCGCTTGCAATTGTTAGCAGCTTCGCCGCATCATCGAGTCATGGCATCACTCAACGTCGGCAACCTGGGCGAGTACCTCCGGGAGCAGCGCCGTAGCGCGCAGCTCTCGCTGCGGCAGCTCGCGGATGCCGCCGGGGTGTCCAATCCGTATCTCAGCCAGATCGAACGCGGCCTGCGCAAGCCCAGTGCGGAGGTGCTCCAGCAGGTTGCGAAGGCGCTGCGGATCTCGGCCGAGACGCTGTACGTACGGGCCGGGATCCTGGACGAGCGGGAGCGGGACGAGTTGGAGACGCGGGCGGTGATCATGGCCGATCCGTCGATCAACGAGCGGCAGAAGAACGTGCTGCTGCAGATCTACGACTCGTTCCGCCGGGAGAACGGTTTCGTCCCCGATTCGGACGTTTCCGCTGATACGGATATCGATACGGACACCGATACCCCTCACGGGGCCGGCGTGGGAGACCACGACACCGCGAGCGCCCGCGACCCCCGTACGTCCGGGGGCGGCGATGCCGCAGACCCTCACAACGAACCTTGATCCGGGAGGACCACAGTCATGGCCATCACCGATGACCTGCGCAAGACCCTCACCGACCCCACCCCCCTCTACTTCGCCGCCGGTACGGCCGAGCTCGCCGTGGAGCAGGCGCGCAAGGTGCCGGGGCTGATCGAGCAGCTGCGGGCCGAGGCGCCCGAGCGGTTCGAGGCGGTCCGCAGCACCGACCCCAAGGCCGTGCAGGAGAAGGTGTCCACGCAGGCCCGGGAGGCGCAGGCCAGCGTCCAGGCCAAGGTCACCGAGGTGATCGGCTCGTTCGACACGGACCTGCGCAAGCTGGGTGAGACGGCGCAGGACCTGGCGCTGCGGAGCATCGGCGTGGCCGCCGAGTACGCGGTACGGGCCCGTGAGGCGTACGAGAAGGTCGCCGAGCGCGGCGAGCAGAGCGTGAAGGCGTGGCGCGGGGAGGCGGCCGACGAGATCGTCGAGATCGCCGCCGTCGTGGAGGCGGACACCAAGCCCGCCGCGCCGAGCCCCGCCGCGAAGCCGGCGGCGGCCCAGCCGGCCCCGGGCGCCGTGAAGCCGGACGCCGTGAAGCCGGCCGTGGTGAAGCCGGTGGCCGTGAAGCCCGCTCCCGCCGCCGAGCCGGCCGAGGCGAAGGCCGCTTCGGCGAAGCAGGCGCCCGCGCCGCGCAAGGCGACGGCGAAGAAGTCCACACCGCCCGCGAAGTAGCGGAGCGAACCGGGGCGGGCGCCGGAAGGGCGGCCCGCCCCGGCGTTCGCGCCACGGGCCGGGCCGGCGACTCGTTTCACCCAGGGGCGTGTTCCCGCGTGGAGCGGGCATCGTGACCCGTGGCCCGTCCGTCGTTTCGGTACGGTTGTCGCAGGTGCCGGAAGGCGCTCACCCACTACGAGGCGGTGCACACCATGCTGCTCAGCGGATTCCACACATTCGTCTGGCTGCTGTACATGCTCATGCTCGTCCTGGCCGTGCTGGCCCTGGTCTTCGCGTCCCTCGCGCGCGAGGACGCCTACCGGGCGTCCGACAAGAAGACGAAGAAGTTCTGGGTGATCCTGCTCGCCGCAGCCGTGGTCGTGAACCTCTTCGTGCCGGTGCTCTTCCTGGTCCTCGCGGCGACGGTCGCGTCCATCGTGTTCCTGGTGGACGTGCGGCCCGCGCTCAAGGCGGTCTCCGGTGGCGGCAACCGCCGCGGCGGGTCCAGCAGCGACGGACCGTACGGCCCCTACAACGGCGGACGCTGAGCGGGTACGACAGGCGCAACAGGCACGACGGGTACGACAGGCACGACGGGCGGTGCCGCCGGAGCGGCAGCCGACCCGGCGGACGACGGCACGGGGTGGGTTCGCACGGCGAGCCTGCCCCGTTCGCGCGTCCGGTCCCGCTCGCGGTCGCGCGCCCGGTCCTTGTCCCGGGTCCTGTCCCGGTTCTCGTCCCGGTCGCGGGAGAGCAACAGGACGGCCACGTCGTCGGTGAGTTCGCCGCCGTTCAGCTCCCGCACCTGGGCGACCGCGGCGTCCAGCAACTCCTCGCCGCGCAGCCCCTTGGTCAGGTGCGCGTCGACCATGGCGACCATGCCGTCCTGGCCGAGGCGCTGGTTGCCCTGGCCGACGCGGCCCTCGATCAGCCCGTCCGTGTACATCATCAACTGCCAGGCGCCACCCAGCTCGACCTGACGTCGTGGCCACCGGGCGCGCGGCAACAGCCCGAGCGCCGGTCCGCCGTCGTCGAAGGGCAGGAGGCGCGCCGCGCGCCCCGCCCGGGAGATCAGCGGTGCCGGGTGTCCGGCGAGGCAGAGCCCGGCGCGACGGCCGTCGGGGGCGATGTCCACGGTGCAGAGGGTCGCGAAGATCTCCTCGCTCTGCCGCTCGTGCTCCAGGACCTGCTGGAGCGTGGAGAGCAGTTCGTCACCGCAGAGCCCGGCCAGCGTGAGGGCCCGCCACGCTATGCGCAGCTCGACGCCGAGGGCGGCCTCGTCGGGGCCGTGGCCGCAGACGTCGCCGATCATCGCGTGCACGGTGCCGTCCGGCGTGCGGACGGTGTCGTAGAAGTCGCCACCCAGCAGCGCGCGGCTGCGGCCGGGGCGGTAGCGCGCGGCGAAGCCGAGGTCGGAGCCGTTCAGCAGCGGGGTGGGCAGCAGGCCGCGTTCCAGACGGGCGTTCTCCTGGGCGCGCAGCCGGGACTCGGTCAGCTGGTGCTGGGCGATGTCCGCGCGCTTGCGCTGTACGGCGTACCGGATGGCGCGGCTCAGCAGTCGGGCATCGAGCTCGTCGCGGAAGAGGTAGTCCTGCGCACCGACGCGTACCGCCTCCGCCGCCAGTTCCGCGTCGTTCTCGGCGGTGAGTGCGAGCACGGCGTGCCGGGGCGCGATCCGCAGTACGTGCAGGAGCGCCGCCAGCTCATCGGCGCGCCCGGAGCCGTCTTCGCCGTCCACCGGCGTGTCGGCCGTGGGCGCGGACGCATGGGCGGACGCGGTGCCGCCGGTCGCCGTGGGGCGTGCGCCGGTGCCGCCGGGCAGCGAGAGGTCGAGCAGGATGCAGTCGACGTCGTCGGTGAGGAGCCGGCCCGCCTCGGTGAGGTTGCGGGCGGTACGGACGCGGACCCGGGTGCCCGCCGCCGCGGGAAGGTCCGGGAGGGAGAAGGTGCCCGTGGGGTCGTCCTGGATCACCAACAGGGTGAGGTCGGCTCCATTGGTGGTCTCCGCAGCGGGTACGCCACGCTGCTGAGGTACGGGTGCGGGCATCGGCTTCCGGGTTTCCTTCCCTCCCCCCGAGGGCGCGGGCGGGACGACGATCGACGACCTGCCAGACCGGGACCATAGCGGTCGGCGGGGCGGGAGCGGAATGGCGCCGCGGGACACGCCGGAGTCAGGTGCGCAGTCATAAGCCGCGTCCTGGCACGGATCCGGCGCGATGAGCCCTCCGGCCGGGCACGTGAGCCATGACAAACATCACGCGGGCGCGTACGCGTGGGGGGAGTGGGTCACACGCCCCCGCACGGGCCGGATCGCGCGCCGGCGCGCGACGGTACGACGAACGCCGGAGACCCCGCCGAGGGACGACTCCTACGCGTCCGGCCGCACCACGCCGAGGATCTCCATCGAGCCCGCCCCCGTCAGAGTGACGTTTCGCCCGGGGCGCGGGGCGTGGACCACCATGCCGCCGCCGATGTACATCCCGACGTGGGTGGCGTCGCTGTGGTAGATGATCAGATCGCCGGGGCGCATCTCCCCGATGGCGATGTGCGTGAGCTGGGCCCACTGCTCCTGCGAGGTACGGGGGATGGGCCGCTTCGCCGCCGCCCACGCCTGCGACGTGAGCCCGGAGCAGTCGTACGAGTCGGGTCCCTCGGCTCCCCAGACGTACGGCTTGCCGATCTGGGCGAGCGCGAACTTCACGGCGGCCTTGCCGCTGGGGCTCGCCTCGCGGTTGATGTCCTTGAGGGCGCCGGAGCTGAGCCAGGAGGACTGGGCGGCTGCCTGCGCCTGCTTCTCCAGTTCGAGGAGGCGGGTGCGCTCCTCCTTCTCCAGCCGCGCTTCGAGCTTCTCCGCCTCGTCGATCCGGGCGTTGATCTCCGTCTTCGCCCGGGCCTGCTCGACGCGACCGGCCTCCAGCTCGTCCCAGTTGACCTGCGCGTCCTCGGTGTACAGCTCCAAGTCGGCCTGGGCGCGCGTCAGATCGGCCAGCACGGAGTCGGAGGCCTGCTCGCTCTGGCGTATCTGGTTGAGGCCGTAGAGGAAGAGCCGGGGGTCACTGCTGAGGACGAGCTGGGTGCCCGGTGGCAGGCCGGCGTTGCGGTACTGCTCCCGGGCCTGGGCGCCGGCCAGGTCCTTCAGCCGGGCGATCTTCTGCCGGCCCTCGTCGATGGCGCGCCCCAGGTCGTCCAGCTCGGCGGTCTGCTTCGCCACCTGCTTCTCGGCCAGGTTGTACGCGTCGGTCGCGGCCTCGGCCTTCCGGTACAGCAGGTCGATCTCCTCGCGCACCTCGGCGAGGGACTTCGTGCCGGGGGGCGGGGTGGCCGGAGTGGCCGAGGGGACCGGCGCGGGGGCTGCCCAGGCCTGCACCGGGGCGGAGAGTACGGCGAGCGCGCAGACCACCGTGAGTGCGGCTGCGGCACAGTGACGTCGTTTCACGGACGAACTCCCCCTCCGGCACCTTGGAGCAAAGGCCCGATAGCACTCATATGACTGACCGTCAGTAACTTCCCGGCAACGTCGCGATCGTGCCATGCCGTCCCGAAAAGCAACAGGGGGGCCGGAAGAAGGGCGCGTCACAAGCCCGCGACGACCGCACGCGGGACGTGCCGCACGCCGCACGTCCCGCACGCCGCACGTCCCGCACGCGGCGCGGCGCGCCACCCGGGTTCAGCCGCCCGGGCGCAGCGCCTTCCAGGCCACGGTGAGTTCGCCCTGGCGCCAGCGGCGTACGTCGTCGCGCACGGGCCAGACGGCCGCGAGCGAGCGCGCGGCGGCGATCCAGCGCTGGCGTGCGCCCAGGGAGGCGTACGGGGCGGCGGTCGCCCAGGCCCGGTCGAAGTCGCGGAGGAAGGCGTGCACCGGCTCGCCGGGCACGTTCCGGTGGATCAGCGCCTTGGGGAGGCGCTCGGCGAGGTCCGAGGGCCGGTCCAGCGAACCGAGCCGCGCGGCGAACGTCACCGTGCGGGGGCCCTGTGGTCCGAGCGCCACCCAGACGTGCCGGCGCCCGATCTCGTCGCAGGTGCCCTCCACCAGCAGCCCGTCCGGGGCGAGCCGTGCGCACAGGCGCTCCCAGACCGCGGCGACCTGGTCCTCGTCGTACTGGCGCAGCACGTTCGCCGCCCTGATGAGGGCCGGCGGCTCGGCGAGGGGGACCTCGAAGCCGCCGTGCCGGAAGGTGAGCCCTTCGCGCGCGTACGGCCGTGCCGCCGCGACCCGCTCCGGGTCGATTTCGACGCCGACCACGCGGGTGTGCGGGGCGACGGTCCGCAGCCGGGCGAGGAGTTCCACGGCGGTCCAAGGGGCGGCGCCGTAGCCGAGGTCCACCGCTACGGGGGAGTCCGCGCGCCGCAGCGCGGGGCCGTGCGTGGCGGCGATCCAGCGGTCCATGCGGCGGAGACGGTTGGGGTTGGTGGTCCCGCGGGTCACGGTGCCGATGGGGCGCTGGTGCATGAGGTTGAGCGTACGTGGCGGGGCGGGAGCGCCGCGTACGTGGCGGGGCGGGCGCGGGGCGACGCGGTCGGGGGGCGGTGCCCGCGAAGGACGGTGACTGCGAGACGCAAGGGGCAGAACGACACCTCCGGCAAGGAAAGGCGCCTGAGGTTGACACACCAGGGCAACGATTTGGCAAAGACGGAAATGAATCGGGCGCGGTCCGCTGTTCCGCCTGCGAGGGGATGACTGTCCCCTTCCATGGCATGCCCCGAGCGAGGAGGTCCGGACGACGTGAGTCGTGACGTCTCCCGTCCCGGCGCCGGTCGCGTGACGCCGCGCCTGCGGTTCCCGGGTGGTCGCGGCAGCGGACTGGCGGCCGGGTTCACCGGCGGGCACCGCAAGCCGCGCAGGGTCGCGATGCTCTCCGTGCACACCTCGCCGCTCCACCAGCCCGGTACCGGTGACGCCGGCGGCATGAACGTCTACATCGTGGAGCTGGCCAGGCGCCTCGCCGAGATCAACATCGAGGTGGAGATCTTCACCCGGGCCACCACCGGCTCCCTCCCCCCGGCGGTCGAGATGGCTCCCGGGGTGCTGGTCCGGCACGTCGACGCGGGGCCGTACGAGGGACTCCGCAAGGAGGACCTGCCCGCGCAGCTCTGCGCCTTCACCCACGGTGTGATGCAGGCGTGGGCCGGCCACCGCCCCGGTTACTACGACCTCGTGCACTCCCACTACTGGCTGTCCGGCCAGGTCGGCTGGCTGGCCGCCCAGCGCTGGGGCGTCCCGTTGGTCCACGCCATGCACACCATGGCGAAGGTCAAGAACGCTTCCCTGGCGGAGGGCGACACCCCCGAACCGGCCGCCCGGGTCATCGGGGAGAGCCAGATCGTCGACGCGGCGGACCGGCTGATCGCCAACACGGCGGAGGAAGCCGACGAGCTCGTCCGCTTCTACGACGCCGACCCGGCTTCCGTCGCCGTCGTACACCCCGGCGTGAACCTGGAGCGTTTCTGCCCGGCCGACGGGCGGGCCGCCGCGCGCGCCCGGCTCGGGCTGCCCCAGGACGCGCTGATCCCGCTCTTCGCCGGGCGCATCCAGCCCCTGAAGGCGCCGGACGTGCTGCTGCGGGCAGTGGCCGTACTCCTGGAACGCGATCCGTCGCTCCGGTCCCGGATCGTCGTACCGGTGGTGGGCGGCCCCAGCGGTACGGGCCTCGCCAAGCCGGAGGTGCTCCACAAGCTGGCGGCCCGGCTCGGCGTCGCCGATGTCGTACGGTTCCAGCCGCCGGTCGGACAGGACCAGCTCGCCGACTGGTTCCGGGCCGCGTCCGTGCTGGTCATGCCCTCGTACAACGAGTCCTTCGGGCTGGTCGCCATAGAGGCCCAGGCCGTCGGTACTCCGGTCGTCGCGGCGGCCGTGGGCGGGCTGCCGGTGGCGGTGCGGGACGGCGTGAGCGGCTTCCTGATCCCGGGGCACGACCCCGAGGCGTACGCGCTGGCGCTCGAGAAGTTCGTCCGCACGCCGGAGCTCGTCGGACACATGGGCGCCGCCGCCGCCGCGCACGCGCAGTCCTTCGGCTGGGGGACCGCCGCCGCCGCGACCGCCGAGGTGTACACCGGCGCGATGCAGGACCACCGCCGCCGGGTCCGCTCCCGCCAGGGCTGAACGCCCGGCACCGCCCCTCACCGGCCACGCACCGTACCGGTCGGTAGCCGGTGCGGGTGCGTGGGCAGCCGCTGTCGTACGCTCGCACCATGGCTGAGGCAGCGGACGAAGCGGCAGTGGCGCGGATCATCGAGGAGACCCTCGGTGACGCCGGCCTGGAGTGGGAGAGCCCGGAGTCCGGCAACTACGTCGTGAAGCTCCCCGGCACCCGCAAGCTCTCCACCACGTGCTCGCTGCTCGTCGGCAAGCACTCCCTCTCCCTCAACGCCTTCGTCATCCGGCACCCCGACGAGAACGACGCGGCGGTCCACCGGTGGCTGCTGGAACGCAACCTCCGCCTGTTCGGCGTGAGCTACGCGGTGGACCGGCTCGGCGACATCTACCTCGTCGGCAAACTGCCGCTCGCGGTGGTCACCCCGGACGAGCTGGACCGGCTGCTCGGCTCGGTGCTCGAAGCGGCCGACGGGGCGTTCAACACCCTGCTGGAGCTGGGCTTCGCGAGCGCCATCCGCAAGGAGTACGCCTGGCGGATCTCGCGGGGCGAGTCCACCAGGAACCTCGACGCGTTCGCCCACCTGACCCGGCGTACGGACACGGACTGACACCGGGGCGGCCGGGCGACCGGGCGACTGGCTGACCGGGCGCCCGGCTGACCGGGTGCCCGCGCGTATCCGCAGGTCCGGACGGCGTGTCATCCCTGCCCCATGGGGCAGACGTTCGTGGTCAGCGACCCGTCTGCCCGGAGCGACCGCGTGCACAGTCAGCCCCGCCCCGCCGCGCCGCGCGGTTTCCACTGCGAGCACACTCCGGGCGGGAGCCGGGTTCTCGCGCTGGTGGACCACGACTCGGCCCCCTCCTCCCTGCACGCCGTCCTGAGCTGCCGCAGGCCCGAACTCGCCCACGAAGCCGCCCGCCTGCTCCAACGGGCACTGCACGTCGCCGCCGACGCGTGGGACGCCGGCCCGCTGGAGGAGCTGTGCGGGCGGTTGCCGGACGAAGCGGCGGATTCCCTGCGTACCGCGGTCGGCCGTGCCCTCGCGGGTGCCTGGCCGTCGAACGGGGGCGACACGCCTGAGTGGGGGCCGCCCCCGGAGCGGGCGGCTCCGGGGTCGCCGACGCCACTCGCGCGGCCGGACGGTGACGGGCACTGGCTGCGGGCTCCGCTGGACGCCCGGCTCGCCGATCTCGACGGCCCGGTCTTCCGGATCGCGCTGCTCCGGGAGTTCCATGTGCACGACCGCCGGGCGCTGCTCAACGCCGCCGCCGACGAGGGCTGGGAACCACTGCCGGCCGACCGGCTGGGCTCCCACGACCCCGAGGACCTCATCGGCGCCACCCTGTGGCTCGCCGAGCGCGGGGGCGCTGTAGCGGGGGCGGACACCCTCGCCGACCGCAGCCAGGCGTACCGGTTGACCGTGGAAGACGGGGACGAGGTCGCGGGCTGGAGCCGGGAGGAAGTGGTGGCGGACTTCGGTTCCGGCTGGCACCGGCACGGGAAGCCTCCGCGGGCCGGGCTCGTGGCGGACCTCAAGGAGGTCGGGCAGCACGCGGAACGCCCCGACTTCGCGGCGCTGTTCGAGGTGGAGGCGCCGCACTGTACGGACCCGGAGTGTGAGCAGGAGCGCTGCCGGTGGCAGCTCACGCCCCGTACCGCCGCGGCCCTATACGAGGCGCTGCGACGACTGGCCGGCGACGCCCGCGACCACGCGGAGGCGCTCGGTGACCGCCCGCTCGCCCTCGGAGGGATCGGCGAGGGGGCCGGGTTCTTCACCCGCCTGCCGAGGGTGACCTTCGGCGCCGACGCGGAGTGGCGGCAGCGGTTCGTGCGGGCGGTCGAGGACATCGGGAGCGACCTGGAGAACGGCTGGTGGCCCGAGCCCAGCTGCACCGCCGAGGAGTTGGCCCTGCACCTCGCGATCGAGGACGCGCGCGCCGCCGTGGAGGCGCGGGCGGCGCGAGAAGGTCGGGCGCCGGAAGGCGGGACACTGGAAGAGCGGGCCGCCACGGGCTTCCCCGGTGACGTGGGCCGCCCGGCCCACCGGGACGACGACGACTTCGACGGGTGCGCCGAGATGTTCTTCCAGGACACCGATGTGCTGATGCTCTACGACGCCGGTCTGGACGGCGTGGAGGACCCGGAGGACGAGGTCAACCAGCGGCTCCACATCGGCGACCTCCGGCCGTCCGTCTGGTTCGAACCCTTCCTCAACGTGGCACCCCGCGAGACCGACGACACGGAGCCGGAGCCCGACCGCGAGCGCCGGGACGGTGGACGCCCTTGAGCGGCTCCGGCGCGTAGCACACGGTGCCGCGCGCCGGGTTTCATGCCCGCGTACGAGTCGCTCCCTCCGCGTCGGCGAGCGCCGCCACGAGCCGGGGCCCGACCTCCGCGCGGAGCCAGCCCAGCTGCTCGGCGTCGTAGCCGCGGGGCACCGCCTCCGCCAGCATGATCAGGTAGAGGTAGACGCTGTACAGGGCGATGCGGAGCCGTACGGACGGGGTGAACTCCGCGTCACCGCCCCCGGCGGCGTACCCCGTGAGGAACGCCGTGTCCTCCGCCAGGTCTTCGAGCAGCGCCAGGGAGACGAAGTCGGCCACCGGGTCGCCCCAGAACATGCGCTCCCCGTCGACGACCCCGCCCAGGCGGCGGTTCCCGGGCTCGCCGTCGACCAGCAGATTGCCGTCCCACAGGTCGAAGTGGACGAGCGCGGGCCGGGTGACGTCGTCGAGGGCGTACGCGGCCCCGGCCAGTACCTCCCGTACGCGCGCCGAGGGGACGGGGAGCCAGGCGCCGAAGGCGTCCGCGTCGGCGAGGACCGCGTCCGTCATCGCGGAGAACGCCTCCCGCCAGGTCGCGGCGAGCGGTCCCAGAGGGGCGGCGGGATAGCCGAAGCCGTCCGTACCGGTCACGGCGTGGAATCCCGCCACGACCCCGCCCAGTTCGCCGCGGAGCCGTAGCCGCTCCTCGGCCCGGAGCGGGTCGGAGACCGAGGTCCAGGGCTGCCCCGGACAGCGGGTCATCAGCAGGTACGGGCCGCCCGTCGCGGCGGGGGCGAGCTGGGCGCGTACGACGTCGGGGACCCGGGGGTCGGCGGCCGCGCGGTAGAAGGTCGCCTCGTTGACCAGCAGGTCG
Source organism: Streptomyces sp. NPDC005576 (assembly GCF_042871745.1). Taxonomy (NCBI): domain Bacteria; kingdom Bacillati; phylum Actinomycetota; class Actinomycetes; order Kitasatosporales; family Streptomycetaceae; genus Streptomyces; species Streptomyces sp. NPDC005576. The sequence goes on along the minus strand of NZ_JBIAJC010000015.1, from coordinate 137,460 downwards.
CGCTCGTAGCCGAGACCGGTGGGGTGCGCGGGTGGCGTCTTGAGGACCCACGCGCGGCCGTCGGTGAGGGTGATCCCGGTGACGGTGTTGTACGTCCCACCGGTGAGGGGCTCCAGATCGAGGATGTCCCCCGCGGTGATCCCGGCGGCGCTCGCGGCAGCCCGCAGGTCGGTCATGGAGCGGTCACCGGCACCGGTGGAGGCGCGCTCGCACTCCGTCGGTCCTTCGGTGGGGGAAATCCGCTGCTCCGAGGGGTCGCGAGACATGAATGCTCCCTTATCGGTCGGTGAATTCACAGGGTGATCACAGTGGAATCACAATCACGGGAGGGGAGGAAGGGAAACCATGGTCGAGCAAATTTTCGACCATAAGGTGTGGATGACTGCGACGATCCTGCCGAGTCCGGTGTGAACTGGTGGCCGAGCGAGGGTTGTTGCTCCCGAAATAGGAGAAATGAACCATGCGCGCTTCCCTCGTCCGCCGTTCCGCCCTCGCCGCTTCCGTCGCCTCCCTGGTCCTGCTGGCTTCCGCCTGCGGCGGTTCGTCGGACGACTCGGACAGCAAGAGCGAGGCCCCGAACTCCTCGAAGTCGGCGCCCGCCGCCGCCGAGCAGAGTGACGTCAAGGCATTGACCGCCGCCGAGCTGGAGAAGGCCTCGCTGGCCGACGGCGATGTCGCGGACCACAAGATCGAGAAGGCCGGCGCCCAGGACATCCTGAAGGCGGCGGACGTCACCTCCGACAAGGCCGAGTGCCTGCCCTTCGCGCACGCGCTCTTCGCGGTGCCCCAGGGCAAGCCGGTCGCCTCGACCGCCCGCACCGCGACGACAGAGCCGAAGGCGTCGGACGCCGACACCTCCGGTGACATGTCGGACAAGGACATCGACGACGCGATGAACGCGTCGATGGACGTGAGCTCCACGATGATCGACCTCGCCTCGTACGAGGGGGGCGACGCGTCCGACGTGGTCACCGCCGTCCGCAAGGCCGCCGCCGCCTGCACCGCCGGCTTCACCGCCACCGTGCAGGGCGACGCGCAGAAGCTCTCAGGGATCACCGAGGCGAAGGTCGCCGGCGGCGAGGAGGCGGCAGCGTGGAACATGGTCGCCGAGCAGGAAGGCACCAAGATCCCCTTCGGCCTCGTGGTGGTCCGTCAGGGCAGCACGGTGACCACGTTCACCACCATCAACATGGCTGCGGCCCTGGGCAAGGACGTCAAGCTGGAGCAGCCGACCTCGGTCGTCGACGCGCAGGTCAAGAAGCTCTCCTGACCCGAGGTCGGGCCTCGGGCCGGACCGCGGGTCGGACACCGGGGCGGCCCGGTCGTGACGCGCGCAGGCGTCCCGGCCGGGCCGCCCTGCCGTACGCCGGCACCGCCCTCGTACCGCCCCGTGGTCCCGGCCAACCGGGTTCAGGGCAGCGGTACGAGGCGGACGACGGTGACCGTGAGCACCGACCCGGAGACGTAGTACAGGACGATCGCGCCCGCCACCGTCGCCTCGCGTCGGTCGCGTTCGTCCTTCACCGCCGTGGAGCCGTGGCCGTACGGCGCCCGCCCCAGGGTGCGGGCCATCTCGGCACGGAACGGTTCGGCGTCCCGCATCTTGGCCAGCGTGTCGTCGGCCGGCGGGGCGTAGGAGATACGGAAACTCAAGCCACGCTCCGCCTCTCGGCCTCGTCCCGTGCCAGTCGGTCCAGGATGCGTTCGGCCTCGGGATCGGGAACGGCCTCCAGCATCCAGTGCCGCATCACCGCGTGGATCTGCTGCACCCCCGCCTCGTTGAGGGCGCGGTCGAACTCGTCGCGCCTCTCGTCGGGGAGCGCGGCGCGGATGGCCGGGATGCTGTTGGGCACCTCCACCTCGGTACCATCGACGAAAGTCTTCAGAGACTCGCCCATTCTGCTCTCCCCGATCTCCTTGCTCCCGACGAGCGTTGCCGTTCCTGTCGGCAGGAACCGGCGCACGTCCGCGCGAGGGGCGCCATGACGGGCGCCCCCCACGGTAGTGGCTGGAGAAGCCAAGTACACGGGTGCGTCCACTCCTTCGGCGGTACGGCAGCCGGGCCGGACGGCGCCCTCGCGACACGGGCGGCGGCTCAGTCGACCGTCACCTCCACCGACAACTCGTTGTCCAGCGTGTAATAGGTGCGTGCGGTCAGCCCGTTGAGAGTGACCGCCGGGTGGACGAACACCTTCTTGCGGTCCGCGACATCGTCCAGCAGCCGTCCCACCCGGATCGGCCGCGCGCCCGTACCGGTACGGACGAGTACGTCCCAGACCCCCGGGCCGCCGTCCGGCGTGTCCACCAACTGCTTTTGAGTGAAGGTGAACCGCACGCCGTCCGGCCCCTCCGTGTGCACCCCGGTCTCGCGCACCTCCCCGGGGCGGCCCCGCAGACGCAGCACGGCTGCCGCACCGGCGTTCGTTGTGGTGCCCGTCGTGGCGTCCGTGCCGGTGCTTGTCGTGGAGCTCGTCGTGGCGCCGAAGAGGCGTGCCCGCACCGTCGTGGAGTCGGCGCCCACCTCGATGCGGTCCACCTCGGCGTGCGCGGTCCGCAGCCAGGTCCGTACGGCGAGGGTCCCGTCCGGCGTGGCGAACGGGACCCGCACCGCGAGCGGCAGCGGTGTCCGCCCCGGCACCCGGCCGGCCAGCAGCGCCCGCAGGTCGCGTACGCCCGCCAGCAGGGGCGTACGCTCCCCGTCCGGTGCGGGCAGCACGAAGAGGTCCCACCGCCCCTCCGCCAGCGCCGGTTCCGGGGCGAGCACGGCTTGCCAGCATCGGCCGGTTGCGTCGGTGGACCCTTCCGGCTCCAGGTCGAGCAGCCGGGTGGTGGACTCGGGCTTCCCCTTCGGCGGGCGCAACCGCATGAGGAGTCGGGGGCGTTCCGCCGTACGGAGCGCGAGCCGCACCTCCATCCGGCCGTCCCCGTCCACCGTGCAGTCGGCGCGCGGGAGTTCACCGGCACCTGCCCCTGCCCCGGCCCCGGTCCTGTCGCCGGGCCCGGTCCTGGAGTTCACGCTGCCCGGCGCCGGATCGGTGCCGTCCGTGACCTTGATCTCCGTCATCGCCGCTTCGCCTTCCGTACGGTCTTCAGCAGGGTGCGTGCCGTCGCGTCCAGGGTGTCCCGGGCGGCGTGCCCGCGCGGGCCCAGCGCGAGGGCCGCGCCGGTGACCGGTGCGGCCGGGCGCCCGGCCGCACGCGCGGCGGTCAGCTCGTCGAACAGGGCCTCGGCCCGGGCGACCACCGGACCCGGGGCGTACCGGCGGGAGTTCTCCAGCGCGGCGCGGCCCATCCGGCGGCGGAGGTCGTCGTCGCGGACGAGGTCGAGCAGCGCGCCGGCCAGCGCGTCCCGGTCCCCGACCGGTACCAGCCGGCCGTCCTCACCGGGCCGGATGATCTCGGCGGGCCCGTGCGGGCAGTCGGTACTCACCACGGGGAGACCGCAACGCATCGCCTCGACGATCGTCATGCCGAACGGCTCGAAGCTCGACGTCGCCGCCGCGATCGACCCCTTGACCCACTCGGCCTCCATGGGGGCCGCGGCGCCCATGAGGAACACGTTGTTGTGCAGGGCGAGTTCGTCCACCAGGCGACGCAGCCGGTCCTGTTCCTCGCCCCGGCCGTAGATCCGCAGCTGCCAGTCGGGGCGCTCGGCGGCGACCTTGGCGAACGCCTCGATGAGCAGGTCGTACCGCTTCACCCGCACCAGCCGCCCGGCCGCGACCACCACCCGGGAATTCCCGTCCGCAGGCGGGAGCGAGGGGTCCGGCACGCTGTTCGGCAGCGCCTCGACGCGTACCCCCGGAAGCCGCATCGTCCGCCGGTAGGCAGCGGCGTCCGCGTCGGTGACGGTGGTCAGCGCGTCCAGCCGCCGGTACGCCCGGCGCAGCACGCGGCGCAGCGCGGGCGGGTGGCTCTCCACCGTGAGGTGCTCCTGCCCCACCCGCACCGTGCGGTCGGGGGCCTGGAGCGCGAGGTGCACATTGAGCCCGGCCCGCGTACCGATGGCGACGTCCGCGTCCGTCCCCGTCAGGAACTCGGCGATCCGCTGGTCCGTCAGCGCGTTGTACTGCCCGTACCGGTACTCGGCCCGCGGAAACGCCGTCGACGGCCGGCCGAAGAGCGGGTGGTCCTTCTCCTTCCGCAGGTCGATCAGCGGACGCAGCCTGATGCGCGGGTCGAGCGTGAACGCGGGCGTGTCCCGGTGCCGGTTGACCGAGACGATCTCCACCTCGTGCCGCTCGGCCAGTGCGTGGGCCAGGTTGAACGTGGTGGAGATCGTCCCCCCGATGCCGTACGCGTTGTGGATGAGGAAGGAAATCTTCATGAACGGCAAGACAGCGCCGGGCGCCCGGTAGTTGCGGCCGTTACTCCTTCGTGAAGGGCGGGCACGCCCGATCGGCCCAAGCGGCGGGTCGCGGCGGTACCGTCTTCGGGGAGGTGGGGGGCGGGACGCCACGCGGGTCCTAGGGTCGCTGACAGCCCACTGACGCGGCCCACCGACAGTCCGCCGCAACGACAAGGCCCCCACTCGCGAAGGAATCGCAGGTGGGGGCCTCGGTGTGCGTGCTTACTTCTTCTTGCCCTGGTTCTTCACGGCCTCGATGGCGGCCTTCGCCGCGTCCGGGTCGAGGTACGTGCCGCCCGGCTTGACCGGCTTGAAATCGGCGTCGAGCTCGTAGACGAGCGGGATGCCGGTGGGGATGTTGAGGCCCGAGATCTCCTCGTCGGAGATGCCGTCCAGGTGCTTGACCAGGCCGCGGAGGCTGTTGCCGTGGGCGGCCACGAGGACGGTCTTGCCGTCGAGCAGGTCCGGGACGATGCCGTCGTACCAGTACGGCAGCATGCGGACGACGACGTCCTTGAGGCACTCGGTGCGCGGGCGCAGCTCGGTGGGGATCGTCGCGTAGCGCGGGTCGGCGCTCTGCGAGAACTCCGTGCCGTCCTCCAGGACGGGCGGCGGGGTGTCGTAGGAGCGGCGCCACAGCATGAACTGCTCCTCGCCGAACTCGGCGAGGGTCTGGGCCTTGTCCTTGCCCTGGAGCGCACCGTAGTGGCGCTCGTTCAGCCGCCAGGAGCGGTGGACGGGAATCCAGTGGCGGTCGGCGGCCTCCAGCGCGAGCTGGGCCGTGCGGATGGCGCGCTTCTGGAGGGAGGTGTGCAGGACGTCGGGGAGGTACCCGGCGTCCTTGAGCAGCTCACCGCCGCGCACCGCTTCCTTCTCGCCCTTTTCGGTGAGGTTCACGTCCACCCAACCGGTGAACAGGTTCTTCGCGTTCCACTCGCTCTCGCCGTGGCGGAGGAGGATCAGCTTGTACGTCGCGTCGGCCATGAGCCCGAGCGTAATCGAACCTGGACCCCCTCCGCGCGTCCGGCCACTGGACGGACAAACAGGTACACAGGCGAGCGGTGAGGGGCGCACATGAGGGGTTCTCGCGGGGAGGACCGGGCCGACGATTGACGGCAGCCGTCAAACGAGTGGCGACCGGGGAGCCGTCCTTCGTAATGTTCGATCCGCTGCCGTACCGCTTACCGGGCCTTACCGGGCGGACCCGTGCGGCATTCGTCCCGCACGTGTTCCAACTGCCCTGGGAGTCCCCGCATGTCCGTCGCCGGTCTACGAAGAGCCGCGCGCGACGCGGTGTCCGGGATGCCCCGGGAGTTCTGGTGGTTGTGGACCAGCACCCTGGTCAACCGGCTCGGTGCGTTCGTCGCCACCTTCATGGCGCTCTACCTGACCCTGGACCGGGGTTACTCGGCCTCGTACGCCGGTCTGGTGGCGTCGCTGCACGGCCTCGGCGGAGTCATCTCCTCGCTCGGCGCCGGGGTGATGGCCGACCGGCTCGGCCGGCGGCCGACCATGCTGATCGCGCAGGTCTCGACGGCGCTCTCGGTGGCCGTGCTCGGGTTCATGGAGAACCCGGTCGCCATCGCGGGCGTCGCGTTCGTCGTCGGCATGGCGAGCAACGCTTCACGCCCGGCGGTCCAGGCGATGATGGCGGACATCGTCGCGCCGAAGGACCGGGTACGGGCCTTCTCGCTGAACTACTGGGCCATCAACCTCGGCTTCGCCGTTTCGTCCACCGGGGCGGGGTTCATCGCCGAGTACAGCTACCGGATCGGCTTCCTCGTGGAGGCGGTCCTGACCCTGTGCTGCGCAGCCGTCGTCTTCCTGAAGGTGCCGGAGTCCAAGCCGGACCACGCCCCGGCGGCCTCCGCCTCCGGCGGGCGGACCACCGGGCCGGTCGGGGTACGGCTCACGGACGTGCTGCGGGACGGACGGTTCATGGGGGTGGTCGGGCTCTCGTTCATGGTCGCGCTGATCACCCAGCAGGGGTACGTGGGCCTGCCGGTGGCGATGGGCGCGGACGGGCTCACCAGCTCCGACTTCGGCACCGCGATCGCCGTCAACGGGCTGCTGATCGTCGTCCTCCAGATCCCCCTGACCCGCTTCATCGAGCGTCGCGACCCACGTCAACTCCTCATCGTCTCGACGCTCTTCGCCGGGTACGGCTTCGGGCTGACGGCCTTCGCGGGCTCGGTCGCCGCGTACGCGCTGACGGTGTGCGTCTGGACCCTGGGCGAGATCGTCAACGCCCCGACCCAGTCCGGACTGGTGGTGAAGCTGTCGCCGGCCCACGGGCGGGGCCGCTACCAGGGGATGTACTCGATGTCCTGGTCGGTGGCGGCGCTGGTCGCCCCGCTGATGTCCGGCGTCGTGATCGACCACTGGGGCGCGTCCTGGCTCTGGATGACCTGCGCCCTGCTCGGCACGGTGACCGCCCTCGGTTACTGGCTGCTGATGCGGAACCTGTCGGCGGGGGAGGAGGCGGGCGACCGGGTCGCGAAGAACGGCGTGCAGGCCGTACCGCTGACGGCTGCCGCACCTGTGAAGGCCGCACCCGTGCAGGCCGCACCCCTGACGGCCGTACCCGCGACGGCCGTGCCGCTGGATGCCGTACCGGCAGCGGAAGCGGCGGTGGCCGTCGAGGCGCTGCACGCCCCGGAGCGCTGCTGACCCGGGGGCTGGGACGGCGCACCGCGGGACCGCCCGCGACGGCGCCCGCCCCGCGGAGCCTGCCGGCTCCCCGCGCGGACGCCATCGCGGCGTCGCTCGCCGTCCTCGGGACCGGGGCCGGTCAGCCGCCGCACTGACAGGGCGAACCGGACTGGCAGCCGCAACCGCAGCCGGAGCCGCAGCCGCAGGCGCCGAGCACGGTCAGGCGCACCACTTCGGTCGGGGTCTCCTGCTCGGGGTCGGGCAGGGGGGAATCGGCCGCATGTGCCATGAGGTCCTCCTCAACGCGTACCACCGGCCGCGCTCCGAAGCCGCCACCGGTGTCGTACGCCCGGTGCGCACGACAGGGGCGTACGGGCTCGGCCCGGCCCCCGTCCATTGCATGCCCAGCCGGGCGGGCGCATCAACGGCGCACACGCGCAGGGATTGCCGTGCTTCTTCCCCCCGCCCGACCGGGCGGGGCCGTACGGGATCGTCCGTCCGCCCCGCCCGCGCCGGTTACGCGCCCTCGACCGAGGTCGGGGCCTGGAGTTCGTCGGCGTGCTCGCCCGTCACGAGGTAGACGACGCGCTTGGCGACCGAGACGGCGTGGTCGGCGAAGCGCTCGTAGTAGCGGCCGAGCAGGGTCACGTCGACCGCGGTCTCGATGCCGTGCTGCCAGCGGTCGTCCATCAGGTGCTGGAAGAGCGCACGGTGCAGCAGGTCCATCTCGTCGTCGTCCTGCTCCAGCTGGAGGGCAAGGTCGACGTCCTTCGTGATGATCACCTCGGCGGCCTTCGCCATCAGCCGCTGCGCCAGCTGTCCCATCTCCAGGATGGTCGCGTGCAGGTCGTGCGGAACGGCCTTCGCCGGGAAGCGGAGCCGGGCCAGCTTGGCGACGTGCTGGGCGAGGTCGCCCGAGCGCTCCAGGTCGGCGCTCATGCGGAGCGAGGTGACCACGATCCGCAGGTCGGTCGCGACCGGCTGCTGCCGGGCGAGGAGGGCGATGGCGCGCGCCTCCAGTTCGTGCTGGAGGTCGTCGACCCGCTGGTCCGCGGCGATGACCGTCTCCGCGAGAGTGAGGTCGGCGTCGAGCATGGCCGTGGTGGCCCGTCCGATCGCCGACCCGACGAGCCGGGCCATCTCGACCAGGTCCTCGCCGATCGAGTCGAGTTCCTCGTGGTAGGCGTCGCGCATGGAAGTCCCTCTCCAGTCCTGATGGCCGGGGTCTCTGGCTCGAACCCCACGCTCCCACGGTGAGGGGGGAACGCGTCGGAATCGGTCCGCCGAAGTGAACCACCCCCATACCCTCGGTGAACTCTGGGCGACGAGTGTTCGAGCAGGCACTCGTATGGCTGTGAGAGCGTGCGCATCGACGCATAACCTGGACGACATGGACGTGAACGCGGCGGTCGCCGCAGCAGCCGCGATCGCCGGGCTGTGCACCGGTGTGATCGCGATGCTGGCGTTCCGCTGGAGCGAGCGAGAGCTGAAGAAGCCCACGCGCGCCTCCCTGCGGCCCGACACCAGTGCCACCCTGCCCCCCGGAGTCGACACGGTCCTCTCCGTCCTCAGCTCGTCCGCCGTCGTGCTCGACGAGAGCGACGGCGTGGTGAAGGCCAGTTCCGCCGCGTACGCGCTGGGCCTGGTCCGCGGCGGCCGGCTGGCCGTCGACCAGATGCTCCAGATGACCCGGGACACCCGCAGGGACGGCGAGATACGGCAGGTCGAGCTGGAGCTGCCCCGACGCGGCACCGGCCGGGGCGACGCCCTCGCCGTCTCCGCCCGGGTCGCCCCGCTGGGCTCCCGGCTGGTGCTCCTGCTGGTCGAGGACCTGACCGAGTCGCGGCGGATAGAGGCGGTACGGCGCGACTTCGTCGCGAACGTCAGCCACGAACTGAAGACGCCGACCGGCGCGCTCTCCCTGCTGTCGGAGGCGGTCCTGGAGGCCTCCGACGACCGGGAAGCCGTCGAACGCTTCGCGGGCCGGATGCAGATCGAGGCGACCCGGCTCACCAACCTCGTCCAGGAACTGATCGACCTCTCCCGGGTCCAGAACGACGACCCGCTGGAGGACGCCGAGCCCGTCCGGGTGGACGAACTCGTCGCCGAGGCCATCGACCGCTGCCGCCAGCCGGCCGGGTCGAAGGAGATCACCATGGCCGCCGGCGGCACCAGCGACCTCTCCGTCTGGGGCAACCGCGGCCAGCTCGCGGCAGCCCTCGGCAACCTGGTCGAGAACGCCGTCAACTACAGCCCCGCCCGTACCCGTGTCGGGATCGCCGTCCGGCGGGTGACCGGACAGGGCCGGCCCCTGATCGAGCTCGCCGTGACGGACCAGGGCATGGGTATCTCCGAGAAGGACCGGGACCGGGTCTTCGAACGGTTCTACCGCGTCGACCCGGCCCGTTCGCGGGCCACCGGTGGCACCGGCCTCGGGCTCGCCATCGTCAAGCATGTGGCCGCCTCGCACGGCGGGGAGGTCACCGTCTGGAGCTCCGAGGGACAGGGCTCCACCTTTACCCTTCGGCTGCCCGAGTCGGGCACCGTACGGGAACGCACCACCGGCGGCCCACTCCTCGTCAACGGTGACGACGAGGGACCGTTCGAAACAGCTGCTTTTGAACCCTTTCCTGCCCCGGAGGCTCTTCCGTGACCCGAGTGCTTGTCGTCGAGGATGAGGAATCCTTCAGCGACGTCCTGTCCTACATGCTGCGCAAGGAGGGTTTCGAGGTCGCCGTGGCGGCGACGGGTCCCGACGGTCTCGACGAGTTCGACCGCAACGGCGCCGACCTCGTCCTGCTCGACCTCATGCTGCCGGGCCTGCCCGGTACCGAGGTCTGCCGCCAGCTGCGCAACCGCTCCAACGTCCCGGTGATCATGGTCACCGCCAAGGACAGCGAGATCGACAAGGTGGTCGGTCTGGAGATAGGAGCCGACGACTACGTCACCAAGCCGTTCTCCTCGCGCGAGCTGGTGGCGCGCATCCGCGCGGTGCTGCGCCGGCGCGGCGAGCCGGAGGAGATCACGCCGGCCGCCCTGGAGGCGGGCCCGGTCCGGATGGACGTCGACCGTCACGTGGTCACCGTCTCCGGCGGCAAGGTGGACCTCCCGCTCAAGGAGTTCGACCTCCTGGAGATGCTGCTGCGGAACGCGGGCCGCGTGCTGACCCGCATGCAGCTCATCGACCGGGTCTGGGGCGCCGACTACGTGGGCGACACCAAGACCCTCGACGTCCACGTGAAGCGGCTGCGCGCCAAGATCGAGCCCGACCCGGGCGCCCCGCGCTACCTGGTGACGGTCCGCGGCCTGGGCTACAAGTTCGAGCCGTAAACCGGTGGACGGCCATCGGGCGGACGGATGAGCGAAGGGCGCCTCCCCTCGGGGAAGGCGCCCTTCACTCGTTGGGCCACGAACGCGGTGGAGCGGAGCTCACTCGGCGGCGGGGGACGTCTCGCCGCCGGCCGGGCTCGCGGAGGCGTCGGGGCTCGCGGAGGCGTCCGGGGACGCGGAGGCGTCCGGGGAAGCCGAGGCGTCGGGCGACGCGGCGGCGGAGGGCAGCGCGCTCGGCCCGAAGCCCTCGAAGTACGAGCCGGACGGGACGACGAGGGCGCCGATGGCGATGTCGCCGCTCTCGCTGAGGCGGAAGACGACCTGCTCGACGTTGCCGTCCTGGGTGGCCTGGCGGCCGTGGGCGATGACGGCGGAGGCATTGCCCTCACCGCCGAGGATCACCTTGCCGCCGGCCGGGACCACGAGCGGCCCGCCGCCCTTGGCGGCGTGCAGCTTCACCTCGGTGCTGGACCGGGGCAGCGTGATGGCTTCCAGCGTCTCGTCCTTGGTGCCCTGGTTGAACACGGCACCGGTGACCACGGCGGGTCCCTCGGCGTCGTGCTCGGGCTGGGTGACGACGTTCACGTTCTGGATCTTGATGTCGCCGACCGAGGTGGCGGCGTTGTCCGGCCGGACCTGGAGCGTTGCTGCGTTGTTGCCCGCGGCGCACGCGGACAGCGAGGCGATCGAGATCACGAGGGCAGTGGCGGCGAGAGCGCCGTGTCGAAGGCTGCGGCTCACGGCGGCGGCAACTCCTTGAACGTTCGGTTTCTGCGGACTACGGACGTGGTGCGCAGGTGCACTGCACGACCGCGCAGGGCGGCGGACCGAGTGACGTAAAGCCGCCCTAAGGGTGTGTCAGCGGCCTTAGGCTACCGAGCCGCCGCTCGCGCCTCGCACCCGACCCGCCCCTTTGCCCCACGGCTCTTCGCCACGAGCCGCGAGCCGCGAGCCATGAGCCGCGAGCCGCGAGCCGCGAGCCACGAGTCGCGAGCCGGTGCCCCGACCGGCTCCGGCCCCCCGGCCGCGTCCGGGCCGGCCTCTCTCCGGGCAGGGTCGGCGTGACGGGCACTCTCCGGCACCCGGCGTTCACATAACACGAATGATCGATTTTCCCGGCGGTGGCGCATTCGTCGGCGGAAAAGCGTGAGGCCGTTGTCGGGCTGTTGTCGCCCTCGTTGTCGTCGCGGTTGTCATGACCGTTGCGAAGAGCTGCTTGATCAATTTCAATGAGTCGGCGAAACTCCGTCGATCGTGTGATCGATCTCCGAACGTACGGAAGAATGTACGGCTCCCCGAATCCGGCAAAACGGGATCTTTAACCCGTTCGGACAGAGTTCCCGGGTGCGGGAACAGCGCGTTTCCGGCCGGTCGTACAACGGCTCCGACCTGCGAATACCGTCTCGATGAAGGCCCGCGCAGCACGTTCCGGATGCTGTTGTCAAGCCCCGAGATATGCCCTGACCTGCGAAAACGCCATTCAGGAGTCGCCGTTCTCGTGTTACCCTGGATAGCCACGGAAGGGGTACCTGTCACATGACGTTCAAGGTTGGCGACACCGTGGTCTATCCCCATCACGGGGCCGCGCTGATCGAGGCTATCGAAACTCGCCAGATCAAAGGCGTGGACAAGACCTACTTGGTGCTCAAGGTCGCCCAGGGCGACTTGACGGTTCGTGTGCCGGCGGACAATGCGGAGTTCGTAGGCGTGCGCGACGTGGTCGGGCAGGACGGGCTGGACCGGGTCTTCGAGGTGCTGCGTGCACCGTACGCCGAAGAGCCGACGAACTGGTCTCGTCGTTACAAGGCAAATCTGGAGAAGCTCGCCTCTGGCGATGTCATCAAGGTCGCGGAAGTAGTGCGTGACCTGTGGCGTCGCGAGCGCGAGCGCGGACTCTCCGCCGGAGAAAAGCGCATGCTCGCCAAGGCCCGCCAGATCCTGGTGAGTGAGCTCGCTCTCGCGGAGAACACGAACGAGGACAAGGCCGAAGCCCTGCTTGACGAGGTTCTCGCGTCCTGAACCGGATCACACCGGTCCTACGAATATGCCGTGGTGCCCGCTGACCAGCCGTGATGAACGGCGAGTCCCCGGGCGCTGCGGCATGTTCGCGTTCTGGCCGAAGCCCCGGACTGGTGTCCGTCGGGGGTGACCGTGTTCCGGACGCGTGCGCGGTACGGGCATGATGCGTCTTCTGCTCACGCCGGAACCTTTCATGCCCCCGCAATGCCCCGCACCCCCGACTTCGGGTCTCGGCGCGCGGCTCTCCGGTACGACGGGTTCCGATGCGGCGGAACCCGCCGCACCGGATTCACCCGGGGCGGCTGCCGGACACCCGGCGCTTTCAAGATTCTTTTTCGGCCACCGGGATGCGGCTGAATTCAGCCGAATACCCGGTGGTGATCGCGCCGGGCCCCTGTGCTGCGGGAGGACCCTCGGTGCCGCTACGGGGCAGACCCTGCCGTGAGGGGTACTAGCGTCCCTCTCGGCCGGTCGACGCACCGGCCGCCCCGCGCCGCCGCCACGACTCGCTCGACCGGGTCACGGAAGGGGTCCGGACCGAGGCAGGCCGTACGGCGGCTCGCCCCGTGCCCTACCCACGTCGGCCGTGGCAACAAACCTGCCGAAGCTTCGGAGTGCAACCGATGTCACCCACGTCACCGCCCGACATGCCACAGCCCCAGGGGCCACAGCCCCAGGGGCCACAGGCCCCCACGGCCGCGCAGGCGCCCGCCGCAGCCGCCCCGGGCGGAGGTTCCGCCCGGCCGGAGCGGCTTGGGCGGACCGCCGCCGTCGTCCCGGCGGCCGGCCGGGGAGTCCGGCTCGGCCCCGGCGCGCCCAAGGCGCTGCGCGCACTGAGCGGGACGCCGATGCTGATCCACGCCGTGCGGGCGATGGCGGCCTCGCGCGCCGTCTCGCTCGTCGTGGTGGTCGCCCCGCCGGACGGCGCCGCCGCCGTGAAGAACCTGCTCGACACGCACGCCCTGCCCGAGCGCACCGACTACGTGGTGGTGCCCGGTGGTGAGACCCGCCAGGAGTCCGTCCGCCTCGGCCTGGAGGTGCTGCCCGAGGACGTGACCACGGTCCTGGTGCACGACGCGGCCCGACCCCTCGTGCCGGTCGAGAGCGTAGACGCGGTCATCGAGGCGGTCCGCGGCGGCGCCCCGGCCGTGGTGCCCGCCGTGCCGCTCGCCGACACCGTCAAGGAGGTCGAGCCCGCCGCGGTGCCGGGCGTCCCGGAGCCGGTGCTCTCGACCCCCGTACGGGCCAGGCTGCGAGCAGTCCAGACCCCGCAGGGCTTCGACCGGGAGACGTTGGTGCGGGCGCACGCGACCGTGGTGTTCGACGGCGAGGGCGCCACCGACGACGCGGGCATGGTGGAGCGTCTCGGCGAGCCGGTCGTCGTGGTGCCCGGCCACGAAGAGGCGTTCAAGGTGACCCGGCCGCTCGACCTCCTGCTGGCCGAAGCGGTACTCGCACGCCGGAGGGCGAACGATGGTTTCTGAACAGCACCCCGAGCAGCACCCCGAGCAGAACCCCCAGCACCACCCCGACCGGCGTCCCGACGCGCAGCACGGCCCCCGCCCCGTGATCCCGCTCGTCGGGATCGGGACCGACATCCACGCCTTCGAGGAGGGCCGCGAACTCTGGTGCGCCGGCCTCCGGTGGGAGGGCGAGGGCCCCGGTCTGGCCGGGCACTCCGACGCGGACGTCGTCGCGCACGCCGCCTGCAATGCCCTCTTCTCCGCCGCCGGCCTCGGCGATCTGGGGCAGCACTTCGGCACCGGACGCCCGGAGTGGTCCGGCGCCTCCGGCGTCACGCTGCTGACCGAGGCGGCGCGCATCGTGCGGGCGGCCGGCTTCGAGATCAGCAACGTCGCCGTGCAGGTCGTCGGGGTACGGCCCAAGATCGGCAAGCGCCGGGAGGAGGCCCAGCAGGTGCTCTCGGCGGCCGTCGGCGCGCCCGTCTCGCTCTCCGCCGCCACCTCGGACGGCCTCGGCTTCACCGGGCGGGGCGAGGGCATCGCGGGGATCGCCACCGCGCTGGTCTACCGAGCCTCCTGAGCCCGGTCCCTCGGGGGGCCGCGTCCCGGGCCCGCCCCACTCCTCCGACGGGGCGGGTCCGGGGAAGGAATCGAGCGATTGCGTGGTTACGGGGTAGGGGTGAGAGATCACCCATCGTCACAGCCGTCACTGCTGTCACCGTCATTCGCAGGAGGACGTAGGTCATGACCGCCGCACTTTCCGATGAGCTCAAGAACCTGCTGGACACCCCCGTGTTCGTCAACGTCGCCACCATCCAGCCGGACGGCAGCCCCCAGGTGTCGCCCGTGTGGGTGGCGCGGGACGGCGACGACGTGCTGATCTCCACCACGGTCGGCCGGCGCAAGGAGAAGAACCTGCGCCGCGACCCCCGGGTCACCGTGCTGCTCCAGCCGTTCGACGCGCCGTACTCGTACGCGGAGATCCGTGGCGAGGCGACCCTGTCGACCGAGGGTGGCCAGGAGCTGATCGACCAGCTGTCCCGGAAGTACACCGGCAAGGGGTACGCGGACTTCAACCCGGACTCCGCGAACGACGCCGAGCGCGTCGTCGTGCGGATCACCCCGCACAAGGTGGTCGGCAGCATCTGAGACCGGCGGTCGACGGCGACGCCACCGCCCGCGCCGGAAAGTGATTTCCGCGCGGGCGGGGAGGCGCCGCCTCACCCGTCCCACGCTTCCCACCTGCACCCCGTGCCCCACCGCGGCGGCTCCAGGACGCGTCGCGGAGGGTCGTATAGCAGAAAAGTTACCCCGGGCCTCCTCAGAGGTCGCGGGGCACTGGTGCGGGCCTACTACCCTGGAGCCGTGACTATTCGCCTGTACGACACCAGCGCCCGGCAGATCCGTGACTTCGTCCCGCTCACAGCGGGCTGCGTCTCGATCTACCTCTGTGGCGCTACCGTCCAGGCCGCACCGCACATCGGGCACATCCGTTCCGGCCTGAACTTCGACATCATGCGCCGCTGGTTCGCGTACCGCGGCTACGACGTGACGTTCGTCCGGAACGTCACGGACATCGACGACAAGATCATCCGGAAGTCCGAGGAGCAGGGCCGCCCCTGGTGGTCGATCGGGTACGAGAACGAGCGCGCGTTCAACGACGGTTACGACGCGCTGGGCTGCCTGCCGCCCACCTACGAGCCCCGCGCCACCGGGCACATCACCGAGATGATCGAGATGATGCGCGGTCTCATCGAGCGCGGCCACGCCTACGCGGCGGACGGCAACGTCTACTTCGACGTCCGCTCGTTCCCCGGCTACCTCGAGCTCTCCAACCAGAACCTGGACGATCTGCGCCAGCCGTCCGGCGAGGGCGAGACCGGCAAGCGCGACCAGCGGGACTTCGCCATGTGGAAGTCCGTGAAGCCGGGCGAGCCGAGCTGGGAGACCCCGTGGGGCCGCGGCCGGCCGGGCTGGCACCTGGAGTGCTCCGCGATGGCGCACAAGTACCTCGGAACCGCCTTCGACATCCACGGCGGCGGCATCGACCTGATCTTCCCGCACCACGAGAACGAGATCGCCCAGTCCAAGGGGTTCGGTGACACCTTCGCGAAGTACTGGGTGCACAACGGCTGGGTGACCATGGCCGGCGAGAAGATGTCCAAGTCGCTGGGCAACTCCGTGCTCGTCAGCGAGATGGTCAAGGCGTGGCGTCCGATCGTGCTCCGCTACTACCTCGGCAGCGCGCACTACCGCTCGATGATCGAGTACAGCGAGGCGTCCCTGCGCGACGCGGAGTCCGCGTTCGCGCGGATCGAGGGCTTCGCGCAGCGGGTCACCGAGAAGACGGGCGAGTCGGTCGAGCCCGCCTCCGAGGTGCCGCCGGCCTTCGCCGAGGCGATGGACGACGACCTGGGTGTCCCGCAGGCGCTCGCGATCGTCCACACCACCGTGCGCCAAGGCAACTCCGCGCTCGCCGCCGACGACAAGGAAGCGGCGATCGCCCGCCTCGCCGAGGTCCGGGCCATGCTCGGCGTCCTCGGCCTGGACCCGCTCGACCCGCACTGGGCGGGCGAGAGCGACCGGGGCGAGGACCTGCACGGGGTCGTCGACACGCTGGTGCGGCTGGTGCTGGACCAGCGGCAGGGGGCCCGTGAGCGCAAGGACTGGGCCGCCGCGGACGCGATCCGCGATCAGCTGAACCAGTCGGGACTGGTCATCGAGGACAGTGCGAACGGTCCCCGGTGGACGCTGGGACCGCGCTGAGCACCGCTCTCCACCGCGCCCGACCGGCGCGAATGTGCCGCCCGGCCGTCCGGGCGGCACACTTTCACTTGTAGAAGCATTTCTTAAGCAATTCACGAAGCAATCTCTGAAGCAACGAAACAGGTAGGTCATGGCCGGGAACAGCCAGCGCAGGAACCGCCGCACGTCCAACAAGAAGGGCGCGCAGGTCGGCAGCGGTGGGCAGCGACGCCGTGGCCTCGAAGGCAAGGGCCCGACGCCGCCCGCCTCCGCCCGTAAGGGACACAAGAAGAACCGTGTCGCGAACGCCGCCGCCAAGCAGGCCGCGGCCCGCCGCCCCGCCCCCCGGCGCGGCGGCGTCAAGGGCACCTCGGAGATGGTCGTCGGCCGCAACCCGGTCTTCGAGGCGCTGCGCGACGGCGTCCCCGCGGTGACGCTCTACGTCCAGCAGTTCATCGACAACGACGAGCGCGTCCGTGACGCCCTCAAGCTCGCTGCCGACCGCGGCAACATCAACCTCATGGAGGCGCCGCGCCCCGAGCTGGACCGGATGACGAACGGCCTGAACCACCAGGGCCTCGTCCTCCAGGTCCCGCCGTACGAGTACGCGCACCCGGAGGACCTGACGGCCGCCGCGTACGACAACAACGAGGACCCGCTGATCGTCGCGCTCGACGGGGTCACCGACCCGCGCAACCTCGGCGCGATCGTCCGGTCCGTGTCGGCGTTCGGCGGCCACGGCGTGGTCGTCCCCGAGCGGCGTGCGGCCGGCATGACGGCGGGCGCCTGGAAGTCGTCGGCCGGTACGGCCGCGCGCACCCCGGTCTCCCGGGTCACCAACCTGACCCGCGCCCTGGAGGGCTACCAGAAGGCGGGCTTGACGGTTGTCGGCCTGGCCGCCGACGGCGAGCACACCGTGGAGGACCTGGAGCAGCTGGCCGGTCCGGTCGTCATCGTGATCGGCAGCGAGGGCAAGGGCCTCGGCCGCCTCGTGGGCGAGACCTGTGACTACCGCGTCCGCATCTCGATGCCGGGTGGCGCGGAGTCGCTGAACGCCGGTGTCGCGGCCGGCATCGTGCTCTACGAGGTGGCCCGCCGCCGCGCGTGAGCGCCGCAGGGAGTGTCCGGCCGGTCAATGGCCGGTGCGGACCGCCGGCCCGGTACCACGCGTCCGGGCCGGTACGCATGACGAAGACGGCCCCGGGGCCACGCCCGCTCACGCGGGTGGCCCCGGGGCCGTTCTCGTACGTCCACGGCCCTGGGCCGCCGGGGGCCCCTGGACTGTCGGCCGCGCCGCGGGTTCACCGAGGTCAGGGGGCGTTCCGGGCGGCCCACGAACCGGAACGAAGCACTCCACTCCACCTGTTGACGGTTCTCGGACACTTAGACGAGGCCAAGGCAGTGTCCTAACGTCACGTCACTCGGTTAGATGAGTGTGGACACCAGAACGCCTCGGTTCGACGATCAACCCGCCCTGAGCATGACCAAGGTGGACAGCGACCCCGCGCAGGTCATCGTCAACCACGCCAGCTTCCGGGTGCAGCTTCCCCCGGGCCAGCGCGCACGGCTGCGGGGTGCGGCTCCGGTCGGCGCCGCACGCGTCCCGGCGATGAGCGGAGCCGGAGGGCGCAGGCGGGCCCCGGTCGTCTGGAGCGGGAGGTCGGAGCCGGGCGACCCGGGAGCGTCGGGCCTGCTCCAGGCCGTACGCAACTCCTCCACCGGGCACGCGGACGGCCGCACGCCGTCCGGTGCCACCCAGCTCGTCCCGCGCTTGGACGAGACGCAGCCCAACCCGGTGATGCCCACCTCGCCGCGCACGGGCGGCGGTCCGCTCCTCCCGCCCATGCGGCAGGCGACCGGCGCGTACGACGGGAACGGTCCCGCGTACGGCGGCACGAGCAGCGGATACGACGGCAGCTTCGACCGGTACGACGAGAAGTTCGGCGACGACCGGTTCAAGGACGACCGGTACGACGACGACCCGGACGAGGACCCCGAGGTCCGTGACCGGCGGTCCACCGGCGACTCCGTCCGGCACGCCTACTACCCGGGCCGCCGCATGAACCTCGGCGTCGTCCTCTTCCCGCTCCGCGTGGGCCTCGGCTTCATCTCCATCTACGCCGGCATGGGCAAGCTCTGCGACCCCGTCTTCTTCGACGGCGGCGAACGCGGCTCCATGGTCAAGTGGCTGAACTCGCTCCACCCCTGGGCGGCGGCCGAGCCGTTGCGCGACGCCGCCCTCACGCACCCGGTCGGCGCCGGACTCACCGTCGCGTTCCTCCAGGTCGTCGTCGGCGTACTCACCGTCCTCGGCCTCTGGCAGCGGGTCGCCGCCGGCTTCGGCGCTGTGCTCTCCGCCGCGCTGCTGGTGACCGTCAGCTGGCACACCGTCGCCGTCTACGACGCCCCGGACATCCTCTTCCTCGCGGCCTGGAGCCCGCTCGTCATCGCGGGCGCCCCGGTCTACTCGGTGGACGCCCGCCTGGCCGGCGAGGCGTGGCGCCGGCTCGGCCCGCGTTCGGAGATCTGGGAACTCCGCAGCCGGGTCCTGCGGCGTGGATCGGTCCTGGCGAGCGTGGTCGTCGGTCTGACGTTGCTGGTCGGCTCCGTGCTGGGAGGCGCGGTCCGTTCCACCCAGGTCGTCACCGTGCCCGGCCCGAACGAGAAGCCGACCAACCAACTGCCCGGCGTGCCGCTCCCGGAGGAGACCAAGAAGCCCGAGGCGCCGAAGAAGCCGGCCCAGGAGCACACCCCCGTGCCGTCCCGTTCCGTCGTCCCCCCGGCCCCGTCCGCCGGGCGCACCCCCCCGCGCAGCGAGGCCACCGCCGGAGATGCCTCCACCGGTACGGGCGCCGAGCCCAGCGCGACGCAGGGCACCGTCCAGCCGCCCCCGCGGCAGGAGACGCCCCCGCAGGCGCCCCCGTCCGCCAGTTCCGGCCCGTCCTCCTCCGGTTCCACGAGCACCGGAGGCGACGGGGGCGGCGCCACCGGCGGCGACACCTCCGACCCCTCCGGCGGCGACAGCGGTTCCGGCGACTCGACCTCCGGCGGCGGCCGGAACCCGCTCGGCGGCCTCCTCGGCTGAGCGGCACGGCGGTGGGCGCCCGCCCGTAGGACGAGCGCCGACGCCGACCCGGAGAAGAGGTCCCACCGGGTGTGCCGGTGGGACCTCTTCTCCGTGCGGGCCGGTACGAGGCGTGCGACGGGGTCGCGTCCGTACGAGGCGTGCGACGGGGTCGCGTCCGTACGAGGCGTACGGCGGGTTCGCGTCCGTACGAGGCGTACGGCGGGTCCGCGTCCGTACGAGGCGTGCGGCTGGGCGGGGATACGTCAGGGGCCTGGGTCAGCCGGAGTGCGCGCCGAGTTCCTTGGCGGCCTCGGTCAGGTCCTTCGCCGTGTCGATGGCCCGCCAGTACGCGCCCTGCGGCAGCGGATACCCGGCGAGCAGGCGCTCCCGCGCCAGCCGGGGGAAGGTGGTCCGCTCATGGTCGCCTCGGTCGGGCAGCAGCTCCCTGAAGGCCGGGGAGAACACGTACACACCGGCATTGATCAGGTACGGGGACGGCGGCGACTCGATGAAGTCGGTGATGTGCCCGAACGCGTCCGTCTCCACGGCACCCCACGGAATGCGCGGCCGGGCCAGGGCGAGCGTGGCCGTGGCATCGCGCTCCGCGTGGAACGCGGCCATCTCGCGCAGCGAGAAGCGGGTCCAGATGTCGCCGTTCGTGGCGTACCAAGGCTGCTCCGGATCGGGCAGCCGGGCGGCGGCGTACTTCAGCCCACCGCCACGCCCCAGGGGCTCGTTCTCGACGACCGTCATCACATTGAGCGGGAGGACGGCCGCATCCAGCCACTCCTGGAGCACCTCGGCGAGATGGCCGCAGGAGATCACGACGTCGGTGACGCCCTCGGCGGCCAGCCAGGAAAGCTGATGGCCGATGATCGGGGTCCCGGTGCCCGGGATCTCGACCATCGGCTTGGGACGGTCATCGGTGTACGGGCGCAGTCGCGACCCCTGGCCACCGGCCAGGACGACGGCCTGCGTCGGATACGTATGCAGCATGCCAGGCACGATATGCCGTGTCGGCCGGTCACGGTCCTGATCGCGGGCCTGTCTGCGGACCTGTCTGCGGGCCTGTCTGCGGGGATCAGCTGAACTGCGCGACGCCCGAGGCGAACGACGTGTCGCAGACCGGCCGCGAGAAGCGGTGCGCACGCGTGGGGCCGTACTGCTCTACGGCCGCCCTGCCGAGCGCCTTGGCGATCGACATGCAGTGCCGGGCGAGCGAGGGGCGCTGCTCCACGGCCCGCTGAAGGTCCGTCAGAGCGACGCCGGGGTCCTGCTCCTTGAGTTCGACGAGCAGCTTCTCGCGCAGGATGTCCTGCGGGGCGAGAGCCTTGGCCTTCTGCGACACGGTCGCCGAGGCCGTGGTCAGCAGCTGGGTGTCCGTGTTGGGCGCCGACCACGGCACGCGGGTGACCGCGAGCGTCCCGGAGAGGACCATGACGACGGGCAGGACGAAAGCGAGGGTTCGGCCGATTCGGCGCGCGGAATGGGTCACGCAGCGAGCGTAGCGTTCCGTGACGGAACGGCGACCTTCCGTCACTCTCACGGGGGAGAGTTCGAGCGCATTTTTCGAATCCGAGGTTGACGGGGAGGGGTGAATTGCCCCGAATGAGGCCGATATTCGGCCGCCGTCAGGGTTCGTCCATGCTTCTGCGCTTCAAACCCATCGGCGGCACGGGTACGGCGGGTGAGTGCTCGCGGCGGGTACGACGACGGCCCCGCCTCCTCATAAGGGGACGGGACCGTCGGTGCGTTCAACTGCCGCTCGGGCGGTCAGGCGCCCACGCGGTCAAGCCGGCGCGGTGGTACGGGTGCGGTGGTGCAGGTGCGGTGGTGCAGGTGCGGCGAACCGGTCAGGCGGTGAGGCGCTCGCCCGTCGAGGTCGCGAAGACGTGCAGCTCGTCCGGGCGCGGGACGACGTGCAGCTTGGTGCCCTTCTCCGGGACGGCGCGGCCACCGACGCGGACCACGAGGTCCTTGTGCTGGCCGCCGACCTCGGCACCGCCGTAGACGAAGCCGTCGGCTCCGAGCTCCTCGACGACGTTGACCGAGACGGCGAGGCCGGCCGGGGCGTCGGCGGAGGCCTTGGAGAGGCCGGTCGCGGCGGCGCCACCGTGCTCGACGATGTCGAAGTGCTCCGGGCGGATGCCGACCGTGACGGTGGTGTCACCGCGGTTCGCGGCGGCGGTGAGCGCCTCGCGGGAGACCGGGACGACGCTGTTGCCGAACTTCACGCCACCGTCGGTGATCGGGACCTCGATCAGGTTCATCGCGGGGGAGCCGATGAAGCCGGCGACGAAGAGGTTGGCCGGGCGGTCGTACATGTTGCGCGGCGAGTCGACCTGCTGGAGCAGACCGTCCTTGAGGACCGCGACACGGTCGCCCATGGTGAGGGCCTCGACCTGGTCGTGGGTGACGTACACGGTCGTGATGCCGAGGCGGCGCTGCAGCGAGGCGATCTGCGTACGGGTGGAGACACGGAGCTTGGCGTCGAGGTTCGACAGCGGCTCGTCCATGAGGAAGACCTGGGGCTCACGCACGATGGCACGGCCCATCGCGACACGCTGACGCTGACCACCGGAGAGCGCCTTCGGCTTGCGGTCCAGGTAGTCGGTGAGGTCCAGCATCTTGGCGGCCTCTTCGACCTTCGCCCGGATGTCGGTCTTGTTCACGCCGGCGATCTTGAGCGCGAAGCCCATGTTGTCCGCGACGGTCATGTGCGGGTACAGCGCGTAGTTCTGGAACACCATCGCGATGTCCCGGTCCTTCGGCGGCAGGTGCGTGACGTCGCGGTCACCGATGCGGATCGCACCACCGTTGACGTCCTCGAGACCCGCGAGCATGCGCAGGGAGGTCGACTTGCCACAACCGGAGGGGCCGACGAGGACGAGGAACTCGCCGTCCGCGATGTCGATTTCGAGCTGGTCCACCGCGGGCTTCGTGGAGCCGGGGTAGACGCGGGACGCCTTGTCGAACGTGACACTGGCCATGCTGATGCTTCTCCTTCACCGGCAGGAACGTGCCGGACGATCCGAGTAAGGGAGTGGAAGGGTCCACTCGGGTGAACCCGACGTGACGCTACCTGGCGTTTTCCGATCTGTCTGTAGTCCAGGCCATGTGAATTTCATGTCCTGGACACACGCCGCATTGGTTACACTGCACGGGCACGCGCCCGCACTCGCCTCCTTAGCTCAGTCCGGCCAGAGCAACGCACTTGTAATGCGTAGGTCGTCGGTTCGAATCCGACAGGGGGCTCGGTGTGAACCCCAGCTCAGATCCGCTCTGAGCTGGGGTTTTGTCGTTCAGCGGAGGTGGCGGCGGTGCGGGGCGCGGCTGCGCGGATGTCCGTGGTCCCGGTTCCCGTCTCCATAGTGGCCTCGGGGGCGGCTGCGGGCGGCGGTACGAAGAACTCGCCCATGCGCCGCATCGCGTCCTTCGGCAGGTGCGACCGCCGCTTCACCGTAGCGCCGGGTCTGGCTGATCTGGGTGTGGCGGAGAATCTCCATGATGGGGTGCATGTCCACGCCAAGTTCATTCATGGTGGTCCCGGCGGTGGGACGGCTTCCGTCGTACAGACGGCGGTCGTCGATCCCGGCATCGGCCGGCGGCCGACCAGGCCCTCGCACTCGTACTCACCTAACTCACCGCCCGCCGGCCAGGCGAGGCCGCTCGCCGCACACTCGTCCGCGACGTTCTGGCAGCCCTCCCCGCCGAGGCGGACCGCATCCTCGCCGACACCGGCTGGCCAGCCCTCGCGGCCCTCGCCGCACTCCTCTCCGACGCCGAAGCACGCGGCCACCAACCGCACCAGCTTCTGCCGGAAGCAGCAGCCCACCACGAGCTCACCACGGCCCGCCAACCCGCCCGCGTCCTCCTCACTCGCATCCAGCACACCGGCCGCAACCCTGTGCCCCACTGCCGAGCCGAAGCCGCCTGGCTCCGGAGCAGTACCGCACGAGGAGTGGGCCGGCAGCCGTCCGTGGCCCAGCCGACGACCGCGCCCGCGCCGCACCCCAATCGGCCGCGACGGTGAGTGTTACCCGGCGGGGGCACAGCGCCGGGGGCGATCAGCGTGCTCGGCCGCGCCGCGAACGGGGGATGGAGACAAGGGCGCGAGGGCGCGAGGTCGATGCAGCCGTCCTTGGCGGTCTATGGCAAGCGCAACTCCCCTGGAGTCTCGCGTTCGATATCTGAAGGCGTCATTCTGGATTGCCCATAGAGTCACTTGTTTTGCATAAGCATGGGATAATTATCGTAGCTCAGTAGGCATCGGAACTGCGCTTTTGTTCGCAGATATTCGGCTAGGTCCAGGTGGAGTGTGTCAATGCTGGGTCGGGAGTCCGAAGCGCGCCCGTTTCCTCCGATCCACCATGAGGATTGAACGACGTTCGTTTGATATAGAAGTGAAGACTTCTCGATATATGGAGGATCGAGGTAGGCAACTACGAGGGAGGGCAGTAGCTGTGGATATTGCTCCGGCACACCTTCAAGTATTTGTGGCCAGTCCTTGCGCCGCACATCCACTAGGCGCCCAAGAGAATGCAGGTGGCGACGTACCTGATTCTCTCCGCAAGCGCATCCGGTTTCCAACGGCATCCGATCGGGTAGTTACAGGCTTGCGCGCGACCTTTACTGGGATCTGAAAGTGTCTTGCTGATCGTGCGTGCTGGAAGCCTCAAGAACTCCCACCATTGCAGGTCACAAGGCACTTCCTCGTTTCGAGAAGAGTTATACACAGGCATCGAATCGTGGATCAAGGCTTAGTCTCATCCGTAGTCTCAACGAGACTCTTCGGACCCCTCCGCGCCGCTGCACTCCGTGGACAGACCAGGTGCCACGAAACGACGAACCAAGAGATCAACGAGTCCACGACCACGCCGCACTGGTTGAAGATCAAGGTGGGGCGTGTTTCGAAAGTGGCGCCGTCCGCCCGGAGGGCGGACAGGCGGGACTTTCGAAATTCGACCCAGGGCTCGCAGAGCCTACTCAGCGCTTCTGGCGACTGCCGCTGGTTTTCCACCGACGTCCTGTGCCGTTCGGTGCCCGCCCGGTCTCTTGCCGTGCCCGGCAGGACAACACCCGCCCCGCTCAGGCCACTGCCGTCAGTCGGGGGGCGGCGTCGTGGGCCGGGAGGGTGAAGGTGTGGGCGCAGTCCCTCAGGAGCGGTGGGATCGCGAGGTGGGCGGGGCTCGGTTCGTCGGCCAGGTTGTGGTCGAGAAGGGTGTCGAAGAGACACTCCACGGCCGAGGGGGCGAGACCGGTGGCGGCGCAAGCCTGCGGAATGTCGTGGACGGCGGCCGGGTGCAGTGCGAGCGTCCGCATGAATTCTTGTGCGTCGTAGGACAGTTGACCGTAGGAGAGGGCCAGGACGGACATCAGGTCGCGGTCTGCCGTGCGCAGGAACGCGGTACGGCCCGCGCTCGTGCGCAGGCGGGCCATCACGTCCGGCACGGTCCACGAAGGGCGGTCGCGCAGGCGGGTCGCCGCGATGCGCAGGGCCAGCGGGTGGTGCCCGCACAGAGCGACCGTCCGATCGAGGGACGAGCCGGCGCAGGAGTCGCCCGCGATGCGGCGGAACAGGGTCTCCGCCTCCGCCGGGGCCAGCGTGCCCAGGGGCAGCGAGAGGGCGCCGTCCGTCGCGGTCAGCTTGCGGCGGGTGGTGATCAGGGCGAGCGTGGCGCCCGTGCCGGGCAGTAGTGGGTCCACCTGGGCCGCGTCGGCCGCGTTGTCGAGGACGAGCAGGGCGCGGCGGCCCGCGAGACGGGAGCGCCACATGGCGCTGCGCTCGGCAAGGCCGGCCGGGAGGGCATCGGCCGCGGCGCCGCCGGAGCGCAGCAGCACGCCCAGCGCCTCCTCGGGGGTGAGCGGTGTGCGCGCCGGACTGAAGCCGTGCAGGTCGACGTAGAACTGGCCGTCCGGGTGGCCCGTGGTGCGGCGGTGCGCGAAGTGGACGGCGAGTGCCGTCTTGCCGATGCCACCCATGCCGTCGATTACGACCGTGCGGGGAGAACCGGCGCTCTGGCCGTCGACGGCCGCAGCGAGCAGTGTCAGCTCGGTGGCACGGCCGGTGAAGTCGGGCAGGTCACGCGGCAGGTAGTTGTCCTGGCCGGAGCGGACGGCGGCGGGGCGGATGGCGGCGGGGCGGACGGTTGCGGGGTGGGTGGTGGCAGGGCGGACGGTTGCGGGGTGGGCGGGGGCGGGCCGGCTGGGCGCGGGCGCCTGGAGCTGCAACCGCGGGGCGTCCGCGAGGATCTCGGCCTGCAGGCGGCGCAGCCGTGGACCGGGTTCCAGGCCCAGTTCGTCGGCGAGCAGTCGGCGGCCCTCGTCGTAGACGGCGAGCGCGTCGGCCTGTCGGCCGCTCCGGTACAGCGCGAGCATCAGGCTGCCACGCAGGGCATCGCGCAGCGGGTGCCTGGCGGCCAGCGCGAACAGTTCGGCGACCAGGGAGCCGGTCTCACCGGCCGCGAGGCGTAGCTCCATCAACTCCTCGACTGCGGTGAGCCGTTGTTCGTCGAGTCCGGCCGCGAATGCGGTCACCGCCGGGCAGTCGATGCCGGCGAAGGCGTCGCCGCGCCACAGGTCGACCGCCGCCTGCAGCAGCCGCATCGCCTCGGCGTCGCGGCCCTCCCGCCGGGCGGCGCGGGCGGCACGGACCCAGTCGGTGAAGAGGTGCGCGTCCACCGCGTCTGCGGGCACGTCCAGGCGGTAGCCGACGTCCACCGTGATGAGTCCGGCACCTTCGGAGCCGGCCAGCGCGGCGCGCAGATCGCGGATCGCGTTGTGCACCTGGTGGCGGGCGGAAGCGGGCGGGTCCTGCCACAGCTCGTCCACCAGGGCGTCCATGGAGACCGCGTAACGCGCGTTCAGCAGCAGAAGAGCCAGAAGCCGGCGGCGGCGCATCCCGCGGAGCCGGACCGGCACCCCCGACTCACGCACTTCCACCGGTCCCAGAACCAGGAAATCCATTTCCCGCACCCCCGACGTTCCGCATCGTGCAGCGTGATTGCGACACTGATGACGCTAGGCGCGCGGGCTCCTCGTATTCAACGCGAGTACTCCCCAAGACACATGGCGTACCTCAAAAGACACACGACGGAACCGGGAATTCCCGCTTTACGTTCCCCACATGACACAGGCCCTTACGCCTCGCCTCTCTCCCTCGTCCCCCTCCGCCTTCACCGAGTTCGACGCCCCGTGGCCCTTCCTCCTCTCGACGGCCCGCACCGTGCGGCTGTGCCTGCGGGAGGCGCGCCCGCTGGTGCAGGTGATGTTCGTCCTGCGGTTCGTCACGGGTGCGCTGCTGACGGCGTCTGCCGCGCACCACCGGCCGGACGCCCCGCACCTGCTGATCGGCGCGGCCGCCTGGTGGGCGGCGACGGTGAGCGTCTACGTCTTCAACGGGGTGAGCGACCTGCGCGAGGACCGGGCCAACCGGTCCCAAAGACCCTTGGCCAGCGGCCGGTTGACCGAAGTGGCGGCCCGGCGGGCCGTGGTGGTGACCGCGCTGGCCGGGCTGCTGCTCAGTTGCGCGGCGGGGTGGAGGGTGGCCGAGGCCACCGCCGTCTTCCTCGCCCTGGGATACGCCTACTCCGCGCCGTCGATCGCCGCCAAGTGCCGTTCCTGGTCGGCCTCCGCGGTCACCTGCGCCGCCGCGGGCACCACCTATCTCGCCGGGGTGGCGTCCTCCGGCAGCGAACTCACAGCCGAGGCAGCCATCTTCGCCCTGGTGCTCTCGCTCGGCGTGGGGCTGATCGCGGCCGTCGCCAAGGACCTGGGCAGCACCCGGGGAGACGCACTCGCGGGCCGGCGCACCCTGGCCGTCATCCGCGGCGATCGCAGCGCCCGGCGCTTCTGCGCCGCCTCCGGCGGGGCGCTGACCCTGGCCCTCGCGGCCGGAGCCCTGTGGGTGCGCGAGCTGCCGCTCGACGCGGCCGCCGCCGCGTTCGCCGTGGGCGCCCTGTGCGTGGCAGGACGCTGCCTGCCGCCCCGGATGAAGGACGACCGTACGGAGAAATCCAACGTGCGTGCTCCGTACAGGAGTTGGATGGCCACCCAGTACGCCGTCCATCTGTCCGCGCTGGTCGCGCTCGTCTTGGCCTGAGCTTCTCGCACCCCTTGGGGAACTCGCCTTCTGATCGCGGGCCCCATACTATGATCGCGCCGGACGGGGGATTGTGGGGAGTCGTGCCGTCCTGGCCCTGACGACTCCTCATATCGAGGGGGCGCACCATGGAACTTTCCGCCGATCCGGCGGCCGACCGGTCCTGTCTGATCGACTCGTCCGTGGTCCGCTATGCCGACGGCCTGCGAGAGGCCGCCAATCCGCTGGTCCTGCGTCCGGAACTGTGGGTCTCCTGCGAGAGACAGGCCCGGCAGATCCTCGACGAGTGCATCGCCACCCTGCACGGCACGCCCGTACCGGTGGCGGCGGAGGCCGAACTGACCTCGATGGCGCTCGGTGTGCAGCGCTCCTTCGAGAAGGTCTCGCCGATCGACTCGGTGCACGCGGCCCGCGTCCTGTTCGACGTGGCGGTCGAGACGATGACCGAGGCCGCCACCCAACTCCCCGCCGAGGTCGCGCTCTCCCGGTTCCTGACCGCCGTACGCATGCTGCACAAGGGCATCTTCGCGCGGGTCAGCGCCGCCGCCATCGGCTACGAGTCGACGACCCTGCACAACGTCGGTCAGGCCAGCACCGCCCGCCGCCACCAGCTCGCCCGCGATCTGCACGACCACATCGGCAGCAGCATCAGCCTGGCGCTGCGCTGCCTCGACCTGTACACCATGGAGCAGGCGAAGGGGGTCACCTCCACCCGCGACCGGCTCCAGGACGCCCGGCAGGCGCTGCGCGACGTGTTCAGCTTCACCCGCACGATGGTCAGCGGACTGCGCGTCAACGAACTGCACGACGGCCTGAAGGAGGAGATCGACGCCTACAGCGCCGCCGCCTCCGACCGGCCGGCCGAAGTCGACTCCCGTATCGACGGCGACGAGTCCTGGCTGCCCGAACAGACTCGCCAGGAACTGTTCCTCGTGGTGCGTGAAGCCCTGCGCAATGCCTTCGCACACGCCAGGGCCAACCACATCGACGTCCTCGTCAGCGTCTTCCCCGACGCCGCGCACGCCACCGTCACCGACGACGGGGTCGGGCTGCCGGACCCGCGCGACGGTGACGGCACCGGCCTGACCGCCATGCGGCAGCGGGTGGCCGCCCTCGGGGGGACGCTGGAGCTGATCAGCCAGCCCGGTCAGGGGACGCGCGTCCAGCTCCGCATCCCGCTGGACGGCACCGGGGCGGGCGGCCGATGAGCGCGGCAGCGGACACCTCCGGCGACATCCGGGTGCTGGCCGTGGACGACCACCGGCTGCTGCGCGAGGCACTGTGCGAACTCCTGGAAATGTACGAGGGGTTGACGGTGGTCGCGCAGGCCGACGACGGGCCGAGCGGCGTACGGATGGCGGGCCTGCACCGGCCGGACCTCGTGCTGCTCGACGTGGAGATGCCGGGGCCCGGCCCGCTCGCCAACCTGCGGGGGATCCGCCAGGCGGCGCCCGAGGCGCGGATCATCATGCTGACGATGCACGACAACCGCCAGCTCATCGACTCGCTGTTGTCCGCGGGAGCCGTGGGCTACCTCCACAAGGAGGCCGACCGGGATGTCCTGGTCGCCGCGATCCGCAGCGCGATGGCGGGCGGCAGGACGATGTTCCTGCCGCGCAAGCCGAGCGGCTCGGGGCCCGAGCGGGAGCCGGCGCCCGCCGACACGCTCACCCTTCGCGAGCGGGAGCTGATGGAGCTGGTCGCGCAGGGACTGAGCAACCGGCAGATCGGCACCCGCCTGGGAATCACGGAGGGCACGGTCAAGCGCCATCTGCGCAACATCTTCGACAAGCTCGGCGCCACCTCCCGGCTGGACGCGGTCAACCGGGTCCAGCCGCTGCGCGGTTACTGAGCCGCGGCGACCCGTGCCGCCTTCTCCCGGCGATCGGCGATCAGCAGCGCGACGGCCGGGGCGAGGGTGAGCGCGTACACGGCGAGCAGCAAGCCGAAGGAATCGGCGAACGCGGCCGGTACGAGCCCGTGATGGGACCGCGCGGCCCGGTCCAGGACGACCGTGACCACGGCGAGGGCGAAGGTGCCGCCGATCCGCTGGACCAGGTTGAGCTGCGTGGAGGCGTCCGGGATGGAGCGCGGCTCGACCGACTCGAAGGCGCGGGTCATGGCCGGCACGATGGTCAGGCCCGTGCCCAGGCCCCGGACCGCGAGCGCCGCGCACAGCAGTACGTACGACGTGCTGGACGACAGGGCGGTCAGCGGCACGGTCGCCAGCATGGTGAGGACGATCCCGATCACGACGGTGGTACCGCCGCCGATCTTCTTCATGATCGGGCGGCAGGCGAGGCCCGCGACGACGACTCCGGTACCACCCGCAGACATCAGCAGACCCGTGGTGACGGCGCTCTCGCCGCGAGCCGACTCGAAGTACAGCGGGATCAGCATCATGGGGGAGAAGAGGACGAAGCCGAGGCAGAAGATGTTGATCGCGGCCGTGCGGTAGACGCGGTGCGCGAACAGGCGAAGGTCCAGCAGCGGTGCTGCGGCGCGCAGTTGGTGACGTACGAAGACGGCGCCGCTCGCCAGGCCCACCACCAGCGGGACCAGGAAGGCGGGGCTGGCGGACAGGCCCGTCTCGGAGAAGGCGTGCACGGCGAGGACGACACCGACCGTGCAGGCGGAGGCGGTCAGCAGCCCCAGCACGTCGAGCGGGCGGCCACCGCCCGGGACGGCCGGGGCGTCCTTGCGGACGCGGCGCAGCGCCACCACCAACAGCACCGCGCACAGCGGGAGGTTGACCGCATAGACCGCCCACCAGTCCCAGGCGTTGACCAGGAGGCCGCCGACGGTGGGGCCGAGCAGCGGGCTGATCAGCATGACGCTGCCGTTCAGCGCCTGCACCTGGCCGAGGCGTTCACGCGGCATGCCGCTGGTGAGCAGGATGGTGGCGACCGGGACGAGTACGCCGGCGGCGGCGCCGGACAGGGCGCGCGCGGCGATCAGTTCGGGGAGTGTCGTGCTGAAGGCGCAGGCGGCCGAGCCGATCGCGAACACGGCGACGGAGGCGATGAAGGTGCGGCGGGTGCCGAAACGGGAGGCCAGCCAGCCCGCGGCCGGCATCAGGGCGACCAGGGCCAGCAGGTAGGCGGTGACGACCCATTGGACCTGGGTGATGGCGCCGAAGCGGGCGGAGGTATCGGCCAGCGAGACGTTGACGATGGTGGTGTCGAGCTGGGCGACGAAGGCTCCGCCCACGGCCACGGCGATGGTGAAGATCGCGGTGCGGGTGGCCGCCGCGGCCGCGGGGTCACGGCCCGCCGCCGGGCCTCGGTCCGTAGCGGAAGCCGCGTCGGCCCCGGAAGCCGCGTCGGCCTCGGGAGCGGCGTCGGCCTCAAGAGCCGCGTCGGTCTCAGGAGTCGGCTCCGCCGGAATGGCGTTCGTCGCGGGGGAAGGGTCCGCCGGGGGTGTCGGGTCCGCCACGGGGGCGGGCTCCGCCACGGGGGTCGGGTCCGCCGCGGGCGCCGGGGGCTCGGTTCTCTGGTCCAGGGACATACGGAGTCGTCCTTCGGGTGGGTGGTGGACCGGACCTCGGGTCCGGTCGGGGACGGGGCTTTCGTGATCGGGTGGGGGCGCCGTGAGCGGAGCGCTCCTGGCGACCCGGCAGGCGGTGTATCAGGTCGGGGAGGGCGGCCACGCCGAGGATCAGCGCGCCGTGCCGAGGCAGGCTTCGTCTGCCGGGACCGGCTCGTCCGCCAGGACCGGGTCGTCCGCCGAGGCAGGCTCGTCCGCCGGAACCGGGTCGTCCGCCGGGGCGCCGGCTCAGCCGGAGCTCAAGGCCTCGGCGATGTCGTCCAGGATCGCCCCGGCCTTCTCCCGGGCACCCGAACGGTCGCGGCAGGCCAGGGTCAGCTCGGTGCTGTCGCCCACGCGGCAGGCGCTCAGGAACATCTCGGCGTACGGGACCAGCATCGGCAGGGTGGAGAAGGAGTGGGCGCGGAAGGCCGGCGTCGAGAAGGCCCGCGGGTCGACCTCGCCGTGGTCGGAGATGATCGCCGTGCAGGGGAAGCGGGTGCCGTCGAACGCGCGGGCCTCGCTCAGGTTGTTGGCGAACGGATTGTCGCGCAGGAAGTCACGGTCGAGGATGGCGACCTCGGTCTTGGAGATCAGGGCGCGGACCAGCGTGGAGTGGACACGTTTCCAGGCGTCGTCGCGGCGCAGGTCGAGGACGAGTTGCGAGGTCAGGTTCGCGGTGGAGCGCGTCGTGGTGTCGTGGCGGCGCAGGTCCACCGGGACGATCAGGCGGCCGGTGTCCGTGGTGAGGTGGCGGGAGAGCGCCGCCGCGGCGCGTGCGGTGACCCCGGACGGGGCGGCGGGCACCCGGCGGCTCAGCCACAGGGGCCGGTCGCCCGCGGGCCCCTGGCCGATGATGGCGGGCAGTCCGGTGAGACGGGTGGCCTTGGGGGCCGGGCGGACGTCGCCCGCCGCCGCGCGGAAGTGCGCGTCGTCCACCGTGTCCGGACAGCCGGCCAGGTCCTCGTCGCGCAGGGCCCGGAAGAGATCCGCGATCCACTGCCGCAGACCGCGCCCGTCGGTGACGATGTGGCTGACCCGGACGACGAGCCGGGTGGTCCCCCCGTCACGGATCAGGCCCAGTTCGCAGACGGGTCCGGTGACCACCGACAGATCGCGGTGGAAGAACGGGTGGTCGAGACCGGTGCCGGTGGGCAGTTCCACGACCTCGGGGGCGGTGCCGTCGGCGCGCCAGAGCGCGCCCCGGCGGCGTACCGCGAGGCCGGGGCTCGCCTCGGTCGCCGCGCGCGAGGCCCGACGCAGCGCGACCGCGTCGAGTGTTCCCTCGCCCTCGATCACCATCTGGATGAGCTGCGGGGTGCCGGTCGCGGCGGCGTTGAGGTAGCCCCGTTCGATCGGGGAGATGCGGCGGGTGTACGGCCGCGCGGCGGTGAGGGTCATTCCTCCTCCAGGTGGTGGAAGCGCACCGGGGCCGGTGCGTCGCAGGCGAGGGCGAGGTGCAGGGGCGGTTCGCCCTCGGGCCGCAGGACGACGGAACGCACCTCGTAGGTACCGGTGTTCGTGGGCCGCCAGCCCGGCTGCCACGGAGGCAGCCGGGTTCCGGCGAAGGTCTCCTTCGTCAGGTGCGAGGCCTTGATGAGCGCCTCGCACTCGGCGAAGTCCCTGATCGTGGCCGGCTCCTCACGCCCGAGCAGGTCACCGAGCCAGCGCAGGGCGTACGGCCGGTCGCGCTCGTCCTGGATGTCCACGCCGATGGCGCGGCCGGCGGGTGCGAAGGCCACGGCGCTGTAGGTGCCGACGTGCGCCACCGAGGCGGACAGGTCCAGGGCGGGCACCGACCAGCGCTTGAGGCTGTCCCGCGCCAGGTCGCCGGCGGTGATCCGGATTCCGTACGTCGTGTCGAGCGCCCCGACGATCAGGGAGCGGCCCGAGGCGGACAGCCGGTGCCCCATCCGGTCGCGGGGCAGCCCGCGGTGCCGGGAGACCAGAACGTTGACCGCCTCCCCGACCGCCTCCCCGACCGTCTCCCCCACCGCCTCCCTCACGGCCGCCGGCCCGTCCGGCGCCAGCGTGTACCCGTTCAGTCCCGGATCGAGGAGCAGTCCCATCAGGGCGCCCATCACGCCTCCGGGTCGAAGACGGCCGCC
The DNA here is from genome assembly GCF_042871745.1 of Streptomyces sp. NPDC005576. Classification (NCBI taxonomy): domain Bacteria; kingdom Bacillati; phylum Actinomycetota; class Actinomycetes; order Kitasatosporales; family Streptomycetaceae; genus Streptomyces; species Streptomyces sp. NPDC005576. The sequence continues at coordinate 104,103 of NZ_JBIAJC010000015.1, read as the reverse complement.
GCGTAGCTGCCGCCGTACGCGAAACTCGACAGGAGCACGGGGCCGGGGGTGCCGGCGCCGGTGAGGGCTGCGACCAGGCCGAGGGCGCCCGCGCTGCCGTAGGTCTCGCCCAGCAGGGCCTTGGGGGCGAGGACCGGTCGGCCTTCGAGGCCGGTGTGGCGCAGGGCCGCCCGCTGTGCGAGGTCGACCAGGGGGTGGCCGGACGCGGCCGAGACGACCGTGCCGATGCCCTCCGGTCCGAGCTCCGCTTCGGCGAGCGCTGAGCGCAGGGCGCGTCCCCAGGCCGCGCCGTCCCTGGAGATGCGGCCGATGCCGGCCGATTCGCCACTGGCGCCGAAGCCGCGGACCCGCGCCAGGACGTCGGCGCCCCGGTCCCGGGCCGCCTCCCGGCTCTCCAGCAGGATCGCGGCGGCGCCCTCGCTGAGGACGGTGCCGGTGCGCCCACCGGGTACGACGTGCGCGGACCGGGCGTAGCCGGGCAGCGCCGCCTGGGTGGCGAGGGCCTGCTCGGGGAACTCGTCGGCGACCACCACCATGATTCGCTCGGCGGCGCCGCGGGCGATGACCCTGGCGGCGAGCTGGAGCGCGAGCACGGAGCTGGTGCCGCCGTTGGCGATGGTCGCGGTGTAGCCGCGGAAGCGGTGCAGCATCGCGACATGGCCGGCGGCGGCATTGACGACGGTGTTGGCGAACAGGGACGGGTTGGCACCGGTGATGCCCGAGCGCACCACGCCCTCGTGGAACCGCAGGACCGAGGTCACCGGACCGTACCCGGTGGCGAAGACGACGCCGGTCGACTCCGCCACGGCCCGCGACGGTTTGCCGTGCCGGGCGTACAGGTCGTTCACGGCGGAGGCGGCGAGCAGGCTCAGCGGGTCCATGCGACGGGCCCGGCTGGGGTTCGTGCCGCGCGAGGCGGCCTTGATGTCGACCCGGCCGACAGGCACCCTGCCGATGCCGGCGACCTCCTCGAAGGTGTCGAAGCAAGGACGCCCCCCGGCGAAGGCCGCGCTGATCGCCTCGGTGCCGCCCGCCGTTCCGGCCAGGCCGGCGACCCCGGTGACGACGACCTCCTGGACCGCCTCGCGGCGCGGCGGCCTGGAGCCGGTACGGCCGGGCCGGTTGAGGACGACGGAGGCGTTGTTGCCGCCGAACGCGAAGGAGTTCGACACCACCACATCGGGGCGCGCGTCGCGGCCGGTGTCCGGGATGACGTCCAGGCCGTACGGAGAGGCGACGCCCCGGGTGTTGATGGTGGGCGGCAGCGTGCCCCGGTCGATGGCCAGGGTGCTCACCACGGCCTCGACCGCGCCGGCCGCGCCGAGGGTGTGGCCGAGGATCGACTTGGTGGAGCTGGCCGCCGGTATCTCCTGGCCGAACAGGAGCTTCAGCGCCTTGGGTTCGGAGGCGTCGTTGGCGGGGGTGCCGGTGCCGTGCAGGTTGAGGTAGTCCACGTCGGCGGGGGTGAAGCCCGCCGTGTCGAGGGCCTGTGCCATGGCGGCGCAGGCGCCCTTGCCGCTGGGGTCGGGCGCGGTCTGGTGGTAGCCGTCGCAGGACAGGCCGTACCCGCCCAGCTCCGCGAGGACACGGGCGCCGCGCCCCTCGGCTCGCTCCACCGACTCCAGGACCATGAATCCGGCGCCCTCGCCGAGGGTGAGTCCGGTGGAGGCGGACAGCGGCGAGCACGGCTCGGCGTCCAGCGCGCCGAGCGCGCTGAACCCGTAGGCGGACAGCTCCGCCAGCGGGTCGACGCCGCCGCACACGACGTAGTCGACGTCGCCCTTCCACAGCAGCTCGGCGGCGTAGCCGAGGGCGACGGCACTGGCCGCACAGGCGTTGGAGAGGACCACGCGCGGGCCGCGCAGATCGAACTCCGACGCGATGTAGTCGCCCACACAGGGCAGTTGGGAAGCGACAGCCTGCCCGACGTCCAGTCGGCCCTCCAGGACGAAGGTGCGGTGGGTGGCCTCCAGCGTCGGCATGGCGCCGAGGCTGGAGCCCACCACGACGGCCACCCGGTCGCGGTCCACGGTTGCGAGGTCGAGGCCGCTGCCGTGCAGGGCCTCGCGGATCGCGGTGGCCGCGAGCGCGTAGCAGCGGTCCAGGTGGGCGGGCTGCTCGGCGGTGGCCATGCCCGCCCAGTCGGTGAGCAGCTCGGAGGTGTCGAAGAGGGTGTTGGTGCGGATGCCGGTGGTGCCGGCCGCGATCGACGACCAGCTCTTCTCCACGTCGTCACCAGCTCCGGTGATCAGCCCCAGACCTGTCAGGGCAATGTTCGCAGGTGTCATGACCCGGCCTTTCAGGCGATCTTGACGGTGAGGGAGCGGGCGATGACCCGGGGCAGGGTCGCGGTGCGCACCGGGCGCTCGTCGCCCGCCTCGTCCGCGGCGGTCAGCTCCAGTCCCGGCACCCAGAAGGGGTTGTCGAGCAGGGCCAGGACCAGCTCCTCCTCCGGGTTGGCGGCCGGCGCCTGGTGCAGGACGGTGCCGACCTCCTGACCGGCCGCGGTGACCGGCGTACCGGCTGCGAAGCGGCTGCCGACCGGGGCGACGAGCGCGGTGAGGCGCGCCTCGGACCCGGTCGGCGCGGTCAGCTCGTCGGAGCCGTGGAACTCGCCGATCCGGCTCCAGTCGATCATCCAGGCCAGGTCGGCCTCGCCGACGCCCAGTTCACCGAATCCGGCGCTGTACACGCCCATCCCGGCCTCGGTCTGCACCCGGAAGAGGCCGTCCTCACCGATCTCGGCGCCGCCCTTGTCGGCGACGCCCGTGAGCACTGCCTCGTGGGCGGCCTGCGGGGCGTCGGAGAGCAGCAGGTAGCCGTACTCTCCGGTGGTGCCGACGCGGGCCAGGTGGGCGGTGGCGCCGGGAACGTCGAGGGTGGACTCGGTGACGGCGTGCAGGGTCAGGCCGGAGATGTCGAAGTCCACGAAGCCGGCCGCGACGGACCAGGCCACGGGTCCCTCGAAGGCGGTGGCGCCCCAGCCGTCGGGGGAGATCTCGACGGTGACGCCGGCGGAGGCGTCGAACCGGCCGAGGTAGGTGCCGAGCTCGTCGGCCGTGACGGCGGTGCGCGGCAGCAGCCACGACTCCTCGCCGATCTCGAAGTGCAGCAGGATCGCGAACGGCGTGCCGTCGGCGTTCAGCGCCAGCACCTCACGGACCGAGTCGGGCTCCACGTAGTCGGCGGACTTGGCGAGGAAGCCGTCCAGGAAGGTCAGCCGGTCGTCGCCGGTCAGTCTGACCAGCGGGGCGGTGACGCGGTAGGCGCCGACGGCGGTGCGCAGGGTGGCGTAGTCCTCGATGGCGGTACGGACGGCCGGGGCGATGGTGGTGGCGGTCATGATCTGTCGTTGCCTTTCGGGTCGGTGGCTCAGAAGGAAAGGGGTACGTCGTGTACGGAGAGCAGCCAGGAGCTCTCCCGTGCGGCGGACACTCCGCCGACGAGCAGGCCCGACGGCGAGGCGCGCAGCACCAGTTCGTCGTGCGGACCGCCGGCGGGGGCGCAGTGCAGCCACCGCCCGTCGGAGAGCCGGACGGCCGCCCGGCGGGCCCACACCTGGCGGAAGTCACCGGAGTTCAGCTCCCAGCGCTCGCCGTCCGAGTCGAGGACGACGGCCGTCTTGAGCGGCGTCTGCGGGGTGAGCCAGACCACGCTCTCGCGGTCCGTCCCGCCCGCCCGGACGTCGACGCGGATCCCGTCGCCGTCGGCGGCGATCTCCCAGTCGAGGCCGGTTTCCGGGGCGTGGAGGCCGAGCGGGTGCTTCGCCTCCCAGGCGCCGGGGGCAGGCACGCCCCAGCCGAGCCCGGCGGCCCGGTCGTGGCGGCTGTTCTCGTGGGTCACCCACAGGCCCGCGGACCAGTGGGGGTTGTAGCCGTAGGAGCGGGTGCGGGGGTAGGGGCTGCGCAGCACCTTGGTGGTGCCCTCCCGCCAGACGGTGACGCCTCCCGCGGCGGCGTGCGCCTCCAGGCGGCGCGTGGTGTCCGCGCCGCTCGGACGGATGGTGGTGCGCATCCGGGCCACGCCGTCCGCGCCGGGTTCCGGGCGGCGCTCCAGGAGCGTGCTGTGGACCAGCCGCAGGGGGCCGTCCACCGGCAGCGAGACGCGTACGTCCCGCCCCCGCCATGTCAGCTCCGCGCCTTCCTGGACGGTCCGGGAGGCGGCGACGATCTCGGAGGCGTCGCGCACCCCCTGGCCCAGCCCGATCGGGTGGGCCTGTCCTTCGGCATCGGTGAAGACGCCTTGGCGCAGGCCCACGGTCTGGAAGATCCGGCCGGTCGCGGAGCCGGTGCGGGTGAACTCCTGGAGCAGACCGGTGCCGTCCAGGGTGAAGGTGCCGGTGACCGTGGCGTCACCGTCCCGCTCGGTGACCCGCACCCCGCCCTCGACGGGCTCCAGGGTGAGGTCGCGGGGCTCGCCCTCGCGCCAGCCGGCCGGGCGGTCGGCCCGGCAGCTCGGCCAGGTCGAGACGAGTACCGGGCCGCGGTGCCCGGCCACGAGGACGCTCAGCGTGCCGTCCTCCCCGTCCACCTCACAGGTGAGGCCGGACTCGGTGAACCGGTACGGCGCCACTCCGCGCGGGGCCCGCACCTCGTACGGAGGCCGGGTGATGCGCAGCGCCCGAACCGTGCCGTCGGGCTCGATGATGCGGGCCTCGCGCACGGCGCCCCGGTCCACGTCCACGGACGCGTCTATCCGGAACTCGCCGAGCGCCAGGCTGTAGTCGACGGTGCGGACCCCGTCCACCACCCGCACGTCCGAGCGCAGCTCGTCGTCGCGGGACTCGGTGACGGACGCGAAGCTGGTCAGGCTGCCGAGGGCCGCCGTGGCCCGCTCGCCCAGGTCGGCGAGGACGCCGCGTACGACGAGCGGGATGTAGTTGTGCAGCTCCACGTTGCCGTCCTCGCCGGGGACGGCCCGGCCCACCGAGACGCAGCCGACGCGCCGGTAGAGCCGGAAAGCCACGGTGTTGGCCGGGTTGACGGTCAGCCGCAGCACCAGGCAGCCGGTGCGCATCATCCACTCGACGGCTTCGGTGAACAGCCGCCCGGTGACCAAGCCGCCCCGGTGGGCGGGATGGACGAAGAACATGTCCGCGATGAGTTCACCCGCCCGGCCCGAGCGCCGGCCGGTGTTGTGGAAGAGGCCGAACGTACCCACGACCCGATCGTCGTCCTCGGCCACCAGGAACGTCGCCGTCTCCCGCTCGGCCAGCTCGTGGGCGAGTTCGGTGCCGCTGACACCCCCGGCGACCGGGTTGGGGTTGTCGCGGTGACGGTTGTAGAGCTCCGCGATGGCGTGCGCGTCGCCCTCCTGGTACGGGCGGATCGTGAGGGCCATGACCACACCTCCTTCTGTCGGTCTTGTGGCTTTGGTTGGTTGTCTCTCCTGAGAGAGAGGGGGAGTTCAGCCCTTACGGCCGGTGGTGACGACGAGCGTCCCGGCGGCGGCGAGTTCGGTTCCGACGCTCGCCCGCACCTTCACCTGGCGCAGTCCTCCGAGGCGCTGCCCGAGCTTGGCCTCCAGCGTGAGCTGGTCCCCGGGGACGACGAGCCGGGAGAACTTCATGGTGCTGATGGAGCCGAGGTAGCCGACGCTTCGCGAGGCGTCGTCCCCTCCGGTGCCCTCGGCGCTTTCGAGGATCTCCGCGACGTAGACGACGGCGACGAGCTGGGCCATCGACTCGACGATCATCACGCCCGGCATGATCGAGTGGTCCGGGTAGTGCCCGGCGAAGAACGGCTCGTTGACGGAGACGCTCTTGATGCCGCGGCCCGAGACGCCCGGGACGACGTCGTAGGCCCGGTCGATCATCAGCATCGGCCAGCGGTGCGGCAGCATCTGCTTGATGTCGTCGGACGAGTAGCTCAGGGCCTTGCGCACCGGCGCGGGGGCCTGCGTTTCGAGGAGTGTGGTCGCGGAGCTCACGCGGCGGTCTCCCGGTCCTCGATGAAGTCGACGAGGGCGTTGATGGAGCCGAAGGCCTCGAAGTCGTCGTCGCTGATCAGCACGTCGAACTCGTTGTTGACCATGACGACGATCTCCAGCGTGTCCAGCGAGTCCATCTCCAGGCCCCGGCCGAACAGCGGCTGGTTGTCGGAGACGAAGGCCGGCTCGACTTCGAGCCCGAGCCGGTCGATGATCATCGACTTGACCTTCATGTTCTTGCCGAGACGGGCCTCGGCCTGGGTGCGGATGTCCTCGAAGGTGGCGGTGGACATAGTGGGTCTCTCCTGTGAATCGGTTGGTGATGCGGTCAGTTGGGGATCATTCCGCCGTCGACGGTCAGCACCTTTCCGGTGATGTACGAAGCGGCGGACGAGGCCATGAAGACAGCGGCCTGGGCGACCTCGGCAGGGGTGCCGGTGCGGCCGAGCGGGATCACCTGGAGGGCTTCCTTCAGGTGGGCCGGGGGGACCTTCTTGACCATGTCGGTGTCGATGAACCCCGGGGCGACGACGTTGACGCGGATACCGCGCGGCGCCACCTCGTACGAGAGGGTCTTGGCCAGGGCGATCACTCCGCCCTTGCTGGCGGCGTAGTTGGCCTGGCCGGCCCGGCCGGCGATTCCACTGGTGGAGGCGATCAGGACGATGGAGCCACCACTCGCGTACATCTGCTTGGTGGCCTCGCGGGCGGTGAGGAAGGAGCCGGTGAGGTTGGTGCCGATGACTTCCTGCCACTTGGCACTGCTCATGGCCGCGAGGTGGCCGTCGGCGGTCACGCCGGAGTTGAGGACGGCGACCTGGATCGGCCCCCACTCGGTGCGGATCCGCTTGAACATCGCGATGACCTGGGCCTCGTCACCGACATCGGCCTGAACGAGAAGGGCCTCGCGGCCCAGGGCGCGGATCCGTGTCGCGACCGACTCCGCCTTGGCTTCGCTGGAGTGGTAGTTGAGGACGACGTCGCAGCCCTGCTCCGCGAGCGCGAGCGCGGTGGCCGCGCCGATGCCGCGCGAGGCGCCGGTGACCAGGGCCCGGGTGCCCTCGGGAAACAGGATGCTCATGCCCCGACTCCCGCCATGGCGGCGGTGACCCGGTGCGAGCCGGGGTCGAAGCCGTCCGCCTCGCTGCCGATGCCGTCCCGATTGGCCGCCGTGAGGATCGTCCGGGCGACGGCGAGGTCGAGGATGCCGAGACCGAAGGGGGAGAAGACGACGGTCCCCCGGGTCTCCGGTCCCTCGCTCCGGCCGAGCACGGTGGCTATCTCGGCGCCCACGAAGCGGCGGTGCCCCACCTCCTGCTCGGCGCGGTGCAGCGAGGTCCCTTCGCGCATCACGTGCTCGATGTCGTCGACCACGTTGTAGGCGTTCAGGACGGAGTCCGTGCTCAGGTCGCGCAGCGACAGGTGCAGGATCACCTGACGCTCGGGGCGGTCGGGGTGGGCGGCGAGGTCGAGCCAGTAGCTGGAGTCGGTGGTGGCGACGGAGACCGTGCCGGCGCGCAGCGCGTCGTCGACGCCACCGGCCACGAAGCTGATCTCCGGTCGCTCCTGGGCCAGTTGGGCGGCGAAGGTGGCCGCGCGACCGGGCACCGCGTCCTGGACGGTGACCGTGCGCAGCTCCGGGTGGACCAGCACGAGGAAGTCCAGGACGCGCCGGTTGATGGTGCCGCAGCCGATCAGCCCGGCCGTGCGCACCGGGCGGTCGCCGTGCAGGGTGCTGCTCGCGAGGGCGGCCGACGCCGCGGTGCGGGACGCCGATATCTGGCTGGCCTCCAGGACCGCGGTCGGGTAGCCGGTGCGCAGGTCGTTGAGGATCTGCACCGACGAGGCGCGCTGCAGACCCCGCTCGACGTTGGCCGGGAACGAGGAGATCCACTTCAGGCCCATGACGGGCTCGGGTCCGCCCAGGTAGGCGGGGAGCGAGATGATGCGGGAGCCGTCGTCGCCGGGCGGGCGCAGGAACCCGGAGAACGGCACCTCCGAGCGGCCCTGGCCGTGCAGCACGTACGCGGTGCGTACCGCGTCGAGCACGGCGGGGTCGAGGCCGCTGAGCGCGGCGGCGACGTCCTCGCGACCGAGGATTCTCATGACAGGTCAATTCCTCTGCGTGAAGGAGGGGTGGGGAAAGGAGAGCGGGCGGTCAGCCGAAGCGGGACTCCACCCAGGAATCGCTGTAGATCGTGTCGAGATAGCGGTCGCCCCCGTCGGGGAGGATCGCGACGCAGGTGGCACCCGGGGTGATCCAGGAGGAGGCGTCCAGCAGGGCGGCCATGACAGCGCCGGACGAACCGCCGGCGAGGATCGCCTCCTTCGCCAGCAGGGCTCGGCAGCCGCGCACGCAGTCCAGGTCGGTCACCTTCATCACCCGGTCCGCGAGACCGGGACGCAGGAGCGCCGGGACCACCGCCGCGCCGTGCCCGGGGATGGTGCGGCGGTGCCGGCGCTCCCAGGCTTCGGGCGGGCCGAAGATCACGCTGCCCACCGCGTCCACCGCCACCACCTGGGTGGGCAAGCCCTCGGCGGCGATGTACTCGGCGCAGCCGCGCAGCGTGCCGGTGGTGCCGGCAGCCAGGAAGAGGTAGTCGGGAGCCTCGGGGAGCGCTTCGTGGATCTCGCGCATGGTGTGCTGGTGGGCGAGGGCGTTGTACTCGTTGCCGTACTGGTTGGGCCAGTAGGCGTCGGGCACGGTGCGCAGGAGTTCCCCCACCCGCCTGATCCGCGACGGCAGGTACTCACCGGTCTCCGCGTCGCGGTCCACGACCTCGACCGTCGCCCCGTACGCCCGCATGATCGCGGCGTTCTGGGCGGTGGTGCGCGGGTCGACGACGCAGATCAGGTCGAGCCGGTAGAAGTTGCAGAGCTGGGCCAGGGCGATACCCAGGTTGCCGGAGGAGGACTCCACGACGGTGGAGATCCCCGGCATCAACACCCCGGTGGACAGGGCGTGTTCGATCATGGAGCGGGCCGCGCGGTCCTTGATGGAGCCGCCCGGGTTGAACCGCTCGCACTTGCCGTAGACCTGGAAACGCGTGGGCGGGAAAAGACGGTCGAGGGCGACCAGCGGGGTGGAGCCGATCGTCGCGATGATGTCCGGATCGCGGGGACGGGCCGCGGTTGCGGCGCGGGTCGCCGCAGCGGAGGGGGCCACGGTCATTCCGGTACCTTTCTGCTGATCTGCAGCCGGAGTTCGCTGACGTAGCGCTCGCCGCCGGCTCCCGTGAGCCAGGAGTCCCGGGGGTGCGGCAGCGGCTCACTGAGGATCACGGTGGCGTCCGCGTCGAGGCGCCGGGTGCGGCGGACGAGGTTGGCGAAGGAGAGCACGAGGGTGGGGCTGGTGAAGTCGACCAGGGACGGCTTCGTCTCCTGCGGGAACTTCACGAAGGCCTGGTCGGGCAGCCCGCCCGCACGCAGCCAGCGCCGTACGGCCAGGTAGTCGCCCGCCCGGTCGGGCTTGGTGGCGAGCGGGATCTCCGCGGCCGGCACCCGCCAGGTCTCCCGGAACAGGACGAGCCCGTCGAGCGTGACGCGGGGGGCGTGCGGCCGGTCGAGCCCGATCTTGAAAGCGTCCGCGGCGATGATCGACACCGGGACGGCGAGCAGTTCGGCCATGTTCCACTCACGCCCGTCGGGCGTGGTGGCGGTGACCGTGCCGTCCCGCTCGGCCAGGGTGATCGCGGCCGCCGGGTCGATCCGGGACCGGTCGTCGAACGGCGCCCGGGTGAAACCGATGAGCCGGTCACCCGCGCCGATGGGGGCGGGCACCATGCGGCCGCTATTGCGCTTCCAGTCGACCGGGAGCAGCGGTACCAGGCGTGGCGCGCCGATCGCCGCGTTCACCTTGTCGCGCAGGGAGCCGGCGTCACTGGTCCAGTCGAGGAACGGCAGGTCGCAGGTGGCGAGGCAGGCGTGCAGCTCGCCGAGGACGACGGTCAGGTCCCCGTCCGCCTCCCGGACCACCTGGAGGTCGGGGCTGTGCAGGGCGAGATGGGGCGAGCGGACCGGACCGGTGGCGAAGACGGCGCGCGCCCGCCGCTCGACGTCGGCGACCCGCAGCGCGACCGGCTCCACGCCGGCCGGATCGAGATCGAGGACCTCACGCCACTTGCGGGCGAGTTCCCTCGTGGCGGTGTGCACCGGCCGGGCGCCGTCGCCGCCCCAGAACAGGCCGAGCACCTGCGTCCACACGTCGGCGAGCGTGACGGGGGAGCGCCGCGGCGCGGCAGCCCGGACGAACCCGGCCACCTCCGCCTCGACCAGCTCCACCAGGCGGTTGCCGAACCAGTCCGCCGCGTCGGCCACCAGGGCGAGCGGCCGGGCGATCCCGTCCAGGAAGCCGGTGCCGACCTCGACCTGGCAGTCACGCACCGCGTCCTGGTAGCAGAGGGTGCGGCCCGCGTACGCCTTGCCCTCGTCGCGGGAGGCGTCGAGTCCGGTCGTCCGGACGAAGTACGCGTCCAGATCGTCGAGACGCGCGGCGAGTTCGTCGGCTTCGGTGGCGGCGTCGATGGCGTCGCGGTGCCGGTCGAGTTCGGTGAGGACGGTCTCGAAGCGGACGAACAGCTCGGGGTCGGCGACGGCGGCGACCCGCCGTCGCAGAATCCGCTCGGCCCGCACGTCGACCGGGATGTTGGCGTCCCAGCTCAGCACGCGCTGCTTGAGCAGCCGGGTCAGGATCTTCTCGACGCGGGGCCGTGCCCCCTCGGCGTCCCAGCCGTCCTCGCGGACGAGGGCCTCGACGATCGCCGCACCGTTGCGCTCCCCGTCCGCGTGGCCGAGGACCTGCCGGTCCTCCGGACGCAGCCGCGTCACGCGTCCGCCCGGCAGGAGCAGCCGGTCACCGTCGAGGTGGACGTCGGGGCGCGGCAGCGGCGGGAACCACCAGCGGGCGCCGGGCTGGGCGGTCATCCAGTCCGCGACGGCGGCCAGCGCCCAGCGTTCGAAGTACGTACGGCTGCGCGCGACCAGCCGCTCGCCATGGTCCACCGCGAGGCCTCCGGGCGCGCGCCCGACGGACATCCAGGCGGCCGGACCGAAGAAGCCGATGGTCTCGGCCTTCGCGCAGTAGCGCAGCCAGTACATGGCCAGGGTGCGCTCCCGCTGCTTGCGCTTGGACTCCTTGCCCGTACCGGCGGCGAGCGCGTCGAGAACGCGGTAGACGGTGCGGTTCTGCCAGGCGATGGCCGTGCGGACCTTCTCGTCACCGGCGAGGACGGCCAGGCGGCGCGTTTCGGCCGCGCTGTCGGCGAGGTAGGCGGCGGTGAAGGCGTCCGCGTCCCCGCGGTCGGCCGCGTCGGCCGCCGCCGGCCCGCCGAGCAGGTCGAGTCCCGAGGCGGGGAAGCCGGCGCTGCGCAGCAGTCCGACGCCCCACATGTGCCATTCGCTGTCGCCGAGGCGCCGGGTGGGCCGGAAGTCGGCCCAGTCGTGCTCGCGCAGCGCTTCACGGGTGGTGCTGGTCACGCGACCCGCCTCCCGAGGTCCGCGTCGACGTCCCTGTCGGTGCCGGACGCGGTGCCGGTGCCGGCCTCCTCGCCCCGCAGCGCCGCCGCGAGCCGGGCGACCCCCTCGGGGATGCGCTTGCGCGGGACGTTGCTGAAGCAGAGCCGCAGCGTGTCGCCGCACTCCCCGTCGAGCCCGAAGTGGCTGCCGGGGACGAAGGAGACGCCCTGTTCGGCCGCGGCGAGTGCGAAGCGGCCGGTGTCGGCGCCGCCCTCGTGCCGCAACCACAGGTAGAAGCCGCCTTCCGGCCGCTGCCACCGCCAGGGACCCTCGGTTCCCAGCTCCTCCTCCAGCGCGTCGGCCATCAGGCCGCACCGCTCCCGGTAGCGCTCGCGATAGGCGTCGATCAGGCTGTCCCAGCCACCGCGGGCGTGGAACGCGGCGAGCGCGGCCTGGGCGAACGCCGACGGCGACAGCGCCATCACCTCGGTCGTGCGGCGCAGCCGCTCCGCGACCGGCTCGGGCGCGGCGATCCAGCCGCAGCGCAGCCCCGGCGCGAAGACCTTGGAGAAGGTGCCGAGGTAGACGACGTTCGAAGGGTCGATGCCCTGGAGGGTCTGGACCGTGCCGCCGTCGAAGCCGAGCAGCCCGTAGGGGTTGTCCTCGACGATCAGCAGGTCCAGTTCCCTCGCCACGCCGGCCAGTTGGTGTCGCCGCTCGACGGAGAGGGTGGCGCCAGTGGGGTTCTGGAAGGTCGGGTTGCAGTACAGCATCCGTACCCGCTGCCCGTCGGCCCGCAGTCGGGCCACGGTCGCCCGCAGCTCCAGCGGGTCGAGCCCTTCGGCGTCCTCGGGGGCCCCGTGCAGTCGCAGTCCCGCCGTACGGAACGCGGTGGCCGCGCCCGGGTAGGCGGGGGTCTGGCAGAGTACGGTCTCCCCCGGCGAGGCGAGGCCGAGGCCGATGGCCAACAGCCCCATCTGGGATCCGGCGGTCGGCACCAGGTTCGCGGCGCCGGTTCTGCCGCCCTCGCGGGCCATCAGGTCGGTGATGGCGGAGACGAGGGCCCTGGCCACGTGCGGGGTGCTGTACTGGAGCGCGATCCGGCCGCCGATCCGGGTCAGCCGGGCGAACTGTTCGGAGAGTTCCTTCAGGGGCAGCAGGTCGAGGTCCGGCAGGCCGCCGGCGAACGAGATCAGGTCACCGCCCCGTTCGAAGAGCTGCGGCATCTCGGCCGCGGGTCTTATGTCGGTCCACATGGCGGTCAGCTCCCCGACAACGCGTGCGCGCCGCTCGCCAGCTGCTCGTGCACGAGCCTCAGCAGGCCGGCCGACGAGGTGAGCGAGAGGTCGGCGAGCGCGTCGGGGTCCAGCTCGATGCCGAACCGGTCCTCGACGGCCATCACCAGGGCGACGGTGTGGAGCGAGTCCACGCCGAGATCCACGAGCGGCACTTCGGAGCTGGTGATCTGCACGGCGCATATCTCCTCTACGAGCTGGTCAAACTGCGACTGGTCCATGGGAGCTCCCTGTGAGTGCGGCGGGGACTGTGGTGACGGCCGTGGCGACGGCCGTGGAGGGTGCGGCGGCGGCCCGGAGCAGCAGCGCGACGGCCGCGCGGTCGGGCTTGCCGTTGGCGGTCAGCGGCACGGTGTCGAGCGGGACGATCACGTCGGGAAGACGGGCCGGGTCCAGCAGGCGGGCGAGCGCCGTACGGACCTCAAGCGGGTCGAGATCGGTCTGCACGGCGAGCAGGAGGGGGGCGTCCTCGTCGGCGGGGCGCGGGGCGACGGCGGCGTACACGCCGGGGACGCGCTCGGCGGCGAGCTCGATCTCCGACAGGCCCATCCGCACACCGCGCCGTTTGATCATGTCGTCGTCGCGGCCGACGAAGTAGAGCAGTCCGTCGTCGTCGAGCCGGCCCTGATCGCCGGTGTGCAGCTCCAGGGAGCCGTCGGCGCGGCGCACGTACCGGTTCTGCCGCTCCAGCGGGACCCCCCAGTACCCGGCCATCACGGTCTCGCCCTCGACGACGATCTCGCCGACCTCACCCGGCGGCAGGGTCCGCCCGTCCGGGCCGACCGTCCGTACCCGGGCACCGGGGATGGCGCGGCCCACCGCGTCGGGATGCCGCTCGTAGAGCGCCGGGTCCAGGACGGAGATGCGCTTGCACTCGGTCATCCCGTACATGGAGGCGAAGCCGGAGCCCGGGAAGGCGGCGAGCAGTTCGCGCATCACCGTAGGGCTGGGCCGTGCACCGGTGTTGGTGAACAGCCGGACCCTGGTGGCGCGGCGCAGCTTCCTCTGCAGCAGGACGAGGATCTGCGCGAGCGAGGGCACCAGCGGGACGACGGTGACTCCGTGGCGCTCGATCAACCGGATCAGTCCGAGGTCGCCTGCCCGGTCGGTGAGCACCAGGGCCGAGCCGGTCAGCGTGCACAGCAGGGCCTGGTAGAGGCCGTAGTCGAAGGAGAGCGGCAGCCGGCACAGCACCACGTCGTCGGCGCGGTAGCCGAGGGCCGCGTTGACCGCGAGGACCGCGGCGAGGACCTGCCGGTGCGGGCAGACGACGCCCTTGGGGCGGCCGGTGGTGCCGGAGGTGTAGATCAGCAGGGCGACCGCGTCGTCCGCGACCTCGGCGGTGGTGTGGTCGGCGGGCGTGTGCGCGATCTCCCGTACGGCCCGCTCCACCTCCACGGTCTTCCGGGCGGCGCCGCCCGCGGTGGGCGGGCAGACGGCGAGAGCGGCCGTGCAGTCCCGGACGATGTGGTCGATCTGGGTGTCCGTGAGGTCGGGGTGCACCGGGACGAACACCGCCCCGATGCGGAACGCGGCCCACAGGAGGGCGAGGAAGGTGCGGTCGCCGCCACCGGCGTAGACGACGCGGTCACCCGCGTCCACTCCCTGACCGCGCAGCCAGCCGGCCGCCCGGTCGGTCTCGGTACCCAACTCCGCGTAGGTCAGCGGCCCCTCGGCGTCGACGAGGGCGAGGTGCCCGGGGTGCTCGGCGCGGGCGCGTGCGAACAGCTCAGACACCGGCATGAACGAGGTCCTCCTTCCAGGCGACTGCGGCACCGATCCGGGAGCGCACCTTGTCGAGGTCCCGGGGTGTGGTGACGCAGACGACGGCCAGCTCGGGAAGCTGGCGCTTGAGGATGCCCGCGAGGGTGCGGGCGGGCGGCAGACAGACCGTCACCTCGGGTGCGATCCGGCCGAGCGACTCCAGGCACAGGTCCCAGCGCACCGGCTTGACCACCTGCTCGACCAGCCGGCGGCGGATGTCGTCCGGTTCGCGGACGACCGAACCGTCGGCGTTCGACAGGAGGGACCCGGTCGGCCGCCGGAAAGGTGTCCGCTCGGCCGCCGCGGCGACGGCCCGGCGCGCGGACTCCATGTACGGGGTGTGGAAGGCGCCGGCGACCTGGAGCATCTTGACCGTGGCGGAGGGCGGCGGGGCGGCCACGAGACGCTCCAGGTCCGCCGTGGGTCCGGCCGCGACGATCTGTCCCGGACCGTTGAACGTGGCCGCGTACAGGCCCAGTTCGTCGATGCGGCCGAGTACGTCGGCCTCCTCGCCGCCGACCACGGCCGCCATCGAGGTGGGGACCTCGGCACAGGCCGCGGCCATCGCCCGGCCACGCACCGCGGCCAGCCGCACGGCGTCCGCGGGGTCGAGCACCCCGGCGTACACCGCCGCGGTCAGCTCCCCGACCGAGTGCCCGGCGGCCACCAGCGGGCCGTCCGGCTCGGCCGCGGTGAGCGCCTCATGGGCGAGGAGCCCGGCGGCGACCAGCAGCGGCTGGGTGTTCTCGGTACGGGCGATCTCCGCGGCCGGCGCCTTGCCGCCGAGGTGCACGAGGTCCACATCGGCGGCCTCGGACCAGGCGCGCAGCCGCTCGGCGTGCACCGGGTCGCGCAACCAGCCGGCCAGCATGCCCGGGGTCTGGGAGCCCTGCCCCGGTACGACGAATGCGTACATGAGTTCGAATCTCCTTTCGTAGGGGTGACGTTGACCGGTGCGGGGCCCGGTGTCGGAGGCGGAAAGGTCGGACGGAGGAGAAGAGGAGGCGGTGAGGGGCGGCTAGTGCCGCGCCCGGCAGGCTTTGCCCCGTCGCGGTGGTCGGCACGCGCACTCGCGGCGTTGACCGGAAGCCCTGGTGGCTCCGCTACAAGGACTTCCGGCCGCCTTGTGGTCGCACGCACCGACCACCGCTCCTCAGGGGGCAGACATTGCCGGGCGCGGCACTAGTTCCGGCCGGTGCTCTTGCGGAAACGGCGTACGCCCATGAAGGAGAAGGCCGCGAACCAGGCGACGGTATTGACCACCGCCATCGCGAGGCTGGAGTGCTCACCGCTGAAGGAGTAGCCCTCGGTCAGGCTGTAGCGGGCGAGCGTGGAGACGCCGAACATCGGCGAGTAGCGGGAGATCTCCAGCATGGTGCCGGACAGCGGGATGAAGAGATTGCCGAGGAAGGCGAGCGCGGTCATGGTCAGACCCGGCATGTGCATCACGGTGTCGGGCTTGAGAGCGAGCCCCAGCGTGATGCCGAGGGCGGCGAAGACGGCCGCGCCGAGCCATGCCACCAGCAGGGACGTCACCCACACCGTGGCCGTGGCCTCCACCCCGGTGAACGCACCGAGCACACCCACGACGGCCACCGGCACCGCCGCCATGATCACGGAGGACAGCACCTTGACGAAGAGGTAGCCGGGAGGGGCGAGCGGGCTGAGCGCCATGGTGCGCATCCAGCCGGACGCCTTCTCCACGGAGATGGTGGCCGCCGAGCTGACCGCCGCGGTCCCCGCCCCGTACACGGCGATGCCGATCATCATCCAGGCCGCGAAGTTGCCGTGCGGGAGGGTGGCGTCGGCGGGTTCGGTACGGAAGAGCGCCAGGTAGAGGACGGCCGGCAACAGCAGCGTGAAGATCGTGGTCTGCCGGTTGAAGCGGCGGCGCAGTTCGTAGCCGATGAAGACGGCGTTGACGCCGCTGAACGGCGAGGTCCGCACCTCGCGGGTGGCTGAGGTGGCGCTCATCGGGTGCCCCCTTCGGTACGGCTGTGGTGGGTGAGGGTCATGAATGCCTCTTCGAGGCTGCGCGGGGTGACCTCGATGTCGGTGGCGGACGTCTGCTCGATCAGCAGGCGCAGCAGCGCGTCGGAGTCGGTGGTGTCGAAGTGGTACCGCCCGCCGCGCGGGGTGCACGAGCGGACCAGCGGGGACCGCGCGAGGGAGGCCGCGTCCTGCTCGCCGATCCGCGCCGACACGGTGCGCCCGCTGAGAGCGGACCGCACGTCGGACACCGAACCGTCGACGACGACACGACCGCGGTCGATCATCACCACCCGGTCGGCGAACCGGTCCGCTTCCTCCATGTAGTGGGTGGCGAACATGACCGTCATGCCGCGCTCCGTGTCCTCACGGACGGTGGCCCAGAACTCCCGGCGGGCGACGACGTCCATACCGGCCGTCGGCTCGTCCAGGACCAGCAACTCGGGCCCGGAGAGCAGGGCGAGGGCGAACCGCAGCCGCTGCTGCTCGCCGCCGGAGCACTCCGCGACGCGACGGCCGCGCAGTTGGTCGAGCCCGGCTCGGGTCAGCACCGCGTCGATGTCGGCACCGGGGTGCAGCGAACCGAGCATCCGCACGGTGGCCTCGACGCTCAGGTCGGGCAGCAGCCCGCCCGACTGGAGCACCGCGGCGACCTGTCCGGAGCGCACCGCCTGCTGCGGCTCACGTCCGAACAGCCGCACCGAGCCCTCGTCGGGCCGCGTCAGCCCGAGCAGCATGTCGATGGTGGTCGTCTTGCCGGCGCCGTTCGGTCCGAGGAAGGCCACGATCTCACCCCGCCGGATGCGCAAGTCGATGCCGTCGACGGCGGTGAACCGCTCCCCCTTGGCATCGGTGAACCGCTTCACGACAGAGTCGAGGCTGACGGCATCCGAGGACGTCACCTCCCCGGTCACCTGGCGCGGTCGGGTTTCGATCATCTTCGGGTCCTCACGATCTGGCTGGGGGTGGCCTGGCAGGGGCCACTCTTCCCGGACCGCCTATCCGCCCCTGCCCGCCGGACTATCCGGCCGCTATCGGGACGCGGAGGGGCTGGAGGATCTCGGTGCCGAGCACGAGCGGCGTCGGAACGCACGACGCGGAAGAAGCCGCGTGAAGCGTGAGGGAGCGGGGCCGGCGGGGTGCGGGCGGCGTCCACGCACGCAGAGGGCCCCCGCAGCTCCTTGGGCCTCCCCTCCGGGCTACCCGCCGGCAGCCCGGAGGACTGCCTCACCCGCGCCGGAGGTCTGTACCCCGACACCCCGGCCCGACCAGCCCTCCACCCCTCCACGAACTTCGCGGTGCAGCACCAGGCATGACCGGTCGGCAGTAAGAGGCATGATCCTGCCGGGACTTGTCATGCGGAGGTCTTCGGTTCGAATCGGACAGGCGGCTCACTGTGAACCCCAGCTCGGATCCGCCCTGAGCCGGGGTTCTGTCGTTCAGCGGACGCGACGGCGACGCGGGGAGTGGGCCGCGCGGGTGTCCGTGGTCTCGGTTCCCGTCCTGGGGTTACGTCCCGCGACGGCCTTCATCCGTGCCGGACGGTTCGGGACTCAGGTCCCACAGGGGAGGTCCACCTGCAGGACGGTCGGGCCGCCGGACGGACTGGTCACACGGAAAGTGCCGTCGTGAGCCGCGACCCGGTGACGGATGCCGCCGAGGCCCGAACCGCCACCCTCCTCGGCGCCGCCATGGCCGTTGTCCTCGATCAACAGCCGCAGTCGGCCACCGTGCCCGCGGACGGTGACGGTGGCCCGCGTGGCGCCGCTGTGCTTGGCGATGTTGGTCAACGCCTCGGCCACGACGAAGTAGGCGGTCGTTTCGACGGACGCCGCGCATCGTTCGGGAACGTCGTCCTCGATGCTGCAGGGCACCGGGCTGTCCGCGGCCAGCCCGGACAGGGCTCCCGCCAGCCCCCGGTCGGCCAGCACCGGTGGCAGGATGCTGCGCACCACGGTACGCAACTCGGCCAGGGCCTCTTCCGCAGCCGACTGAGCGCGTTCGAGGAGTTCGTCGGCGGCGGCCGGATCACGGGCCGCCATACGACGGGCCGCGCCGAGCAGCACCGTGACCGACACCAGTCGGTTCTGGGCGCCGTCGTGCAGGGAGCGTTCGATGCGCCGCAGCTCGGTTGCGTGGGCATCCAGGGCTCCCGCACGGGTAGCGGTGAGTTCAGCGACGCGCAGCGACAGATCGGTGTCCGGGCCGGCCGCGAGCAGTGTGCGCCCCGGGGCCGCCTGCAGCCGGGCCATGGCAGGTGACAGGCCCAGGACGATGGCGATCCAGCCCAGGCCCAGCAGGCCCACGGCGATGGCGTCCGGCCAGGACTGGGCGGATCCGAGTCCGATCGACGTGCTGCTCGCGCCTTCGGGGACGAGGCGCCAGTAGAGGGGGAAGGTGCCGTCCCGGACGGCGAACACCGGGAGCCAGAGGCCGAGAAGCCCGAGGGAGAAGCCCAGGGTGGCGTGCCGGATCAGCCAGCGCAGTTCGCGCCGGGTGGTGGGGTCGACGAGGGCGGCTCGCAGCCGTGTTGGCGGCGGATCGGGGGCGATGACCTCGAGACCCCGGCGGGTGAGGCGTTCGCGTTCCCGTGCGGCCAGGGCGTGCAGGGATCGCAGTGCGGCGGGCGCGATCAGGAGCCCCACACCGATCGGTGCGGTCACGGCGGCCAGAGCGAAGAGCACCAGGAGACCCAGCGCCAGGCCGGCCGTGCCGAGGCCGCCGGCGAGTTGTCCGGTCGCGGCGCCGGCTGCGCGCACGGTTCGTACAGCGACGTCCTTCACGGATGTGGTCGGGGTCGCCATCCGTCCTCCCTGGGTCTTTCCGCGCTGCTTCGTCGCGGTCGACCCTATGTCGTCGACCGGCCTGCCGGCCTTGGCGGAGCCCGGAAGTACAGCCTGCTGTACCCCGCTTCGGGCGGCTCGCGGGATCGGCCGCGGGGGGTCCGGCTTCCTAGCATCGAAAGCGGATCAGAACACGACGACGGATGCCCCAGACGAGCCCCGGAGGACCCCCATGACGCAGCAAGACCAGTACCGCCTGAGTAGCACCACGGCCCACGGCCCGGGTCGCCGGGCACCCGACCCCGGTGGAGCCAACAGCGTGGACGCCGTTCGTACGCTGCTGTGGGCGGCGATCGTGCTCAGCGCGGTCGTGAACATGCTGGCCTCCTACAGCGCTGCCGGCACCTGGGTGCTTCTCGTCTGTGGCGGGGTCAGCGTGCTCGCCGCCGCCACTCTGGTCGTGCGTGCCGTGCGAGGGCGTCGATGAGAACCGCCGTCGCCGTGACCACCGGCCAAAAGGCACCCGCCATCGCGCTGGCGCACGTCGCCAAGACCTACGCCGGAGGCGTACGGGCTCTGGACGACGTGTCACTGACGGTGGAGCCCGGCACGTTCCTCGCGGTGATGGGGCCTTCGGGATCCGGCAAGAGCACCCTGATGCACTGCGCCGCCGGACTGGACTCCCCGACTTCGGGCAGTATCCGCATCGACGGGCAGGAGATCGCGCAACTGAACGAGACCCGGCGCACCGAACTGCGCCGTGAGCGCGTCGGTTTCGTGTTCCAGGCCTACAACCTGATCCCTTCGCTCAGCATCGAGGACAACATCACGCTGCCGCTGCGACTGGCCGGCCGGCGCCCGGACCGGGACTGGCTGCGGACGCTGACCGAACGGGTCGGCCTCACCGACCGGCTCGCCCATCGTCCCGCGGAACTCTCCGGCGGCCAGCAGCAACGGGCGGCTGTCGTCCGCGCCTTGGCAGCGCAGCCGGCCGTCGTCTTCGCGGACGAGCCGACCGGCGCACTCGATCTGCGCAGCGCTCAGCAGGTGCTGGATCTGCTGCGCGCGCTCGTCGACGAACTGCACCAGACAGTGGTGATGGTCACCCACGACCCGGCCGCGGCGGCCCACGCGCACCGCGCACTGGTGATGGCCGACGGCCGGGTGGTCGAGTCCCTCGATCAGCCAACCGCCTCGCGGCTGGCCGAGCGTCTCGTGGCGTTGGGGGAGCGGTAGACCATGCTGCACCTTGCCTGGCGCATGGCCGCCCACCGCATCACCGCGCTGATCGCCGTGGCGTGCGCGGTCCTCGGCGGCGCTGTGATGATCACCGGGACCGGTGTGCTGGCCGAGTCCGGACTCCGCTCCCACCTGCCACCCGGACGGCTCGGCGGTGCGGACGTCGTAGTCGCCGCCGACCAGGAATACCACACGAGCGGTGACCTGCCGCTCGCACTGTCCGAGCGCGCCGCGATTCCGACGGCGCTCGTAAAGCAGCTGGCGGCACTGCCCGATGTCACCGACGCGGTCGGCGACATCGGTTTCCCGGCCGCACTGCTCGACGCGCGCGGTCAGGTGGTGCCGCCTGCCGAGGACCCGCGGGCAGCGGGACACGGATGGTCCTCGGTGAAACTGCTGGCGCGGCCGCGCGTCCAGGGCCGGCCGCCGGCAGGCGTGGACGAGATCGCGGTAGCTGCCGGAACGGGGGCCAAGGTCGGTGAACGGATCCGGGTCGTGGCCAACGGCCGGCCGGCCGCTCCCTACCGGGTCTCGGCAGTGGTCGACGCACCCGGCGCCGGCGTGTACTTCGCGGACGGAACGGCCCTGCGGCTCGCCCGTCGGGACGTGGGGTCACGTGCCAGCACCGTCGACCTGATCGGATTGCGCGTCGCACCCGGCAATGAGCAGCAGGTCGCTGCGAGGGTCCGTGACCGACTGGCCGCTACCGCTACCGCTACCGGGTGGAAAGTCACCACGGGCACCGAGCGGGGTGAGGCGGTAGCGCCCGGCGTGGGTTCGGCACGCTCCCTCCTCATTCTCATCGCCGGCTCGCTCGGTGGGATCGTGCTGCTGATCACCGGCTTCGTGGTCGCCGGCGCCCTGGGGGTGACGATCGCCGGGCAGCGCCGCGACCTGGCGTTGATGCGGGCCGTCGGTGCGACGCCGAAGCAGATCCGACACCTGGCCGCCGCACAGTCGACCGTCGTCGCGGCCGTGACCCTGGTGCCGGGAGTGGCCCTCGGCTATCTGCTGGCGGGCCAGTTCCGGCAGATCCTGGCCGACCGCGGCGTACTCCCGGAGGAACTTCCCCTCACCATCGGCCCGGTCCCCGCGCTGGCTACGCTGCTCCTGGTAGGAGCTGCCGTTCAACTGTCGGCGCGGTGCGCAGCCTGGCGTACGTCCCGCATGCCCGCCACCGAAGCGGTCGCCGAGTCCCGAAGCGAACCGCGCCGTCTCTCGCCGACACGCACCCTCTTCGGCGCCCTGCTGATCCTCGCCGCGAGCGTGCTGTCGGCGGCACCCTTGCTGTCCCGGTCCGTCGTGGGAGCCTCCGCCACGTCCATCGCGGGCATCATCGCCGCGATCGGCCTGGCCCTCTGTGGCCCGGCGCTGGTGAAGCACGCCGGCGAGGCGGTCGTCCGGCGGCTGCGGCCCGGGGTGGCGGCACCGACATGGCTGGCCATGTCCAACGTGCGCGCCTACTCGCAGCGACTGTCGGGAGTCGTCACCCCGCTCGCCATGGGCGTCGTGTTCGTCCTTACGTACGCGCTCACGCAGACCACGGTGCTGGCCGCCACGTCCGACGACACCCGCGCCGGCACCCTCGCCCAGTACGAGGTCAGCGCGCCGGGCTTGGGCGGGTTGCCCTTGAACACCGTTTCCGGGCTGCGAAAGGTGCCGGGGGTGCGGGCGGCGGTACCGGTCGGCACGACCCCGGTGGTGTGGGAGTACCGGCAGTTCGGCGAGACCACGCCCGAGCAGGCCTCGGCGATGGTCCTGACGCCCGACGCGGGTGATGTCCTCGACCTCAAGGTCCGGAAGGGCGCTCTCGGGCGGCTCGCAGGATCCACCATCGCCGTCAGCGACGAGGCGGCCCGCACACAGGGCGCCGGGCTCGGGAAACATGTGCGTCTGGTTCTGGGCGACGGATCGCGCGTCGAGGCCGAGGTGGTCGCGGTGTACGAGCGGAGCCTGGGGTTCGGGCCGGTGATCCTTTCCCGCGACCTGACAGACGGACACACCACGACAGACCTCGACCAGCGCGTCCTGGTGCGCACGGACGGCACGCCCGCCACCGGGCAGCGCCTCACCGCGTTCGCCGCCAGTCGCTCCGGCCTGGCCCTGGCGACCACGGCACAGGGCGCGGGCGACAAGGACACGCCGCCCGAGGTGTGGATCAACCTGGCCGTCATCGTGGTGCTGCTCGGCTACCTGCTCCTGAGCATCGCCAACAAACTGGTCGCCGCCACCGCCCAGCGCCGGGCGGAGATCGCTGCTCTGCGCCTGGTCGGCACGACACCCCGGCAGATCCGCGCGATGATGCGCCGCGAGGCTGCGGTGATCGCGGCGGCCGGACTCGCCTCAGGGCTGCTCTTGTCGGCACTGCCCCTCGGCCTGCTGGGCCAGGGCTACCTCGGCCACCCCTGGCCGGCGGGCCCGGCATGGTTGCTGCCGGCCGTAGTGGTGACGGTCGCGCTGACGTCCTTCCTCACGGTCGAACTGCCCACCCGACACGCTTTGCGCACACCACCCGCGGACGCCCTGCGCACCGCGTGAGGCGTCCCTGGGCCGTGTCTGACCATTCCCGCCGGGCGGGGGCGCCAGCTCGTGTTCGCGCCCCCGCAACGGCACCCCTTCGCTCCTGCCTGCGGGGGCGGCGTGCCCGGGCCGCCCCCGCGCCCGGCCTCGCCACCGCCGACTTGTCGCTTTTCTGCGGCGCCGGTGGATGAACGACGCCGGCCGCGCCCGGCAGAAGAGGCGGGCCTACGCGGGGTCGTCGGGCACCCTGAGCTGCAGTGCGGGGAAGCGGGGGGCCGTGAAACCCAGGTCCTGGTAGAGCGCCTGGCCGCGCGAGGTGGCGTTGAGGTTGACGACCCGTACCGGCGTCTCCGTGCCGAACCAGGTAAGCAGCGCCTCGAGACAGGCCCGCGCGTGGCCGCGGCGCCGGGCGCGGGGGTCGGTGCTGACGTTCTGGACATGGCCGTGCAACCCCGTGGGGTTGGTGGGGCCGGGGGCGTGGTGGTCGCAGGAGCCGACGGCACTGCTGACAACCCCGAGCAGCGGATCCTCGACGACGAAGGCGGCGAACTCGTCCTCGTCGGCGAGCCGACGGGCGAACCAATGCGTGGCGGTCTCGCGCCAAGCCGCGTCGGCCGGGCCCACGGGCATCCCCATGTCCTGGAGCATCAGCGCACGAAGGACGACCAGGGCTGCGGCGTCGCCGGGGCCCGCGCGTCGCACGACGGAGGAGGCGGGTGTGTCAGTGCTCATGCCGTTATTGTCGCCCGGGCGGTGGCGGGCCCGGGCGGCACCCCCGTCCACCGGACCCCCACCACGTACGACCTCACCGGCGCGCTGGGCCGGGTCACCCGGCACACCAAATACGCTGGTTCCGGACGGGCTTGGGCGGGCAGCGTCGTCGGCCACACCCCTGACGACCGCCGTGCCGGCGTAGGGCACAGCGCGGCGGCGCACGACGGTACGCTCACCGTGGGCAGCGCACCAGGCGGCCTGAGCACTTGGAAGTGGAACTCTCATGCGGATCGTGATTGCCGAAGATGACGCGTTGCTGCGTGAGGGTCTGGCGCTCCTTCTGCGAGCAGAGTCGCTCGACGTCGTCGCCACTGCCGACACGCCCGAAGGCGTACTGGCAGCCATCGACGAGCACCGACCCGACATCGCCATCCTCGACGTACGGATGCCGCCCACTCACACGGACGAAGGCATCCAAGCCGCCGTCGAAGCCCGGCGCCGCCATCCCGGGTTGGCGGTGCTCGTCCTGTCCGCGTACGTGGAGCAGACCTTCGCCACCGAACTCCTCACCGGCGGAGTCACAGGGCTGGGTTACCTGTTGAAGGAACGGGTCGGACGCGTGGAGGAGTTCCTCGATGCCCTGCACCGTGTTGTGGCCGGCGGCACCGCCATCGACCCCGAGGTCGTCGCTCAGTTGTTCAGCCGGTATCCGCAGGACGCCCGCCTGAAAAGGCTCAGCCCCCGCGAACGCAGCGTACTTGGCCTGATGGCCGAGGGACTTGGCAACGGTGCCATCGCTCGGCAGCTCGTCGTCACGGAGGGAGCAGTGCACAAACACATTCGCAGCATCTTCGCCAAACTCGACCTGTCACCGACCGATCATGTCGATCGGCGGGTGGCAGCCGTCCTGCGCTACCTGGAGGAGGGCCGCCGCCCTCACTGAGCGGCGCAGTCGCGGCGCAGTCCGGCCGACCAGGGCATCAACCTGGTTCTACGCGGTGCTGGTTCGTGAAAGATCCGTGCCCACGGTCGGTAGTCGCTCCCGGGACGTCCACTCGCCTCTGCGGGGGTGCTTCCGGACGCTCCCGCAGTGACCGGGTTCCCCTCCATCGACGTACGGTGCAGCACTAGGGTATGCAGTCATGGACTTCCGAGCGACCACCGACCCCGCTACCTTCCCTGCCCCGCTGCGCGAGCAGTTCGAGACGTTCCTCGATGAGCACCGGGCCGCCCTCCACGCCAGTCTGGACGGGCTGACCGAGGAGCAGGCCCGGCGGTCGCTGGTGGCGTCGAAGACCACGCTGCTGGGGCTCGTCAAGCACGTCACGTTCGTGGAAAAGGTCTGGTTCGACGAGGCGATCACCTGCCGACCGCGTGCCGAGATCGGTATTCCGGACACGCCTGACGAGTCCTTCGACCTGGACCACGGCGATACCGTCGCCTCGGTGCAGCTCGCCTACAGGGAAGCCTGCGAGGCGTCGCGGAAGGCCTCCGCGGAGCTGTCGCTGGACGATGTCGTACGGGGAAACCGGCGCGGCCCGCTGCCGATGCGCTGGATCTTCCTCCACATGCTGCGCGAACTGGCCCAGCACTGCGGCCACGCGGACATCCTGCGCGAGCAGATCCAAACCGTCTAAGGGCTGTCCCGCAATGCGTGGTGGATCAGTGCGCGGCGTCGGATGCGGTGCATCGCAAGGCGGAGGGGCGTCCGCATATGGATGTATGGGGACGTTCCGACAACGCGGCGAGGTGCCGTAGCTGTCGTCGCGCACCCGCCAGGAACTGCGGAACGGCCCTTAGGCGCAGGCGGACCGGCAGAGGACGTGGCCGGTGTGCGGTGGGCGGAGTACACCACCGCCGAGGGACCCAAACTGCTCCGCAACGGCGTGACACAGGAGCAGTTGGCCGAGGCTCCTGAATGGCGGCGCGGCCCGGCGCTTTGACGAGGTCGTCCGTGGCCGAGTTGTTGACCGAGCACGATCCGCAGGCCGTGCGCGCACTGCTCAACGGGGGCGCCCTCGGTTACTGCTCCGGCCGTGGATCGTGATCCTTACGGCCTCGGACCGTCCGGAACGCAGGCTGACCGCTTCTCGTGCGTGCCGGGCTCCCCGTGCCGCTGTCCCAGGCTCCCCGTGCCCGCTCTCAGCCCGTCGCGGACGACCGCACGGGCGCGCTTCGCGGACTCCGGGTGGCTGTCCAGGTGTTCCAGCATGCGGCGGGTGCCCACCAGGAACGCCGTCAACTCCGGCACCTCCAGGTCACGCCGCACCACACCGGCCCGCTGGGCGCCGTCGAGGAGCGTGGTGAGCACCTCACGCATCGTGCGCCCGGCCTCGGAGGTTGCGGCACGGACATCGACTCCCGCGTCCGCGAGCGCCGAGGCGAAGGCGTTCTTGGCGGGAGACTGATCCAGTACCAGGTCGAAGAACGCGAAAAGAGCCTGCGCCGGCCCGGTCTCGGCCCTCAGGCGTAGCCCTTCCTCGGTCAGCCGTTCCAATCGCCGGACGAGTACCGCTTCCCACAGGAGCTGCGCGCCCGGGACGGCCTGATCACCGAGACCCGCGACTACCACGACCACCTCACCTTCGTGGCGGCGGACGGACGCGCGAGCCAGTTGCTTGCCGCGCTCGACCGGCAAGGGTGACTGATGCGTGGCGGCAGGTCGGGCTGGTCCACGCGCGAGGCACGACAATCGTGACCCGCTCCCGCCGCGCGCGACCGAGCGCGCGCGGCGGGAGCGGTGTCAGGCGAGTTTGTGGCGCGCGCCGCCCTCGACGTGGATGGTCTCGCCGGAGACGAACCCGGCGTCCAGGAGCCACATCACCGCGTCGACGATGTCGTCACTCTCCCCGTGCCGTCCCGCCAGGGTCCCCGCGGCGCTCTTGCTCAGCAGGGCGCTCTTCCCGTCACCCAGGCGGTCCCAGGCGCCCGAGTCGATGAGGCCGGGCGAGACGGCGTTGACGCGTACCGGGGCCAGATCCGCCGCCAGGTGGCGCACGGCGTAGTCGACCGCACCGTTGGTGACCCCCTTGACGAGCGACCCGGGTCCGGGGCGCCATCCGACCACACCGGAGAACAGCACCATCGACCCGGTCGGGCGCAGTACCGGCGCGAAGTGCTTGGCCACCAGCATCGGACCGATCACCTTCGCCGTGAACGCGGCCAGCAGCTTCTCGCGGTCCAGCTCGGCCGCGCGCACGTCGTGCGGCGCCGAACCTGTCGTCACGATGTGGTCGACGCCGTCCTTCAGCCGCTCCGCCGCGGCCGCGAGCGTCGATTCGTCCTGGAGGTCGCACCGCACCGCTGTGGCGCCGATCTCGTCGGCCAGCTTTTCGGCCGCGGCCAGGTCGCGGGCGCCGATCACCACGTCGAAACCGTCCTTGATCGCACGCCGCGCGATCGCCGCGCCGAGTGCCCGTGCACCGCCGATGACCAGGATCCGCTCCATGGAACACACTCCTTCTCGTAGGAACGGATCCGACGGTATAGATTCGATACCGGTATCTTCAACGCAACCGGAGGCGGCCATGGGCAAGGCGTACAACGTGATGGCGGCGACGTGTCCGAGCCGCACGGTGCTCCACCGGATCGGCGCACGCTGGACCGTGTTCGTCGTCAACGCCCTGGACGGCGGGCCGCGCCGTTTCACCGAACTCAAGGGGCACATCAGCGGCATCACGTCGAAGGCCCTGACCGAGACCCTGCGCTCCCTCGAGGCGGACGGCCTGATCAGTCGTCACCAGTACGACGAGAACCCGCCCCGCGTCGAGTACGCCCTGACACCGCTGGGCCACTCCCTGCTCGTGCCGCTGCGCGCGGTGCGGCGCTGGGCCGAGGAGCACGTCCCGGAGATCGAGCTGGCCCGGTCCCGCCGGTCGGGCGCCGATACGGGTGCCGGCTGAGAGGCGTTTCTCGTCGATGGGTTTGGGAGTCCGCGGAATTGACGACCGGAGCGGTGATCTCGTTTTCGAGGGCGAACCTCCTGAGCGGGACGTAGATCTTTTCGCGGCTCTCGCATGAGGCACGAGAGGGCGTGCGCGGAACATCAGGTTCCCCTCTGAATCTGCCGGAGAGTCTTGTGCGGGACTTCGGCCAACCGCAGGATCATGGATGCGAGAGGGGATCGGCCGCCCCCGGACGCAACGACTGTGGGGGGAATCGAGATGCGCACATCCAGAAGGGCGAGGTTCACTTCCGAGGGCACTGGCGAGGTGGGCCTTGCCGTCATCGGAAGCATCGAGGGCAAGCACGTCGGTTGCGGTCCCGAAGGTGGGAGGAGGACGCCGCACCGATCATCGCGAGGCACCGACGGCCAAGCCGCCTCAAGGACCTCGGGGGCAGCGCCGCCGACGAGTTACTCCTCCTACGCGCCGTGCGAGGGGTGAAGGAAGATGAGCCGTCGGCCCCTGCTGGGAATTGCGCTGTTGCCTGCGATCCTGCTGTCGGCGCTCATGGCGTGCACAGCCGGAACACCAGATTCAGCGGCAGGTGGTTTTGGGGCCCCGCGACCTGCAGAATCGACTCTGCCCGAGTCGGAGAATGCTGCCTCGCCTCCTGTGTCCATAGCGCCTGAGCTGGACAGCGATGAGAACCTCGTCGCCCAACAGGGTGAGACCCGGGGCGGAAGTTCGGTCGAGTTCGCCAAAGGGGAAAAGGGAGATGCCTTGACCGTCGCAGTGCGGTGCGAGGGCAAGGGGAAGGTTCTCGTCAAGGTGAAACCCGCAGGAGTGGAGTTCTCCCTCGAATGCCTCCTGGGCGAAGTCACCACCACTTATCACCAATTTGCGGTTCAGAGCGCCGAAGGCAAGGGGGTCGCTTCGGTCCAAGCTCCTTCATCGGTTCGGTGGTCCATGACCATCGGCCGTGGCGAGGCCGCCGGCACGGAGGCGGAGGACGCCGACCCGTTGGCGTGATCTCTTCCCCGGTCTCTCGCAACGACCCGCCGGGAGAGCCGGTGGCGCGTCGTGGCTGTGCACAGCCTGCGGTTCCGGGCCCCGCGCGCAGTGGACTCCGGCGTCGGTGGACGCCAGGAGGACGAAGTCGGGGAGTACGGCCGGGCCGCGTCCGGCTCCCCGGCCACCGCGCCTCCGCCTCCGCGCCCTCGCGTCCGCCGCCGCCCCCGGTCACGTACGCGTGGCCCGCCCGCACCGCGCGTCATGGGCGTCGTCGGCGCCCCGAGGCTCGGTGAGATCGTCCACGGGGACACTCCGGTCGTACGGGTCGGTAGCGGGGCCGGGTGCCTCGTCCGTGTCGGCGCGCTCGTCGGCGAACTCCGGCATGAGGTAGCCGCGGTGGGGGTCGCAGCCGCCGTTGGTGGTGAGTGCGGTGTACGAGACGAGGGAGAAGGTCCCCGCGTCGGTCCGCACCTTCGCCGGGTCGTCCCAGCTCATGACGGTCTCGCGGCGGACGATCGTACGGGCGACCTCCGTGCTTCCGGTGGCGGCGCGTACGAGCGGGTAGACGTACGTGATGTCCGCGGTCACTTCGAGGGCGCCGCGCTTCCCCTCCGCGAAGGTGACCCGCCCGCGCGTCTTCACCACGTCACCGGCGAGGCGTACGCGCGACGGCTCGAAGCGACTGAACAGCAACAGCGGGTCGTGGTCCTTGTCGGGCGACCGGAAAGAATTGGCCAAGTAGTCCTGCATGTCCGCCTGGTGGGGATTGATCTGGGCGATCGCGGCTTCCGGCCGTTCGCCGCGCAGGGTTGCCGGGTCGAGGCTGGCGGTGACGAGGAAATCCCGCGTCCTGGCCAGTGCGTCGGCGACCTGGGCCTTGGTCATCCAGCCGGTCGCCCTCGCGGCGGGCAGGTGGATTCCCGCAGCCCCGTCGCGCCATGTGGCGGCGGGCGACCCGCGGAACGGCTCGTCCGGTGTGGGGAGTTCAGCGTCGCCGTCGGAACCGGGCGGTGCGGTCGGCCGCGCGGTCTCCTCGGCGAGCGGGGCGGTCGCGACCGTCCCGCCGCCGTCGCCGGAGAAGTCGCCCGTGAACCAGCCGGCCACCCGGTTCGGGGCGACCGCCGCGACCACCAGGGCGACGACCAGCAGGGTTCCGACCGCGTACCAGACCGTGCGGCGGCGTCTGGGTGCCGGTTGGTACGCGCGCCAGGCATCGGGCCTCTCCGGCGCCTCGGTCAATCGACGGGTGACCATCCGCGCCCTCGCGGACGGCTCCTTGGGGGCGTTGCGCACCCCTGCCTCGGACTCCTGGAGGAAGCGTTCCCACTCCTCGTCCGGTATGGACGCCCCGTCACTCACGCCGCCCTCCCCCTTGCTCACGCCACTCTCCCCCTTCGCGCGCCCGGTCCACCCGGGGCCGCTCCGATGTCCGCGCATCATCACACGGGCCAGTGACACGAGTTGTCGGCGGCCGGGGGAGGATGCCGGGCATGGACACGCACTCGCACCTCACGCACATCGCCGCCCCCGAAGGAGTCGCTCCCGCCACGGGTTACACGCACGTCGTCACGGGCCCCGGGCAGTGGGTCGCGATCTCCGGGCAGGTCTCCCTGGATGAGAACGGCGAGGTCGTCGGGGCGGGCGACCCCGAGGCGCAGGCGCGACAGGTCTTCGAGAACCTGCGCCGTTGCCTCGCGGCGGCCGGGGCGACGTTCGCGGACGTGGTGAAGCTGACCTACTTCGTCACCGACGTCGCGTACCTGCCGGCGGTTCGCGCGGTCCGTGATCTGTACATCGACGTGGAGCGCCTCCCCGCCAGTTCGGCGGTACAGGTGGTCGCCCTGTACCGGCCCGAACTGGTCATGGAAGTCGAGGCGTTCGCGGTGGTGAAGCCGTAGGGGCAGAAGTCGCGGGGGCCGAAGCCCCACGCCCCACGTCCCACCCCCCACGCCCCACCCCCCCCACGCTCCACGCCCTCCCGCCCAGCCACCCGTCCGCTCAGGCGCGGGCGGGTGTGGTGGTGAGGTAGTCGGCCAGGGCGGCGAGGAGCAGGTCGACGTCCTCCTCGCTGCTGTACGGCGCCAGGCCGACGCGCAGGCCGCCCCCGTCGCCGAGGCCGAGGTGGCGGGAGGCCTCCAGGGCGTAGAAGGAGCCGGCGGGGGCGTCGACACCGCGTGCCGCCAGGTGGCGCGAGGCATCGGCCGCGGACCGGCCAGGGAAGGTGAGCAGCAGCGTCGGGGTGCGCAGGGCGGCGCGGGAGTGCACGGTGATGCCGTCGAGTGCGGCGAGCCCGGTCTCGACGCGTGCGCGCAGGGCGTCCTCGTGGGCCTCGATCACCTCGAAGGCGGCGATCAGACGTTCCCGCCGTCGGGTGGTGGCCGCAGGAGTCGTGGACGCGGGCGTGTCCGCGGCCGCGGGCGCCAGCGAGGCGAGGAAGTCCACGGCCGCACGGGCGGCGGCCAGGAACTCGTAGGGCAGGGTGCCCAGTTCGAACCGCTCCGGGACGGCGTCGGTCGACGGGAGGAGCTTGTCGGGGTGCAGGGTCTCCAGCAGCTCCGGGCGGCTCGCGAGTACGCCGAGGTGCGGGCCGAGGAATTTGTACGGGGAGCAGACGAGGAAGTCCGCGCCGAGGCCGGCGAGGTCGACCGAGGCGTGTGCCGCGAGGTGTACGGCGTCCACGTGCAGCAGGGCGCCCGCGCGGTGCACGAGGCCGGCGATGGCGGGCAGGTCGGGGCGGGTGCCGATGAGGTTGGACGCGCCGGTGACGGCGACCAGCCGCGTACGCTCGCTGAGCGCGTCAGCGATGTGGTGGAGCGTCAGGTCTCCGCTCGCCGGGTCGAACTCGGCCCAGCGGACCGTCGCCCCCGCCGCCTCGGCGGCCTGGATCCACGGGCGGATGTTGGAGTCGTGGTCGAGGCGGCTGACCACCACCTCGTCATCCGGGCCCCAGCCCTTGGCGAGGGTCCGCGCGAGGTCGTAGGTGAGCTGGGTGGAGCTGCGTCCGAAGACGATGCCGCGCGGGTCCGCCCCCAGCAGGTCCGCGAGGGCTGAGCGGGCGCCGGCGACGATGGCCTCGGCGTTGCGCTCGCCCTCGTTCTGGGTGCCCCGTACGGCGAGGGGGTGGGCCAGCGCGTCGACGATGGCGTCGATCACCGGCTGCGGGGTCTGCGTGCCGCCGGGGGCGTCGAAGCGCGCCGAGCCGGACTTCAGGGCGGGGATCTGCGCGCGGACCGCGTGGACGTCGTAGGACATGCGTGCTCCGGAGGGGTGGGCGGCGGGCCCGCAGGCCCGGAGGCGGCGTACGGGTGCTGCCCCGGACACCGATAGTGCCTGGTGGGGGTGGTGATCGCGAGGCCGGGGCGGGCCGGGGCGGTCGGAGTGCCCGGAGCGCCTGGCACGCCTGGGAGGATGACGGGCGCGCGGAGACGCAGGGAGCGGTCCGCGGAGAGGGCGACACCATGTGGAACGGAAACGACCCTGCGCATTCGTCGGCGAGCGGGGCCCCGGCCCCGGCGGTGGGCCCCGTGGTGGGCACCGCAGCACCCACACCCGCCGCGGCCGAGGTGCCCGGCGACGATCCCGGGCAGGCCGTCGTCCCGCCGGCCCCGGCGGGTGGCACGGTCGTGCTGCTCAATGGCACCTCCAGCTCGGGCAAGTCGAGCATCGCCCGGGAGCTCATGGCGACCCTCCAGGGCAGCTGGTTCCATCTGCCCGTGGACGCGTTCCACGCGATGCGCGGCGGGAGCGCCCTGCCGGAAGGAGGGCTCCAGGCCGAGATCGACCGGACGGTCAAGGGATTCCACCGTGCGGTGGCCGGGATGGCCGCGGCGGGGAACAACGTGGTGGTCGACTGCCCCCTCAGCCGGCGCTGGCGGCTGCTCGACCTGCTCGCGCTGCGAGGGCCTGTGTGGGGTTGGCTCGCGGCGTCGCGGGGCCGGGCACGTGCGCTCGCGGCGTTGCCGAAACGCCCTGGTAGCTCCGCTACCCGGGCGCTTCGGCGCCTTGCGATCGCACGCACCCGGCCCCGCTCCTTCTTCCGCGCGACAACCCCACACAGGCCCTGGTGCCGCAGGACACCGTGCTGGTGGCGGTCCGCTGTCCGCTGCCGGAACTCGAGCGCAGGGAGGCGGAGCGCGGGGACCGTACGCCGGGACTGGCGGCGCTGCAGTACCCGGTCGTCCACGCGCACGGTCCGCACGATCTCGACGTCGACACGGCGGAGCTTCGCCCCGGCGAGTGCGCCCGGCGCATCGCCGAGTTCCTGGTGGCCCGCCCGCGCCCCACGGCGTTCGAAGCGCTCCGGCGTACGTATCTGCCGGTGTCCGCCTGACCGTCCGCAGGTTGCTTGGCGCGCGGTGCCTTCACGCGCGCTCCGCGCGTCAGCCGGCCGCCAGCAGTCCGGGCAGGGCGCGCATGTCGTCGAAGACGACCGTGCCGGGGCCTTCGAGGCGGGCCGCCGGGGTGAGGCCGCCGCTGTAGCCGAAGGCCCGCATGCCGGCGGCACGGGCGGCGGCGACCCCGTAGGCGCTGTCCTCGATCACCGCGCACCGCGCCGGGTCCGCCCCCAGGGTCCTCGCCGCGTGCAGGAAGAGGTCGGGGGCGGGCTTGCCCCGGGCCACGTCGGAGGCGCTGAAGACACGGTCCTCGAAGTGGTGGCTCAGGGCGGTCGTGGTCAGGCTGCGGCGGATGGAGCGGTGGGAACCGTTGGAGGCGAGGCAGTACGGGGTGGTGAGCGCGGCCAGCACCTCGGGGATGCCGTCCACGGGGGTCAGTTCGGCGAGCGCCGCGTGGTACAGGTGGGTGTAGGGCTCGTCCCAGTCGTCGGCCAGCGGCCTGCCGATGCGCTCCTCCACCGCGGCCCGCAGCACCTCCGTGGAGGAGCCCACGAACCGCTCGATGATCTCGGCCTCGGTGAACGGCGCGCCCACCTCCGCCATGACGACCGCGTCCACCGTGACGTAGATGCGCTCGCTGTCCACCAGGACACCGTCGCAGTCGAAGATCACCAGGTCGAAGGGGTCGGCGCGGTTCGCGGTCATGGCGGCAGCCTAAATCGGAAGGACCTGCGGCGGTAGCGCGCGCAGGTCACCGGGGCGCCGCGTGCTCAGTGCCTCCCCGCGATCCGGTCCGCCACCCGGGCCAGCGGGTCGGAGTCGGCGCGCGAGGACGCGGTCTCCCGGCGGTCGGCGGCCCGGTACGCCGCGTACATGCCGTGGACGCCTAGCCAGCGCAGCGGTTCCGGTTCCCAGCGGCGCACCCGGTGGTTCACCCACGGCAGCGCGGTCAGCTCGGTGGGGCCCGCCTGCCCGGAGTCCTGCTGGATCAGGTCGCGCAGGGTGCGGGCCGCGAGGTTGGAGGTGGCGACGCCCGAGCCGACGTACCCGCCGGCCCAGCCGAGGCCGGTGGAGCGGTCCAGGGTGACCGTGGCGCACCAGTCGCGCGGGACGCCGAGCACCCCCGACCAGGCGTGGTCGACGGCGGTCCCGGCCGTGGCGGGGAAGAGGCGGACGAGGAGCCGGCGCAGTGCCTCGACCGTCGCGGGGGCGGTGCGCCCGTCGTCGTCGGTCTTCGAGCCGAAGCGGTACGGGACGCCGCGCCCGCCGAGGGCGATCCGGTCGTCGGCGGTGCGCTGGGCGTACAGGTAGGCGTGCGCCATGTCGCCGAGGGTCTCGCGGCCCTCCCAGCCGAGGGTGGACCAGAGGTCGGCCGGCAGCCGTTCGGTGACGATCATCGAGGAGTTCATCGGGAGCCAGGTCCGCCGGTGGCCCTTGACGCTCGCGGTGAACCCCTCGGTGCAGCGCAGGACGTACGGGGCGCGGACCGTGCCGTACGGGGTGACGGCGTGCTTGGGGCGGATTTCGGTGACCGGGGTCGACTCGTGGACGGTGACGCCGAGCGCCTCGACGGCCGCCGCGAGCCCGTTGACCAGCTTCGCCGGGTGGAGGCGGGCGCCGTGCGGGGTCCAGGTGGAGCCCACCGCGCCGGTGACCCTGATCCGTTCGGCGGTCTCGCGGGCGCCGCGCAGCACCCGGTCCCGCTCGCCGAACGCGATCTCCACGGAGTGGTAGTCCTTGAGCCGGGCGAGCTGCGCCGGGGTGTACGCGACTTCGAGGACGCCGCCCCGGTGGATGTCGGCGTCGATCTTCTCCTCGGCGGCGACCCGGACGACCTCCCCGACCGTGTCGTTCATGGCCCGTTGGAGCCGTACGGCGGCCTCGTGGCCGTGCAGTCTCGCGTAGCGGTCGCGGCCGGCGATGCCGTTGTAGAGCCAGCCGCCGTTGCGGCCGGAGGCGCCGTACCCGCAGAACTTCGCCTCCAGCACGGTGATGTTGAGAAAGGGGATGGCCTTCTTCAGGTAGTACGCCGTCCAGAGCCCGGTGTAACCCCCGCCGACGATGCACACGTCGGCGTGGGTGTCGCCGGGCAGGGGCTCGCGCGGGGCGGGAATGCCCGCCTGGGCGAACCAGAACGATATGCCGCCGTCGGTGGTGTCCCGGCGGGACCCGGCGGTTCTGTCGCTGCTCATGCTGCCTCTGCCGTCAGGTGCGTGGGGGACAGCACTCACGGGAAGTGCCGCTCGATGCGGGGAGATTACTGGGCCGGGGCCCGCCCCGTCTCGCGGGGGCGGCGTCCGCCCGGCGGATGGGCCGGACGCCGTGCCGGGTCGCGTGGTCCGCGGACCAGCGGGTAGCAGGCCAGTCCGGCGAGGGCCGCCGTGAAGCGGCCGAGGTCGGTCACGTCGGGACCGGCGCCCAGCGGGACCCCGCAGAAGACGAGGACCGCGAAGGCGTACGCGTACCGCCAGACGCGCGGCAGCCGGTACGTGAGCACCGCCGCGACCCCTGCGAGCCCCTGATCGGTGGCGTACAGCAGGGAGTTGGCCGCGGAGTGGGGCGCGTGGCCGTGGCGTGCCGCCCAGAGCAGTACGGCCTCCGCGAGCAGCCCGGCGGGCACGTACGCGACGGCCACCACGGCGCACCACCGCAGGGTCCCCAGCCAGTGCTCGGCGGGCGCGTGGAGGACGGTGAAGAGCACCGCGCAGAGCACCCAGTGCCCGCCCTCGGGAAGCCACAGCAGACCGGCGAGGACGATGCGGAACGGGCGGTCCCCGAGGGCGTGCAGATCGGTGGGCGCGGGCAGCCGGACGAACTCCTCGGCCGCCGGAAGCAGCGGACCCAGCAGGTGGGCGGTGACGAGGAGGACCGTCAACCAGACGTACGTGCCCGGGGCTCGGGCCGTCCAGCCGCCGATCGCGGAGGCGACGGATGCTGCGGGGCGGTTTCGCTCCATGGTCCCGATTGACGCACGGTCCTACGATCGGGGGCGTGATCGACATCCCCGAAGAGCTGATCGCCACCCAGACCATGTTCCACGGGGCGGCCGGACGGGCGTTCACCGACGCCCTGCCGGAGCTGGCCGCCCGCTACCTGCGGGAGTGGGGGCTGCGCGTCGACGGCCCGCCGATGTACGGGATGTGCGCGCTGGTCCTCCCGGTCGTCCGGTCCCCCGGGGACGCGGACGGGCCGCACTGCGGGCTCACGGAAAACCTCCCGCACGGTCTCCCGGCCGCCCTCAAACTCCAGTTGCTGGACGAGGAGTCGGCGGGCGAGGCGCTCGCGCTGCGGGCGTGGGGCGAGGCGGGAGCCGGGACGGTCGCGCTGCTCGGCCACGACCCGGAGACCGGAGCGATGCTGCTGGAGCGCCTGGACGAGAGCCGCCCGCTCTCGGCGCTCCCCGACAGCCGGGAGGCGGTGGGCGTCCTCGGGGAGGTACTGGCCCGGCTGGTGGCGGTTCCCGCGCCGCAGGGGCTGCGCACGCTCGCGGACATGGTGGCGCGGATGCTGGCGGAGGCGCCGCGCGTCCTGCCCACGCTCGCCGACGACCGGGAGCGGCGGCTGGTCGCGGACTGCGCGGCGGCCCTGCGCGAGGTGGCCGGCGCACCGGGCGACCGGCTGCTCCACTGGGACCTGCACTACGACAACGTCCTGGCCGGCCGGCCGGGCACGGACCGCGCGCACGAGTGGGTCGCCCTCGATCCGAAGCCGCTGGCGGGCGATCCCGGGTTCGAGCTCTTCCCGGCCCTCGACAACCGCTTCGAGCCCGAGGAGATCCTCTGGCGCTTCGACGCCCTGAGCGAGGCACTGGGCCCCGGATACGACCGGGAGCGGGCCCGTGCGTGGACGCTGGGCCGGATTGTGCAGAACGTGCTGTGGCACAGCAGGTCGGGCGCGCACATCCTCGCCCCGGACCACGCGGAGATCGCCCGGCGGCTCCTCGGCCGGTGACGGCCGGTCACCACACTGCGACTCGACTGCCTCCCGCGTCGGTCACCCGTCGGCCCGTCCGTCGCACCCGCGAACTCGCCCCGGAGTGCGCACCGTTATGGACACCGCCCGAGACGTCGTGTTCTCCTGCATGCCGAGTGGTTGATGTGCAACGTGAGAAAAGTGGTCGGCGCGCGGCAGGACGAGCCGTGGTCCGGTGTCCACAGGAACGGAGTTGGGTGTGAAAGCCGCATCGAAGAGCCGTGGCAGAAGTCCACGTGTGCGCCGGAGAGTGGGTGCCGTCGCCGCCCTGGCCGTGGCCGCGTCAACAACCCTGACCGGCGCGGGAACCGCAACCGCCGGTGGTGGTCATGGCGTTCGGATACCGGCCGTCATCTCCGGGGACGCCCGCTTCGAGATCCTCTCGCCGACCCTCGTCCGTACCGAGTACGCGGGCGACGGGAAGTTCACCGACGAGCCGACCTTCAACGCGATCGGGCGGGACGGATTCACGCCGACCGCCTACACCGCACGGACGGAGAACGGCTGGCTGACCGTTCGGACGAGCGCCATGACCCTGCGCTACCGGGTCGGCTCCGGCGCCTTCGACGCCAAGAACTTCTCCGTCCGGCTCGACGCGGGCCAGGAGCCGGTGACCGCCGCCCCCTGGCAGCGGCTCGTCTGCACGCTCGGCGCGCTCTGCGAGGCGGAGGACCTCCGCCTCGAAGGTCTCGGCACGGCGTCCGACCACCGCGACCACACCGGGGCCGCCTTCGCCGCGGGCTTCGAGGCGACCGGCAGCTCCGTCTCCACTGACATCGATGTCACGACCAGCGGTACCTACCGCTTCGCCCTGCGTTACGCCAACGCCCAGGGCGGCGACGGCAAGACGGAGACCCGCACCCTCTCGCTCTCGGTGGACGGCGGCGCACCGCAGAAGGTGGAGCTGCCGGCCACCGCGAACTGGGACACCTGGGCCAGGGCCGCCGCGCAGGTGAAGCTCACCGAGGGGCCGCACACAGTGGCGCTGACCCGGACCACCTCGGACTCCGGTTCGGTGAACCTCGACAGCGTCGCCCTGCTCCCGGCCGACGACGACTCGTACCCCTCCGCGGCCACCACGGCCATCAAGGACTGCCTCTACGGCACGAGTTGCGAGGCCGAGTCGGCCCGGCTCGGCGGCTCCGCCACCGGCGCCCTGGACCACCAGGGGTACGCGGGCAACGGCTTCGTCGCCGAACTCAACCAGGGATCGAGCCTGGCCACCCACCTGGTGGGCGTCCCCGCCGACGGCGTCTACACGCTGCGGGTGCGGTACGCCAACGGCCAGGGCGGCGACGGGCTCCACCGCACGCGCACCGCCTCCGTGGTGAGCACCGGCTCGGCGGCGGGATCGACCGCGTCGACCGCGACCCTGGAACTGCCCGCGACCAAGGACTGGGACGACTGGCAGACCGCCACCGTCCCCGTCACCCTCGAGGCGGGCACCAACGACATCACCCTCGGCTGCCCGGACGGCGCGAGCTGCCACATCAACGCGGACACTCTCTCCGTGACCTCCCCGGAGTCGCCCGCGCCGCAGCCGCACCTCGCGCTCGGCGGCTACCGCCGGGGCCTGGACGGCGTGAACGGCGACAGGGGGACCCCCGTCACCACGCCGGGCCTGCTCAGCCAGGACGGCTGGTACCTCCTGGACGACTCTCCGTCCGCCCTCTACGACCTGAAGTCGAAGAAGGTCCGGCCCCGCCCCGGGCACGGCGGCTCCCCCTACCAGGACGGTTACGTCTTCGGGTACGGCCACGCCTACAAGCAGGGCCTCACGGACCTCGCCACCCTGACCGGGCCGCCCGCCCTGCTGCCCACCTGGGCCTACGGGGTCTGGTACTCCGAGTACATCGACCGGACGGCCGCCGACTACCAGGACACGATCCTGCCCGCGTTCCGTGCGGAGGGCGTACCGCTCGACGTCCTGGTGACCGACACCGACTTCAAGGCCCGTGACACCTGGCGGGGTTGGGAGATCGATCCGGCGAAGTTCCCCGACCCGAAGGGCTTCTTCGACTGGTCCGAGGCGCAGGGGCTGCACAACACGCTCAACACGCACCCGAGCATCCAGGGTTCCGACCCGCAGTTCGCGCAGGCCCAGGCGACCGCCAAGGGCAAGCTGGTCAAGGGCGGTTGCGGCAGTGACTGCTATGTCTTCGACTTCGGTGACGCGGACCAGCTCCAGGCGTACATGGACCTGCACCGGACCATGGACCATCAGGGCGTCGACTTCTGGTGGCTCGACTGGTGCTGCGACTCCTCGCAGTCCTCGCTGGCCGGGGTGACCCCGGACGCGTGGATCAACCAGAGGTACGCCGACGACTCCGACCCGGCCGTCGGCCGCGGCTTCGTCCTCTCCCGCGCCTACGGCTCGCTCCAGGCCGGCGGGTACAGCGGCCAGCAGGCCCTGCCGACCGGTCCCTGGGCGGACAAGCGCACCACCGTCCACTTCACCGGTGACACCCACTCCACCTGGGGCACGCTCCGCTTCGAGGTCGGCTACACCCCGGGTGAGTCGGCGGCGACCGGGATGGCGTCCATCACCCACGACATCGGCGGTCACGTCGACACCACGGGGCTGACCGGTTCGGAGCCGGGCACCAACAAGCTCCCCGACGACCTGTACGCCCGCTGGGTCCAGTTCGGCACCTTCCAGCCCGTCGACCGGCTGCACAGCAACCACAGCGACCGGCTGCCCTGGCAGTACGGCCCGGCGGCCCGCACGTCGGCCGACGCCTTCCTCAACCTCCGCGAGAACCTGGTGCCTTACACCTACACCCTCGCCGAGGAAGCGAACCGTACCGGCGTACCGATCGTCCGCCCGACCTACCTGGAGTACCCGGAGGAGTCGGCGGCCTACGCGGCGGCCGGCAGCGAGTACTTCTACGGCTCCGACGTCCTGGTCGCCCCGGTGACCACCCCCGGTGAGAGCGCCGCCACCGCGGTGTGGTTCCCGCCGGGCAGCCAGTGGACCGACTACTTCACCGGAAAGACCTACCAGGGCGGCACCACGCAGGTCGTCACCACCACCCTCGACACGATGCCCGTCTTCCTCAAGTCCGGCGGCGTCATGCCCACCCGCACCGCGAACGTCACCGACAACGACCGCAACCCGCTCACCGACGTCACCCTCTCCATCGCCTCCGGTGCCTCCGGCTCGTACACGCTGTACGAGGACGACGGCACCACGGCGGCGGAGAAGGGCCGGAGCGCGACGACAGCCGTCTCCTACCGGGAGAAGGGCTCGGTCAGGACCGTGTCGATCGCCGGCGCCAAGGGCTCCTACCAGGGCCAGGTCAAGAACCGCGACTGGACCCTCTCCCTCCTCGGCACCACCCACGCCCCCACCGAGGTCACCGTCCACGGAAAGCGCCTCTCCCGCGACGCGTACCGCTGGGACAGCACCACCAACACCCTCACCGTCACCCTCCCCGGCCGCTCCGTGCACGCGCCGGTCACGGTGACCGTGCGGTAACGCCCGGCGGCGGCCGAATCCATCGGCGGCCCCGCGCGCACCGGGTGACGAACGCTCCGGCGTTCCGTCGCCGCGGTACGGGCGGGGCCGCCGCGGTCCGCCGCCCCGGCGGGACCCTGCCCGCCCCTCGGCCGACCGGGCAGCCACCCCACCACCCCGGCCCCGTCCACGCCGTGCCGTCTACGCTGCCCCCATGATTCGTACCGCCACCCCGGCCGACGTCCCCGCCATCCACGCCATGGTCCGTGAGCTGGCCGATTACGAGAAGGCGCTCGACGAGGCGCAGGCCACCGAGGAGCAGTTGCACGAGGCTCTCTTCGGCGAACGGCCCGCCGCCTACGCCCACATCGCCGTCTCCGACGAGGACGGCGAGACGGTCGGCTTCGCGCTGTGGTTCCTCAACTTCTCCACCTGGCGCGGTGTGCACGGCATCTACCTCGAAGACCTCTACGTGCGCCCCGAGCGCCGGGGCGGCGGCCACGGCAAGGCCCTGCTGACCGAGCTCGCCCGGACCTGCGTGGACCGGGGTTACGGCCGCCTGGAGTGGTCGGTGCTCAACTGGAACACCCCGTCCATCGGCTTCTACGAGTCCCTGGGCGCCCGCCCGCAGGACGAGTGGACCGTCTACCGGCTGACGGACGAGGCGCTGGGCCGGCTGGGCGGAGCGCCCGCATAGCGGGTCGGCCGGGTGGGGCGCGGGGCCGTCGGTCGCATACGCCACGATGGGCCCATGGCAGCGAGCGCGGGCAGGAACAGCAGCAGGGGCACCACCGGGAAGAACACCACCGGCAGGCGCAAGGAGATCGCGGCGGCGCGGCGGCCGGAGGTACGGCTGCCGCCGCTCACCCCGTACGAGGACGCCGAGCTGGAGGCGGACGGCGACTACGACGGCTTGCGGTTCTCCTCCGTGGACCTCGCCGACCAGTCGGGGCGCGGCGCCCGGTTCATGGACTGCGCGCTGGACGGCTGCGCGCTGGACCGTACGGAGCTGGTGCGCGCCCGGTTCCTCGATTCGGTGCTGACCGGCGTGCGGGGTGTGGCCACCGAGCTGGCCGAGGCATCGCTGCGCGACGTGGAGATCGTGGACGCGCGCCTCGGCGGGGTGCAGATGCACGGGGCGGTACTGGAACGCGTGCTGGTGCGCGGCGGGAAGATCGACTACCTGAACCTGCGCGGGGCCAAGCTCACCGACGTCGTCTTCGAGGGGTGCGTGCTCGCCGAGCCGGACTTCGCGGACGCCCGCCTCGTGCGGGTGGAGTTCCGCGACTGCGTGCTGCGGCGGGCCGACTTCAGCAACGCCACCCTGGACTCGGTGGATCTGCGGCCGGCCGCCGAGCTGGACATCGCCCGCGGTGTGGAACGGCTCGCGGGAGCGGTCATCAGCCCGGTGCAGCTGATGGAGCTGGCCCCGGCGTTCGCGGCGCAGATCGGGGTCCGGGTGGAGCCGTGAGCCCGGCGCGCCTGACGCTCAGACGTAACGCTCGGACGTAAGGCTCATACGCGACGCTCAGACGCGCGGGAAGCGCGCCTGGAGGTCCCAGATCACCGGGTTGTCGGCGAGGCCGTCGTGCATGTCGGAGAGGTCGGCGATCAGGTCCTGGAGGAAGTCGCGGGCCTCACGGCGCAGCAGGGAGTGGCTGAAGGTGAGCGGCGGTTCGTCGGCGTGCATCCAGTCGGCCTCGACGTCCACCCAGCCGAACCGGCGCGTGAAGAGCATGCGGTCGCTGGACTCGGTGAAGTCCAGCTCGGCGTACTGCTCCTTGTGCGAACGGTTGCCGCGCGGGTCCGTGTCGACCTGCTCGACGATGTCGCAGAGCGCCCACGCGAAGTCGAGCACCGGCACCCATCCCCAGGCTGTGGACACCTCGCGGTCCGCCTTGGTGTCCGCGAGGTAGACGTCCCCGGAGAACAGGTCGTGCCGCAGCGCGTGGACGTCCGCGCGGCGGTAGTCGGTCTGCGGGGGGTCGGGGAAGCGACGCGAGAGGGAGTAGCCGATGTCGAGCACGGTTCGATGGTGTCATGCCGGGAGCGGGCGGCGGGACGGCCGGGGGACCGGACCGGAGTGACCTGCGGCACCGGGCGGATGCCGGGCCGTCTGCCCTCGATCAGGGCAGCAGGCGTTGCTCGTTGGCCCTGGCGACCGCTCCGGCGCGGGTCTCGACGCCCAGCTTGTCGTAGATGCGCCCCAGGTGGGTCTTGACCGTCGCCTCGCTGATG
Source organism: Streptomyces sp. NPDC005576 (assembly GCF_042871745.1). Lineage (NCBI taxonomy): Bacteria > Bacillati > Actinomycetota > Actinomycetes > Kitasatosporales > Streptomycetaceae > Streptomyces > Streptomyces sp. NPDC005576. The sequence continues at coordinate 61,521 of NZ_JBIAJC010000015.1, read as the reverse complement.
AAGAGAGCGCGGGCGATGTCCCGGTTGCCCAGCCCTCGGGCGAGCTGCCCGAGGATGTCCCGCTCCCGGTCGGTGAGCGCGGGGGGAGGGGTACGCAGCCGGGCCATCACCCGGTCCGCGACGGGCGGCGAGAGCGTGGTGCGGCCCTGGGCGGCGGCCCGGATCGCGGCGAAGAGTTCCTCGGGGCGCTCCGCCTTCAGCAGATACCCGGTGGCTCCGGCCCCGATCGCCCGCGTGATGTCGGCGTCGGTGTCGTACGTCGTGAGGACGAGCACATGGGGCCCCGTGCCGCGCTCCGCCGTGCGCTCGCGCCCCGCTGCGCCGCCGTTCTCGCCGGGTCCGTTCCCTCCGGATCCGCTTCCGCCCCTGCCCGGTCCGGTGGTGATCCGGCGGGTGGCTTCGACGCCGTCGATGCCGGGCCCGAGCTGGAGGTCCATGAGGACGACGTCCGGGGTCAGCCGGGCGGCCAGTACCACGGCCTCCTCGCCGCTGCCGGCCTCGGCCACGACGTCCAGGTCCGGTTCGCTGCCGAGGAGGGCGAGCAGTCCGGCGCGTACGACGGCGTGATCGTCGCAGACCAGGACGCGTACGGCACGAGGGGGTGTACGGGCGGTCGTACGGGCGCTCATGCGGTTTCCTCCGGGGTGACGGTCTCGTCGCGGGTGGTCCCCGCGGTGGCAGGGAGGGAGTCCGCGCCCGGCAGCGGGATCTCCGCCGACAGGACGGTTCCCTCGCCGGGGGCCGACTCGATGGTGAGCCGTCCGCCGAGCTGCCGCACCCGGGCGCGTATCGCGGGCAGCCCGTGGCCCCGGCCGGTCGCGGTACCGCGTGGCTCGCCGCCTGCCGCCGCCGTGTCCGGGGCGAAGCCACGGCCGCCGTCCGCGACGTCGAGGACCACCCGGTCGTCCAGGTGGGTCAGGGTGAGCGCGGCGGTGGCGGCGCCGGCGTGCTCGGAGACGTTCGCCAGAGCGCCCTGGGCGATGCGCAGCAGCGCCGACTCCACCCGGTCCGGCAGCGGTCTCCGTGCCGTGCCTTCCACGTGGCAGCGCACGGTGGGCCCGTCGGTCGCGGTGGCCCGTGCGGCGAGCGCGCGGAGGGCCGCCTCCAGTCCCTCGCCCTCGGCAAGGTCGGCGGGTGCGAGGTCGTGGACGAAGCGCCGCGCCTCGGCGAGGTTGCGGGCCGCGATGCCGGCCGCCGTACGGACATGGGTGCGGGCGGTGCCCGGCTCGGTGTCCCAGGTGCGCTCGGCGGCCTGGAGCAGCATCTGCTGGCTGGACAGCCCCTGCGCGAGGGTGTCGTGGATTTCCATGGAGAGCCGTTGGCGCTCGGCGAGGGTGCCCTCGCGGCGCTCGGTCGCGGCCAGTTCGCGCCGCGTCCGGACCAGGTCGTCGATGAGTTCGCGCTGCCGTACGGCGAGTTCCTGCTGGCGGTCGGCCTGGCGGCGCACATGGACGAGGACGGCGGTGGCCACGGCCGCGACGGCGGGCGGTGCCAGCACGAGGTTCGGGTCGAAGCCGGTCGCCAGCCGCAGTTGTGCGGCCACCACGAACGCGGTGAGCAGGGTGACCAGGACGAGCGCGGCGCGGGGCGGGAGCAGCCGCAATCCGGTGGAGAAGAGCGGTACGGCGCACCACGCGAAACTCGGCGCGAGGACGACCAGCACCATCCAGACGGCGACGAGCCCCGCGAGCCAGGCGAACCGGCGTGGGGTGGGCCGCGATCCGAGCACCGGACCCAGGGCGTAGACGACGGCGAGGGTCGCGGAGAGCCCGACGACCCACGGGGTACGGGCCTCCCCGGGGTGGCGCATCAGGAACCGGGCGAGCGAGGCGCCCAGCAGCAGGAAGAACGCGGCGTGCAGCAGCAGCGCCAGCCACCGGGCGTCGGGGTCGGGGGTACGCACCACGGACGACCCGGAGCCGGACGGACCCGCCACGGGCTTCCCGGCCGAACCGTCGTCCGCCGGTCCGTGGCGCGTCGGCCGTCCGTCGTGTGCCGGACCGTCGTGCGCCGGCCGTCCGTCGTGTGCCCGATCGTCGTGCGCCGACCCTCCGTCGTGTGCCCGACCGCCGTCGTGTGCCGGACCGCCGTCCTGCGCCGGTCCGTCCGGGGCCGGTCCGGTTCTCCGCCGCACCTCGTACCTGCCTCGCGCTCGCCGCCGTCGGGCTCCCGGCCGTGTGGCGGGCTGCCGCCGCACAGGCCGTGAGCTGGGCGGATGCGCCCATGCCCTCCATGGTGACCCGGTCGGGGCACCCCCGCATCAACCGAACGGCCGACAGGCGAGTCCGCCGGACCGCAGCCGACCGCGAGCCGGTACGACGACCGTACGGGCCGGATTCCGACGGGAGCATCGATACCGGAGCGCCACCGCCGACCGGCCGGGCGCCGCAACGAACCCGGAGGAACCAGCCATGAACGTCACTCCCCCCGTCGCCCACTCGGCATCGTCCTTGACGGCATCGGCATCGGCATCGGCCGCCGCCCCCGCAGGCCGCCGGTTCTCGCTGCGGGCCCGGGTCCTGACCGGTGCGGTGGCCGCCGCCGCACTGGGCGCGGGCACGTTCGGGGCGGTCTCCGCCAGCGCTTCGGCTCCCTCGGCCGCCTCGGCGGCCCATGTCACCTCCTCGGCCGACACCGCGAGCCGGAACCTCCAGCAGACGACCCACCTGACCGTCGCCGCCGCCACGAAGGCCGCCCAGGCCGTGCTCGACGCGGCGCAGAGGGAGAACCAGCGCGTCTCGGTGGCAGTCGTCGACCGTAACGGCACCACGATCGTCAGCCTGCGCGGCGACGGCGCCGGGCCGCAGTCGGCCGGGTCCGCCGAGAAGAAGGCGTACACCGCCGTCTCCTGGAACGCCCCGACCTCCGAGCTGGTCGGGCGCCTGGACCAGGCTCCGACGCTGAAGGACATCCCCGGCACGCTCTTCCTCGCGGGCGGCGCTCCGGTCCAGCTGAAGGGCGCCCCCGTCGCGGCGATCGGTGTCGCCGGCGCCCCGAGCGGCGACCTCGACGAGAAGTTCGCCCGCGCGGGGGTCGCCGCCCTCACCCGGTGACCCCCGCTCCTGTACCGGCCCCCGGGCCCGCCTCCGCGCGGGGCCGGGGCCGCCCCGTGCCCGGTACATAGGATCGGCGCCGTGAAACCGCGCACCCCCGCACGTCGCCGGCCCTCCGCTCCTCGGCTCCCCGAGTCTGCCGCGCGCCTTCTGTGCCCCGCGCCCGTGCGGGCCACGCGCGTCGCCGCGCTGCTGCTCGCCTGCGCCGTTCTCGGCGGTACCGCTTCGGCCTGTACGGGCGCGGGGGCCGGGGTGTCCGGGACGCCGGGTGCGGCGGGGCTGCGCGATCCGTACTTCCCGAAGCTCGGGAACGGCGGCTACGACGTCACCCACTACGACCTCCGGCTCGCCGTCGACCGGAGCGCCGGGCACCTGACGGGCACGGCGACGATCACGGCCCGCGCCACCCAGGACCTGAGCGCCTTCCACCTCGACCTCGTCGGGCTCGACGTCACCGGGGCGACCGTCGAAGGGCGCCCCGCCGCCGTGAACCGGGCGGGCGGCGAGCTGGTCCTCCGCCCCGACGCGGAGGCGGCCGACCACCTCCGCAAGGGCCGTACCTTCGAGACGGTCGTCCGGTACTCCGGTGCGCCCCGGACGCTGACGGACGCGGACGGCACCCACGAGGGGTGGCTGCGGACGGTGGACGGGGCCGTCGCCCTCGGCGAACCGGCGGGCGGCCCGACCTGGTTCCCCGGCAACCACCACCCGAGCGACAAGGCCACCTACACCGTCGCGGTCACCGTCCCCGAAGGGCTCACGGCCGTCTCCAACGGCGAACTCGTCTCCCACCGCACGAGCGGCACGGGCACGGGCAACACCGGCACGAGCCACACCGGTGCCCGGACCGTCACGTACACCTGGCGCACCACCGAGCCCATGGCGAGCTATCTGGCGACCGTCGCGATCGGCCGTTTCCGTACGGAGGAGTCCCGTACCGGCGACGGCCTCACGGTCTTCACCGCCGTGGACCCCGGGGTGGCGGCGGAGGCGGAGCCGGAACTCGCGCGCGTTCCGCAGATCCTGGCGTGGGAGGCGGAGAGGTTCGGGCCGTACCCGTTCCGTTCGGCGGGGGCGATCGTGGACCGGGCCGAGGACTCCGAGTACGCCCTGGAGACCCAGAACCGGCCGTACTACCCGGGCCCGCCGACCGCCGGTCTCCTCGTCCACGAGCTGGCGCACCAGTGGTTCGGCGACTCGGTCACTCCGGCCGACTGGCAGGACATGTGGCTCAACGAGGGGTTCGCGACGTACGCGGAGTGGCTCTGGAGCGAGGAGCACGGGGACACCCCCGCGGGGGAGAGCTTCGAGGATGCCTTCGCCGACGACGCGAACTGGGCCTTCCCGCCCGCCGAACCGCCGACCGCCGCCGAGATCTCGGAGCCACCGGTGTACGGACGCGGCGCCATGGTCGTGCACCGGCTACGGCTCGCGGTGGACGACGACGCGAAGTTCTTCGCGCTCCTCAGGGGCTGGACCACGGCCCACCGGTACGGCAACGCGTCGACGGAGGAGTTCACGGCCTACGCGGAGAAGGCGACGGGGCTGGACCTGTCCCGGCTCTGGTCGGTGTGGCTGTACGGCGACGGGCGCCCGGCCGACGCGACGGCTCCGGATCTGCCCGCCCGCTGACCGGACCGCTGACCGGACCACAGGCCGGACCACAGGCCGGACCGCTCAGGGCCTCCACCGCGTGCGCGGGAGAGGCCCTGAGCGTGGTGCGCCCACTGCGCGGGCGGGTGCGGGTCGCGTCAGAGGTTGACGCCGAAGTCCTGCGCGATGCCGCGCAGACCCGAGGCGTAACCCTGGCCGACCGCGCGGAACTTCCACTCGGCGCCGTTGCGGTAGAGCTCGCCGAAGACCATGGCGGTCTCGGTGGCGGCGTCCTCACTGAGGTCGTAACGGGCGATCTCGGTGCCACCGGCCTGGTTGATGATGCGGATGAAGGCGTTCCGCACCTGGCCGAAGTTCTGGCTGCGGTTCTCGGCGTCGTAGATGGAGACCGGGAAGACGATCTTGTCCACGTCGGCCGGCAGGCCCGCCAGGTTGACGTTGATCTGCTCGTCGTCGCCCTCGCCCTGGCCGGTGACGTTGTCACCGGTGTGGACGATGGTCTGGTCCGGCGTCGACTTGTTGTTGAAGAAGACGAAGTGGCCGTCGGAGACGACCTTGCCCGTCGGGTTCACCGCGATCGCCGAGGCGTCGAGGTCGAAGTCGGTGCCGGTGGTGGTGCGGACGTCCCAGCCGAGGCCGACCGTGACGGCGGTCAGGCCCGGTGCCTCCTTGGTGAGCGAGACGTTGCCGCCCTTGGACAGGCTTACTGCCATGGGAAGTCCCTTTCCTCGTCATGTGCGGGCTTCGTGCCATCACGAAAGCTACCGTCACCCGTCATAACGTGAGCGGGAGGCCACGAGGTTCCAGGTCCCTTTACTTTCTTTGCCGAACTTTCGTCCCGGTACGTCCCCGCCGCCCCGCGCGACGGCCCGCAGCGGCCCAGCAGCGGCCCAGCAGCGGCTCACTGTGGCTCGCGGTGGCTCGCGGTGGCCTGAGGAGGCTCGCAGCGGGCCCGCCGTAATGCCTCCGGACCTGGCGGTCCCGTCAAAAGAAGGTGACGGACCGCCCGGCGGCCGGGGACACTGGGTGTCATGTCCGGGCCCTATGTCATCCGCGGTGCGGTCTCCCTGCCGGAGGCCGAGCTCATGTGGCGTTTCTCGCGGTCCTCCGGGCCCGGGGGGCAGCACGTCAACACCAGCGACACCCAGGTCGAGCTGCGCTTCGACCTCGCCGCCACCGAGGCGCTGCCCGAGGTCTGGAAGGAGCGTGCGCTGGAGCGGCTGGCCGGCAGGCTGACGGACGGGGTCGTGTCCGTGCGTTCCTCCGAGCACCGCTCCCAGTGGCGCAACCGTGAGACGGCCGCCGTACGGCTCGCCTCGCTGCTTGCGGAGGCGACTGCGCCGCCACCCGCGCCCCGCCGAAAGCGCAAGATCCCGCGCGGGATCAACGAACGCCGGCTGCGGGAGAAGAAGCAGCGCGGCGACACCAAGCGGGGCCGCTCCGGCCGGGACTGGTGACGCGAGCCGAGTGCCGCGAACCAGGGGCGCGAGCCGAGTGCCGCGAACCGGCACCGCGAACCGGCACCGCACCGGGTGACGCGAACCGGAAGGCGCGGACTCGCCGCGGGCCTCAGCCCAGCGTCCGGTAGTTGCCCTTGAAGTACAGCAGCGGCTCGACGTCCGCCGGTGCCGCCGTCGTCGGCAGTACCTGGGCCGTGAGCACCCGGCCGATCACGAGGGTGTGATCACCGGCCACGATCCGTTGTTCGGTCCGGCACTCCAGCGTCGCCAGCGCCCCGTTCACCAGGGGCGCCCCGGAGACCCCGCCCCGCACGTGCGGGACGTCCGCGAAGAGCAGCCGGTCGCTGATCCGGCCCTTCATCGAGAACCGGGACGCGATCTGCCGCTGCCCCGCGGCCAGGACGGAGACCGCCCAGAGCGGCTGTTCGGTCAGCAGGTCGTCCATGCGGGAGTCGTTGCGCAGGCTGACCAGCACGAGCGGCGGGTCGAGCGAGACGGACAGGAACGCCGTCGCCGTCATTCCGGCCTCTTCGCCGCGCTCGCCCTCCTCGTCGGCCGGCTCCTCGGCGGTGACCAGCACCACGCCTGCGGCCAGCCGGGCGAGAGCGGCCCGGAACTCGTCGTTGCTCACCCCCTCAGCATGGGGGACGGCATCGGGGCGCGGGGTGATGGTCTCTGTCTGCGGCACACTCGCACGCTAGTCGGGGCCGATGGGGGCCCACATCGGGCCAGGGGACCAGCCGGGACCTAGGTCTCCGGGGTGAAGCTTGCCGGGCGCGGCACCAGGCGTACGACGCATCCGTGCCGGCGCCCCGTGCGCGCCCGTCGGCCGGACGGAAGCCGGTGCATCCCTGGAGGGCGCACGCCGGTAGCGTGGGCGGACTCCCGCGCACCGGTTCTGTGTGCGGATGCGCCGGGGGTGCGCCGGAGTCGATCAGGTGTCCCGGGGAACAAATGGCCGTCCTTTCACGTTCTGTTGTGACATGACTCACAGAGAGCGATATTTAGTTGACCCTGTGTACCGGCTGCGCAGCTCGCTGTGATTCAGTGGCGAGGACACTGCGATAAGTACGTCGATATGACTTCTGGAGTTGCTGTCGAGGTCTCGGGGAGAGCGAGCAATGGAGGCCGAGTCGGAGCCCTACGTCCGTCTTGCGACCATGCGGCAGCTGCACCAGGCCGTCGCTGATCTCAATTCGGCGCGCAGTCTTGCCGACACGCTGCAGACCGTGGCGGACGGAATCGTCACCGGTCTCGGCTACGAGCTGGGCTGCGTCAATCTCGTCCAGCCGGACGGTGAACTCGTCGTGGCCGCGTTCGCGGGCAACAACGCGGCCGAGGCGCTGATCACCGGTCGTACCGGTTCCCGCGATGCCTGGGAGCGCCGGCTGTCCATGGGCGAGGCATGGGAGGACCTGCGGTTCATACCGCACACCGAGGGCTGGGTCCTCCTCGACGACGACGTGCCGCAGTGGCACACCGAGGGCCCCGAGCCCCGCTTCGAGGACGAGTGGCACCCGCTGGACCGGCTCTACGCCCCGATGTACACGAACAACACGGGCCGCGACCGCCACGACCGCCGGGACCTGCTCGGCGTGCTCTCCGTGGACCGCCCGCGCAACGGCCGCCGACCCGGCGCCTGGGGCCGTGAAGCGCTCCAGATGTACGCCTCGCAGGCCGCGATAGCGATAGGCAACGCCCGGCTCCGCGCCAACATGCAGCGTGCGCTGGTCCGTCTCGAACGCGAGCAGCAGGCGCTGCGGGCCAGTGAGGAGTCCTTCCGCCAGGCCTTCGAGTACGCCCCCAGCGGCATGGCCATCGCGGAGGTGGGCGGTGAGCAGCACGGACGGCTGCTCCGTACCAATGACGCGCTCTGCCGGCTGCTGGGCCGCCCGGCCTCGGTGCTGCGCCGCCACTCCTTCGCCGATCTGGTCCACCCCGAGGACCTCGGCACCCTGCTCCGCACGTCCGCCGAGGGTGGCCGGGCCGAGCTGCGGCTCGGGCGGCGCGACGGTACGTACCTCTGGGTCTCGCTCCGGAACTCGGTGGTCGCGGACACCACGGACGGGCCGCGCTTCCTCCTCACGCACGTCGAGGACATTGAGGAGCGCAAGCGGCACGAGCTGAACCTCGCGCACCGTGCCTCGCACGACGCCCTCACCGGACTGCCCAACAGCGCGGAGCTGCGTTCCCGGCTCAGCGACCGGCTCTGCGAGCGCCCGCACGCCACGGCGGCCACCGCCATCGAGGCGCTGGACGCGGCGTACGGGGACGTGGAGGTCCGGGGGCACGGGTACGACGTCGATCCGGGGCTCGGCGGCATCCCCTACGACCACCACGTCCACACGGCGGCGCCGGACCCTGCGCGCGACGACGGAGCGAAGGGGCTCGCGGTCCTCTTCTGCGATCTCGACGGCTTCAAGTCCATCAACGACCGGTTCGGTCACACGACGGGTGACGCGGTGCTGATCGAGGTGGCCCGCCGCCTCAGCCAGTGCGTGCGGGACGGGGACACCGTCGCCCGTCTCGGGGGTGACGAATTCGTCGTGCTCGCGGACGGGCTCGGCGCGGCGGACGCCGCCGACCTCGCGGTACGCCTGCGGAACGCGATCATCCCGCCCATCAGGGTGGACGGCCGGGCGGTCCGGGTCGGCGCGAGCTTCGGCATCGGCTGGGCCGAGTGCGGGATGAGCGTGGAGGAGATCCTTGCCTCGGCGGACCAGCGGATGTACGTGGAGAAGCGGTCGCGGGCGAAGGTTCACCGCAGAGCCGGATGACGTTTACTGGATGGTTCGCCGTCCGTTCCCGAACCGGGGAGGGCGGGGGAGCGGGCCCCGGGATCCATTCGGCGGTTGCTCCGTACGAGGTAGGCTCGCCCGGTCGGCGACGGCTGGCGACATGGTGAGGAGTGACCCAGGGATGACGGCCGGACACAACGGCGAGAGCAAGCCCGAGGACGACGATCCGTTCGGCTACCTGTACGAGGACGGGCAGGCGGCGGGCGCACAGCCGCCACGCGGTGGCGGCTACGGCTACCCCGGACCGGCAGCTCAGCCCGGCATCCCCCGGACCTCCTACAACCAGGTGCGGGCCGTCGGAGAGCGCCAGTACGGGCAGGTTCCGCAGCAGTACGGCCAGCCCCAGCAGCCCTACGGTCAGCAGCCGCAGCAGTACGGGCAGCAGTCCTACGGTCAGTCCACCGCCCAGTACGCGGCCCCCGAGACCTACCCCGGCGGCGGCGTCACGACGGCGTCCGGTTCGGTCGGACACGGTGGCGGCGGTGCCGGGCGGGGCAGCAACGGCGGCAGCAGCGGCCGGGGCGGTCCCAACACCAAGGCCATCCTCGGTGGCGCCATCGCGGTCGTCGCGGTCGTGCTGATCGGTATCGCCGCCGCCCTGACCACGGGCGACGACAGTGGCAAGAACGACAAGAAGAACGATGCCTCGGCCTCGGCCGCGCCCAGCGGCGACACCGGCAAGTCGGCGTCGCCCGAGCCCTCCGGCTCGGACGAGCCGGCCGAACTGCCGAAGCAGGACGCGGCGGTGCTCGCCCTCGGCGGTACGGCCACCGTGGAGAGCTCCGTCAAGGGTGCCGAGGGTGCGAACGAGTCGTACGTCGCCGGGTTCAATCAGGTCGGCTCGTCGGTGACCTGGCAGGCGAGCATGGAGAGCGGGGGCTCGTATCGTCTGACCGTGCGGTACGCGATCCCTGCCGTGGACGCCAATGCCACGCTGACGGTGAACGGGAAGAAGAATACCCAGCCCATCGGGCTGAAGAATTTCATCAACTCGTCCGACACGGACTTGGCGAAGAACTGGCAGACCACATGGGCTCCGGTCACCTTGCAAAAGGGCCAGAACGAGATCAAGTTGTCGTGCGAGACTGGAAACCAGTGCAACGTCATTCTTGACTGGGTCGAGGTCGTTGCGTCCTGAAGCGTCCGTGAAAGACCGAGCGGGCCAGGCCGGCGCGCAGGGCGCTCTGGTGGGGGTCGGTCGGGTTTGCCCACACCCCGCAGAACCGGCGATGGGCCGGACGCGTCTCGGAGCGGGCAACGGCGTCCAGGCAGCGCGTAAGACGCTCAGAGCCGCGGACGCATGATGTGCAGCCGGGCAGCAGCAGTAGGCGCGGGCTTCATGGGCGCCGCGTCGGCGGTTCAGAGCTCCGGTGCGAGCGGTTCCACGGTGACGCGGGGCAGCAGCTCCGCGTAGGCGTCCGCGTCGAACTCCCCGGCCGCCGGGGCCAGTACGGTCGCGGCGGACAGGGCCACCGCGCGGGCCAGCCGGTCCGGCCAGCTCAGCCCCTCGGCGAGCCCGGACAGCAGTCCGGCCACCGCCGAGTCGCCCGCACCCGTCGCGTTTCCCCGTACGGCGGACGGTGGCGCGGCGCGCCAGGTACCGGCTTCGGTGGCGGCGATCAGGCCGTCCGCGCCGAGCGAGGCGACCACCGAGCGGGCACCGCGGCGGCGGGCGTCGCGGGCGGCGCGCAGGGGTTCCCGGGAGCCGGTGAGGCGGGCGAGTTCGTCGGCGTTCGGCTTCGCGAGGTCGGGGCGGGCGGCCATCCCCCGGCGCAGCGGTTCCCCTCCGGTGTCCAGGAGCACGGGCGTCCCGGCGGCGCGGGCGCGGCGGACGAGTTCGGCGTAGGCACCGACGTGGATGCCCGGCGGCAGGCTGCCGCAGAGGGCCACGGCCGTGGCTTCGCCGAGGAGCGCGTCGTACGTGCGCAGCAGGGCGGCCCAGTCGTCGGGGCCGACCTCGGGGCCCGGTTCGTCGAGCCGGGTGACGCGGCCGGTGGAGCGTTCGACGACGGTCACGGTGCGGCGGGTCTCGCCGGCGACGGGTATGAGCGCGTCGTGCGGTCCCAGCGGCGCGAGCAGTTCGCGCACCACTGTGCCGGTACGGCCTCCGGCGAACCCCGTGACGACGGTGGGGTGTCCGAGCGCGGCGAGCACCCGGGCGACGTTGACGCCCTTGCCGCCGGGCCGCTCCAGGACCTCGCTCACCCGGTGGTGGCCGTGCGGGACGAGGTCCGCGACGGTGTAGGTCACGTCGAGTGCGGTGTTCAGCGTGACGGTCAGGATCATCTGGACTCGCCCCCCGTCCCTTCTCTCGTCGCCGGGCCGCTTGCCGGTCCCGCGGAGTGGAATGCGGCGTTCCGGCGGTGGGGCGTGTCGTGCCGGGGGAGCGCCGTTCCCGTGATCATGCCAAAGAGAAGGCCGTGGGCCCAGAGGGCGTCCGGAAAGCCTCACGCGGGGCCGCAGGGGCCGCACGTCGGGCCGCTCAGAGCCGCAGGTGCATGATGTGGAGCCCGACGTACCCGTCCCTCGGGTGCAGGAAGCCCTCGGGCAGGGTGCCTATGACCTCGAATCCGAGTGATTCGTAGAGCTTCACGGCGTGGACGTTCGTCTCCACCACCGCGTTGAACTGCATGGCGCGGTACCCCTGTTCGCGCGCCCACTCCACGGTGTACGCGCACAGCGCCCGCCCCACGCCCTGCCCGGAGTGCGCCGGGTCGACCATGTAGCTGGCGCCCGCGATGTGCGAGCCGTTGCCCTGGTGGTTGCGGTTCATCTTCGCGGTGCCGAGGACGGTCCCCGTGTCGTCCACGGCGACGACCGTGCGGTTCGGGTGGGACAGCAACCACCAGCCGCTGCCCTGTTCTTCGTCGAGGTCGGTGGGAAAGGTGAAGGTCTCGCCGGCGGCGACGATCGTGTGGAAGAAGGGCCAGATGGCGGGCCAGTCCTCCGCGGTGGCTTCCCTGATCAGCATGGGTACAGCGTGTCCCAGGGGGACGGCGGTGACAACGCCGTTTCGCCGTCCCCGTTGGGAGGACCACAGGTTTCAGACGCTCTTGGGCTCGACGATCCACTCGCCCTTGCGCATGACTCCCTTGAGGGCGAACTCCTCGTCGAGTACCACCAGGTCGGCGTCCTTGCCGGTCTCCAGCGAGCCGATCCGGTCGTAGAGGCCGAGCAGCCGGGCGGGGTTGACGGAGAGGGACCGGACGACGTCCTCGACCGGGATGCGGTCGATCGTCACGGACCGTCGGAACGCGGTGTCCAGGGTGAGGGTGGACCCGGCGATCGAGCCGCCCTCCACCAGCCGGGCGACGCCGTCCTCGACCTCGACCGCGAGCGGACCGAGCTGGTACGTGCCGTCGCCGAAGCCGGCCGCGTCCATGGCGTCGGTGATCAGCGCGACCCGGGCGGCGCCCGCGTGGTGGTACGCCATCTCCAGGGCTGCCGGGTGCAGATGCGTACCGTCGTTGATCAGTTCGACGGTGATCCGCTCGTCCTCCAGCAGCGCCGCGATCGGGCCGGGCGTGCGGTGGCCGAGGGCGGGCATCGCGTTGTACAGGTGGGTCGCGACGGTGGCGCCCGCGTCGATCGCCTCGACGGTCTGCTCGTAGGTCGCGTCGGTGTGGCCGATCGCCGCGATGACACCGTGCTCGGCGAGGAGCCGCACCGATGCGAGCCCGCCGGGCAGTTCGGTGGCGAGCGTCATCATCTTCGCGGTGCCGCGCGCGGCCTTCAGCAGGGCGAGGACGGCGGCGGGGTCGGGGTCGCGCAGCAGCGCCTCGCTGTGCGCGCCCTTGCGGCAGGGCGAGATGAACGGCCCCTCGAAGTGGATGCCCGCGAGCTCGCCCTGTTCGACCAGCTCGGAGAGGACCCCGGCCCACCGGCCGAGGAAGTCCAGGCTGTCGGTCACCGTGGAGGCGACGACGGTGGTGGTGCCGTGCTCGCGGTGCGTGCGTACGCCCGTCAGCACCTGGTCCACCGAGCCCGCGGTGAAGGAGGCGCCGCCGCCGCCGTGGTTGTGCATGTCCACGAACCCGGGGACGACCCAGTGGCCGGTCAGGTCGATGGTCCGGGCGTCCTCGCGGGCCCCGTCGGCGATCCGCGTGCCCTCGACGGCCAACCGGCCGCTCTCCTCGGTGCCACCGGGCCGTACGACCCGGGCACCGGTGAGAACTGTGCTGTGTGCGCGTCCGGCCATCAGACGGATACCTCCGTGGCGAGTAGATCCCAGGCGAGCAGCCCCGCGCCCAGGCATCCGGCGGTGTCCCCGAGGGCCGCGGGGACGATGTGGGGCAGCGTCTGGAACGTGATGCGGTCCTCGACGGCCGCACGCAGTGGTGTGAACAAGGTTTCCCCCGCCTCGGCGAGACCGCCACCGATGATGAGCGTGCGCGGGTCCAGCAGGGTGATCGCGGTGACCAGCCCGGCGGCGAGTGCGTCGACGGCGTCCGCCCAGACGCTCAGGGCGGCCGGATCGCCCGCCTCGACGGCCCGCGCGCAGTCCGCCGCGTCCTGGGAGGGGTCGCCGCAGGCGGCGGCCCAGGCGCGGGTGACGGCGGCCGCGGAGGCGAGCATCTCCAGGCAGCCGCGCTGTCCGCAGCCGCACTCGGGGCCGTCCGGCCGGACCACGACGTGCCCTATCTCCCCCGCGCTGCCGTGCGCGCCCGCCTCGACGACCCCGTCGATGCCGATGGCGCCGGCGATGCCGGTGCCGAGGGCGACGAAGAGGAAGCGGTCGGCACCGCGTCCGGCCCCGCCGCGGCCCTCGGCCAGCCCTCCGGTGCGGACGTCGTGGCCGAGCGCGACGGGGACGGAGCCGAGCCGTTCGGCGAGCAGGTCGCGCAGCGGCAGGTCGCGCCAGCCGAGGTTGGAGGCGTAGACAGCGATCCCCCGCTCGACGTCCACGATGCCCGGAACGGCCACGCCGGCGGCGACGGCCGGCTCCCCGAAGTGCTTCTCGCCGTACGCCCGCAGATCGGTGGCGAACCCGAGGATGGTCTCCACCACCGCGTCGGGACCGCGCTCCCGTCCGGTGGCCCGTCGCTCCTCGTGCAGGAGGGTGCCGTCGGCTCCGACCAGCGCGGCCTTCATTCCCGTGCCGCCCACATCGAGGGCGATGACATGTCTCACGGGGGACAGTTTCGCCTCCCGGCCTCAAAAGGTCTAGTCCACTATTCCGCTTTGTTTCCTGTGCATACAAAAATCCCCAACCGGTGGGACGCCCGGGTGGCACTGTCCGGGGCGCGCGTTACGTTGGTCGGCATGACCGCCCCCGAGAACGGAAACGGAACCCCCGGCTCAGAGGAAACCCCCGCCACCAGCCCCGATGCGGCCGCAAGCGGGGGAGCGCTCTCTGCCCGGGACCGTGCGCTGCTCGCCCTCGAACGGCGGTCCTGGGCGAGTCCCGGCGCGAAGGAACGCGCCATCCGCGAGGAACTGGGCCTCTCCCCGGTCCGGTACTACCAACTGGTGAACGCCCTGATCGAGGACCGCCGCGCCCTGGAGGCGGACCCCGTGACGGTCAACCGCCTGCGCCGCGTGCGGGACGCCAAGCGACACCGGCGCTGAGGAGGGGCCGCCGCGCCCCCGGCTCACCCGCACGAGCGACCCGCACGAGCGACCTGGACGAGCGACCCGCACGAGCGACCCGCCCGACCCGGACCGGAGCGGAGAGAGCGCCCCCGGCTCCCCTACGGTCGCGGCCAGGGCCGTCCCGACAGGCGCTCGATGTCGGTGTTGAACCGCTTGAGGTAGCCGGCGAACGTCTCCACGTCCTTCTGGGACCACTTCTCCAGCACGAGGCCGAGCCCGCTCGCGTTCTTCTCGCGCTCCAGGTCGAGCCGCTGCGCGCCTTCCGCCGTGATCCGGAACTTGCGGGCCATCCCGCCGGAGGGGTCCGGGATGCGCTCCACCAACCCGGCCTGCATCGCCGCGGCCGTCTGCCGGTTGAGGGTGGACGAGTCGAGCCCGAAGGCGTCGCTCAGCTCCTTGATGGACATGGGCCCCTGCACGCGGATGCGGCTGAGCAGGACGTACGCGCTCCGCTCCAGCACGTCGTCCTTGCGCCGCCCGTTGGCGGTGCGCAGGAAGATGTGTCGGCTGAGCAGCATCTGCTCGTACTCGACCTGCTCGATGGGGTCGTCCATGGGTCTCGCTCCTTGCTGCTGTCCCGCGCTCCCTCCTTCCCGAGCGTACGGGGCGCGCGCCGGGCCCCCGCCCCTCGGTCTGCGGGGGGTGCGGTCTCGGCACACGAACCCGTCCCTCGCTAATGTCGGAGCATGGGCACCCACCTGGACCACCTGCCGACTCCGACCACCGAAGCGGGCCGTGAAGGGCTCGCCGCGCTCCTGGCCCGCCCGGACCGGGCCGTGGTGGCGCTCGACTTCGACGGCACCCTCGCCGAGATCGTCGCCGACCCCGAGCAGGCGCGGGCCCACGCCGACGTGCTGCCCGCGCTCGCCGCGCTCGCGCCGAAGATCGCGTCCGTCGTCGTGATCACCGGCCGCCCGGCCGCCGTCGCGGTCGCGCACGGCGGGTTCGCCGGGGTCCCCGGCCTGGAGCACCTGGTGGTCCTCGGCCATTACGGCGCCGAGCGCTGGGACGCCGCCTCCGGCGAGGTGGCTGCCCCGCCGCCGCACCCCGGCCTCGCCGCCGTCCGCGCGGAGCTGCCCGCCCTGCTCGACGGGCCCGAGGCGCTGAGCGGTACCTGGGTCGAGGAGAAGGGGCAGGCGATCGCCGTCCACACCCGCCGCGCCGCCGATCCGCAGGCCGCCTTCGAGCTGCTGCGGGAGCCCCTCGGCGGGCTCGCCGCGCGTCACGGGCTGATCGTCGAGCCGGGCCGCCAGGTCCTGGAGCTGCGCCCGCCCGGGGTCGACAAGGGCGTCGCGCTCACCGCGTACGCGGCCGAGGTGGGGGCCGGGTCGCTGCTCTACGCGGGCGACGACCTCGGCGACATCGCCGCCTTCGTGGCGGTGGAGAAGCTGCGTTCCGGCGGTCCGGAGCGGGTGCCGGGCCTCCTGGTGTGCAGCGGGGGCACCGAGGTTCCCGAGCTGGCCGGCCGGGCCGACGTGATCGTGCCGGGCCCGGCGGACGTCGCCGCGCTGCTGGCGGCCGTGGCCGACACCGTCTGAGAGCGAAGAGCGCCTGAGAGCGAGGAGCGTCTGACGCCGGGAAGCGTCCGGGGGCGGGGAGCGTCCGAGGGCGGGGCGGACCTCACCCCTCCCGCAGTGCCTCCAGCTGCTGGAGGAACCACGCCTGCGGCGGCAGCGCGGTCGCGGCCTCCGCGAGCCGCGCCGACCGGTCGGCGCGCTCCGCATCGTCCATGCTCAGTGCCTCGTGCAGCGCCTCGGCCGTCGCGCTGACGTCGTACGGGTTGACCACCAGCGAGTCGGCGCCCAGCTCCTCGTACGCCCCGGCCTCGCGGGACAGCACCAGCGCGACCCCGTGGTCGGAGACGACCGGGACCTCCTTGGCGACCAGGTTCATGCCGTCCCGGATGGGGTTGACCAGCGCCACGTCGGCCAGCCGGTAGGCGGCGAGCGAGCGGGCGAAGTCGTCCCGCACGTGCAGGACGACCGGGGTCCACGTGTCGGAGCCGTACGCCTTGTTGATCTCGTCGGCCAGCTCCCGCACGGACGCCGTGTACTCGCGGTAGACGGCGAGGTCCTGGCGGGAGGGGTAGGCGAAGGCGACGTGCACGACGCGGTCGCGCCACTCGGGGTGGTTGTCGAGGAGGGTGCGGAAGGCGTGCAGCCCGCGCACGATGTTCTTGGACAGCTCGGTCCGGTCCACCCGGACGATCGTCTTCCGGCTGCCGTCGCCGCCGATCTCCTTGCGCAGCGCGGCCATCCGCTCGTCCACGTCCGCCTCGTGCGAGCGGGCGAGCAGGAAGTCGCCGTCCGCGCCGAGCCCGTGCACCCCGATGCGCGTGCCGCTCGTGCCGCCGAGGATCTCGGTGCAGCAGCCGATGAACGCGTCCGCCCAGCGGCGGGTGAGGAACGCCGCCCGGTCGGCACCGAGGATGCCGCGCAGCAGCTGCTCGCCGATGTCGTCCGGCAGCAGTCGGAAGTAGTCCACCGGCGCCCACGGGGTGTGCGAGAAGTGGCCGATGCGCAGGTCGGGGCGGAGCTCGCGGAGCATCCCGGGGACCAGTGCGAGGTGGTAGTCCTGCACCAGCACGGCGGCGCCCTCGCCCGCCTCCTCGGCCAGTGCCTCGGCGAAGGCCCGGTTGTACGTCTCGTACGCGGCCCACTGGCGCCGGAACTCGTCGTCGAAGACCGGCTCCACCGGCGTCTGGTAGAGCAGGTGGTGGACGAACCAGAGCACGGAGTTGGCGATGCCGTTGTACGCGTCGGCGTGCACGGCGGCGTCGATGTCGAGCATCCGGACGCCCTCTTCGCCGACCCCGCGCCGGACCGCCTCGCGGTCACCGTCACTGAGCGCGGCGCAGACCCAGACCTTGTCGTCCACCGCGCTCAGCCCGGAGACGAGCCCGCCCCCACCTCGGCGCGCGTCGAGGGAACCGTCCTCGTTGAGGGTGTACGAAACGGGGCCGCGGTTGGACGCGACGAGAACCTGGGCAGCGTGCTCGGAGACCATGTAGCGGAACCTAGCCCGATACGTAACCCCCCAAACGTGTTCGAGATCCCGAGCGGGACTTTCGAAACGCTGCCTACGCGGCGCGCCGGTCCGTGTACTCGGCGATCTCCTGGGCCGGCGGCCGTTCCTCGGTGTCCACCGCATAGGTGCGTGGCTGGAAACCGTTCTCGTCCCGTTCGAACTGGGTCAGCACCGGACGCACGAGATGCCCTCGGGAGAGCCGCAGCTGCGCGGTCCGGTAGATCGTGGCGGCCATCCGCCCGAGTGCCTGCCCGTCCTGGTGGCGGTGGCGGCGGACCCCGACGTCCACCTGGGCCAGCGCATCGAGGCCCACGGCGTGCAGCGCGTCCACGAGGAGGCCGAGCTCCACGCCGTATCCGACCGGGAAGGGCAGCTGTTCCAGGAGCCGGCGACGGACGGCGTACTCGCCGCCCAGCGGCTGGACGAATCCGGCGAGTTTCGGCCAGTGCAGATTGAGCAAGGGGCGTGCGACCAGTTCGGTGACGCGGCCGCCCTGCGCGGGGGTTCCGGAGGGGACCTGGCCGTCCGCCGTCTCCAGCGGCCGGTCGTACATCGCCTTGACGAACTGGATGCCCGGGTCGGTGAGGAGCGGGCCGATGGTGCCGGAGACGAAGTCGGCGGAGAAGTCCTTGAGGTCGGCGTCGACGAAGCAGACGATCTCGCCGCTGGTCACGAAGAGCGACCGCCAGAGCACCTCGCCCTTGCCGGGGACGGCGGGTATCCGCGGGAGTATCTCGTCGCGGTGCACCACCCGGGCTCCGGCCGCGCGGGCGACGGCGGAGGTGGCGTCGGTGGAACCGGAGTCGATCACCACCACTTCGTCGACCAGCGGGACCTTCTCCATCAGCTCGCGGCGGATGGTGCGGACGATGTCGCCGACCGTCGCCTGCTCGTTCAGCGCGGGCAGGACGACGCTCACGGAGGTGCCCCGCGGGTCCCGGTCCCGGGCGGCCAGCAGCCGCCCCAAGGGACGGTCGGAGGCGGCCCAGGAACGGCGGTCCAGCCAGCTGTCGACCTCTTCCAGCACGGGCGATACTCCCTGTGTGTGATCCATCTCGCGGTTCGGACGACTGCTTCAACCGTCGGGTGCTTCGGTTACAGTCTTGAACAACGTTCGCTGCCTTCGCATGTCGGGGTCAGAGGGCGGACAAACGCCTGGATCGCACGGTCCAGTGCCATAGCGCTCATCCAGAGGGACTGAGGGAACGGCCCGTTGAAGTCCCGGCAACCCTCCCGCCGGCCGCGAGGCCACGGTGGGGAAGGTGCCAATTCCGTCTTGCGGCGAAATGCGTCGCAAGGAAGATGAGGAGAAAGGGCCTCCGCCATCATGGCTGTTCAGACTGTCGCAGCGAGCTCCGGAACTTCCGTGGACCTCGGTCCCGCCACCGCACTCTCCTGCCGCGAATGCGGTGAACGCTTCGCACTTGGCCCCATTTTCGCCTGCGTGTCCTGTTTCGGGCCGCTCGAAGTGGCCTACGACCTGCCGAGCGGCTCCCCGGACGAGCTGAAGAAGCGCATCGAAGCGGGCCCGGACAACATCTGGCGCTACGCGCCGCTGCTGCCGGTCCCCGCCGACGTCGCCGACAAGCCCAACATCAACCCCGGCTTCACCAAGCTGGTCAAGGCCGACAACCTCGCCCGTGAGCTGGGCGTCACCGGCGCCCTGTACGTCAAGGACGACTCCGGCAACCCGACGCACTCCTTCAAGGACCGCGTCGTCGCGATCGCCGTCGAGGCCGCCCGCGCCTTCCACTTCACCACCCTCTCCTGCTCCTCCACCGGCAACCTCGCCGGCGCGGTCGGTGCCGCCGCCGCGCGGGCCGGCTTCCGCTCCTGCGTGTTCATCCCGCACGACCTCGAAGAGGGCAAGGTCGTCATGGCCGCGGTGTACGGCGGCGAGCTGATCGGCATCGACGGCAACTACGACGACGTCAACCGCTTCTGCTCCGAGCTGATCGGCGACCCGCTGGGTGAGGGCTGGGGCTTCGTCAACGTCAACCTCCGCCCGTACTACGGCGAGGGCTCCAAGACGCTCGCGTACGAGATCTGCGAGCAGCTCGGCTGGCAGCTGCCCGACCAGCTGGTCATCCCGATCGCGTCCGGATCCCAGCTCACCAAGATCGACAAGGGGCTCCAGGAGCTGATCAAGCTCGGTCTCGTCGAGGACAAGCCGTACAAGATCTTCGGCGCCCAGGCCGAGGGCTGCTCCCCGGTCTCGACCGCCTTCAAGGCCGGTCACGACGTGGTCCGCCCGCAGAAGCCGAACACGATCGCCAAGTCCCTCGCGATCGGCAACCCGGCCGACGGCCCGTACGTCCTGGACATCGCCCGCCGCACCGGTGGCGCGGTGGAGGACGTCAACGACGAGCAGATCGTCGACGCGATCAAGCTCCTGGCCCGCACCGAGGGCATCTTCGCGGAGACCGCGGGCGGCGTGACCGTCGGCGTGACGCAGAAGCTGATCGAGGCCGGTCTGCTGGACCCGACGCTCACCACCGTCGTCCTGAACACCGGCGACGGCCTCAAGACCCTGGACGCGGTCTCCCCGACCACCGGCCTGACGGCGACCATCCGCCCGAGCCTGGACGCGTTCCGCGACGCGGGCCTCGCGGCCCACTGACCACTCCAGAACCGAGGAAGGCACTCCCCATGAGCGTCAAGGTCCGCATCCCCACCATCCTGCGCACGTACACCGGCGGCCAGGCCGAGGTCTCCGCCGAGGGCACCGTCCTCTCCGAGGTCATCGAGTCCCTGGAGAATGACCACCCGGGCATCGCCGCGCGCGTCCTGGACGACCAGGGCAAGCTGCGCCGCTTCGTCAACGTGTACGTCAACGACGACGACGTCCGCTTCGAGGGCGGCCTCCAGGCGGCCACCCCGGACGGCGCAGGCGTCTCGATCATCCCCGCCGTCGCCGGCGGCTGCTGACCGGACAGGACCGGACGGCCTTTCTCCGGAGCACCGTTGCCCCCTTCGCGTACGATGCGGAGGGGGCAATTCCGTAGGGTTGAGCGCGGTACAGTTGGGGAAGCCCCCTCCGCCGCTCGCGTCGAGCATGTGCGAGATCGAGCCGCTGCGCGACTAGAAGCAGCCAAAGTCCGGATGCCCTCTGTGCCTTAAGTGGCCTTTGTCTGGACCGACTTGCCCAAAATTCTCAGTAAATCCTCATGTTCGGGCGTTCCGTCGCGTCCAGATTTTCCGTCCGATTGACCTGTTGCAGAGGGCAGTTGGGCAGATACATTCGGCCGCGGTCGAGCGTTCCGGCGCACGCACCCTCTCCTGTCGGAGGGTGTGAGGTCTGACCCGGGTCCGCGAAGTGCGGTCCTGTGCAGGGGCCAGAAATAGGGGAGTTAGGCATGGCTCAGGGCACCGTCAAGTGGTTCAACGCGGAGAAGGGGTACGGCTTCATCGCGGTCGACGGTGGTGCGGATGTTTTCGTCCACTACAGCGCGATCCAGATGGACGGATACCGCACCCTCGAAGAGGGTCAGCGAGTTGAATTCGAGATCTCGCAAGGCCAGAAGGGGCCGCAGGCGGACATGGTCAAGCTCGCCGTGGGCTGAGATCGGACGCGGTCGGCAACGACGTTTCTCCACCACGCAGGGCCCGTACCCCCAGGGGTGCGGGCCCTGCGTGCGTGCGCGTTCCTCCGTGCCAGGACAGGGCTGTGAGGGCCCGTGGGCCGCCCGTACGGTGTCCGAAGCTTGTCCCCAGGACGAGGGAGACGCTTGCACTCGCAGGGGTCGAGTGCTAATCATTGGCGTTAGCACTCTCCAGGTGAGAGTGACAGAAACTTGGACCGGGCCGGTGAGGCCCGCAGGCGCGGCGGGGCAAGGAACCGTCGGGCACGCAGGCCGTCCGTCGCGGGCGCCTCTCGGTCCGGAGCAATCCACCCCGTCCGGGAGGACCACTTCACATGGCTAAGATCATCGCGTTCAACGAAGAGGCGCGGCGCGGTCTCGAGCGCGGGATGAACCAGCTCGCAGACGCCGTCAAGGTCACCCTCGGCCCGAAGGGCCGTAACGTCGTCCTCGAGAAGAAGTGGGGCGCGCCCACGATCACCAACGATGGTGTTTCCATCGCCAAGGAGATCGAGCTCGAGGACCCGTACGAGAAGATCGGTGCGGAGCTGGTCAAGGAGGTCGCCAAGAAGACGGACGACGTCGCCGGCGACGGTACGACCACCGCCACCGTTCTGGCCCAGGCACTCGTCCGCGAGGGTCTGCGCAACGTCGCCGCCGGTGCCAACCCGATGGCCCTCAAGCGGGGCATCGAGAAGGCCGTCGAGGCCGTCTCCGCCGCTCTGCTGGAGCAGGCCAAGGACGTGGAGACCAAGGAGCAGATCGCTTCGACCGCCTCCATCTCCGCCGCCGACACCGAGATCGGCGCCAAGATCGCCGAGGCGATGGACAAGGTCGGCAAGGAAGGCGTCATCACCGTCGAGGAGTCCCAGACCTTCGGTCTGGAGCTGGAACTCACCGAGGGCATGCGCTTCGACAAGGGCTACATCTCGGCGTACTTCGCGACCGACATGGAGCGTATGGAGACGTCCTTCGACGACCCGTACATCCTCATCGTCAACTCGAAGATCTCCAACGTGAAGGACCTCCTTCCGCTGCTGGAGAAGGTCATGCAGTCGGGCAAGCCGCTGCTGATCATCGCCGAGGACGTCGAGGGCGAGGCCCTGTCGACCCTGGTCGTCAACAAGATCCGTGGCACCTTCAAGTCCGTCGCCGTCAAGGCTCCGGGCTTCGGTGACCGCCGCAAGGCCATGCTCGGTGACATCGCCATCCTCACCGGTGGCACCGTCATCTCCGAGGAGGTCGGCCTCAAGCTGGAGAACGCGGGTCTCGACCTGCTCGGCTCCGCGCGCAAGGTCGTCATCACCAAGGACGAGACCACGATCGTCGACGGAGCCGGCGAGAGCGACCAGGTCCAGGGTCGCGTCAAGCAGATCCGTGCCGAGATCGAGAACTCCGACTCGGACTACGACCGCGAGAAGCTCCAGGAGCGTCTGGCGAAGCTGGCCGGCGGCGTGGCCGTCATCAAGGCCGGTGCCGCCACGGAGGTCGAGCTCAAGGAGCGCAAGCACCGCATCGAGGACGCGGTGCGCAACGCCAAGGCCGCCGTCGAGGAGGGCATCGTCGCCGGTGGTGGCGTGGCTCTGCTCCAGGCGTCCGTCGTCTTCGACAAGCTCGACCTGACCGGCGACGAGGCCACTGGTGCCAACGCCGTCAAGCTCGCGCTGGAGGCCCCGCTCAAGCAGATCGCCGTCAACGGTGGTCTTGAGGGTGGCGTCGTCGTGGAGAAGGTCCGCAACCTGCCGATCGGTCACGGTCTCAACGCCGCGACCGGCGAGTACGTCGACATGATCGCCGAGGGCATCATCGACCCGGCGAAGGTCACGCGCTCCGCTCTGCAGAACGCCGCGTCCATCGCCGCGCTCTTCCTCACCACCGAGGCCGTCATCGCCGACAAGCCCGAGAAGGCCGGCGCGGCCGCCCCGGGTGGCATGCCGGGCGGTGACATGGACTTCTGATCCCCTCCAGGGATCGGCGGTTCCACCCCCGCAGCGCATCGCTGTAGCTTCGGCCCCCGGGATTCTTCCCGGGGGCCGAAGTGCTGTGTACGGACGGGTGCGGCGGTGCGGCGGCTGGGGCGGGTCCGGCGGGTCCGGTCAGCCGGGACGGCCGGACGCGTACGTCTCCACGGACCGACTTCCCCACCCGGCCGGTCAGTTCTCCAGGCGGACCGGCATCAGCAGCGAGAAGCTCTCCTCGGTGTCGGTCCGGCGGATCGCCACGGGCGCCGTGGGGGCGCCGAATTCCAGGATCAGCCGGTCCTGGGCCCCGGCGTCGAGGGCGTGCAGCAGGAACTCGCGGTTGACGGCGATGGTGTCCTGGCCGCCGTCCCGGGTCTCCCCGTCCTTCCCGCCGTCCCGGCCACTCCCGTCGTCACTCTCCTCCCAGACGCGCACCGTGCCGTCGTCGCCCACCTTGAGCACAGTGAGGGCGAAGGCCACGCCGTCCTGCTCGCGCACCTCGCTGACACGTACGGCGCCGGTTTCCACCTCCGCGCGGAAGGCCGGGACATCGACGAAGGCACGGCGCCCTGCCGGCAGGCGGACGAGGCGACGGTAGTCGGGGAAGTCGTGCCCGAGACGGGAGCCGGCCGCCTGACGGTCTCCTGCCTCCAGGGCCACCCGGTCACCGTCCACGGTGAGTCGCACGGACACGTCGTCCGCCAGCAGTGCTCGCATCGCGTCGGCGAGCGGGGACGCCACGACGACCTGCACACGGGGCCCGTCATGCCCGGTGGTTCGCGTCTGGGCGACTGCCATCCGGTACCGGTCGGTGGCGACGACGCGGAGCGTCTCGCCCTCGACGTCGAAGAGGACACCGCCGAGCATCGGCAGCTGCGGGTCGGTACTGGCGGCAAAACGGACCGCGTCCAACGCGGCCGCCAACTCCGGCGCGGCGACGGTCAACCGAACGGTGGTGGTGCGGAGCGAGGTCATGGGATTCTCCCTGCGTTCGAGTAGCGCTCGGACCGTGGAGAACTCGCCCCGGGCATCGGACAGCCCTCGTTCCAGACGGCACAGATGCGCGTCGAGCAGCTTCCGTACGAGGTCGGTGTCCTCGCTGGACCAGCCGGCCAGCACGAGCCGGATGTCCGCCAAGGGCATGGCCGACCGGCGCAGCCGGGTCAACAGCCGGGCCTCTTCGAGTTGCTCGGGGGCGTACCAGCGGTAGCCGCTCACCGGATCCACCCACGCCGGGACCAGCACGCCGGCGCCGTCGTAGAACCGCAGGGCGCTCACGCTCAGTCCACTGTCCCGAGCCATCTCACCAATGCTGCGCATCTCGCTCTCCACCCCCGGAACTCTGTGCCCTCCACCAGGTCGAGGGTCAACCCCGGCCGGTCGGCTCGCGTCGTCGGGGGCGCGCTCGCGTCGGCGGGGGCGCCCCCTCGGCCGGAGGGCCAGGTCCAGTTCCTTACGCTGGGCTCCCGTGACGACATCGAGCGGTTTCGCGCATCCCCGCTGGGGTCTTCAGTTCCATTGGTGGGCCGTGGACCCGTCCGGGGAGGTGGGACTGTTCTACTCCGCCTTCGGTCCCGTCCCGACTGCGGCCCATGCGCACGGTGCGGCGATGGACGAGGCGACCGCCCGGGCAAGGGCGTGGCATCCCGAGTGGTTCGACCGGGTCTGCCACGACGAGCCGGAGGAGTGCCCGCAGACGCACTGCCCGGTCGCACTGGACCGAGGGCCCTACCTGTTCACATGGGACGAAGAGACCGACGACCGGTACACACGCTTCGGCGTCCCGAAGAAGCCGCTGCGCGCCGTCGACATGCCACGAACGCTGGCAGAGGCGGCCCTGTTGGTCGCGACCGACTTCGTCTTCGAACGGGCCGTCCGGGTCGATCTGCGTCGTCCCGCAGGACGGGAGCTTCTGTCGGGCAGCGATTCGCACGGGCACCGGGATGCCGAACCCACCGGCGCAATCCGCAGCTGACCCCGTTCCGATCGCTGCCATGCGGGTTCCGACCTCCGTGACGAGCTGCGCGCGGGCGTCGTCGGCCGGTCGGTGCGGTGGGTCGGAGCCCGCACAAGATGTCCTCGAACCTCTTCCTGGCGGACGGCACGGTCGTCGGGCGCGCGCTCACCCAGTTCGGCGACTCCGCCGCGACGGCTTCACCGCCGGCCTGACGGCCTACGTGCCCACCACATGCCCGCCGGAGGTACTGGAGCACCACCTCCAGCACTACGCCGTCGAGTTCAGGGACTGGATCGTCACCGCCGCAGCCGCCCGCGCCTGAGGTCCGGGGTCTCTCCGTACGAGACCATGCCGGACGGGACGCACCCGTTTCCGGCGCGGCACGTTGGACAGGGCAGGGCCCCGCGCAAGAGGCTGGGGGAGGGGCCGCCCCACCGTCCCCGAGGGGCGGGGTGGCCGACCGGGGACCGACCGGAAACCGACCCGAAACCGACCGGAGACCGGCGGGGAAACCGGCGCGGAAACCGGCCGGGAAAGGTGGTCCCGGTGATGTCGAGAAACCGTGACCGGCTCCGTCCCGGCAGTGAAAGCGACGCACGCGACCCGCACACGTCGAACGTGACGCGACCGCCAACCCGGTCGCCGCAGCGAGGAGAGACACCATGGCCAAGTACCTGATGCTCAAGCACTACCGAGGCGCCCCGGCTCCGGTCAACAACGTGCCCATGAACAAGTGGACCCGGGAGGAGATCTCGGCCCACGTCCAGTACATGAACGACCTCGCGGCCCGGCTGGAGAAGACCGGCGAGTTCGTCGAGGGCGAGGCGCTCGCCCCGCAGGGAGAGTGGGTCCAGTACGGCGGGGAGGGGCGTCCGCCGGTCACCGACGGTCCGTTCGCCGAGACCAAGGACCTCATCGCGGGGTGGATGGTGATCGACGTCGACAGCCATGACCGGGCCGTGGAGCTGGCCGGGGAGCTGTCGGCCGCCCCCGGAGCGGGCGGCGAACCGATCCACGAGTGGATCGAACTCCGCCCGTTCCTGGGCGCGCGCCCCACCGTCACGGAGTGACCCCACCAGGGGGCGGGACGGTGGACGAGGCACTGATCCTGAGCCTCACCCCGGGCGTACTCGCGGTCCTCGTCCGCCGCGGAGCCGACTTCGCGGCGGCCGAGGACGCCGCGCAGGAAGCGCTGCTCCAGGCGGTTCGCGTCTGGCCGGCCGACCCGCCGCGGGACGCGAAGGGCTGGCTGATCACCGTGGCCTGGCACAGATTCCTCGACGCGACCAGGGCGGACAGCGCCCGCCGCCACCGTGAGGTCCGGGTGGACGAGGAGCCGGCACCCGGGGCCGCCCGCGCGGTGGACGACACGCTCCAGCTCTACTTCCTCTGCGCACACCCCTCGTTGACCCCCGCGTCGGCGGTCGCGCTGACCCTGCGCGCGGTCGGGGGGCTCACCACACGCCAGATCGCCCAGGCATACCTGGTGCCCGAGGCGACCATGGCGCAACGCATCAGCCGGGCGAAGCGCACGGTCTCCGGCGTGCGGTTCGACCGGCCCGGCGATGTCGGAACCGTGCTGCGCGTCCTCTACCTGGTCTTCAACGAGGGGTACTCCGGTGACATCGACCTCGCCGCCGAGGCCATCCGCCTCACCCGGCAACTCGCCGCCCGTGTCGACCACCCCGAGGTCTCCGGGCTGCTCGCCCTCATGCTGCTCCACCACGCCCGGCGGGCCGCCCGGACCGCGCCGGACGGCAGTCTGGTGCCGCTGGTCGAGCAGGATCGCGGCCGGTGGGACACGGTGGCGATCGCCGAGGGCATCGGGATTCTCCAGGCGGCCCTGGCCCGCGACCGGTTGGGCGAGTACCAGGCCCAGGCAGCCGTCGCGGCGCTCCACGCCGACGCGCCCACCGCCGAGGAGACCGACTGGCCGCAGATCGTGGAGTGGTACGACGAGTTGACGCGCCTGACCGACAGCCCGGTCGTACGGCTGAACCGTGCGGTCGCGGTGGGGGAGGCGGACGGCCCGCGCGCGGGTTTGGCCGAACTCGCGGCGCTGGACGACGGGTTGCCCCGCCACACCGCCGTGGCGGCGTACCTCCACGAGCGCGACGGCGACCCGGTGACGGCAGCACGGCTGTACGCCGAGGCCGCGCACCGGGCGACCAACCTCGCCGAGCGCGACCACCTGACGCGCCAGGCCGCCCGCCTCAACGCGCGCAGGACCGCTGACGGTTGACGGTTCAGGGTCGCGTCCGACGGTTCCCGTCGCAGGGCGAACTTCGCGGCCGGTGTGTGCGCCGCCCGTGCACGGGTCAGGCACCCCGCTGGGGAGCCGGGATGTCCGGGCCCGGGTCCGGTGCGCACTCCGTTCCGCCGTCCGGGGCGGCGGCACGGAGGGCTGCTTCGACCCGGCGGTTGCTGGTCATGGATGCCGTGATGGCCGTCATCGTGAGGAGAAGGGCGGCGGCGGCGAAGAGCGGGGTGCGGAGGGAGTAGGTGGTGGCCAACCAGCCGCCGAGGAAGGCCCCGACGGGGGCGGCGCACATGGCGAGCATGCGGGAGGTGGAGGCGACCCGGCCCATGAGGTGGGCCGGGACGATCGCCTGCCGCAGGGAGGGTGTGAGCACCATCGTGGCGCCCATTCCGGCCCCGCAGACGGCGAGTGCAACCCCGGCCACGTACGGGTTCGAGGCAGTGGCCAGGCCCAGGACGGCGAGTCCTTCGATGGCGGCCGTGCAGGTCAGGGCGGTGCCGGTGCCGAGCCGTCGGCCGAGGGAGGAAGCGATACCCGCACCGAGCAGGCCGCCGGTGGCCTCCGCCGTGAGGAGCAGGCCGAAGCCGTAGGTGTCGATGCCGAGGCGGTCGTGCGCGAAGAGGGCGAGGACGGTCTCCACGGCGAGGAAGGCGACGTTCCCGACCGCCGGGCGGAGCGCGAGGCCGAGCAGCAGCCGGTCCCTGAAGACGTACGAGGCGCCGGCCCGTGCCTGGCGGAGCAGCGACTCGCGGACTTTTGGCTCGGACCGGGGTGTGGCGGGCAGGGTGCGCACGAGCAGCGCGGAGAGCAGGAACGAGACCGCGTCGGTGAGCAGCGGAACCGCCCGCCCGAGCGCGAGCAGCGCACTGCCGGCGGGTGGCCCGGCGAAGCCGGACATGGCGGTCTGGGCGCCGCGCAGACGGGAGTTGGCGAGCGCCAGGAGTGCGGGATCGCGGCGGAGAAGGCCCGGCAGGTAGGCCGTGGCGGCGGTGTCGAAAAAGAGCCCGCCGAGGCCGAGCAGGAAGGCGACGGCCGCGAGCAGCGGAACGCTCAGCACGTCGAACAGGGCCGCCGCCGCGGGTATCCCGAGCAGCAGCGCACGGGCCGCGTCCGCGACCCACATCGTGCGCCGGTGGTCCCAGCGGTCCACCAGCGCGCCGCCGAGTACCCCGAAGAGCAGCCACGGCAGTGTCCCGGCGGAGGTGACGACGGCGAGCGCCATCGGATCGCGCGTCAGCGTCAACGCGAGCAGCGGCATCGCGGCGTGCGTGACCCCGTCGCCGAGCGAGGACACCGTCTGCGCGGTCCACAGTCGTCCGAATCCGGTCGGTAACGCCGAGGCTCCTGAGGTCACTCGGTGCCTCCGTCCACCTGATCGCGCGGGGTCGGACGGAACAGCGCGAAGGCGAGCGACACGTCCGGCAACGACGGATCGGACAGCTTCTGGTACTCGTCCGCCAGAGCATCCAGCCGTGCCCCCAGCTGCGCGAACTGCTCCTCGGTGAGCCGCAGATGGGCCATGCGCACGTGTTGGCCGCCGACCCCCGAAGACGCTTCCAGATCCGCCACCGCATGCCGCATCACCACATTCGGCTGCCCGGCCCCCGCATCCGGCAGCACGATCGCCCGCGCGGCCATCGCGTAGTACCGCTCGGTGACGCCCCGCACCTTCCGCGTCCGCACCACCTTCACCAGCCCGGACCGCTCCAGCAGACGTAGGTGGTAGCTGGAACTCCCCTTCGCCAGGCCGATCTTCTCGGCGATCTGGGTGATCGTCGCGGGCTCGTGGCGGAGCGCGGCCATGATCCGGTGGCGCGTGAGATTGGAGACGGCGCGCAGCTGCTCGTCGGTGGTGACGTGAAACGTCTCGGGTGGGTCAGCGGTAGTCATGCGAGCAATGGTCAACGATCCTTGACCATTGCGCAAGGGTGTGCGGCGTGCGAACCCGCCGCAGGCGCGTCGCTCAACTCGCCCCGGTGGACGGGTCGGTGCGGTTCTGGGCGCCCCGTCGTCGGATGGTCACACCGGCCCGGCCCCGGGGGCGGTCCTGCCGGGGGATCATGCTCGCGCGGACCTGGGACACGCGGCTGCGTACGTCGTCGCGGGCGACCGTTCCGGGTGGGCTCGCCGGGGGTGCGTGTTCGCCGCGGCAGGGGCGGCAGAGGCCGTCGAGCAGGGCGGCCTCGGGTCCGGGGGCCTTGCATTCGCGGCACTCGGCGGTGCGCGGGCCGGGGTGTGCGGACCCGGTCGGCGGCGGGGTGGCGGTCCGGACCGGTGGCAACTTGTCCGTCAGGCGGCGTCGGGCGAGCGAGGCCGCGTGGTGGACGGTGGACGGCAGTCCGGCGGTGAGCGCGTGGAGCAGCTCGGCCTCGCCGGCGCCGCGCTCGAACCATTCGCTGACCTGCGGTTCCAGCAGGGCGCAGTCGGCGGCCGACAGTGACAGCGACGGGTTGGTCCGACCGAGCGCGGCCAGCAGGATGAACGCCCGTGAGCGCGTCGGCCGTTGGGTTTCCGCCGGTACGTCGCCCCGGGCGAACGTGGCCCACCAGTCGGCGTCGCGGGCGGTACGGGAGAAGGTCGTACGGGTCACCCAGAGCAGCTGCGTCTCGTTGGCCACGACGATCTCGTCCCAAAGCAGATGCCCGGCCGCCTCGAGCCTCCTGAGCACGGTGCCCATCGCGCACTGGCCGTAGGGGAGGACCTTGGCGAGGGTCTTCACCGAGATGTCGGAGCCGTCCGGCAGCCGGTCGATGTACGCGGCGATGGCCGCTTCGCGCGGCGGTAGATGGTCGAAGTCGCGTGCGGAGGGCGGCTTCTGGTTCGGGGCCGAGCGCTTGCCGTACCCGGGGTTGGACATCGGGTGCGGGGTGCGGGGCAGGGAGCCGTGCGGGGGGAAGGGGGCAGCACTAAGCTGGGTCGCAGCCATGGGGATCGGTCCTCTTCGACTTGTCGATCTTGATGGTCAGACCCCTGTCCGGTGTTGGCTCACCGGCAGGGGTCGACTCTTTGGTGGTCTGGTTGAGGCGAACGCTAGATCGTCGGCACCCTGCGTGGCAAGCCGGTCACGAATTGTCAACTCTGGGGGATTAAACGGACGCGCGAGGGTGACGCGGGGGCGGTCGCGGCGCGGGCCCGGTGGTGGCGTCGGGGGCGGGCCTGCGGCGGGCCGGGGGCTGGTCCGGGGTGGCCCGGTTGCCCGGAGTGGCCCGGGGTGGGTCTTCTGTGGCGGTCCTGGGGGGCGCCTGTTCGCTGCGACCGTTCGCTGTGGCCGTTCCTGCGACCGTTCGCGGCGGTCTTCCGCCAACGGCTCTCGTGGCCAGGGTGGGTGGGTGGGAAAACAGCCCCCTCCGCCCATTCCCATAGAAGAGCGCTCGGATCCCGTCGCTTGAGACCCGGGTGAGGGAGCGACGGGAGGGCGTCCCTCGATCGAGTGAGCGCACTCCGTGGCAGAGGGGGAGTGCGGGTGTGGCTGACGCGCCCCCTCGTTGCGAACCGCCGTTCGGCAAGGCCGCATCGCCGCCAGCGCCCTGCGGTCGAGTGCGGGACCAATCGCCTCGCGTCCCGTCGGCCGCGGCCGCGCGGGTCAGTGCCGCGATCGCGATTCCGCCGCGGACGACCCCTCCGGTGTCGTGCCCCCGGTGACGCTCAGGTCCTGGGTGCCTATGACGGAGAGCAGTTCCAGTTGCTCGGCTCCCGGGCTTCCGGGCGGCGCGGTGAACCACAGCAGGCGTTGGCTTCCGTCCTCGCTGAGGAGGTTGTAGCAGTCCAGTTCGATGATGCCCAGCGTGGGGTGGACGATCTTCTTGTGGTCCATGCGGCGCACCGCGACGTCGTGGGTGTCCCAGAGCGCTGCGAATTCCTGGCTACGGCGGCGTAGCACGGCGACCATCTTCGTGACCTCCGCGTCCCGGCCCCGCCGGGCAGCCGCTGCCTGGAGGTCGGCCACGAACACCCGGGAGTGGTGCGGGTGATCTTCGGGCGGGTAGATCTCGCGCGCCTGCGGGTCGGTGAACCAGCGGTACACGAAGCTCGCCGTCGGGCCGCGGTGTGCCGGGGACTTGCCGAGCAGGGTCAGAGCCAGCTCGTTCTCCACCAGGGTTTCGTGCAGGTCGGTGATGATGCGCGCGGGAGTGGTGGACAGCCGGTCCAGCAGCCCGAGGAGCGCGGGCTGCACGTGTGCGGACGGCCCGTGTGCCGACCGGGGGATCGGCCGTTCGGCCAGGTGGAACAGGTGGTCGCGCTCGTCGCCGTTGAGGCGCAGGGCTCGCGCGAGGGCGGCCAGCGTCTGGGCCGAGGGCTGCACGCCGTTCTTTCCGCTGCCGCGTTCCAACTCGGTGTAGTAGTCGGCCGACAGCCCGGCCAACTGGGCGACCTCCTCTCGGCGCAGCCCGGGGACGCGCCGACGCGGGCCGTGGGGGAGACCGACCTCGGCGGGGCGGATGCGGTCGCGGCGCGACCTCAGGAAGGCGCCGAGTTCGGATAGGTTCACCCCTCCATCGTCGCCTGCGCGCCGGACCGTAGCCAGGGGGTGGCATCCCCTGGGTAGACGCAGCCCTGGCTGGGAGCGGGGGACCGGTCGATCCTGGAGGAAGCAGCAGGGCGACGGCGAGTCCGCGGCCCGACCCACATCCATCACAGGAGCCAGTCATGCCCATTCCCACCCTCCCCGACGGGACCGCTGCCCCGGCCCAGCCCTCCGCCTCGCCCCGCGTCGCGATCATCACCGGCGGCTCGCGCGGCATCGGCCGTCAGAGCGTCAGCCGACTGGCCGCCGACGGGTACGCCGTCGTGGTCGGCTACGCCGGCAACCAGGACGAGGCCGAAGCCGCCGTGAAGGATGCCGTCACCAGGGGTTCCCGGGCGATCGCAGTGCGCGCGGACGTCGCCGACGAACACGCGGTGGCAGCGCTTTTCGACGCGGCCGAGGCAGAGTTCGGCGGTGTCGACGTCGTCGTGCACGCGGCCGGGCGGATGCACCTGGCGCCGATCGCCGAACTGGACCTGGCCGTCCTGGACGACCTGCACCGCACCAACATTCGCGGCACGTTCGTCGTCGTCCAGCAGGCCGCCCGTCGGGTGCGCCCCGGCGGCGCGATCGTGACGTTCTCCACGTCCGTGGTGGGGCTCGCCTTCCCGGGCTACGGGGCGTACGCCGCCAGCAAGGGCGCCGTCGAGGCGCTGACCCTGATCCTGGCCCGGGAGCTGCGGGGCCGGGACGTCACCGCCAACGCCGTCGCACCCGGCCCCACGGCCACCGACCTGTTCCTGGACGGCAAGGACGCGGAGGCCATCGCCCGCCTGGCCGCCCAGCCCCCACTGGAGCGACTCGGCACCCCGGCCGACATCGCCGAGGTCGTCGCGTTCCTGGCCTCCCCGGCCGGCCACTGGATCAACGGACAGGTCGTCCGAGCCAACGGCGGAATCATCTGAAGGAAGCGCACCCTGATCGCTGGAGTTCCAGTGACGAACCGGCGCGCTGTCCGTGCCCGCGCGCCGGGACGGCAGCGAAGTCCGCTCCGCGGTCGCCGACCGTGCCCGCCGACCGCGTCCGAGCCGACTTCTTCCGACGCCTCGGTCTGGACAGCCCGCTCACCGCAGACGCCTCCCCATGACGCCCTCCCCATGACGCCGCACGACACCCCTTGTCACGCCCGACGGAGAAAAGGAACGGCCAGCCATGCCTTTCGCGAACTTCAAGGTCCCCGAGAAGACCCTCACCCCGAAGCAGAAGGAGGAGATCGTCACCCGCACCACCGAGCTGTACGTCGAGATATACGGCGAGCGGGCCCGCAACAACACCATGGTCCTGGTCGAAGAGGTCGCCGACGGCGGCTGGGGCATCGCCGGCAACGTGCTGACCCTCGCCATGCTCGGTGAGGCGACACCGAGCGACACCGGCGTCGCCTGACCGCACCGGCCGTCAAGCGGCCCACACGCCCCTTGTGAGGCCGGGGGCCCGCCGCCGATCGCGCCCGGCGGCCCTCGGCCCCGGTGAGCTGGCGTGGAGGACGCCCACGCCAGGTTGAGAGGAAAACCCGGAATCACCCGATGGTGGCGACTTCACGGAAAGCCATGGTCACGCAGGGTACTCGATTGCTACGTTCTGTCACATTGGGCCGCTGGCGGGCGGGTCGACAGTGAGTCGGTGGGGGGTTGGTCATGTCGATGGAGCGCGGTATCCAGAGGGCGAGGAGCGGGTGCGGACGGGGCCCGGATCTCGGGTGCGGCCGGGACTCGGGTCCCGGGTCTCGGATCTCCGGGATGGCGATGTCAGAGCCCCGCCTTGCCGGTGGCCCAGAACGGCTTGGTGGTGATGGCGCGGCGCGGCAGTATCCGACTGTCGACCAGTGCCGCCCGCTGACGCTGGATGGACTGGGCGTGCCCCAGCAGCATCGCTCCGTCGAGCCGCGCGAACTCGCCCTCACCGGCGGCGCGTTCGAGCCAGAAGAAGAGTGCGTCGCCAGGGGCCTTGGTGATCGGCAGGAAGTGGTAGCGGGGCCAGCGAGCTTCCAGGGCCTCGACTGCGGGCTCCGGTACCTCGATGGCGACGAGCGACTGTTCGTCCACCCGCGCATAGGCGTCGATGGTGCCGAGGGTGGAACCGTCGCCGAGGTAGAGGCGCCGGGACCCGGTCTCGCGCAGCGGCCGGTGCCGGGCGGCCAGCATCACGGTTTCGGTGCCGGGCCGTAGGCGGCTGACCCAGGTGGAGCCGGGGCCCTGTGACGTGGTGGTGGCAAGGATGCTGATGAGCTCGGGCTCGGGCCCGCCGCTCACGCCGGTGTTGGTGCCGGTCGTACCCACGGTCCGTACCGTGTAGCGGCGGCTCAGGGTGGGGGTGACCCGGAATTGGATCTCGTGGCCGGGTTGCCAGCCGCCGGGTGGAGCCGAGGCGCGCAGGGTGAGTTCGAGGAAGCCGGGCGCCGGCTGCTGTACATCGAGTACGCGCGCACGGCGTCCCATGGCGGATTCCGCGAGCTTGCCTATGAGGGCGGGCGCTTGGGGCATGGGGCTCTCTTCTCGGGGAGGGCTGCGGGGCTCGACCAGTGGTGCGGGAAGGCCGATGACACCGACCGGGGGCGCGGCGCGGTGCGCGGGACGAGTCCCGTACGACGGGTGTGACCTGCGACCAGCACAGTAGGGCCTGTACGGGTCGTACGCCCATGGTGGACGTCATCATCCGTCACATATCACCAGGCCCCCGTCCCTCAACCGCCCCGTCCCTCAACCGCCCCGTCTCGACCGCCCCGTCTCGACCGCCCCGTCTCGACCGCCCGTCCCTCAACGGCCCCGTCTCGACCGCCCGTCCCTCGACCGCCCCGTCCAAAGTCCGGTCAGCCCAGACCGCCGGTGGCCCGGATGTTCTGGCCGGTGATCCAGCGGCCCTCCTCACCCGAGAGGAAGGCGACCACGGCCGCGATGTCGGCGGGCGTCCCGAGGCGCCCGAGCGGGGTCATCGCCGGGATCGTGGCCAGCGCCTCGGCCGGGTTGGTGCTCCGGAGCAGGTCGGTGTCGGTGGCGCCGGGGGAGACGGTGTTGACGGTGATCCCGCGCGCACCCAGCTCGACCGCCGCCCCGACGGTGAGCTGCTCCAGAGCACCCTTGCTGACCAGGTACGGCACGATGCCAGGGGCCGGCCGCAGGGTGTTGAGCGTGGAGATGTTGATGATCCGGCCGCCGTCCGGCATGTGCCGGGCCGCGTACCGCAGGGTGAGGAACGCGGCCTTCGTGTTCACCGCGAATGTCTGCTCGAAGGCTTCTTCCTCGATCGCGGCGAGCGGGATCGGGGCGAAGCTCGACGCCGCGTTGTTCACCAGGATGCTCACACCGCCGACCGCATGCTCCTCGGCCGCCTCCATCAGCTTCTCGGCGGCCCCGGACTCCGCCAGATCCACCTTCAACGCCCATGCCCGACCGCCGGATTCCTCGACGGTGCGGACGACCTCCTCGGCCGCCTCGGTGTTCCGTGCGTAGGTGAACACGACCTCGGCGCCCTCACGGGCGAGCCGCTCCACGATGCCCCGACCGATTCCCCGGGAGCCGCCCGTCACCACGGCGGTTCTGCCTTCCAGCGTTCCCATGGTGCTCCCCTGCCTTCCGTACACTTCGCCCACTCCGGACACTTCGGTTCAGCGGTCCGAAGCTACGGACGCCCCGATCGCCGGGCGCCACGTCTCGCCGACAGCGAAAAGCCGCATAAGGCACCGCAGAACCTGATTCCGTACCCGTGAACCGGAACCCGGCGCCCCGGAAGAACTCCCTCACCGGCACCGCTGGGGCGAGGGGAAATGGCAGGGTCGGGAGGGGCGGCGCAGAAGGCCGACGTCGCGGACCGTGAGCCTCGATCGTCGCGGCACGGAAGGGCGGGTCGCCCGCCGGGATTCACTCTTTCGTGCCATGCGTCGACGGCGAGTCCGATGGCCCGATCGGGCTGTCCGGACGACTCCCGGCCAGGTGCCGCCGACCGCCGAATCTACGACAGAACCTTGCGCATCAGCGTGCACATCGTCTCGTAGCGGTGCAACGTCCCGTCCGGAGCCCGCACGTCCCACGAATCCGGCTGACGGTCGTACGCCACATAACCCAGCCGTGCGTAGAGTGCCCGCGCCCGCGGGTTGCTCTCCTCCACACCGAGCTCCGCCAGCCCCAGACCACGATTTCTGATGCGCCGCTCCGCGGCCCCCACGAGGAACGTGCCGATCCCGCACGACTGCAACGCGGGATGGACCGCAAGCTGCCACAACGTGCCGACGCCCTCCTTGACCCGGTAGTCGATTCCACCCTTCGCCACGGGAATGTCCGTCGTGGGGCACACCGCGAGGTAGTCGACCTCACCCAGCCGGGCACGCTCCAACTGCCGTGCGACGCTCTCCAGGTGGAGATCGGAACCCGCCCACCCGAGCGCCGGCAGGTCTCCCTGCACCAAGTCGCGCGCCGACAGCTTCAACTCAACGCTGCTCATCTCCACCGCCCCTTCGTCGCCCCTCTTCGCCGCTCCGATCAGGCGCTCTGATGTACCGCTCCGATTCCTCGCGTCCGGCCGACAGCATCCACGCCGGCCGCACACGGCGCAACGCAGTTGCGGGCCGGACCGGACACGCCGTCTCAGAGTCCGGTGGCTCGTTGGACGAGCCCGCTGGGGTCGGTGTTGGCTCCACAGAGGACGACGGCGACCCTCTCGCCGTTGGCGGGGCGGTAGTTGCGCGACGACCCGGTGGGCCTGGTGGTCAGGTCCCGGTCGGGCACGTGGTGCGGCGCGGCAATGAGAGCGGCCAGTGCGGTCGCCGCCCCGTGTTCGACGGCGATGCGCCGGTGGTCCCAGAGGCTCTGGCGGGCGCGAACGATCTCGTCGTCCCCTACGAGTACGGAGTGGACGCGGTCCTGCTGGGCCGAGTGCAGGGCCATGGCGGAGGTGCGGCGGGCCCCGAGGGAGTCGGAGGCGATCGAGTCGACCGGTACGTCGACGGGACGGCCGGCCTGGAGGGCGGCGTTCAGCGCGCGGCAGTTCTCCGGTTCGACCGCGACGGTGCGGATGCCATGGTGCTGGGCGGCGGTGGCGATACCGGCGAACAGCCCGCCGCCCCCGACGGCGACGACCACGGTGTCCAGTCCGGGGACACGGGCCCGGATCTCTTCGAGGAGGGTGCCGGCCCCGGCGGCGATCAGCGGGTGGTCGTAGGCGTGGGAGGGGAGCGCGCCCGTCGCCTTCGCGAAGTCCTCGCAGGCGGCGAGCGCTTCGGCGTACTCCGTCCCTACGAGGCGTACGTCCGCGCCGTAGCCTCGGAGCTTGGCGACCTTGACTTTCGGCGCGGTCGTCGGGAGGAACACGGTGGCCGAGATGCCCTGCTGCTGGGCCGCCCACGCGCACGCGAGTCCGGCGTTGCCGCCGGAGGCGATGGTGACCCCGTGGTCGGGCAGGGTGCCGGCGTCGCGGTGCGCCTGGATGAAGTTCTGGGCACCGCGGGCTTTGAAGGACCCGGTGTGCTGCATGTACTCCAGCGCCAGCCACACCTCGCAGGCGGCATCGGGGCGGTCGTCCAAGGGGTCGCGGTGGGCGGTGGGGATCGCCCCGGCGTCGACCGGCGCGATCGCGACGGGAAGGACGCGCCCGGAGATCCGGTCGGTGGCGGCCTCGATGTCACCGTAGGTGAGGTGGTGCTGCACGGGGTTGGCTCCCTTGGCTGTGCGGTGGTGAGCGCCGGGCGGCGGGCTGCCCGGCGGTGGTGAGGACGGCGAAGAAGACGGAGAGGGAGTCGGAGGCTGCCGAGAGCCATGGACTCACCGGCCGCCGGTACCGTCTCCGGTCGTCCTGGCCCGTAGCTGTACGCCGTGCCGGTGCCTCCCGTCGGCCGACTCTCAACGGCGGCGCCACACCGTCGTCACACCGTCGTCGCGACCATCGAGGAGAGAGAACACACCCTATGACGCCACCGGAGTCCGTCGTGATCGAGCGCATGAACGGATCGACCGCCCTGCGGGCCGCGAGCCAGCCCTGTACCGGCCGGCCCCAGGCCGCCTACCGGGCGCGGGGGTGCCGCGCAAGCTCGGCGAGGCACATCCCGGGGGCGCAGGGGCGCAGCTCCACGACGTGATGCTGCTCGACCGTACGGGCCGCGGGTGCCCCGGGCGCGGGTGCCCCGGGCGGGGCTGAGGCGGGCGTGGCCCACTCAGGTCAGTTCGTCCGCCAGCAGGTCCATCAGCAGACCGTCCTCCCAGAGACCCGAGCGTTCGTTGTGCCAGTACGCCCGCATGATCCCGACCGGCTTGAACCCGACCTTGGCGTAGCAGCGGATCGCCGCGGTGTTGGCCGCCGCGGGGTCGATGGTCAGCCGGTGATGGCCGCGTTCCCGCACCAGCCACCGGGCCAGCGCGCGTACCGCGTCTGCGCCCAGCCCGCGCCCGCGGTACCGGGCCGACAGAAAGATGTCGATGCCTGCCCGGCGGAACTGGGGGTCGGTCTCCTCGCTGCACTGGATGGCACCGATGACCTCGCCCTGGAACACGATGGCCAGCTTGTCCCGATAAGTGGTCGGGGGTGGAGACCACCACGCCGCAACGGCCGGCTCCCGGGCCACCCTGTGAAGGATCTCGGCGTCATGGTCGGTCGCCGACCGCAGTAAGACCTTGTCCCCGTTCAGCTCCATGCGTCGTCCCTCCCGGATGGGCCCTCGTCAGTGCGCGATGGAGTCGATCAGCTCGCGGGCGCCCTGACGGAGGAGGGTGACCGCGACCGACGTGCCGAGGGTGGCCGGGTCGAGCGGACCGGCCCACTCGTGGGCGTTCAGGACCGTCTTGCCGTCCGGGGTGAAGACGCAGGCGCGCAACGAGAGCTCGCCGGTGCCCCGGTAGGTGGCGTAACCGGCGATCGGACTGTTGCAGTGGCCCTGGAGCACGTGCAGGAACATCCGCTCGGCGGACATCTCACGGTAGGTGCCCGCGTGGTTGAGGCCGCTCACCGTGCCGATGGTCGCGGTGTCGTCCTCGCGGCACTGGAGCGCGAGCACCCCGGCCCCGATCGGCGGGCACATCGCCTCCGTGGACAGCACCTCGGAGATGGCATCGGTACGCCCGATACGAGCCAGCCCGGCCGCCGCGAGCAACAGCGCGTCCGCCTCGCCCGCCGCGAGCTTCTCCAGCCGCCGGTTGGCGTTGCCCCGGAACGGTACGCACTCCAGATGCGGGTGCGAGGCCGCCAACTGCGCGATCCGGCGCACCGACGAGGTCCCGATACGGGCCCCGTCCGGCAGTTCGTCCAGCGTCAGCCCACCGGGGTGCACGAGGGCGTCCCGTACGTCGTCGCGCTTCAGGAACGCCGCGAACACCGTCCCGGCCGGCAGCGGCCGGTCCGCCGGTACGTCCTTCACGCAGTGCACCGCGAGATCGGCCTCGCCGGCGAGCAGCGCCGCGTCCACCTCCTTGGTGAACGCCCCCTTCCCCTCGACCTGGGAGAGGTCACCCAACCACTTGTCCCCGGTCGTCTTCACCGGCACGACCTCGGTGGCGATACCGGGGTGCAGCACCGCCAGTTCAGCCCGTACGCGTTCCACTTGGGCCAGGGCCATCGGCGAGTCGCGGGAGACGATACGGATGAGTTCTGGAGTGGCCATGCGTTCACGATAGACCTGCGGGACGTGGCCGCGGGGCAGGACGCGTAGGGGGGCGGCGCCGAAGCACGGACCGCCGAGGCCGGGCCCCAGCGGCCTGTACGGCCTGAGTCCTGGGCCTCGAATCGGCGGACGTCGGTCGGTGTCGGCCGTCTTCGGCCGTCTTCGGTCAGCCGGCCTTGAGGTCGCTGACGAACGCGGCCCACGCCTCGGTACGGAAGACGAGGACGGGGCTGTCGCTCCGGAGCTTGGAGTCGCGGACGGGGACGACGCCGGGGTGGTTGTCGGAGGTCTCCAGGCAGTTGCCACCATCGCCGCCGCTGAAGGAGGACTTGCGCCAGGTGGCCGTGGTCAGGTCATGGTCCGTGCTGTTCAGCTTCACGCGAGAAGTCCTTTGCCGCTGACTCGATGAAGGCCGAGGACGCCTCCGGCGACAGTGCGCTGGCCACAAGGAGATCGTAGGTCAGTTCGTACGCTCTTACGGCTGCTGGGTCGTCCAGCAGTTGGCCGGTCCCAAGGCCGTCCAGGTAGGCGAGTGGCGGTGCGTCGTCGAAGGACATCAGTTTCAGCGAGCCGTCCATGGCCGCATGGCTACCTGCGCTGAACGGCAGTACCTGCACGATGACTCGGCGCTGTCGAGCCAATGTCCCGAGGTGCGACAGCGACTCGGACATCACAGCAGCCCCGCCCGTGTCCCTCCTGATGACTGCCTCGTCCAGGACGAGCCAAACAAGTGGCCGTGTTGGACGGGCCAAGAGCTCCACCCGCTCCAACCGCGCCGCGACAAGAGCGGCGATGGCTTCCTCGGTGGCGGTCGGTTGGTAGGCGAGGAACACTGCCCGCGCGTAGGCAGCCGTCTGCACGAGACCGGGAATGAGCTGCGCCGAGTACTCCCTGATCTGCGTGGCCACAGCCTCCGCCTCAGCGGCCTCCGCGAAGTGGTCCGGGTACTTCGACTTCCGCAGCGCCGCGCAGTTGCGGGCGAAGAATCCGTCCGTCGTGAGGATCTCGTCCAGGCGCTGGGCCTGGTCGAGTTGCATGCGGCGGGTGCCCGCCTCCAGTTGCCCGATGGACGAGCCGCTGACGAAGAGCGGGGCGCCCAACTCCTCCTGGGTGAGGCCCGCCTGTTCCCTCCGGTAGCGGAGTTCCGCGCCGAGGAACGCGCGCGGAGAGGAAGACGGGTCGAGTTTCTTCGGGCCGGGCATGACAACTCTCCGTTACACACGTGCGGTTGTTGGAACCGCGCCTCTTCCAGGCTAGTCGCGCGTCGGACACGCTGGGTTGCGTATCTATTACACAGCGTGGAAGGAACGAGGTGCATGAAGGTGACCGAGCAGCGCAAGGTGGCCGAGGGGAACATGCGAGCGGCGGAGGATGCTGTCGCTCGGTTGAAAGCCGCGCTCGCGGGGGTGGGGGCCACCTTGCCGTCGCTGCGGATCGACCTGGTTTCGTGCGCGAGCGACGCGACGGCTCCGCTCGTGGATCTCGGTCGGTGCGGCGTCGGGACGGCGCTGCGGCTGAGCGAGGCGCCGGAACGCATGAAGAGGGAGCTGGAAGGGGAGAACGCCCAGGTGAAGGAGGGTGCGGAACATGCCGGTCGAAAGGTTTGAGCCGTGTGTGCCGGAGCGTGGATCGTTCGCGGTCGACGTCCGGACGGGCAAGGTCGGGCGGGTGATGGGCCAGGTGGGGCCGAACATCCAGCTGCGTCCGCCCGGTGGTGGTCTTGAGTGGGACTGTCCGCCCGAAGCGGTGCAGCCGGCGTCGCCAGGTGTGGTGCTCCGCGCGAGGGTCACGGAGATCAATCGGGAGGGGCAGCTGCCCCGTTGAGGACCGCCCGGCGGGTCCGGTACTCCCTCGGGCTCGTCAGCGGACGCCCGTCACCGCACGTGATCGTGCGGCCGGGAAGACCGGGGAGACCGGGGAGGCCGGGCCGACCGGACGTACGCGGCGGAGCTGCCGGGCACACGTCGCGGGGCGAACCCTCTTCGGGCCCGCCCCGCTCTGTGCGACGTGCGCGGTACTACGTGCTCTGTGCTACTTGCTTGGTGCGATGTGCTCTGTTCCAGGTGTTCCACGCGAGAGGCTCAGCACGGGCGCGCCACAGGGGCGTACCCAGTGGGAACCACTCCGCGCGTGGTGCTCACGGCAGGGCGCCGGAAGACGCGCGGCCTCAGATCAGGCGGTGCATCCCGTAGTGGGTGGCCAGGTCCGTGTAGTAGGCCGGGTCGCCCGAATGCGTCGGCCGTTCGAACTCCGGCGCGTCCTTGATCTGTTCCTTCGTGAGGTCCACGTGAACCGTGCGCCCCTCCGTGTCGATCCGGGAGACCGTACCTGCGGGCAACAGGATCTCCCGCCCGAAGATCCACTCGCCGGTGTCCACCAAGAGGTGGGCGGAACCCACCTCGTCGGAGTGACTGTCGACCTTGCCGACGTGCCCGTCGACGGCTTCGACCGCGAATCCGGTCAGGTCGATCCCGGAAATGTGGCCGCTGCCAGAGTGGTAACCCCACGGGTCGTTGCTCATGGGTTTCTCCTTCCTCGGCGGTCCTTCGGTGACGCTTCCCGTCCGGCGGATCGAGCGGCCGGTGAGATGCGCTCAGAAGTTCGCGTGCCCGCATCCCTCGGCTTCACACACATGCATCAGCGGAGCGCGGCGGCGACCCGCTCCCATGGCTCGGCAGATCGGCGAGCTGCTGGGAGCGGACGTAACGTCCGGGCTGAGCTGGAACCGCTGTCGTGGAAGCCTGGTCAGGGTGACAGCCCTTAGGGAAGCTACCCAACGGCCGGTTCACCACCCGCCTGTGACCGACTGCTGCTGTTCACGTACTTCGCCCTGCAGACAGATCGTTGCCAGCGGATGGGGAGCTGCTCGGCTCTCCTGCTGAAATGCGCGATAGAAGTTGCCCATCACCGCGGCGATCGGCGCGTAACGGACAAAGAGCGCCGCGATCGACGCGGGAATCCCCTCCGGGGGCTCCCCTTGGGCGCACGCGTTCACGAACGCCTTGCGTTCTTCCGGTTTGTATCCGTAGAAAGCCACGGCCAGCCAATTCACCAGGTGGGTGACGGCGTAGCACCGGTCGTAGGTGCGGTGCTGGTCGAAGAAGTCGTGCTCGTCCTGTGTGAGGTCGAAGCGTGAGGAGATCGTGAGGCCGTAGTCGGTGAAGAAGAGCTGTCGGCCATCGGTGAGGATGTTCTCGAAGTGGGCGTCGAAGTGCAGAAGCCCGCGGGCGTTCATGAACGAGAGGCCGGCTTCCAGCTTCTCGTCGACCATGGCGCAGGCCCGTTCGGCGGCCTCGTCGCCGGCCCCGATCTGGATGCCCAGCCAGTCGTGCAGGTTCTGTGGGACGTACTCCAAGAACAGTACGAGGCTCGCCGTGGACTGCTGGAGAGCTTCAATTCGACGGCGTACCGCCGGTTTGCCTCCCCAGTAGGCGACAGCTCGATCCACATCGGCCAGTTCCTCGGGCAACGGCTGGACTGAGTGTGGGATCACCCGCCAGTGGTACATCAGAGGAAAGCCCTCGTACTCACCCGCGACCACCCAGTTCGTTGTCATGGTGTGCGCGGCCAGCTCCCGCCAGGCCCCGAACCCGGGGCCACCGATGGTACCGATGCCGTAGTGACAGAAGGTCGGGAGTCCGAACAGATTCGCGGTGGAGTGAACATGCTCCGACCGTCGCTCCCTATCGGTCAGCCGTACCTGCTTGACGAAGACCCGGGTTCCCTCTACCTCCAGTAGGACCGTCTTCCCGCCGATGCCCGTCCTCAGTGGCGCGCCGGCGTCCACCAACTCGCGCAGACTGCGGTCACTGCGCAGCGCCAGCGATGTAGAAACGATGCCGTGAGCGGCCAGGCGAGCACTGCGGGGCATTTCAGAAGCCTGCACTCATGCCTCCAGCTATGCCCCGCCTCTTGTTCAACGGACTCAGCGGACACCGGGACGGCGGCCAAAGGCCACCCTCCCACGCCAGAGCCGATGAGGTGCGGCATAACTCATGTCTCGGCGGCTGCCGTTGGGGCTGTGTGGCGAAATCCGAAGAGCGCGCCGGGAACTCTGCGCACTTGCTTACCAGTGACGTTTACCGCTGTCCGTGCCGTCACCACCTTGCCGGTCTGCTGCGGTGCCATCTGAAGGTGATCCGGTCCAGGTGTCGAATCTGCACGTCCTCGCCCTGACCGACGAGACCTGAGAAACGGTCACACCAGCCCTTTGACCTGAGGTTTCAGGTTGGCGGAGGCTCACGGTCACACCCCCGCCACGTGCAGCCCCTTCACGTGCGAGTGGCGGGACGTCCACAACAGGGTCGTCCCGACCGCGCCCCTCACCGCCGACGAGGTGCGGGAACGGCGCACCCGTAACCGGCTGTTCGTCGCGCGGGTGGGGGACGTGCTGGTCGGCTGCTCCACGGTGCGCCCGCCGGTCGGCGGCGAGGGGGCGGCGGCCACGGTGATCGCGCGCATTCTCCCCGAGTACCGGAAGCGTGGGTACGGCGCCGGGCTGTACGGGCACGGGCTGCGTGTCGCACGGGAGTTGGGAGCCGGGGCGATCGAGACGGTGGTGCTGGGCAGTAACACGGAGGGGCTCGGGTTCGCGGTGCGGCGGGGGTTCGTGGAGGTGGAGACGTATCTGCTGCCGGGGGACACGGTTCCGTTCATCGACCTCCGCCTGGCGGGGTGGACGGCCGACTGACGCAGGTACCCATGGTGGCGGGCGTGCTTACTCAGGGGGAGGTGAGTCCCGGGGCTCAGGACCGGGGTTTCCCCGCGCGGCGAGTATCGGTGCAGCGGCGCACAACTGGAGGCGCCGGTCCCGCCACACGATTCAGGAGAACCTCTCATGTCCCGACGTATCGCTCTGTCCGTGGTCGCCGGTGTGGTCGTCCTCGGGGGTGCCGGAGCTTTCG
Organism: Streptomyces sp. NPDC005576; assembly: GCF_042871745.1. NCBI lineage: Bacteria > Bacillati > Actinomycetota > Actinomycetes > Kitasatosporales > Streptomycetaceae > Streptomyces > Streptomyces sp. NPDC005576. The sequence continues at coordinate 17,210 of NZ_JBIAJC010000015.1, read as the reverse complement.
CCCTCGCGTACGCCGGTGAGCCGCAGCCGACCACGCTGACGCACAGCACCGCCCGGTACACCGCCCCGGCCGCCGGCCACGACGGCTCGCTGAGATTCACCACGGACGTCTCGTCGGGGGAGAAGGTCAAGAACGTGAAGGTGCTGGCGTGGCCGGAGGACTCGGCCTTCGCCGGACAGGGCCTGACCGAGAAGGACATGGCCTCCGTCGAGTCGGCCGTCTGCAAGCCCTCCGGCAAGGACACGGTGCGCTGCTCCTACGAGGTCGCGGTCACCCGCGAGGAGGCCGAGGGCTCCCCGCGCGGTCTCTGGCACGTCGCGGTCATGGCCACCACGGCGGACGGCGCCAGGACCCTGGACACCAAGGCCGCCGACTTCACGACCGGCTGACTCCGGCACTCGCCCCCGGGCACCCGCCCCCGGGCACCCGCCCCGCACACCACGAGCCGCCCCTCACGGAGAGGGGCGGCTCGCGGTGCGTGGTGGTGAGTCCCTCAGACCTTCGCGGGCGCGGGTTGCTGCCCCGGGTCTGTGGCATCCGGGGCGCCCGGTGCGGTGGTGCCCGGTGAACCGGCCACCACCGTGGTCGTCCCGGCGGTCGCCGCCTCCTGGTCCACGTTGAACTCGGCCAGCAGCTCCTTGCTGAAGCCGAAGCAGTACGTGGCGACGAAGCCGGCGACGTACCCGACGAGCAGTCCGCCCGCGTAGATCGCGATCGTGCCGCCGAGGCCGTGGTTGCCGTCAAGGAGCGGGAAGAGGGCCCAGCCGGACGGGCCGATCGCGGTGGAGCCGACCGAGGTGCCGAGCTGGTTGAAGAGGCCGACGAAGGCTCCGCCGAACGCGCCGCCGACGCAGGCCGTGACGAACGGGCGGCCCAGCGGCAGCGAGACGCCGTAGATCAGCGGTTCGCCGACGCCCAGCAGACCGGCGGGCAGGGCCGACCGGATGGTGCGGCGGATCGACTCGTTGCGGGGGAGGCGTACGTACACGGCCACCGCCGCGCCGACCTGTCCGGCGCCCGCCATGGCGAGGATCGGCAGCAGCACGGTGTAGCCCTGCTGCTCGATGAGGGTGGTGTGGATCGGGATCAGCGCCTGGTGCAGACCCAGCATCACCAGCGGCAGGAAGAACCCGCCGAGCAGCAGACCCGCGCCCGCGCCGCCGTGCGAGAGCAGCCAGTCGGCGGCCGTACCGATGGCGGAGGAGACCTCACCGGCCACGTACATCAGGCCGAAGATCGTGACCAGTCCGGAGATCAGCACCGTGAGCGTCGGCGTGACCAGCACGTCCAGCGCCTCGGGAACCCAGCGGCGGCACCACTTCTCCACGTACACCGCGAGCACCGCCGCGCCGAGCGCGCCGAGCACACCGCCCTGGCCGGGCGAGAGCTTCTGCCCGAACGCCTCGATGTTGGCGACCCCCGGGAACACGATGATCGCGGCGACCGCCCCGCCGAGGATCGGGGTGCCGCCGAACTCCTTCGCGGTGTTGTAGCCGACGAACACCGCGATCAGCGCCATGAACCCGGACGCGACGGCCGCGAGCGCGGGGGTCACGCCGGTCAGCCAACCCAGGTTGACCAGCAGGCCGTTGAGCCCGGCGATGATGCCGCAGCCGATGAGGGCGGGGATCAGGGGGACGAAGACGTCCGCGATCTTCCGCAGGAAGAGCTTGAACGGCGTGGCGTTCTTCGCCTTGCGGGTCGCCCGCAACTCGGCTCCCTGCGCGGCGAGTTCCTCGGCCGTGGCGGTGGTACCGCCGGGCGTCGGGGGTGGGGGTGCGGGCGCTGCGGCGGGTGCGGGCGTGGTCGCCGGGGCCGAGGCCCGCGCCTCCTCCACCAGCGCCTCGAACTCCGGGGTGACCCGGGCGACGGTGCCCGGGCCGAGGACGATCTGGTACGTGTCGTCCTCGACCACGCCCATCACGGCGGGCAGCGCCTTCAGCGCCTCGTCGTCCACGAGGGACGGGTCGAGCAGGCCCAGCCGGAGCCGGGTCATGCAGTGGGCGACGGTACGGACGTTGGAGGCGCCACCGACGAGCGGAAGAATCGCGGCGGCGGTGGCGCGGTGCTTGTCATCTGTTGCCATGGTGCGTGGTGCCTTGCTGTGCGGGGGGTGGGGGACCGTGCCCCGGGAGGGGGTGGGGCGGGGAGCCCGGGGCACGGGTCGTACGGGTGGGTCAGGGAGCGGGGACGGCCGCGAGCGCGGCGCGCAGATGACCGTCCGATGCGGCCAGCAGGCCGGTGGCGGTGGGGCCGTCGACCCGGCCGAGGATCGTGAGGATCGCGGGCTTCACCTCACCGCCGGTGGCGGCGAGGGCGGCTTCGATCTCCTCGTCGGGGGCGCCGGTCGCCAGGGCGACGATCCGGTGGGAACGGGCGTGCAGCTTCTCGTTGGAGGCCCGCACGTCGACCATCAGGTTCCCGTACGTCTTGCCGAGCCGGATCATCGTGATGGTCGAGATCATGTTGAGCACCAGCTTCTGCGCCGTGCCCGCCTTCAGCCGGGTCGAGCCGGTCAGCAGCTCCGGGCCCGTGACGACCTCGACACCGTGTTCGGCGGCGGCGGCCAGTTCCGAGCCCGCGTTGCAGGAGAGCCCCACGGTGAGCGCGCCCCGGGCGCGGGCGTGTTCGACGGCGCCGATCGCGTACGGGGTGCGGCCGGAGGCGGAGATGCCGATGACGGTGTCCTCGGCGGTGAGGCCCAGCCCGTCCAGGTCGGCGGCGGCCAGTTCCCGGCTGTCCTCGGCACCCTCCACCGCCGTCACCATCGCGGACGGGCCGCCCGCGATCACCCCGACGACCTGGGACGGGGCGGTGTTGAAGGTGGGCGGGCACTCGCTGGCGTCCAGCACCCCGAGGCGCCCGGCGGTCCCCGCGCCCAGGTAGATCAGCCGGCCGCCGCGCGCCATGCGCTCCGCGATGGCGTCGATCGCGGCGGAGATCTGCGGCAGCTGCGCGGCGACGGCGTCGGGGACGGACCGGTCCTCGCCGTTCATGACCCGGGCGATCTCCAGGGTGGGCAGCCGGTCGATCTCGGCCAGCTCGGGGCGGAACTGCTCGGTGGTGAGGGTGGCGAGCTGGGCGAGGAGGTCGTCGCGGCCGGTCGTGGAGGAGGACATGAGGCGTGGCTCTGCTTTCTCGTGGTGCTCGTACGGGGTGCGGGTGCGGGTTCTCTGGTGAGCGCGGGAGCGCGGGAGCGCGGGAGCGCGGGAGCGCGGGAGTGCGGATGTACGGGAATGCTGGTGTGCGGGGGTGCGCCGGTCAGCGGCGGCGGTGCGGGTGCCGGTGCGCGAGCGCCTCGTACGAGGCGGCGAGCGCGGGGGCCGCCGTCTCGTAGGTGCGCTGCGCGACGCCTATGAAGAGGCAGTCCACGACGAGCAGTTGGCTGGTCCGGCTGGACATGGCGGCCGGTCGCAGCTCGCTCTCGCGGGAGGTCGACGTGGTCAGCACGTGGTCCGCGTACTGGGTGACGGCGCCGCCGGGGCGGCCGGTGATGGCGACGGTGGTGGCGCCCCGGTCGAAGGCGGCCCGCAGTGGCTCGATCACGTCGCTGGTCGAACCGGAGTGGGTGATCGCGATGGCGAGGTCCCCCGGGCGCAACTGCACGGCGTTGGTGACCGCGAGGTGCGGGTCGGCGTGGGCGTGCGCGATGAGGCCGATCCGGAGCAGCTTCTGCGCAAGGTCCTGGCCGACGAGCGAGGAGGCGCCCGCGCCGTAGATGTCGATCCGGCGGGCGGTGGCGGCGGCGGTCACGACGGCGGAGAGCTGTCCGGTGTCGAGCCCGGCGGCGGTGTCCGCGAGGGTCTGCTGCTCGTCCTGGGCGAGCTTGGCGACGACATCGGCGATCGGGTCGTCCACGGCTATGTCGGCGGTGACCGCGGGAGCACGCCCGGACTGCTGGTGGGCGGCGAGCCCGGCGAGGGCGAGGCGCAGGTCGCGGTAGCCCGGGTAGCCGAGGAGCCGCGCGGTGCGGACCACGGTCGCCTCGCTCGTACCCGTGCGCTCGGCGAGACCGGTGACGGTGAGCGCGGCGCACCCGGCGGGGTCCCCGGCGACCGCCTCGGCGACGCGCTGCATGGAGCGGGTCATGGAGGGGGCGAGCGTACGGACCTTGGCGGCGAGGGCCGCCGGAGCCGGTGGGGAGTCGCTGCTGAAACTTTCCTTCAGTTCACTGGTCACTCCTGAAAGGTATTTTCATCACACTCGCCCGTCAACCCCCCATTGATCCCGCTTGTGCGCCTCCCCGCGCACCTCCCCGCGCGACGCCCCGTGCGCCGCCCGTGAGGGGGCCGGAACGCGACAACGGCTCCCCCTCCGCGTGGAGGGGGAGCCGTTCGTGGTGCATTCGCGATCCGTGGCCCGGAGGCCGCCGGATCAGGCGTGACGGTGCGAGTGACGGTTACCGGTGACCAGTCGGTAGATGGCGAGCAGGATCACCGAACCGATGATCGCGGCGATCCAGGTGGACAGGTCGAAGAAACCGTCGATCGAGTCGACGCCGAAGAGGACCTTGCCGAGCCAGCCGCCGAGGAGGCCACCCGCGATACCGATGAGCATCGTGATGATGATGCCGCCCGGGTCCTTCCCCGGCATGAGTGCCTTGGCGATGAGGCCAGCGAGCAACCCTATGAGGATCCAAGCGATGATGCCCATGATGCGTCTCCTACCTCGTCGTATATAAAGCCGGTGTCAAAGCTTCGTCTTTACCGGTTCGCGCGGTCCAAACGTGCTTGTTCCGAAAGAAGTTCGGACCGGATGCGGGCGCGCTGCGAACGACGGGCGAAAGTCTCGTGAGCGGCATAAGGACGTGAAGGCGGGGCATACGACGCGCCCCGCACACCCGGGCGGGCGTGCGGGGCGCGTCGTGGACGGCCCGGGGTGTCAGAGGGGGCGGACCTGTTCCGCCTGCGGGCCCTTGGGGCCCTGCGTGGTCGAGAACTCCACCCGCTGGTTCTCCTCCAGCGACCGGTACCCCGAGGAGTCGATGGCGGAGAAGTGCACGAAGACGTCCGGTGTGCCGTCGTCCGGTGCGATGAACCCGAACCCCTTCTCCGAGTTGAACCACTTCACGGTGCCCTGAGCCATGCCATGCCTTTCCGGTGGGCGCGCCGGACACATGATCGTGCCGGCGATGCGGCGATCCTCTCCCGGTCGCCGGGAGGAGAAACGGATCGGCGCGCACCGCACACGGACGAGTGACGAGCCCCGGGCTCCGGCCGCTGTCCGGCCGTGATCCCGCCCCGATCCGGCCCCGATCCGGTCCCGGTCCCGCCCCGGTCCCGCCCCGATCCGGCCCCGGTCCGGTCGCGGTCCGGCCCCCGGCGCGCGGAGTCACGGCCGGAAGTCCGGGCGCCGGGGGAGCGGCGGGAAGCGTGGGGGGACAATGGAGCCATGGAGCTGAACCCCCTGGAGCAGGCACTGCACACCGCCCGTGCCCTCGTCGTGGCCGACCTCGCGGCGGGCGACGTCGCGGACGCCGACATCGTGTCCCTCGTCGAGGACGCGGTGACCCAACGTCGGTGGTGGGTGGAGCAGTGGCCGGACGGCCTGGACTTCCTCGTCGGGCTGGTCGCCCAGGACGTCCAGGACGCCCTGCTCGAACGGTACGGCCGGTGGCCGCTCTGCCCGGTCTGCGACGAGGGCGGCCCGCACGCGCTCGACGTCGAACCCGAACTCGGCGCCGACCCGCACTGGGTCTGCACCCGCGCCACCGTGTCGGTGGCACCGGTCGGGGCGCTCGCCGGAGTGCTGCGGCGGTGACGGTCTGGATAGACCCGCCGACCTGGCCGGGTCACGGCCGCCTCTGGTCGCACCTCGTCAGCGACGAGTCCTTCGACGAACTCCACGCCTTCGCCGCCGCGATCGGCTGCCCGCCGCGCGCGTTCGAGCGGGACCACTACGACGTACCGCAGGCGCGCTACGCCGACGCGGTACGCGCCGGGGCGCGGGAGATCGGCTCCAAGGAGCTGGTCCGCCGGCTGACCGAAGCCGGCCTGCGCCGCCCGAAGGGCCGCCCGGCCCCCGGCGGCACGGCCGGCCGCTGAGCCTGCGCCCGCGAGGTCAGGCCGAGGGCGTGTCCGCCCGCTCGTTCGCCAACGCGGCCCGGGGGCGCACGACCGTCGCGCCCTCCACCGGTGCCGCACCCGTGGGCACTCCCGCCGTGGCGACCATCCGGGACCGGGAGGTGGTGGAGCGCTGGACCCGGAGCGCCAGGGCCACCGCCGCCAGACCGACGACCAGCATGGCGGCGCCGCCCCACGCGGGGGAGGCGTAACCGAGGTCGGCGTCGATCACCGCGCCGCCGAGCCAGGGGCCGGCGGTGTTGCCCAGGTTGAACGCGGCGGTCGCCGTCGCACCGGCGAGCGTCGGCGCGGCACCGGCCACGTCGAACATCCGGGCGTTGAGTGCGGGGGCCGTGTAGAACGCCGAGAAGCCCAGCAGGAAGGCGATGAGGACCACGGCGACCGGGCTCGACGCGAACAGCGCGAGCGCCACCAGGAAGATCGTGGAAGCGGCGATGCCGCTGAGCAGCACCCCGAAGAGGTGGGCGTCGGCGACCCGGCCGCCGATCGTCGTACCGACCAGCGCGCCGGCCCCGAAGAGCGCCAGCACCCACGGCACCCACCCCGAACTCAGCCCGGCGACATCGGTCAGCAGCGGGGAGAGGTAGCTGAACGCGCAGAACACGCCCCCCGCCGCCAGCGCGGTGATCACGATCGCCAGCCAGACCTGCCGGTCGCGGTAGATGGAGAGCTCCTGGCGCAGCTCCGGGCGCTGCTCCGGCACCGGGATGCGGGGGATCTTCAGGACCACGCCGACCAGGGCCACGGCGGACGCGGCGCCCACCGCCCAGAACGCCGACCGCCACCCGAGGCCCTCACCGAGGAACGCGCCGAGCGGTACGCCCATCACGTTGGCGATCGACAGACCGCCGATCATCACGGCCATCGCCCGGGCACGGGCGTTCCGCGGCACCATCGCGATGGCGACCGCCGCGCCCACCGCCCAGAACCCGGCGCAGGCGAGCGCGCTCACCACCCGGGAGACGAAGAGGATCTCGTACGTCGGTGCCAGCGCACCCGCGACCTGGCCGAGGCCGAAGACCGAGATCAGCGCGATGAGGGTGGTCCGGCGCGGCAGCCGGAGCGTGGCCACGGCGAGCAGCGGGGCGCCGACGACCATGCCGATCGCGAACGCGGATATGAGCAGTCCGGCGCGCGGAATCGATACGCCCATGTCGTCGGCGATCGGCGGCAGCAGGCCGGAGAGCATGAACTCGCTGGTGCCGAGCGCGAAGACCGAGAGGCCCAGGATGTAAACGGCCAAGGGCATACGGAGTCGACCGGTGTCGGTTTCAGGCATGACTGTGCCCAACGGACGCCACGCTCACCACATTCCCGGTCGCGGTGAATGACCCCGGTTTGTTATCGCGGTGTTCACGCCGGACGCTGGAGGTGACACGGGAAATGTGACGCCGGAAATGTGCCGCGATGTACTCGTGGGGCCCCGGGTGGTGCGAAAGACGGCCGATGGGGTTTGAGACGACGCTGGGCGGTCACACGAACCACTGTTCCTGAAGTCGAGCACAGCAAGGTGGGAGTGATCATGGCTGCCGATGAGAAGACCCAGGCCAAGGTGGAGCAGACCAAGGGCAAGGTCAAGGAGACTGCCGGCCGGACCGTGGGCAACGAACGCCTCACCGCCGCGGGCCACGCCGAGAAGGCCAAGGGCGACGCCCGCGAGGCCAAGGAGAAGACGAAGGACGCCTTCAAGCACTGAGCGTCCTGAGCGCACCACCGGCGGGCTCCCCGCACGCCGAGTGCCCCAGCGAGTGCCCTCCGCGCCGCACCCCTTCCCCCCTCAGGTGTGGCGCGACCGTGGCCCGGCCGATACGGCCGGGCCACACGCTTGCTCGCCGGGCGCGGTCCGTCCGCAGGTGCTGGCATGGAAGAGGACGTGCATGTCGACCGAAGGAGTACGCGTGGCCACCGCCACCACCCATCAGCAGTCCGCCCCCGGGATACCGGAGACACCGGACGCCGTCGCGCTGCGCACCGCCGTGGCCGAACGCTTCGCCTCCTGGGCGCGCGACAGCGCGGCGGACGTCCCGCTGCCGGGATCGGGGCGCACCTGGGAACGGTTCCAGGCGCTGCACCAGCTGGGGCGGGAGGACCTGGCCCTGGCCCGCCTCGCGGAGGGGCACGCCGACGCGGTGGCCATCCTCGCCGAGCTGGGCGCGACCGCCCCGGCTCCGGGCGAGCGCTGGGGCGTGTGGGCCGCCCAGCCTCCGGGCACCACCCTGACCGCCCGGCCCGGCCAGGACGGCCTGTGGTCGCTGGACGGGGTCAAGCCCTACTGCTCGGGCGCCCACAGCTGCACGCACGCGCTGGTCACCGCCGACACCGAGGAGGGGCGGCGGCTGTTCGCCCTCGCCACGGCCGTACCCGGGTACGCACCGGTGTCCGGTACCTGGCAGGCGATCGGGATGGCGGGCAGCGACACTCCGGACGTCCGGTTCACCGGGGTCCCGGCCGTGCCGGTGGGCGGGGTCGACGCGTACGTCCGCCGCCCGGGGTTCGCCCACGGGGGCATCGGGGTGGCCGCGTGCTGGCTGGGCGGAGCGCGCGGCGTCGCCGACACGCTGTTCGCCTCCGCGGTCCGGCGTGCCCCCGATCAGCTCGCCGCCGCCCATCTGGGCGCGGTGGACGTCGCCCTGCACGGAGCGGAGTGCGTGCTGAGGGTCGCCGCCGCCGAGATCGACGCCGACCCGCAGGACCGCGGCGGCGACGCCGCGCTGCGGGCGATGCGGGCCCGCGCGGCCGTGGAACGGGTCAGCGCTCTGGTGCTGGACCACGTCGGCCGCGCGCTGGGAGCCGGACCGCTCTGCCACGACGCCCGGCACGCCCGGCGCGTCGCTGACCTCACCGTCTACGTCCGCCAGCACCACGCGGACCGCGACCTCGCCGCCCTCGGCACCACCCTGGTGGCCCCGCCCGGGGGCACCGGCCGATGAGCAGCACCGGCACCGACCCCGGCCCGATACCGGCGACCTCGGAGCACCCGGCCTCCCCGCCGGCATCTGCCGCCCCCGCCTCCTCGCTCACCGCACGCGAGCGGGCCGCCGCCGTACTCCGGGCGGAGGGCACGCCCGAGGAGGCGTGGGCGCGCTGGGAAGGCTGGGACGCGGTGGCCGACGCGCCCCGGATCGAGGGGCCCGTGGTCGTGGTCGCCGCCCACCCCGACGACGAGGTGCTGGGCGTCGGCGGCACCCTCGCCCGGCTCACCGCCACCGGCACCGAGGTGCACGTCGTCACCGTCACCGACGGCGAAGCCTCCCACCCGGGCAGCCGCCGGGTATCGCCCGGCGCCCTCGCCCGGCTCCGCGCCAACGAATTGGCCGCCGCCCTCGACGACCTGGGGATCGACCGCCACCGCCGCACCCGCCTCGCGGTGCCCGACACCCGGGTGGACGCGTACGGCAGCGAGGTGGCCGGCCACCTCGCGGAGGTGCTGCGGAGCTCCGGGGCCCGGCTCTGCCTGGCGCCGTGGACCGGCGATCTGCACGCCGACCACGAGGCGGCGGGCCGGGCGGCGCGCACGGCGGCGCGGACCACCGGCACCGCGCTCTGGTACTACCCGGTGTGGACCTGGCACTGGGCCGTACCCGGCGACCCACGGGTGCCCTGGGACACGGTCCGGCGCCTGCCGCTCACCGCCGCCGAACAGGCCCGCAAGGCGGTCGCCGTCAGCCGCTTCCGTACCCAGATCGCACCCCTCGCGGACGACCCCGACGATCCCACCGTCATCCTGCCGCCCGCCGAGCTGCTCCACCACCGACGCGCTTTCGAGGTGATCCTGCTGTGAGCACCGACCAGTCCGGGCCGGTCGGGGAGGCGGGCGCCTCCACCCCCGCGTCGTACTTCGACCGGATGTACTCCGGCACCGCGGACCCCTGGGACCTCGCCGGACGCTGGTACGAGCGGCGCAAGTACGCGCTGACGCTCGCCGCCCTGCCCCGCCCCCGCTACCGCAGGGCCTTCGAGCCGGGCTGCTCGGTGGGCGTCCTCACCCGGCTGCTCGCCGAGCGGTGCGACGCGGTACTCGCCACCGACCGGGTCCCCGCCGCCGTCGCCGAGGCCGCCGCGCGCAACCGCGACCTGCCGCACGTCGACGTGGCCCGCCTCACCGTGCCGGAGGAGTGGCCCGAGGGCACGTTCGACCTGATCGTCCTCTCCGAACTGCTCTACTACTTCGACGCGACCGCACTCGCCGAGATCCTGGCGCGCGCGGCCGGCAGCCTGGAGCCGGGCGGCACGCTGGTGACCGTGCACTGGGACCACCCGGTGCCCGAGCACCGGCTCACCGGAACACAACTGGCGCCGCTGCTGAGGGACGTACCGGGCCTGGTGGCCGGGCCGGAGTTCCACGACCCCGACTTCGTCCTGAGCCTCCACCACCGCCCGCTCGCCGACGGTTCGCCGCCGCCCTCCCCCGCCCGCGCCGAGGGGCTGGTGTGAGGCGGCGGGTGGAGGGGCTGGTGGTCGCCGTGCCGGCGCACGACGAGGCCGCCACCCTGCCCGCCGCACTGGGGGCCGTGCGGGCGGCCGAACGGTTCGCCCGCGAACGGCTGCCGGAGATGCCCCCGCTGACCCTGCTGGTCGCCGCCGACGCCTGCACCGACGCCACCGAGGCGGTGGCCCGCCGGGCGGGCGCCGAGGTGGTGACGACCGGCCACCGGTCGGCGGGGGCGGCGCGGGCGGAGGCCGTCGCGCACGGACTGCGGAAGGCGGCCACCCCCGCCGCCCACACCTGGATAGCCACGACCGACGCCGACAGCCGGGTCCCCCTCGACTGGATCGCCCACCAACTGGCCTGCGCCCGGGACGGCTGGGACTGCGTGCTCGGCACGGTCCGCCTCGCCCCGGCCCACTCCCTGGAGGAAGCGGTCGTCCGGGACCTGCACCTCACGCACTACTTCGCACAGAAGCCGGCCGGGACGGGCCCGGACTGGGAGCACCCGCACGTGCACGGCGCCAACTTCGGCGTGGTGGCGGACGCCTATCTGCGCGCCGGGGGCTTCCCCTCCGTACCGCACGGCGAGGACCACGCCCTGGCCCGCGCCCTCGGCGAGAGGGGCGCCCGGGTGCTGCGGACGGACGCCTGCGCCGTGGAGACCTCCGGCCGGCTGACCCCCCGCGCCCCACACGGGTTCGGCGCGTACCTGCGCACCCTCCGCACCGGAGCACCCGCCGCGAACGGCGGGGCGGTGCGCCCCGGCGGGAGCCGCTGAGCCGCTGGGCCGGGGGCCCGTGGGGACGGCGAGGGACGCCGCCGCCCGGCTACCTCGCGCTCAGAGAGAGGGCGCCCGAGGGGTTCAGCGAGACGGCGCCCGCCGGGACCGGGGAGGTCGCGGTGGGCGGGGCCGGTGCGGTGGAGGTCGCAGGGGTGGAGGTCGCGGGGGTGGACGTGGTGGTGTCCGTCGTGGCGTCGGCCGTGGTGTCCGTCGCGTCCGCGTCGGCGCGGGCCACCGGGCGGAACGCCGGGTTCGTGACGCAGCCCAGGTTCTCGTAGATGTCCACGTTGGTCTGCGGGTTCTTGCCGGCCCAGTGGTACTGGCACGCCCCCTCGATGAAGCTGCCCTGAATCCCGCCCGGGAAGTCGATCTCCTTGTTCCACAGGTACTGCGACTGGATGCCGGTCATCCGCGCGGTGGCGTTGACGTCGATCCCGCCCGGCGCCTGGATGGCGTACACCCAGCCGTCCTTGCCGCCTCCGGTGGCGAAGCCCTGCGCCACCCAGCGGTCGCAACTGGTGCTCACGTGCGCGGAGTTCTGCCCGCCACCACCGATGATCCACTGCGAGAGCGGGGTCAGTACCGTCCCCAGCGGGGTGAAGCCGCTCCGGAAGAGCGCGCGGGGGTCCGGCCGGGTGTCGCCGCGCCACAGCGTGTTGTCGTCGTGGCGCCAGTACCAGCCCTCGCTGATCGCGGCCTTGTCCACGTCGGCCCTCAGCGCGCGGTTCGTCGTCGTCCGCTCCCAGTCCGACGACCGGTAGCCACCGGTGGGACCGCAGGGGCCCGTGTCACGGATCTGCTCCGGGGTCCCCGGCCACGGGTCGGTGTCGGCGCTCGCCGACGCGGTGAAGGTCAGCGACGTGACGACGAAGGTGGCGGCGGAAGCGATCCGCAGCGCGGTCTTGAACATGATTGGGGAAGCCCCTCGGTCGGCGGGTACGGCCCACGCTTTCTAGCGCGAAGCACCCGCGACCGGCCCACGGCGACCGCGCCGGCCACCCGTCGGCACCACAGGGTTCACCCACCCGGCGCAGACCGCCGCGACGTTCTCCGAAAGGGGCCCCGGCGCCCGACCGGTCAGGCCGCCGCGCCCGGGGCGTCCGGCATCGTCGGCGGTCCCGGAGTCTCTTCGGTACCGGCGGTGCGTGCGCCGTCCGTCGGCTCCGGATGCGGCTCCGGCTCCGGATGCGGTACGAGCCGGTGGGCGATGTCGCGGGCCACCCGGGCGACCTGGGCGTCGGACACGTCCAGCCCCTGGGAGGCGAGGAGGGCGACGTTCACACTGAGGAGGGCGGAGCGCAGGCGCAGCTTCTCCTCCACCGTGGCACCGGGGCCGCCCATCATCTCGCTCAGCTCGGCGAATCTCTCCAGGGCGCCGCCCTTGTCGGGGCGCAGCTCGCGGATCACGCGGTGGTTGGCGGTGGCGAACCGCATGGCGGGCATGCCCTCGGCGATGAAGACGTCTACCATCCGGTCCACGATCCGCGGGGCGAGACCCGGGCCGGTGGGCTGCTCCCTGGCCCACTCCACCACGGCGTCGACCGCCTCCAGGTAATTGGTGAAGAGCGAGCGGACGATGTCTTCCTTGCTCTTGAAGTGGTAGTAGAGGGCTGCCTTCGTGATGTCCAGCCGTTCGGCGATCTCCCGCAGCGAGGTCGCGTCGTACCCCTGCTCGGTGAAGAGTTCCAGGGCCACCTTGCGGATCTCGGCCCGCGTGTCGATGCCCCGTCGGCGTCCTGCGGCTGTCATGGCTGTGCGCTCCTCTCGCCCCGAGCGTCTCCGCACGGGAGCGCCTGCGTCGATCGTGGTCTCCCCGCCCCCCTTTGCCAACTTACCGTACGGCAAGTAATCTACTGGCCGACCGGTAAGTGGATCCCGGGCTCAGCCTCCCCCTCCGCCGAGCCGACGACACCGCTGTCGCCGGCCTACTCGCCCTACGGGGTCAGCCGCCCAGGGCCCCGCCGCCAGGCTTCGGGTCCGTCGAGCGACCTGCGACCTTCCTTCCTGACCGAAAGGCATGCGCCGTGACGCAGACCTCCCCCGCCCCGGCCGCTGCCGGGGAAGCCCGGGAAACGCCACGCTTCACCCACCGCGAGATCATGGTCACGATGAGCGGCCTGGTCGTCGCGATGCTGCTCGCGATGCTGGACAACATGATCGTGGCGCCCGCGCTGCCCACGATCGTCGGAGACCTCGGCGGTCTCAAGCACCTCGCCTGGGTGACCACCGGCTACATCCTCGCCTCCACCGTCGCCACCCCGATCTGGGGCAAGCTCGGCGACCTGCTCGGCCGCCGCATCACCTTCATCACCTCCATCGCGATCTTCCTCATCGGCTCCGCGCTCTGCGGGCTCTCCCAGAACATGGGCGAGCTGATCGGATTCCGCGCGATCCAGGGCCTCGGCGCCGGCGGTCTGATGGTCGGCGTGATGGCGGTGCTGGCCGAGATCGTGCCGCCCCGCGACCGGAGCAAGTACCAGGGCGTGATGATGGCGGTCATGCCCGTCGCCATGATCGGCGGCCCGCTCGCCGGTGGCTTCATCACCGACAACCTGAACTGGCGCTGGGCCTTCTACGTCAACCTGCCGCTGGGCGTCGTCGCCCTGTTCGTCTGCTGGTTCGTCCTCGCCAAGCTCCCGCGCAAGACGGCCGCCAAGGTCCGCATCGACTGGACCGGGACCGCGCTGCTGAGCATCTGGATCACCACTCTGGTCCTGGTCACCAGCTGGGGCGGGAGCGAGTACGACTGGGACTCGGGCATGATCCTCGGCCTCGTCGCGGTCACGGTGATCGCCTTCGTCGCGTTCGTCCTCGTCGAGCGCCGCGTCGACGAGCCGATCATGCCGCTGTCGGTCTTCGCCGACCGCAACTTCAGCCTCGCGGGCGCCCTCAGCTTCATCGTCGGCTTCGCCATGTTCGGCGGGATCACCCTGCTGCCGCAGTTCCAGCAGTACGTCCAGGGCTCCTCCGCCACCAACAGCGGCCTGCTCCTCATGCCGATGATGCTGGCCGCGATGGTGCTCTCCCTCGCCGGCGGTACCTACATCAGCAAGACCGGCAACTACCGCATCCTGCCCATCCTCGGCACCGCCCTGATGGCAGCCGGCCTCGCCCTCTTCGCCACCATGGGACCCGACACCACCCGCTTCACCACCGGCCTCTTCATGGTGGTGCTCGGCCTCGGCATGGGCTGCCTGATGCAGACCACCATGCTCATCGCCCAGAACAGCGCCCCGCTGCGCGACATCGGCGCCGCCACCGGCGCGGCCACCTTCCTGCGCAACATGGGCGGCTCGCTCGGCGTCTCCCTGCTCGGCACCCTCTACGCCAGCACGCTCACCGACTCCTTCACCTCGGGCGGCGCGGCCGCCGCGGGTGGCGCAGACGCCGGTTCCTCCGTGTCGAGCATGACCCCGGAGGCGCTGCGGGCCCTGCCCGCCGCGGTCCGGGACGCCTTCGCGCAGGCCGTCAGTGACGGCGTCGACACCGCCTTCGCCTGGGCCGCGGGCGCCGCCGCCATCGGCATCGTCATCGCCCTCTTCGTCCGCCAGGTGCCGCTGCGCGGCTTCACCGGCGAGGAGACGAAGAAGACGGAAGAGTCGACGTCGGACGCGGCCCCGGACGCTGAGGCCCCGGTTGCCGCGGCCCCGGACGCTGAGACCCCGGTTGCCGCTCCGGCAGCTGCCGCTCCGGCCGTCGCTGCCCCCACGGCTCCGGCTCCGGCCCCGGCTGCTCCGGCTGCCGCCGAGTGACCCTTTGACGCCTTCGAGGTCGACGGCGCATGACGGTGCCCTGTACGGACGTTCCGTACAGGGCACCGTCATGCGCCGGTGGTCCTCACGACGCCCTCACGGCAGCGTGGCCTCCAGCAGCTTCAGCTCCGTCGTCAGGTTCTGCCGCGCCCTGGCCTCCCACTCCTCGGCCCCGTAGGGCGTACGGAACAGCCTCGGCAGCCCCAGCAGTTGCCGGAGCACCCCGGAGCGGCCCTCCCGGAAGAGGTCGTCCGGCACGAAGCCGTACTCCTCGCGGACCTGGGCGGTGTAGCGCGCGTACTCCTTGGGGCCCGCGGCCAGGATCGCCAGATCGGCGTCGCACAGCACCTCGCCGTCACGGTCGCCGTCCGCCGGGTCGTGCGTCACGGTGAGCCGGACCAGCCGCGCCACCTCGGCGGTCGCCCCGTCCGGAACCCCCGCCTCGGGCAGCGCGCGTTCGGCGAGGGCGGCGCTGCGCTCCTCGTTCTCGGAGCGGTCGGGCCGGTAGACCGCGTCGTGGAACCAGGCGGCCAGCCGTACGAGGTCCGGCGCCCCGGCGTGCGCCGCGAGGACGTCGATCCCGTCCAGGACCGCCGTCAGATGGGCGGTGGTGTGGTACTTGCGCTGCGGCTCGGCCCACCGCTCCAGCAGGTTCTCGGCGTACGGGAGCGGGTCGGGGCCCGCCTCGCCGCCCCGGGCGGTCACGAGAGCCTCCCGCCAGCGGATGCGGAGGTCGGGGGTGTGCGCGCTGTCGGCCATGGGACGCACTGTATGGGGTGTCCCATGGCCGGGCGGCGGACACTGGACCCTCCCGCAGCTGCCGTCACCACCCGACGCCACGCGCCCCCGGACGTCCGGCCCTCGGGGACCACGCCACCGGAGACCACGCCACCGCCACCGGACGCCGCGCCAGGCCGCGTGTGCGGTGGCCGTGTCGCACCGTGTCGCACCTCAGTCGGTGCTCCCGGGGGCTACACCCCGTGCACTTCCCGGCAATCCGCCGGCCGGTCGCGGTTCTAACGTCGGGCGGAGGAGCGCTGTCAGGCAGCCGAAGGACGAACTCGACGAACGGACAGGACATGATCCAGCCTTTTTCCGGCACCGCGGGGACCTCGATCGCGTACGCGGTGGTCGCCCACGTCCACGTGGCGGACGAGCCCGCGGTGTCGCTGCCGGCCGAACTGCGGTACGAGCGGACGGACCCCTGTGCCGTACGCCTCGCGATCGGGACGATGTCCAGCAGCACCGTCGACTGGGTCTTCGCGCGGGACCTCCTGACGGAGGGGATGGTCCGTCCGGCGGGCAGCGGAAGCATCCTGGTGACACCCCGCCGTGCGCACCAGGGGGACGTGGTGCGGATCGTCGTCCGGTCGCCGGCGGGGTCCGCCGTCCTGGACATCGCCGCCCCGGAGGTCACCGCGTTCCTGGAACGGGCCGCCCGGGTGGTGCCCCCGGGTGAGGAGGGGCTGCACCTCGACCTCGACCGGCTGGTGGCCGACCTCCTGGCCGACGCCGGCTGACAGGCGCCGGGGGTTCCGGGCGCGACGGCCCCCCACGCCCCAGGTGTGCCTTCCCGGGCCAGCTTCCGTGCGCTCCCCGGCAACACGCGCGACCACCCGGCACCGATCCTGGAATCGCGGAGGGCGGACCCGTCCGGCAGCGCGGTCCGGCCCGCCGACGCGGTGCTGCCGAAGTGGACGCGGGTGCGGCTGCGACAACAGCCACGGACGTGGAGGCGGTGCTCTCGTGCTGAGGCCGTGCCCGTGCCCGTACCTGTGCCTCTGCCTGTACCCGAGGCCGTGCCCGAGCCGGTGCCCGACGTGCCGACGCGCTGATCCGTCGTGCTCCTGACGTCCTGACGTCCTGACGTCCTGACGTCTTGGCGGCAGGCGTCCGGGGCCCCTTCGGTCCTCGGACGATCAGTCCGGGGAGCTCGCTTCACCCCTCGGCCGCACCCCGCGCACCCTCCCCGGGGGCGATCCCGGCGGTCCGGAAAAGGCCCGCCCCACCGTCTTCATCCTTCGTAAGGAGCCACGAGTGTCCCAGCACGCCAGCGCGCCCGTACCGACCCAGTTCGGGATCTTCACCGTCGGGGACGTCACCACCGATCCGACGACCGGCCGGACTCCGTCCGAGAACGAGCGGATCAAGGCGACCCTCGCGAT
>NZ_JBIAJC010000014.1:93608-252179 GCF_042871745.1 Streptomyces sp. NPDC005576 | reverse complement strand
CTTCGACGTCGACGCCGCCGCCCAGCGCTCCATGGCCTTCGAAGCCCTCGACCAGCTCGCCCTGGACCACCTCCTCGGCGTCCGCTGACCCCCAGGGTTCCAGCGACACCCCCGCATCGCGGCTCGCGATGCGCCGACCGGCAGGGGCCGGGCCGTCCGGCGGGACGGCCCGGCCCCTGCCGGTCCGTGTGCGGTGCTACCGGCCCGTACCCCCCGTCTCACCGCCCCCGGCCGGCGTACGCCACCGGGTCGGCCAGTACGTCCTGCATCACCAGGGCCGCCGCGCCGCGCGCGGCGTCCCCGGCCACCGAGGACGCCCGGAGCCTGCCGCTGCCCCGCGACCAGAGGCCGGAGACCACCCGGCCCGTCAGTTCCTCGTCGGCGGGGCCCGCCAGCCATGGCATCAGACCGCGGTAGATCCCGCCGAGCACCACCGCGTCCGGGTCGATCAGGTTCACCGCGCCCGACAGGACGCGTCCCAGCATCCGGCCCGCCTCGCCGACCGCCGCTTCGGCGCGCGCGTCGCCGGAGCGCACCCTGCGCTCCAGCTCGACCACCGCCGCACCGCCGCCGGCCCCCTCTATGCCCGCGGCCCGCAGCAGCGCCGCCTGACCGGCGTACTGCTCCAGGCAGCCGCGCGAGCCGCACCTGCACTCGGGGCCCGCCGGGTCCACCACCACGTGGCCGATCTCCCCGGCGAAGCCGTGCGCGCCGCGCAGCAGCTCACCCCCGATCACCAAAGCGCCACCGACACCGATCTCGCCCGTCAGATAGAGGAAGCTGCGCACGTCACCGAGACCGCCGAACCACAGCTCGGCCAGCGCCGCCAGATTCGCCTCGTTCTCCGAGCTGACGGGCAGCGGGCCGAGACCCGGGCTCAGTACGGCGAGCGCCTCGGCGAAGAGACGCTCCGCCGGGACGCGGTTCCAGCCGAGGTTGGGGGCCTGGCGCACCGCGCCGCCGGAGACGAGGCCCGGCAGGGCGAGCGCCGCGCCCACCGGGTCGAGTTCCTGCTCGCGGGCCGAGTCCAGGGTCCGCGCGGCGATCCGGGCGGCGCGGACCAGAACCTCCTCGGGCGGCTCTCCCCGGTTGTCCAGGTGCTCCGTCTGCCGTACCCGCCCGGTGCCCGCGAGGTCGACGACGCACACCGAGACGTAGTCGATGTTGACCTCCACGCCGATGCCCGCGGGCCCGGTACGGGCGACCTTGAGCGCGGTGCCGGGGCGCCCCGCCTGACCGCTGAAGGTCTTGCCGGACTCGGTGAGGAAACCGGTCTCCAGCAACTGCTCGACCAGCGAGGAGACCGCCGCGCGCGTGAGCCCCACACGGGCCGCCACACCGGCCCTGGTCGCCTCGCCGGTCTCGTCCTCGTCGCGGACGGCACGGAGCACGAGGCTCAGGTTGTGCCGACGGACGGTGTCCTTGTCGGCCTTGGGGCCCAGCTGCGTGAGGTGGTTCTTCATATCGCCCCGAGCCTATGCGATGGCGGGTGCGACCGGGTGGGGAGCCGGGAGCGCGCATCCCGCTCCGTCCGCCCGGCTCCCCGCTCCTGTGTTCCCGCGACGTCAGGGCCTCGCGCCGCGCGCGTGGAGCATGTCCGCCATGAGGGCGATCTCCGACCGCTGACCGCGGACCATGCCCGTGGCCAGGTTCCTGATCGCGTCGGTCGTGGCCGAGTCGGCCGCCGCCTGTGCCATCTCGGCCCCCGCGGTGTGGTGAGCGGTCATGAGCCGCAGATAGAGGATCTCTGCCTCCTGGCCCTTCGCCGCACGCAGCGCGTCCAGTTGCGCGTCGGTGGCCATCCCGGGCATGAGCGCCCCGTCGTGCGGCGTGACCGTGTGGCCCATCCACCGCATCGGCGGGACGGCCGAACTCTTGGGCAGCCCCCACATCTCCAGCCAGCCGAGCATCATGCCGCGCTGGTTGGCCTGCGTGTTGATGATGTCGTACGCGAGCCGGCGCACGTCCTCGTCGTCCGTGCGGTCCCGGACGATGAACGACATCTCGACGGCCTGCTGGTGGTGTACGGACATGTCCCGGGCGAAACCGGCGTCCACCGAGCCGTCCGCGGGCGCCGACCGCCCGGCCGGGGAGGCGGAGCCGGAGGAGGATGCGGAAGACGGCCGGACGACCATCAGCGCCACCAGCCCCAGGGCGAGCAGCAGCACGGCGACACCGGCCACCGCCAGCCGCCGTGTTCCGACCGTGCGGCCGGCGCTCGTCACTTCGCGATCCCGCCGGTGCAGGCGGCACCCGGCTCCGGCGTCTGCGCGCCCTGGACGTACTTGGTGAAGAACTGCGCGACCCGCGGGTCGGTGGCGCTCGTGACGGTGACCTGTTTGCCCCAGGCGCTCAGGATCAGCGGGTCCGCCTGGTCCTCCAACGGGCTCATCAGTGAGTACGGGGTGGCCTTGACCCGCTCGGTGAGCGCCTTCACGTCCGCCGCCGCGGCCTTGCTGTTGTACGTGACCCAGACCGCGCCGTGCTCCATGGAGTGGACGGCGTTCTCCTTCGGTATCGCCTCGGTGTACACGTCGGCATTGCAGTTCATCCAGACCGGATTGTGGTCGCCGCCGACCGGCGGGTTCATCGGGTAGTCGACGGGCTTCTGGACGTGGTTCTGGGTGAGCTTGTCCCAGCTGCGCTCACCCGCGATGGCGCTGGTCTTGGCCTTCGCCTCGGCCTTGTCCTTGTCGTCCGACTTCGTCACGAGGTAGCCGCCGCCGACGACCAGGGCGGCGACCACCACGACGGAGGCCGAGATGGTGAGGATCCTGACGCGGCGCTCACGGCCACGCTCCTTGCGCCGCGCCTCCTCCAGCTTGGCGCGTCGCGCGGAGGAGGCGGAGGAGGGGGAGTTCTGGTTCTGGGTGGAAGTCATGGGAGAGTCCTCGGAATTCGGCATTGACGGAAGGCACGCAGGGGCTAGGGAGGCCGGGCGGGCCGGGGAACGCCTCGCAGGAGCTTCTTGTCGGGCTCGTGGCGGCGGGAGGCCCTGGTCGCGGCCCGGGGGGTTGCCGTCGCCGGGGGCTCACGTCCGCTGGATCTGCAGGCGATGGCGGTCGACGGCCTGCGTGGCGTGGTCCGAGGGCCCCCGGATGGGAGTGATGCCCGGGCTCGGCGAGGGGCCGATGCCGTCGGGGTGCGGCAGCGCGAGGGGCGACGCGAGGGCGGGCGGCAGGGCTGCCGCCGCGCACCCCGGGGAGCCGTGGCAGGAACTGCCGAGCCCGTGGCCGCCCGGGGCGTAGGCGCGTACCTCCGGGAGCCCGGAGGTCCCGGCCGGGTGTGCCAGGGTGAGGGTGGCCGAAGTCGTCGCCGTGGCGCGGGCGGTGGCGACACCGTCGGCGGCCGTACGTTCCGTCGGGGCGCCCGGTGCCGGCATCGCACCGGCCTCCGCCGCGGCGCTCGCGCCGACGGAACAGCAGAGCAGGATCAGCACCGCCGACAGCACGGCCCGCGGCGACACCGCCCAGGCCCGACCGGCCCGCGACAGCACGGCCCGTGGGAACACCGCCCAGGCCCGACCGGCCCGCGACAACGCGGCGTTCGCCCCGCGGGCCCGCCGCGGTACGGCACCTGCCCGACCGGCCGGTGACGGAGACGGTGGACGCGCACCGGCGGATTCGGCATCCGCTCGTGCGTCCTCCGGTGCCCTCAGCCTGGTCATCGCCACCACAGTATAGGTATGTGAAATTTCAAGAATGTGCCCGCAGTCCTGTCGCGGGATAGTGTGCCTCGGTGACCACGACTTCGAACATACCTGCGGGTTGGTTCCCTGATCCGCACGGCGCCACGGAGCTGCTCCGTTACTGGGACGGCTCCCGGTGGACCGAGCACACCCACCCCGCCGCAGGCGCCCAGCCCACGGCCCCGGCCGGCGCCCCGCAGGCCGCCGCCGTGCAGGCCCCGGCCCTGCAAGCGGCCGTGCCCCAGCAGCAGAAGGCACCCGTCCAGGCCGCTCAGCCGGGCCAGATCAGCGCCGGAACGCTCTTCAACCAGCAGGTCCTGGTGGTGAACCAGAAGGCCAAGCTGATCGAGGTGACGAACGAGTACCGCGTCTTCGACCAGCAGGGCGCGACCCTCGGCTCGGTCGTGCAGGTGGGACAGAGCGCGTTCCGCAAGGTGCTGCGCTTCGTGTCCAGCTGGGACCAGTTCCTGACGCACCGCCTGGAGATCCGGGACGCTTACGGTCAGCCGCAGCTGCTGCTGACCCGTCCCGCCAAGTTCATCAAGTCGCGGGTGATCGTCCAGCGCCCCGACGGGCAGACGGTCGGCGAGATCGTCCAGCAGAACGCGTTCGGCAAGATCAACTTCGCGATCATGGCGGACGGTCAGAAGGTCGGCGCGATCAAGGCCGAGAACTGGCGCGCCTGGAACTTCGCGATCGTCGACCAGAACGACGCCGAGGTCGCCCGGATCACCAAGACCTGGGAAGGGCTCGCCAAGACGCTCTTCACCACGGCGGACAACTACGTCCTCCAGATCCACTACCAACTGCCCGAGCCGATGCTGAGCCTCGTCGTCGCGACGGCGCTCACCGTGGACACCGCCCTCAAGCAGGACTCGCGCGGACTCGGCTGAGTCACACCGACGCCGACGCCGGGGCTCCGTACGCATGAGGCGTCCGGAGCACCGGCGTTTTTTTCCGGGACGGGACGGGCACGGCGTTCTCCGGCGGATGCGGGGTTTTCGGCGGGCGGGCGCGGGCCCTCGGCGGTCCCGGCCGGGGCGTCTCAGGCCTGTTCCTCCTCCGCCAACTCCGCGAGCACCCCTGCGGCGACCCGGAACGCGGCGTTCGCCGCGGGCACCCCGCAGTACACCCCGGTCTGGAGCAGCGCGGCGCCGATCTCCTCGGGCGTGAGCCCGTTGCGCACCGCCGCCCGGACGTGCAGGGCCAGTTCGTCCAGGTGGCCGTGGGCCACGAGTGCGGTGAGCGTGATCAGGCTGCGTTCCCGGCGGGGGAGTGTCGGGTCGGTCCAGATCTCGCCCCAGGCGTACCGGGTGATGAAGTCCTGGAACCGTGCGGTGAACGGCGTGGTGGCCCTCCGCGCCCGGTCCACGTGCGCATCGCCGAGCACTTCCCGGCGCACCGCGAGCCCGCGCGACGCGAGCCCGTCCTCCTCCTCGGCGGCGAAGTGCGCCCGCAGGGCCCGTACGAGCGGCTCCGGGCGTTCGGCGGGCGCCAGGTGCGAGGCGCCCGGCAGCTCCAGCAGGGTCGCGCCGGGAACGGCGTCCGCGATCTCCCGGGCGTGCGCCGGTGGCGTCGCGGGGTCCTCGCGGCCCGCGACGACGAGGGTGGAAGCGCCGATCGAGGGGAGCAGCGGACGCAGGTCGTACGAGGCGAGAGCGTCGCAGCACGCCGCGTACGCCCCCGGATCGGCGGCACGCAGATCGTCCAGCAGCGCCGGAACGGTGAACCCCGGGGTGAACCATCGTGCCTCCGCCCCCTTTGCCACCGGCCCGGTGCCCGACTCGCGTACCCGCGCGGCCCTCTCCCGCCAGGGCTCCGGTGCGCCGAAGCGCGCGGACGAGCAGACCACCGCCAGGCGGTCGATCCGCCCGGGGTGGTGGACCGCCAGCCAGAGCCCGACCGCGCCGCCGAGGGAGACCCCCGCGTACGAGAAGCGGGGCAGCGCCAGCGCGTCGGCGAGGGAGAGGACCAAGTGGCCGAGATCGGCTACCGTCGCCCCGGGGCCGATCAGGCATGCCGGGGAACCGCCGTGTCCCGGCAGGTCCCAGCGGACCACCCGGTGCACCGTCGAGAGGCCGGGTACGACGGCGTCCCAGAGGGCCGTGGACGTGCCGAGCGACGGCCCGAGCAGCAAGGGCGGCGCGTCGGGCGCCCCGTCCTCGCGGAAGTACGGTACGGGGTGCGTGTGCGGGGTCATCGGCGCTCCAGGGCGCGGTCGGTGAGCGGGCCGGCGGAGCCGGTGTACCGGGTGGGATCGGTGAGGGCCAGGAGGTCGAGTCCGGCGAACGCGGCTTCCCCGTCGAGGACTTCGGCGAGTGGGAGCACCCGCTCGCGTGCGGTGGTGGTCGCCCGTGCCATCAGCTCGGTGGCCCTGGTGCGGCCGATCCGGTCCGCGGCCACCGCCGCCAGCCGCTCCGAGACGATCAACCCGTGCGTCAGGTCGAGGTGTTCGCGCATGACGTCCGCGAAGACCCGCAAGCCGGAAACGAGTTCAACGGCGTCCCGGGCCGATCCGCCCACCAACCGGAGCAGGTCGCGCAGCGGCTCCCACTCCGCGTGCCAGGCACCGGCGGGACGCTCGTCCTCGGCGGCGAGCGAGCCGTAGAGCGTCGCCGCGAGGTGCGGTGCGCGGCGGGCGGCCGACGCGATCAACGTGGCGCGGACCGGGTTCGCCTTGTGCGGCATCGCGGAAGACCCGCCGCCCGACCCCTCGGCCACCTCGCCGATCTCGGTACGGGCCAGGGTCAGCACGTCCACGGCGAGTTTGCCGAGTGCGCCCGCGGTGAACGCCAGTGCCCCGGCGAGATCGCCGATCGGGGCGCGGAGGGTGTGCCACGGCAACGGGGGCTCGACCAGGCCCAGTTCGGACGCGTACGCCGAGACGACGGCCAACGCGGACGCCGGGTCCCGCGCCTCGGGGACCTGCGGCCCGAGTGCGGCCAAGGTGCCTGCCGCACCGCCGAGTTGCACCGGAAGGGACACGGTCACGGCGGCGAGCCGGTCCCGGGCGTCGAGCAGCAGCGCGCGCCAGCCGGCGGCCTTGAGGCCGAACGTCGTCGGTACGGCGTGCTGGGTGAGCGTCCGCCCCGGCATGGGGGTCTCCCGGTGCTCGGCGGCGAGCACGCCCAGCCGGGCGGTGGTGCGCCCGAGGTCGTCCACGACGAGGGCCAGGGTGCGCGAGGCCACCAGCATCGCCGCCGTGTCCATGATGTCCTGGCTGGTCGCGCCCCGGTGGACGTGACCGCGCAGCTCCGGGGCCACCCCCGCGCGCAGGTCGGCCACCAGCGGGATCACCGGGTTGCCGCCGGAACGGGCTCGCAGGGCGAGATCCCGCGGGTCGAAGAGCGCGGGGTCGGCGGCCCGGGTCACCGCGGGCCCCGCCTCGGCGGGAGCGAGCCCGCAGCAGACCTGGGCCCGTGTGAGGGCGGCCTCTGCGTCGAGCAGTGCCCGCAGGAAGGCCGCGTCGCCGGTCGCGGCCTCGGCGGGGGAACCGGCCCGCCCGGGAGCGAGCAGGCCGGTGTCGAGTGGGCCGGTGTCGAGTGGGCCGGTGTCGTGCGGGGCGGTGTGGAGCGGGCCGGTTGAGTGCGGGCCGGTGTCGTGCTCGTGCATCAGAACTCCAGGAGGGCCGTGCGGTGCTGGTGCATCAGGAGAACTCCAGGAAGACCGTCTCGTCCTCGCCCTGCAGGCGGATGTCGAAACGGTACGTGCGGTGCCCCGCGGGTTTCGCGATCAGCGTGGCGCGGCGCCCCTCGTCCAGCGACTCCAGCAGCGGATCGCCCTGGGGTGCGGCCCCTTGCTCGTCCGGGAGATAGACCCGGGTGTGGAGGTGGTGCACGAGGCCGCGCGCGAAGACGACGACGCTGAGATAGGGGACGCCGCCCGGCGGCAGTGTCCGGAGCGACCACTGGCCGTCCGCGTCCGTGCAGACCCGGCCGAAACCGGTGAAGTCCACGCCGTTGCGCCCGGCGTTGCGGCCCGTGACGGGATCGCGGCGCATGGAACCGGGCAGCCCGGTGCGCGATCCGTCCGGAGCCGGCTGCCAGGTCTCGACGACCGCGTCCGGCACGGGAGCCCCGGCTCCGTCGAGCACCAGGCCGCGCACCGTGATGGTGTCGGGGTGCCCGGCCGGGGCGATGTCACCGCCGTCCGGCAGCGGCAGCGCGAACCCGTAGAACGGGCCGATGGTCTGGGAGGGTGTCGGTGCGAGGCTCATCGGTCGCGGCCTTCCTCGATCCAGGTGGCGGACGGGCCGTCCAGGACGATGTCCCAGCGGTAGCCCAGGGACCACTCGGGTACGGACAGATCATGGTCGTAGGCGGAGACGAGCCGCGCGCGTGCGGCGGTGTCCGTGACGGACCGCAGGACCGGGTCGTGGGCGAAGAGCGGATCGCCCGGGAAGTACATCTGGGTGACCAGTCGCTGCGCGAACGCCGTGCCGAAGAGGGAGAAGTGGATGTGGGCGGGGCGCCACGCGTTGATGTGGTTGCGCCACGGGTAGGCCCCCGGCTTGATCGTGGAGAAGGTGTAGGCGCCCTCGTCGTCGGTCAGACAGCGCCCGAAACCGGTGAAGTTCGGGTCGAGCGGCGCCGGATGGTGGTCGAGCTGATGGGCGTACCGCCCGGAGGCGTTGGCCTGCCAGACCTCGATCAGCTGGCCGCGTACCGGACGCCCGTCCCGGCCCAGCAGCCGCCCGCTGACGGTGATCCGTTCGCCCAGCGGTTCCCCGTGGTGCTGCTGGGTGAGGTCGCTGTCCAGTGCCGTGACGTCGCTGACGCCGAAGGCCGGCCCGGACAGTTCGACCGCCTCCGGGTCGCGGACGGGTATCGGGGACCGGTGGGGATGGCGCAGATGACTGCTCCGGTACGGCGGATAGTCGCGCGGCGGGTGGTGCCCGACGCGTTCCGCGGCCTCGGCCAGATCCATCGCCCGGTCGATCACGGACTGGTCCAGGCCGTCGGGCAGGGGTGTGGAAACCATGGTGACTCCGGGGTCGGACCGTCCGTGCCGCACGTGGGTGCTGCTCGGACGTGCTGGTCGGGCGGTGGTCTGAGGTGGGGTGCATTTGATCAGTGCACGGAGTAATTCCTGACGACTCCGGAGCTAACCAGGAGAGTTGAAGGGGGTCAATACCCTCAGTACACTGCTTTTTGGCAGGCTCGCACTACTGCCATCGGTTGCCGCCGACACGGTTGCCACCACCAGGGTCGCCGGGGCATCCGCAGACGGGCGACGGACGAGCAGGGGAGGCGGCCGTGGCCGCGGTCGATCTGAGCACCCATCCGGGCCACCTGGCCCGGCGCTTCCAGCAGGCGCACCACCTGCTCTGGACCACGATGGTCTCCGAGGAGATCACTTCGCCGCAGTTCGCCCTCCTCAACACGCTGATGTCCCAGCCCGGACTCGACCAGCGCACGGCCGGGGAGCGGATAGGCCTGGACCGCTCGACCATCGCCGACCTCGTCACCCGGCTGCTGGGCCGGGGGCTGCTGGACAAGGTCCGCGATCCGCAGGACGGCAGGCGGTCCGTGCTGCGTCTCACCGAGGCGGGTACGCGCACGCACCGCAAGGTGGCGCTGCGGGCGGCCCGGATGAACCAGGTCTTCCTCGGTCCGCTCTCCCCCGACGAGCAGGGCGTCTTCCTCGACCTGCTGCGCAGGGTGTCGGACGCGGCCGAGACCCTGCGCACCCCGGCGGACCCGCCCGTGGTCTGACGTACCCGGCGGACCGGCCCGGGTCCGACCGACGGAACGGCGCCCGGCACCGCGAGCGGGTGACCGGGCGGCGGTCGACAATGGCGGGGCGACCGGATGCGCCGGTCGTTCCGGTGCGGGACGGGGCCGCCCCGCCCAGGTGCCGCCGGCAGCGCCAGCGAAGGAGGGCCCCGCATGCGGAACCGCCCGCCCCGTCCGCCACGCACCCTCCGGGGCGCACCGGCGACCGTGCCCCGGTCCGGTGCGCGGGGTGCGGGATGCGGGGAAGTGCCGGGGTGATCGCCGGGGCGGAGCGGGCCGCGATCCTGCGCAGATCCGTCCGGGTCACCGTGGCCGCGAGCCTCGGCTTCTACCCCGCGCTGTACGCCGCCGGCCTGCCGGTCACCGCCCTGTACGCGCTCTTCGCGCCCATCGCCGTGGGCCTGCTCTCCACCGTTCCCGGCTCGGGCCGCCAGCAGGCAGCCGTCACGTTGCGGGTCATCCCGCCGGCCCTGGCGGCCGCGACCCTGGGGACGCTGCTCGCGGTGAACACCTGGGCGGCCACCGGCGGGATGCTCGTCATCGGCTTCGTCCTGGCGTTCGCGGCTGTGGGCGGACCGCGTGCGGCCGGCGTGGGACCCGGCCTCCAGCTCTTCTACATCCTGGCCTGCTTCCCTCCCTACGCGCCCCACACGCTCCTGGAGCGGCTGGCCGGGCTGAGCATCGGCCTGCTCCTCCTCGCGGCCTGCGAGATCCTGCTGCCCGACCCGGCGGCCCCGACCTACCGGGAACGGCTGGCCGCCGCGCTCGGGGTCGCGGGACACGAGGCCCTCGCCGGTGACACGCCGCCCGAGCGGCTGCGCGAGGCCGGAGCGACGATGCGGCTGTCCCGCGTGCCGCCGGCGGAGCGCCCCGCCGGAGCGGGCCGCACCGACCGGGCGCTGGAGCAGGCGGGCCGCGCCGTACGCCGCCTCCTCGGCCAACTGGCCGCCCTCGCCGAGGCGCGTCCGAGTGAGCGCGATCCGGCGTCCGCGGTGCTGCTCGGCCATGTCGGAGAGCTGTGCGAGGAGTGCGCGCGAGCCCTGCGCACGGGGACCCGTCCACCGGCGCCCGAACCCCTGGAGCACGCGATGCGGAGCTTCCAGGCGGAGCGCGTCCGCCTGGAAGCCGGGCCACCGGACGCCACCCCCTCACGGCCGGCCGTGAGGCAGGCTCCGGGCTCCCCGCACTCCCCGACCGCCCTGCTCCGCGGGCAGTCCCCGGTGCTGGCGGCGGCCGAGGCCGCCCGTGTCGCGGGGATCGCCCTGGGCATCGCGCACAGCGGCGTACCGGTTCGCGGCCCCGCCCCACGGGCGATGTTCTGGTACGCGGAGCGGGCCACACCGGACCTGTGGGCCCGGCGCGTCCTCGGCAACACGACCCTCCGCTCCGTGCTCTTCCAGAACGCCGTGCGGACCTCGCTGGGCCTCGCGGCCGCCCGGCTGGTGGCCGGATCCCTCGACCTGACCCACGGGTTCTGGGTGCTGCTCGCCGTGCTGACCCTCGGACGTTCCACCGTGGGCGCCACGTGGCGGGCGGTCCGCCGAGCGGTCGCCGGCAACGCCGCCGGGGCCGTGGTGGCGGGCGCGCTGCTGATCGGGATCGGCCCGGTCACCCAGACGTACGCCGCGCTGCTCGCCCCTCTGATGCTGCTGGGGTTCTTCGGCGGGCCGATGCTGGGGATCGCCTGTCAGCAGGGGTTCTTCACGCTGGTCGTCGCCACCGCGTTCGCCCAGATCTCGCCCGTCACCTGGCGCCTCTCGGAGGCGCGGATGATCGACGTCGTCACCGGAAGCGCGATCGGTCTGCTCTGCGGGCTGCTGGCGTGGCCGGCCGGGGCCCGGCGCGAGGTGCGGCGGACCATGGCCGGGCTGCTGCGCTCCTGCGGCGCGCTCGTCCCCGGCACCGCCGAGGCACTGCTGACCTCCCCGCCGGGAGAGCGGACCGTACCCGGAACCCTGCCGAGCCTGCACCGGATGCGTCTCGCCGAAGCGGCGTACGCCCAGTACGGCACCGAGGCGTCCGCCACGAGGGGGGACGCCGTCGCGAAGGAGGCCGAGCCCGACTGGCACGCGCTGCTCGTCACGGCCGACGACATGGTGTGGGGCGCGCACCGCCTGCCCCTGTTCGGGCTGCGTCCGGCGGCCCCGGCGCCGCCGGACACGTGGACCCGGCAGAGTGCTGCCGCCGTGGAGAGGGCTGCCGGACGCATCGCCGCCCGGCTCGACCAACGGGCCGCCCCGGCCGGTCCGAGGTGTGGTGAGCCCCCGGTGGGGAGGCCGGCGGTCCCGCCCTCCGTCGATCTGGAGGTGTGGATCACGAGCCTCGGCCGTCAGCTCGCGCGGATCGAGGCAGCACTGGAGCCGCCGGAACATGAGACGCCGGGGGAGCGGACGCCGGAGCCCGGCCCGCCCGGAAGACGCCCACCGGAGCCCGGCCCCCCGTAGCCGCGGCCGTGGCCGTCCGGCGCCTGTGGGAGGACTGCGGGAGCGAGAATACCTTTTACAGGTGTAATACCTGTTAAAGTAAATGGGTGAGTGAGACAACGACCCTTCCCCGGCGCCCCTCGGTCCGCAGCCTTCCCCTGAAGGCGGCCCTCCGCCTCAACCACCCCTCGGACACCTGGTTCAAGCCGGCGCTGAGCGTGGTCGTCGCCTCCCTCGTGCCGAACCTGCTGCTCTTCGCCGTGGACCGGCTGGACCTCGTGATGTACACGATGGCCGGGTCACTCTGCGCCCTGTACGGGCACGCCCTCCCCTACGCCCGTCGCGCCGGGACCGTCGCACGCGTGGTCGTCGGCATGATCGCCGGGCTGGCCGTGTCGCTGGTGGTGGGTTCGCTCACCGACTCCACCGCGATCCTCATCGCCGTGGGCGCCCTGCTCGCCGCCGTGCAGAAGGCGCTCTGCGACGCGTCCCGCATCGGGCCGCCCGGGCACGTGATCTTCACCTTCGTCACCTCCGCGGCCCTCTTTGCACCCCAGCACCTCGGCCAGGTGCCCGGTCACCTCGCGCTCACCCTCGCCGCCGGCGCCTTCTCCTGGTGCGTCACCGTCGGCCCTGCCCTGCTGCGCCGCGAAGGACCCGAACGCCGCGCCACCGCGCGGGCCCTGGACGCGGCCGCCGCCTGTGTCGCCGACCCCGGCCCCCGCACCCGCGCCGCCGCCGCCGCGGCGGTGCACGGAGCCTGGCAGACACTGCTCGCCTCCGGCCGGGCCACCCCCGCCCGCCGGGCGCTGGAACGCCTCGTCGTGCACGCCGAGGCCGCGCTCGCCGAAAGCTCCCCCTCCGGCCACCGCGCCGCCGCCGACCCGGCGCACCTGCGCGAGTGGGCCGCGCTGACCCGGGCGCGCGGACCCGTCCCGGAGCCGCCGGCCGCACCCGGGACCACCGCGGAGCTCTACGGCATCGACGCCGAACGCGCCGGCCGCCGGGCCCGTACGACGAGGGGCGAGCTGCTGCGCCGCCTCGGCCCCGGCTCCCACGTGCTGCCCGTCGTCGTCCGTACCCTCATCGGCTGCGCCCTCGCCGGGTACGCCTGCGAGGCGCTCGGGGTCGGCCGCCCCTACTGGGCCATCGTCACCGCCGCCTCCCTCTACCAGGCCAACGTCACCCTCTCCTGGAACCGGGCCCTCCAGCGCACGCTCGGCAACCTGCTGGGAGTCCTCGTCTTCGCCGCGGTCCTCCCGCTCAGCCGGGTGAGCCCGCTGCTGCTGATCGCCTGCTGCCTCTGCTTCAACTTCGCCGCCGAGGCCCTCATCACCCGCAACTACTGGCTCGGATCGATCGCGGTCACTCCGATGGCGCTCCTGGTCATCGAGTTCGGCGGCACCCACCCCGCCGGAGAACTGATCGGCGACCGGGTCATCGACACCGTGGTCGGCGCCGTCGTGGGCTTCCTCGCCGCCGTACTGGTCACCAACCGCCGGGCCACCGGCCGGGTCGAACGGGCCCTGGAGGCCGCCGAGCGGGCCCGCGCCCATGCCGTACGCGTCCTCGCCGACAGTGCCGCGGGGCCCGCCGAGCTCGACGCGTCCCGCCGCGGCCTCACCGCCTCCCTGGTCGAACTGCGCGAGGCCGGCGACACCGCCGCGGGGGAGTGGTGGCAGCGCGCCCTGCCGGAGGAGGATCTCGTCGCGGCGGAGCGGGCCGGACACCGTACGCTCGCCGCGACGGCACAACGGCAAGGGCTCATCTCCCTCGCCCCGGAGAACGGAGCGGTGTGAGCGACGACATCGTGGCCTCGGTGGTACGGCAGTGGCAGGCGGTGAGCCCCGGTCTCGATACCGGGCCCATGGAGCTGATCGGCCGGATCAACCGCTGCGCGGCACTCCTCCAGCAGGCCGAGGACGCGCCGCTGCGCGCCGCCGGGCTGAACCGCGCGGAGTTCGATCTGCTCGGCGCGGTACGCCGTACCGGCCGGGAACTCACCCCCGGCGAACTCGCCCGGGAGACGTTCTCCTCCGGGGCCGCCGTGACCAAGCGGCTGCGCGCCCTCCAGCTACGCGGTCTCATCGAGCGCCGGGGCGACGACCGGGACCGCAGGGTCGCCCGCGTCCGCCTCACCGAGGAGGGACGCGGCCTCGTCGACCGGCTGCTGCCCCAGCAACTCGCCTACGAACGCACGGTGCTGGCCGGGCTGGACGAGCCGGCCCGCGACCGCCTCAGCGCCCAGCTCAGCGAACTGCTGGTGCAGTTGGAGGGGCGCCTGGGCGGCACCGGGCGCTGAGGCGCGCGGCGCGCGACCCGCCGCCCCGCCCGCCTGCCCTCCGTCGGCCGTCAGCCGTCAGCCGGCCGCTCCAGCGTCGCCGCCGACTGCCGCAGCCGCAGGGCGTGTTCGTCCAGCTCGGCCTCGTCCCCCCGGTCTGCGGGCACCGAAGCCACCAGGGCGAGCCGGTCGCGCGGGCCCGACCCGGAGAGCGGCACCGCGACGGCGTTCATGCCCCGCGCCGATTCGCCCGCGCTCACCGCGTGACCCCGGTCGCGGACACCCTCCAGCTCCGCCAGCAGCGCGGTGCGGGAAGCGAGGGTGCGCGCGGTGACCGGTTCCAGTTTCTCGTCCGGATAGAGGGCGCAGACCTGCCCGGACGTCATCGGGGCGAGCAGCATCTTGCCGCCGGCCGTCGCGTGCGCCGGGTGGGTCAGGCCCGCCCCCGGCCGCACCCGCACGGGGTGCGGGGACTCCCGCCCGTCCGTCACGATGATCCGGTCCCCGATCAGCGCGACCGCCTGGACCGTCTCCCCGGTACGCCGGACGGCGACGTCCAGAACCCGGGCCACCCGCTCCCGGACGGCGGCACCGAACCCCGCCGGGCGGCCCAGCCTCATCAGTTCCGGCCCCGCCGAGTATCCCCGCCCCGACGCGTCGCGCCCGGCGAACCCCCGGCCCTCCAGGGTGGTGAGCACCCGGTGCGCGGTGGAACGCCCCACCTCCAACAGCTCGGCGGCCTCGCTGACGGTGAGCGTGTCGTGGGTCAGGAAGAGCCGCATCAGCCGCAGCCCGGTGTCCAGCGACTCGATGGTGTAGTCCGGCGCCGATGCCATGGGGTGCTCGCTCTCGTCCGGTACTCGCCGCGGCCGTGCGGAGGGACGGACGGTCCTCACCGGCCGTCAATCCGGGCGATTTCGCCCGCCACTCTTCCGCGAGGCGTGAATACGCCCTTTTCGATTCACTTCGAGTGTGTGTGCGTACGTACTGCTCTGCGGGACGGACGAGTGAGGCCGTCCCGGCGGCGAGCTTAGAGCCTCTCGTCCCGTACGTGCCGCCACCTGCGCCGGGTTGCCCCATGAAAGAGTTCTGTCGCCCGGGGTGATTACGGTCGGTTCTCACGATGCTCCGTACGCCTTCGTACCGCTGTGCGGTACGACAGCTCGGAATCCGGCCCGTTCGGCGTCAATCGTCACTATCCGCGCACGTCCGGAAGCGTTGAGTGCGAAAACTGGCGAGTGTATTACCCCCGGAAGATGCGCGCAGGGCGTTGGGTGAATGTGCCGACCCCCTGTTCCGATCTGGCTAAGCTCACGCGCAGTGAAGCCGAGTTGGCACCAATTCGCGCACATGTTCATGAGTGTCAGCACCTGTGGGCATACATCCCGGAATCAACCGCCAGAGGGTTTTTAGATGGTCCGTGTTGAATCACCACCGACCGACCGACGGATCCCCGTCGTCCGCGTACTCCTCCTGCCCGTCGTGCTGGTCGCCGGCGCCTGCGCGCTGGGCATCACGCTGGTCACGGACGCCGCGCGGATACCACTCGCCGTGAGCGGCGCGCTCGCCGCCGTCGTGGTCGGTGCGCTCGCCGTCGCACTGAACCGCCGACAGCGCGAGACACGCGTCCTGCGCGCACAGTACGAACAGCGCATCGCCCAGCTGGAACTGCGCATCGCCGCACACGACCAGGAGACCGTGCGGCTCACCAAGGAACTGATGCCCGCCGCCATCAGGATGCTGCGGGCGAGCAACTCGCCGGAAGAGGTCATGCGGGAGGTGGTGGACGGGGACGAGTCCTACCGCAACCTCCCGAAGGCGCTGCGGCGGCTGGTCCACACCGTCCTGCAGATCATCGACGACGAGGAGGCCCGGCGTGACTCCGCGCAGCGCGCCTTCGTCAGCGTGGCCCGGCGGGTGCAGGCCATCGTCCACCGCCAGGCGAGCGAACTGCGGGAGATGGAGGACCACTACGGGCGCAACCCCGAGGTCTTCGACGACCTGCTCCGCATCGACCACGGAACCGCTCTGATCGGCCGCCTCGCCGACTCCATCGCCGTGCTCGGCGGTGCCCGGCCCAGCCGCCAGTGGCCCAAGCCCGTGCCGCTGTTCAGCGTGCTGCGGGGTGCGATGTCCCGCATCCTGGAGTACCAGCGCGTCGATCTGCACTCGATCGCCAAGGTCGCCATCGTCGGCACCTCGGTCGAGCCGCTCATCCACGCCTGCGCCGAACTCCTCGACAACGCCACGCGCTACTCGCCGCCGCAGACCCGCGTGCACGTCACCGCGGTCGAGGTGCAGACGGGCATCGCGATCGAGATCGAGGACGGTGGAGTCAGCCTCAGCGAGGAGGCCCGCTCGCGGGCCGAGAATATGCTCGCCCAGGCCCAGGCCGGCATCAACATGAACGACCTCGGCGAGTCCCCGCGCCTCGGCATGGCGGTCGTCGGCCGGCTGTCGCGCATGTACCAACTCCAGGTATCGCTGCGCCAGTCCGCGTACGGCGGCGTCCGGGCCGTACTCATCGTGCCCCGGGACATGATCACCACCGGGCCCGCACCCGGCATCGCCCACGGCATCGGTGCCACCTCGCGGCCCACCAGCTCGCTGGACATGTCGCAGCTCCAGCACGTCGTCCCCCCCGCCGGAAAGCGCAAGGCGCGGGTCGCGGCCACCGGCCCGGTGCCCTCGGCAGTCGTCACGCCGGCCGCGTCCGCGCGCCCGGCCGCGCCCGCCGCCGCCATGGAGGACGAGGCCCCCGTGGTGACCGAGTGGACCGAGAACGGCCTGCCCCAGCGCCGCAGCAGGGGCCGCGCCCCGCTCGGCTCGCACAACCTCCCGCAGCAGACCCAGGCGCCTGCGACCGAGGGCGTTCCGGGATCCCTCAACGGCGCCGCCCCGCACGCCGACGGCCGCGCCGGCGGCGTGGAGAAGCCCCCCGGCCTCTGGCTGGAGGCATTCACCAAGGCCGTCAACGGCGTGCCGCACGACCCGAAGAACGGCGAAGACTCTGACGACGCGTGGGACAAGGGAGACCTCAAGTGATCCAGCAGCGGGGAAACATGGACTGGATGCTCAAGGAGCTGGCCGACGACGTTCCGAGCATCCACCAGATCGTGGTGCTCTCCTCGGACGGACTGCGGATCGCCATGCACGGCGGCGACCCGGACGTCGGCGACCGGCTGGCCGCCGCCTGCGCGGGACTACAGAGTCTGGCCGCCGCCGTGGCCTCCGAAATCCCCTACAGCGACGGGCTGATGAAGCTGGTCGTCATCGAGGTGACCGGCGGGTTCTTCTACCTGATGGCGGCCGGTACGGGTGCCTACCTCGCGGTGCTCGCCGGTGAGACGGTCGACGCCGGGCTCGTCGGCGCGCGCATGCGCGACATGGTCGTCCGGATCGGGGCCCATCTGACCAGCCCGCCGCGCCACGACGGGCAGGCCGGATGAACGCTCCCCGACGGGAACGCCGCAATGCCGACCCGGCGCTCAATGATCCCGAGCGCCTGTACGTCATCACCGGCGATCTTGACGGCAGCGAGCGGGCAGCGCTCGACCTGGTCACCATGGTCGTTGCCCATGCGGAACCCTCACCGACGTTCCAGCCCGAGCAGGCCGCGATCCTGCGGCTCTGTCAGGCACCTCTGTCGGTCGCCGAGATCTCCGCGTATCTCGGCCTCCCGTTCAGCGTCGTCACCTCCCTCCTGACGGAATTACTCGCGACCGAACTGATCGAATCGCGGGCACCCATCGTCCGCGCCACCCTCCCCGACAGGTCCCTTCTCGAAGCGGTGATGCATGGACTTCAGAAGCTCTGACACGATCACCGGCCCCCGTACCGAGGACGTCCTGCCCACCACGGCCACCGCCGCGGTGAAGGTCGTGATCGTCGGTGGGTTCGGGGTCGGCAAGACGACCATGGTCGGCTCGGTCAGTGAGATCCGGCCCCTCACGACCGAAGAGACCATGACGCAGGCCGGCGTCGGCGTCGACGACAACGCCGGGGTGGAGAGCAAGACCTCCACCACCGTCGCCATGGACTTCGGCCGGATCAGCCTCAGCGAGGAGCTGATCCTCTACCTGTTCGGCACGCCGGGCCAGGAACGATTCTGGTTCCTCTGGAACGGCCTCTTCGAGGGCGCACTCGGCGCCGTCGTGCTGATCGACACCCGCCGCCTCGAAACCAGCTTCGACGTCATCGGACGCCTGGAGGAGCGCGGGGTGCCGTTCGTCGTCGCCGTCAACACCTTCCCCGACGCCCCGCACCATCCGGTCGAGTCGTTGCGGCGGGCGCTCGACCTGCCCGACGAAGTCCCCATGATCGACTGCGACGCGCGGCTCCGGACGTCCAGCCGGGACGTGCTGATGACGCTCATGCGCTACCTGCACAGCCTGGCCGTACCTCTCGTATGACGTTCGGGCGGCCGGCCGGACCGTCCGGCCGGCCGCCCGGGACGGAAGCCGCGCGGCGCCGGGGAATCCGGCGGATCGGCCCGGATCGCGGGTCCGGTGCCGCGCGTCGCCCGACGCGAGGCACCGGACGAGGTACTGGACCGGGCACGTGAGCCCGGCCGCGGTCCGCCGGACAGCCGCAGTCCCACCTCCGCCCGCACGTCCCTCCCGCGCGACCCCTGTGAAGCCTCATCCCTGGAGCCACTGTGACAACCCCCTTCTCCCACGACCCCGGAGCGCCGACGGGAGCCGCCCCGCCGCCCGGATGCCCCGCCCACGGCGCCGGCGCCGGCGGGCTGCGCCGTTACTACGGACCGGAGGTGGAGAACGATGTCGTCGGGCTGAACGAGAAGCTGCGCGCCGAACACGGCAGCGTCGCCCCGGTGCTGCTCCACGGTGACGTACCCGCCTGGCTCGTCCTCGGCCACAGCGAGAGCCTCCACGTCACCAGGACCCCCTCGCAGTTCTCCCGCGACTCCCGGCGCTGGCGCGCCCTGCAGGACGGCAGCGTCGGTCCGGAGCACCCCCTCGCGCCGATCTTCACCTATCAGCCCATCTGCGTCTTCGCGGACGGCGCGACCCACGAACGCCAGCGCGGCGCGATCACGGACAGCATGGGCCGGATCGACACCCGCGGCGTGCGGCGCCACATCAACCGGTTCAGCAACCGGCTCGTCAACGACTTCTGTCTCAAGGGCACCGCGGACATCGTCAGCCAGTTCGCCGAACACCTGCCGATGATGGTCATGTGCGCGATCTTCGGGATGCCCGAGGAGTACGACGACCGGCTGGTGCAGGCCGCCCGCGACATGACGCGCGGCACCGAGACCGCCGTCACCAGCAACGCGTACGTCGTCGGCGTGCTCACCCGCCTCGTGGAGCGCCGCCGCGGCGCACCGGAGTCCGACTTCGCCAGCTGGCTCGTCGAGCACCCCGCCACGATGAGCGACATCGAGGTCATCGAACACCTGCGGCTGACCCTCATCGCGGCGTACGAGTCCACCGCGAATCTGATCGCCAACGTGATCCGGATGGTGCTGACCGACCCCCGCTTCCGGGCGCGGCTCAGCGGCGGCCACATGACCGTCCCCGAGGCGGTGGAGCAGACCCTCTGGGACGAGCCCCCCTTCTCCGCGGTCTTCGGCCGCTGGGCGGTCGGCGACACCGAGCTAGGCGGGAAGCAGATCAAGGCCGGCGACGCCATGCTCATCAGCATCGCGGGAGCCAACAGCGACCCCGCCGTCCGGCCGGACCTCAGCGCCGGGATGGAGGGCAACCGCGCCCATCTCGCCTTCAGCGGTGGCCCCCACGAATGCCCCGGCCAGGACATCGGCCGCGCCATCGCGGATGTCGGGGTCGACGCGCTGCTGATGCGGCTGCCCGACCTCGAACTCGCTGTGGACGAGAGCGAACTGCGCTGGATCGGCAACATCATGTCGCGCCATCTGACCGAACTCCCGGTCCGGTTCGCGCCCAGCCCGCAACAGGAGATCGACGACGAACCCATGACGGCGATGGCCGCCCGTTCCGGCCCCCGCAACGACTGGGAGATCTCGTCCCCGGCGCCGCAAGCCGCCGGCCGGGCCGCCGGAGGCCAGGAGACCGCCGCGCCCCCGGCCGACGGCGAGCCGGCCCCGGTGATCCCGGAGCAGCGCACGCAGAGTGCCACGGGCCGCCTGTGGCACGCAGTCTCCACCTGGTGGAAGGGCTACTGACCGACGCACACCGGGGCGCCGGGACCGCTCCCGAACGTGACGTGCCGGGTCGGCCCCCGGCACGTCCGGCGAGTCCGGGTCCCGGCCCGCCACCCCTCGCCTCCCGGCGGGCCGGGGCCGGGCCCGTACCATCGAGCAGCGTGAAGCTGACAATTCTTGGCGGTGGCGGATTCCGGGTCCCTCTGGTGTACGGGGCGCTCCTCGGCGATCACGCCGA
The DNA here is from genome assembly GCF_042871745.1 of Streptomyces sp. NPDC005576. Classification (NCBI taxonomy): domain Bacteria; kingdom Bacillati; phylum Actinomycetota; class Actinomycetes; order Kitasatosporales; family Streptomycetaceae; genus Streptomyces; species Streptomyces sp. NPDC005576. The sequence continues at coordinate 231,669 of NZ_JBIAJC010000014.1, read as the reverse complement.
GGGCCGCGTCTCCCGGGTCACCCTCTACGACACGGACCACGACCGCCTCACGGCCGTCGCCCGGGTGCTGGACGAACAGGCCCGGGGGGTGCCGGACGCACCCGTCGTCCTGGCCACCACCGACCTCGACGAGGCTCTGAAGGGCGCGGACTTCGTCTTCTCGGCGATCCGGGTCGGCGGCCTCGCCGGCCGCGCCGCCGACGAGCGGGTGGCCCTGGACGCCGGGGTGCTGGGGCAGGAGACGGTCGGGGCGGGCGGCATCGCGTACGGGCTGCGCACCGTTCCTGTCGCCGTGGACCTCGCCCGCCGCATCGCACGGCTCGCGCCGGACGCCTGGGTCATCAACTTCACCAATCCCGCGGGCATGGTGACCGAGGCCATGTCCCGGCACCTGGGGAACCGGGTCGTCGGCATCTGTGACACCCCCGTGGGACTGGGCCGCCGCATCGCCCGCGTCCTGGGCGCCGACCCGGACCGCGCGTGGGTCGACTACGCGGGCCTCAACCACCTCGGCTGGGTCCAGGGCCTGCACGTGAACGGGCGGGACGAGCTTCCCCGGCTGCTCGCCGACGAGACTCTGCTCGGCTCCTTCGAGGAGGGCAAGCTCTTCGGCACCGACCTGATCCGGTCGCTCGGCGCGGTCCCCAACGAGTACCTGCACTACTACTACTTCAACCGCGAGGCCGTCCGCGCCTACCAGCAGGCGGAGCTGACCCGGGGCGCCTTTCTCCGCGAGCAGCAGCAGGGCTTCTACGCGCGCATGCGGGAACCCGGCACACCGCCCCTGGCCACCTGGGACCGCACCCGCGCCGAGCGCGAAGCCACTTACATGTCGGAGAACCGCGAGGTGGCGGGCGCCGGAGACCGCGCCGCGAGCGACCTGGAGCCGGGCGGCTACGAACAGGTCGCCCTCGCCCTGATGCGGGCGGTGGCCCGCAACGAGCGCACCTGCCTCATCCTCAACGTCCGCAACGGCACCACCCTTTCGGTGCTCGACGCGGACGCCGTGGTCGAAGTGCCCTGCCTCGTCGACGCCAACGGCGCCCATCCGGTGGCCGTCAGCCCGCTGCCGTACCACGCGGCCGGGCTGGTGACCTCGGTGAAGGCCGTCGAACGCGCCGTGCTCGAAGCGGCCGACAGCGGGTCCCGATCGGCCGCCGTACGGGCGTTCGCGCTGCACCCGCTCGTGGACTCCGTCCAGGTGGCCCGCGAACTGCTCGACGCGTACACCGGCGTCCACCCCCAACTGGCCTACCTCGACCGGCCCTGACCCCCCACCGTGACGGTCCGGCCGGAGATTCCGGCCGGACCGTCGACGGCCGGGGCCCGACGGACTCCCCCGAGCACCGTCAGGTCGGCGAGCGCCTCGGACGCCGTCACCGGGTCCAAGCCGCCGAACAGGTGGTTGTACGTCCCGTGCGGCCAGTGGTCGCCGGGCCGGTCGCCGAGCCAGACCGCTTCCAGCCGCTGATCGGGGAAGGCATCCGGAGAGCCGGCCACGATGCCCTCGTAGAAGCCGATGACCAGGTACAGGTCCTCGCCGAGGCGTTTGGAGATCCACCCCTCGACCCCGCCGTCCTGCGGCGCGCCCCGCTCCCAGCCGCGCCGCTCCAGGCCCAGCACGGCGGCGGTGGGCACGGTGAGGCCTTCGAAGCGGGCCAGTCGGTTGCTCGTCCGCTCCTCGTCCGTCAGCGCGAAGACCGCGCGCTCCAGTTGCGGGAACGGCTGGGACAGTTCCCGGCGGGCGAAGAGCTCGGTCCAGGCCTTCAGCCCGTCGCCGAGGCGGAGCGGGTGGGCCAGCCGGACGGAACTGCCCGCGGGCAGCACGAACACGTCGTCGCGCACATCGGCCAACGTCCGGTCCCCGGTCACCCGGAAGGCCGTCGTCGCGCTCCGCGACTCGTTCAGCCACACCAGCCGCCGGACCAGGTGCCCCACCAGCGGATGGACGACGAACAGGTCCTGGAACTCCCGCGCCGTCCAGGACCGGCCCGAGACCATCGCGGTCTCCAGGCGCCGCACCTGTCCGGAGGCGACGGTACGGACGTCCTTCTTCAGCGCCAGGAACCTCTTGCGTCCCTCCGAGGCCAGATCCCCGTCGTCCCGGGCCGCCGGGGCCGGCAGATCCCTGCGCCGTCTCCCCGTACCGTCCAGGACGTACGGAGCGAGGCGTTCGTCGAAGCCGACGGTGAACCGGCGCGGCCCGTAGTCCACGACCGTCGAGCCGTCCGCGTCCAGCCCGAAGTCCGGCACCAACCGGTCCGACAGTTGTTCGGCGGTGAGTCCCAGCACCGCGGCCACCTCGGCGATCTTCTCCTGGGCGCGGGTCTTCAGAGCCTTGAACTTCACCCGCTGCCCGATGCCGTGCAGCTGCATCAGTGCCGTCTCGCTGCCGATCGCCGCCAGCACGTCCAGCCCCTCGACCGCCCGGTGGTGCGCGCCCTCGCCCGGCCAGGCGCGGACGACCGGGGTGAGCCGCCGGACGGTCTCGTCGTCCCCGACCTCGCCCAGGACGTAGAGCGCCCAGGACTCCCTGGCCGGAAGGCGCGCGTCGAGCCACTGCTCGAAGACGGCCCAGGCGAACTCGGCCAGCGAGGCCGGAGCCGTGGCCTCGCGCAGCGCGGCGACACCCGGGTAGACCTCGCCCGGCCGGGAGAGCGCGAACATCGTCAGGGCGTTGCGCACCACCTCGGCGGGCAGCGCCTCGCCGGTAGGCGTCAGGAGCTGGGGAAGGAGCGCCGGCTCCGCCCAGTTCGGCAGGACCGGCAGCTTCTCGGGCAGCGCGCGCTCCAGCGGGTCGCTGACCAGCAGCGCCTCGACGGACCGCACCGCTTCGGCGCCGTACCGGACCGCCGCCTCACGGACCGTCCGCTCGCCGTGCACCGCCGCTATCTGGAGCAGCGCGCGTTCGGCCGCACGCCGTGGGGCACCGGGCACGCCGACCGCGTCCGGTACGAGGAACACCGCCGCCGCGGCGCCGTGGCGCGCGAACCACGTCCGGGTCGTCGCGGCGGTGGACTTCAACCGGGCCGCCCAGTCCGCCATGTGCCGGGCGACGGCCGCGTCGGCGAACGGCAGTAACAGCGTCGCCATGGTGCTGGGCTGACGGGGGACGGTGCGCAGCAGGAGCGGCAGGGCGTCGATCCCGAAGCGGGCGACGATGGGCCGGAGGGTGTCCGCCCCGTCCCAGAGGTCCGTCGGCCCCCAGGTGGCGAGGGCCGGGGCGACGCGCTCCACGGGCGCGTGCAGGAAGATCCACGCGGGCCGCAGTCCGGTGCTGTTCAGCCCTTCGAGCTGGGAGGAGAACACCTTCTCGTAGTCGCCGTCGTGCTGGGGGCGGGTGTACCAGCTGGAACAGCGCGCCCACTCCTCCTCCTCGCCCGGGAGCCAGCGCAGCTCCGGCGCGGGGAGAGTGACCCCGGCGGTGCTCACCACGGTGGCGGCGCCGACGCGCGGGCGGACCCACGGGGGCCGCGTGAGATCGGGGGAGAGGGACGCGAGGGACGCCTCGGGGAAGCGGGACACCGGGTTCAGCAGCGGGCCCACCACCTCCGCCAGACCGTCGGGCAGCGTCGGCAGGAGAGCGGACACCAGCGGACGGTGGGTGTTGATGTGGGCGTGCAGCAACTGGCGCGAGGCGCGCGACCTCGTGTCGGTGTTGTATCGGACGTCGGCCGAGAGCAGCCGCAGGGCCCGCACCGGGTAGCGGCGCATCGCGTCGAGCAGCGCCGCGCGGACCTGCTTCAGCTCCTTGTGGTGCAGGAGGACGTTGAATGCCTCGTCGGTGGGGAGTTCGGTGAGCGCGGCGGAGACCGCTTTGACGCCGTCGGAGTAGTGCGGGCCGTGGTCGAGGTACTTCCTGAGCATCGGTGCGACGGCCGTCCCGAGGCCGTCGGCGAGCGTCGCGATCACGGCGAGGGTGTGGTCCGGACGGTACGACAGCCGGGCCAGCTGATCGGCCGACGTCAGGGAGCAGAGCACCATGCGCTGCAGGACGTAGTGGTCCTCGGCGAGCACGGCCGGCTCGGACAGGAGGGCGTCGACCCACTCCTTCTCGCTCGGGGCAAGGAAGGCGGCGGTGATCCGCTGGTGGCTGTCGCCGCGGGCCGTTTTCAGCGCTTCCACGGTGGCGCGGTACGTGGGCTCGTCCGCCGCCGCGATGTGGGCACGGGCCCGGGCGGCCACGTTCAGCGAGCCGTGGTGCCAGTGCATGGATGAGGAGAGGGAGACCCGCTTGAGGGCACCCTTCACCCGTCGGCCCAGGGCGTGGTAGCTGTGCGCCTTGATGGTCTGGAGCTCCTGCGCCGCACGGGCGGCGAACGGCAGACCGTGCTCGGCCACCCAGGTGTCCACCCAGCTCGAAGGAGCCGCTTCCCCGAGGGAGACGATGGCCGCCAGCGCGGCGGCCCCGACGGGCGACGGGCTGCCGGCGAGATAGGCACGGGTCGCGTCCACGAGGACGGGGTCCGAGCCCGGTTCGGTGAGTATCAGCTCGATCCAGGCGGCCTCGGCGGCGATCCGCTCCCCGACCTGCGCCAGGGTCTCCTCGCCGGGCCTGTTCAGCGCCCGGACACAACCGCCCCGCCGGGGGTAGAGCACCCGGCGCCAGCTCAGGGGGAGTTCGAAGGTGTCCTCGTCCGGCAGTGCCGACGCCCCCGGCGCACCGGACGGGACGGCGGTCACCGGCACCGCGCGGGGGTGCGCGGCGGTGGACAGGGGCGCGGTCGGGGCGGACGCGGACGCCGCCACCTCTTCGTACCCCTTGCGCTCCTTCTCCGCTATGGTCCTGCGCACCTTCGCGTGCGCGGCCTCCTCGGAGGCGTACTCCTGCGTCCGGGTGCGGCCCTCGGACCCGCAGCGGCCGTACCGCACGGTGACCGCGACGCCGACCGCCCCGGTCTCCCAGAACTTCGACGCAGTGCCCTCCACCAGCTCCCAGCGCCGCATCCGCTCCGCCCCCTCAACCCCAGTACGGCCCGCCGAGCGGCGGGTCTCCCGATCGCTGCATTCATTCTGGAACCGACCACTGACAGTGCCGTGCGACGGCGGCCCGGACCCCGGGCGTGCGGGTCCCTGCCGACCGGATCGAGGGAGAACCCTCAGGGCGCGGTGACCGCCCGCCGACGGCCCGGCGTCCCCCAGCTGGGTGTCACCCCGGCCACCTGGCACACCATCAGGAAGAGGGGGATCGGGGGGGTGTACGGGGTGCGGTTGTCGGGCCCGTGGATGAGCCGGGGCCGGGGCACCGGTACAAAGCCCCCCGTGGCGTAGGCGACCGGCTCGGGCCAGTCCAGGTCCTGATCGGACCCCGCGGGAACGATCCACCACCACACGTCGGCCGCCTCGAACACGCACCCGGTGCGCGGGAGGTGGGACAGCAGGTGGAATCCGTGCCGGGCCGGGACACCCACCGCGTCGTACCCCAGGCTCGTGCTCAGCTCCGGGGGCAGCGGCAGCCGCGCCCGCACGGGCTCCGCGCCGCCCGTGTCCCCCGCGGTCCGGGGGGCGTGGCGGCCCCCGCGCAGCCGGGAGAGCGCGTCCCTCAACATGGCCGCTCCCAGCCGGACGCCGACGAGGGACGCGGCTCCGCACCGGCCCCGGGACGGGGGCTCGCGGGCCGGGGGATGAGCGCACTGCCAGGTGCCACGACCGAATCCTCACAGTGGTTGCCACGTCACGTCCGGACCTCGACGCAGCGGGAGAGGGCGGGCGTGACCAAGTGAACTGGTTCAGTCATCAACTCTCCCCCTGACGCGGACACTTGGCAAGGGGCACTCTGAAAATTGCAGAGTGACCGTGTCTTTGTTGTCACCCGCATGGCACACTGCTGACAGAAGAGACCATCGGAGGTCCGAAGTGAGCGAGCCCCGGTCAGCACCGACCGTGGGGCAGGTCGTCCTCGGCAGGCGCCTGCAGGACCTGCGGGAGCGTGCCGGACTGACCCGCGACCAGGCGGCCAAGGTGCTCCGCGTCGCGTCCGCGACGGTCCGCCGGATGGAGACGGCCGAGGTCGCTCTCAAAATTCCCTACGTGCAGGCCCTGTTGCGCGCGTACGGGATCGGCGAGGAGGAGACCGACGCGTTCGTAGACCTCGCGGAAGAGGCCAACAAGCCCGGCTGGTGGCAGCGTTACCACGACGTGCTGCCCGACTGGTTCAGCATGTACGTCAGCCTGGAGGGCGCGGCGAGCCTGCTGCGCATGTACGAACCGCACTTCGTGCCCGGACTCCTCCAGACCGAGGAGTACGCCCGCTCCGTGCTGCGCAGCGGCGCCGTCGGCCAGGCCCGGCCCGAGGACATCGAGCGCCACGTGGCCCTGCGGATGGAGCGGCAGGGCCTCCTCGCGAAGGCGGACGCCCCGAGGCTGTGGGTCGTCATGGACGAGACGGTGCTCCGGCGCCCGGTCGGCACTCCCGCAGCCATGCGCGCGCAGATCGACAAGCTGCTCGAAGCCTCCGAACAGACGCACATCACCCTGCAGATCGCGGAGTTCGCGACCGGCCACCACCCCGGGACCTACGGTCCGTTCGTGCTCTTCCGCTTCGCCGTGCCCGAACTTCCCGACATGGTCTTCAGCGAGTACCTGACCGGCGCCGTCTACTTCGACGCGCGCCCCGAGGTGGCTTCCTACCTCGAGGTCATGGACCGCATGGCGGCCCAGGCCGCGACTGCACGACGCACGAAGGACATCCTCCGGGATTTCCGCAAGGAGCTGTGATGAGCGACATCTACAACGGCATGCCGGCCGCCGCCCTCGGTGCCGATGGCTGGGCCAAGCCCTGGAGCGGGGGCAACGGCGGCAACTGCGTCGAGACCCTGAAGCTGGCGGACGGCAGGGTCGCGATCCGCCAGTCCGCGGACCCCGACGGCCCGGCGCTCATCTACTCCACCGGCGAAATGGCCGCCTTCATCCAGGGCGCCAAGACCGGTCAGGCCGATTTCCTGCTGACCTGACCTGACCTGCTGGGTGATCTTGTGGCGGGCCCGGCGTGAGAGGGGGCCTCCCGCACAACTCGTGGGCGTCGAATCCAACCGAGCAACAGGGCCCCTGGTGCTGCAGTCTTCCGTGGCGATGTTGTGCAACTAGGTATCCGTCCCACATGAGCGATGCGGAGTGGGCGGTCGTCCCCGAAGCGGTGCCGGTTTCCGGCCGACTGGAGGGCCGCGGCGGCCAACCTGAGAGCTACTGCCACCGGCAGAAGGTCGACGCGCGGTGCGCCATCTGGCCGCGGGAGGCATCACCTGGCGGTCGATCCTGGCCCGCCTGTACGAGCGGCACTGGCACGTCACCCGGGTGCGGGCCGCCGGAGGCTGCACCGGGCGCCTGGTCGACCTCGTCCGCGATGTCCTCGCACCACGCTGAACGTGGTCAGACGCAGCGACGACACCAGTGGATTCGCCGTGCTGCCGAAGAGGTGGCTGGTGGAGCGCACATGCGCGTGGCTGATGCACTCACGCCGGCCGGCCCGCGACGGCGAGACGCGCATCGATACCTCGGAGGTGGTGATCCGGCGGTCGATGACCATGGGCATGAGCCGTCGGCTCGCGCGGAGGGCACGCTGAAGCCTCCACCGACTGTCCGCCTGCCACCACGACCGGCGGAACGTCTCCTTTCCGCGAGGCTCTGCCAGAACCTCGCCCGCCGTTTCGCGGGCCATCACGAACCGCTCCCAGACGGCCTCGACCTCCCGCAGCTCGTCCTGGAGAGCCTCCACCCGCTGCCGAGCAGCGCGCTCACGCTCCTCCTCCAGCAATCCCCTCACCGACGGCATCCCGACACCTCCAGTGAAGAGACGACACCACACCTCGTCCCTGCCGCCGAAACACCAGACCTCCACCTGACCAGCGAAAACGACCCCGCCACACGCGGAAGGACACCAGCCTCCCAGGCTGATCCCAGCGGCGAAGTCCGCCCGGCGCTCGCCGGTCAGCCGCATCAGGCGTGCCTGAGCGTTTCCGTTGGCCACTCCGCGCATCACGGTTGGCCACGCCGACGCCCGTCTCATTCGCCGCGGGAAAGCGGCTGGTGTGGTCGCTCGGGCACCTCTCTGGTCTCATGTACGCACGAAGCGGTACATGCATGTACGCTAAATCCGGTACATAGGAGGTTCGTCATGGCCAGTCGACTGGCTCGGCCGCTCACGATCCCGGCCGAGGAGGAGATCGACCTCTACGAGGTCATGTCGGCGCTGACCGATCCCGTGCGCCGAGCCCTCGTGCGACACATCGCCGTCACACCGGGCGGCCCGTGCAGCACCTCGGACTTCGGCGTCTCCAAGTCGACGCTGACCAGGCACTGGCGCGTGCTGCGTGAGGCGGGACTCATCAGGCAGGAGGTCCGCGGCACCACGCACCGCAACTGGCTGCGCCGCGAAGAGCTCGACCGGCGCTTCCCGGGCCTGCTCGCGCTCGTCCTGGACCCACCGGAGCCGGAGCCCGGAGCTGCCGCCCGGTGACTCACCGCCGGCGAACCCCCCACCCGCAGAAGTGCAAGGAGAGCAGCATGCAGATCGGCATCATCGGCGCAGGATTCATCGGAGGCACGCTCGCCAGGAAGCTTGCGGCCGCCGGGCACCACGTCCGGATCGCCAACTCCCGCGCGCCGGAGACCCTGACCGGGTTCGACGGAGACGACTCGATCCGGCCGACGTGGGCCGTGGACGCCGTCACCGGCGCGGACGTCGCGATCCTGAGCGTCCCCGTGAAGGCCATCGGAGCACTCCCCGAGGACGTGGTCACCGCGCTCGCCTCCGTGCCGGTCGTGATCGACACGGGCAACTACTACCCGGTCCGCGACGGCAACATTGATGAGCTGGACCAGGGGGTCACGGACAGTGCCTGGGTCGCCGCCCGCCTCGGCCGGCCCGTGTACAAGGTCTTCAACAACATCACCGCCCCGAGCCTGAAGAACAAGGCGACCGACGACGCCGCTCGGCGTCTGGGCCTCACGGTCGCGGGCCCCGACGGCAACTCCAAGCAGCAGGTCATGGCGCTGGTCGAGGAGATCGGCTTTGACCCGGTCGATGCGGGCACCCTCGAGGACTCCTGGCGGCTTCAGCCCGGCACGCCGACCTACTGCCAGGACATGACCGCCGAGCAGCTCCGCACCGGTCTGGCGGCGACCGTCCTGGCCGACGTCGAGACCTACCACGCGGGCCGGGACTCGATGACGGCCGAGCAGTTCGCCGCGGCGAACGACCGCGTACGGCGGATCATGGCCTGAGAGCCTGCCGCCCAACCCCTGTGCCCGGGAGCTGTTGTCTTTCCGAGTGTGACGGGGGCGATTTCGCTGATCAGGTGGAAGTCTGGTGCTGCGGCGGCAGGGACGGATTCGACGCGCACGAGCTGTGCGGGAGGCCCCTCTCATGCCGCGCCCACCACAAGATCACCCGACCGGGTCGACGATCTGGAACTCACGCTCTCCATGACCGATCGGACAACAGCCGCTGACCTGAACCGACTTGGGCTTGGCGTGTAACGCCGCAGGTCACTCGCCCTGTTGGTCTGCGGTTCTGCGGCTGCTGTGGCGAGCAGCCCCAGGTCGGCGCAGTCAGCGCACGAAGTTCGTCACCGTACCGTGGTCGCCGGAAGAGGTCATCCCCCAGAGGATCAGCCCTACGACGATTGCCAGCAGGACCAGCCCCGGCACGTTCTCGGGCCCCCAACCGAGGGACTGCCGAACCGGTGGGCCGGGTGTGGCGTCGTCGCGTGCAGTGTCGGAGTCGGCGCGCTGCCACGGTGCGACCTCGGCCTTACCCCGGGCGATCCGCCCGGCCACGCGGCGCACGTCGGCGGCGTGGTAGGTCGGCTCCCGGGTCAGGTCCGGGGAGGGCGAGACCGAGGTGCGTACGCTGTTGGCCCGCGCCACCGCCCTGATGCTGCTCGGCCTGATCTGCGGCCAGATCTCACGGACTTCGGCCTTCGTCAGCCAGCCGTTCCCGTCATCGAGGTCCTGCTCGTCCGCTGCCCCCACTCGAAGTCCGCCCCCTCTGCTCGCCGGTCGTCCTCTGCTCGATACCCAAACCGCCCAAAGATCACCCGGCCGGGCAGCCACCCTCGGACTGAGGTGTCGCGCGATCGGTGGAGAAACGACTCCGACCTGACCGGGCCTGACCCGACCCCTGACCTGACGCCCTACGACTGGCATACCTCGGCCAGCAGATCGGCGCTGCCCCGCGGGTCGAGCGCGACCGCCCGCAACCGTTCGAACGCCGCCCTGAACTGCCGGCTCTCCGCCTCCGACTCCAGGAAGAGATCACCCGCAGGCGTGTCCATGTAGACCAGTTCCGGATCCCTCGGGTCCGGGAAGTCCATGTGGACGAAGCCTCCGGCCATCCCGGTGTGCGCCCCCGCGCCGAACGGGATCACCTGCACGCAGACCTGCGGCTCCTCCGCGATCCGCAGGAGGTGTTCGACCTGCTCGCGCATCACGTCGCGCCCGCCGACCACCCGTCGTAGGGCCGCCTCGTCAACGACCGCCCGGAGACGTAGAGGAGGGGAGGCGCGGAGCGCCGACTGCCGCTCCGTCAGCGCCGCGACCCGGGCGCCGACTTCCGAGGAGCCCGCGTCGTGGAGGACGCCCCTGACCAGGGCCCGGGCGTACCGTTCGGTCTGGAGCAGCCCCGGGACGAACGACGACTCGTAGGTGCGCACCGTGCGCGCCTCGGCCTCGAACCCGATGTACGCGGCGTACCGCTCGGACAGTCCGGCGTGGTACGGCCGCAACCAGTTCCGGTCCTGCGAGTGGCGTTCCGCCGCGAGCAGGTCGTCGCGCTCTGCCTCGGTCGCTCCGTACACCTCCATCAGCGCCGTCAGGGTCCTCTTCTGCGGCCGGGCGCGCGCCTTCTCGATCCGGTACAGCGTCACGCCGTTGATGCCGGTCCGCTCGGCGACCTCCTCGCGCGTCAACTCCGCCGCGGTGCGCAGACGTCGGAGCATCGCGGCGAGCCGCCGCAGTCGGACCGTGGGTGGGGCCTGCCGCTTCTCTGACACTGTGCGCCTTCCGTGGTCGGTGGTAGCCGCGAGTCTGATCGGTGACCACGCTCCATCTCAAGCGGACGAACGCAATGACGAAGAACGCAATCCTTGCGTTTTCCTCCTCCACGGATGCATGCTGGGTGCGATCGGCTGGTCACGGTGTGCACGCGGTCAGGGGGGGTGGGCGTGGACGGTCATGCCCGGCGGAGAGGATCTCTGCGGCGATGGGCCTCCCCGGGGGTGCGGCCGATGCCGCGGGAGGAGCGTCGACATGGTCCTGACACCGGGGGAAGGGCGGCGGGCGTGATGACGATTCCCCCGATCTGCCTCGACTGCCGCGGTTCGATCCTCGGTCAGGTGGTGGTCGTGGTCTTCGGGGACAACGCGTCCGGGACGCGCGGCCACGGGTACGCGCATCCGGCGGGGGCGCCCGAATGCGTACCCGCGGCGTCCTCCGGGCGCGGCAAACGGCGCCGGTGGGCGGCCGAGGACCTGAACTCCGCCGACAGTGGCCGAAGTCGTCCGGGGACGGGCGGACAGGATGTGGCGGACGCTGATTGACGTTCCGTCACGATCGGCTCACCGAGCGGGTGATGCCCGCCGCGATCGTCGTCGCGAGCAGCCACCCGGTCACGATCAGCGCGTACGAGAGCCACTGGTGCCAGCCCTGCGGATCGAACGCCTTCTCCTGTCCGAAGTCGACGATGGGCAGCAGCAGATCCGCCGTGTAGAAGAGCGGATTGAAGTCCGGGGCCTCGTCCGCCTTCAGCGCGGCGGGGTGGTGAACGCCGAACACGACCGAGCCGATCAGGAGCAGCGAGGCGAGCCAGGCCGCCGCGCGGGCCGGCCGGAAGCCGTAGCCCACGGTCACGTCCTGGAGGCGTCCCCACACCCTGCCGTACGCGGGAAGCGTCGCCCGGTGCCGTCGCTCCTTCGCCAACTGCACCGTACGGGCCGCGTCGTCGTCGCCGACCTGCCGGTAGGAGGCGGTCAACTGCTCGTACACGTACGGTACGTAGCCGTCCTGATCCCGCTCCAGCAGTGGCAGTCGGCGGAGGGCCGGCAGGTGAGGGAGGAGGGTACTGAACGTCAGGCCCTCCAACTGGACCTCGTCAGGCCAGACACCGGGGTCGGCATGGATCAAGTCGATCCGGGCGCGGCGCAGGTTTACGCGCCCCTCCACCCGGGCCGCTTCGCGCAGCCAGAATTCGCCGATCACGGCACTGCTGGCGCGCAACGCCGTCCCTCCGGGGTGGGCGAACGACGCATACGCGAGGTTCAGCTGCCCGGGCACCCGGGCGCCGCGCAGGTTGACCAGACCCCGCGCCCGCAGTCGCATGGCATGCAGATCGGTTCCCACGCTCAGCGTCTCGGCATGCAGTGCGGTCCCGCCAGGGTTCACCAGACGCGCGTCGTTGAGCACGATCTGGCCCGTCACGACGGCCCCGGCGAGCCGGGTCTCGCCGTGCACCACCAGGCCGGGCATCCAGAGGTCGTCCCCGGCCGTGATGTGGTTCATCTCCAGGGCGGCTCCGTCGGCGGGCGCGGTGGATCCGTCGGCGTGCACCCCGATCCGTGTCCCGTCGAGGAAGACCGCCTGCTCCACCCGGCTACCGCCCAGACGCACCTGTCCGGGAATCCGGCAGTCGGTGAGCCGCAGCGCCCCGTGCACCCGGAGCGTCGAGGCGTCCAGTCCGGGGAGCACCGACTCGCTGAGGTTGAGCTGCCGCACCTCGGCCCCGTAGAGGTGCGGCACCCCTTCGAAGTGGCAGCCGGCCAGGAGGACGGCGCACTCGGCGACGGCGTACCGGATGTCGAGTTCACCCGTGATCCGCGCGCCCACGATCCGCAAGGCCGGTATCTCGCCGTCCTCCCGCGCCCCGGCCAGCAGCACTTTCCGGAGCACCGCGGCCCGCACGGTCCGCTCCGGCCCCCACCCGGCGCCGGCCTCCGGGTCGTCCTCGGCCGCGTCGCCGGTACGGAAGTCGACGGCCGCCCCGCGCGGATACGCGTCCACCACCCGGCGCTCGGCCGACGTGAGCTCGGTGATCTCCATCGGCCGAGACTCTGTCCGCACCGCGCGGGGGTGTCAACCCCGCACGGTGCGGAGCCAGGTGGCCTCGGGCGGAACGGGAGGCCCGCACGGGATGGGAAGGGTGCGCACGGGGGAGGGGACGGCCGGGAGAGGGGGCGGGCGACAATGGGCGCATGTCACGACGCACCATCCCCCGCCGGAAACCGCCCGTCCCCGCAGCCCCGCGCGTCACCCCGGACGCCCCCTGCCCCTGCGGCCTGCCCGCTTCCTACGGCGCGTGCTGCGGCCGGTACCACGCGGGCCCGTCCTCCGCGCCCACCTGTGAGGCCCTGATGCGGTCGAGGTACGCGGCCTTCGCCGTGCAGGACGCCGCGTATCTGCTGCGTACCTGGCATCCCGCGACCCGGCCGTCCGTCGTCGAGTTCGACCCGGGTACGCGCTGGGACCGGCTGGAGATCCTGGAGACGACCGAGGGCAGTGCGTTCCACACCACGGGCACCGTCACCTTCCGCGCCCACTTCACCGAAGGAGGACGGCCCGGCAGCATGTACGAGCGGAGCACCTTCGTCCGCCACGAGGGCGCCTGGGTGTACGAGGACGGCACCTTCCCCGAGTGACTACGGCGGCCCCTTCCGGACAGCGGCCCCTTCCCGCACGCGCCGCAATATCCGCACGCGCCGTACGGGGCGCGTTCAGACCCCCGTACCGACCGGGGTGGGGGCGTCGCTCCGGCGGGCCGGGGCGAGTTCCGCCGTCAGGTCCTCCGCGAGCAGCTGCTTGGCGATGACGTCGACCGCGGCCCGAAGTCGCTGGTCGTCCGGCCGGGCGCCGTCCTCCGCCAGCCGGTCGTTGAGCCATGCCGCCCAGGCGGAGGAGATCGTCGCGGCCTCCCGACGGCCCGCCGCGGTGTGCTGGAAGAGCCGCCCGTCGCCGGTCAGGTAGCCCTCGTCGACCATCCTGCCGAAGACCGGCACCAGGACCTCCGGGGGCAGCCGGTGGCGGGTCGCGATCAGCCCGAGACCGGCGTGCCCGACCATCCGCGTGAAGAGGTCGACCTGCATGACGGCCCAGGCGCCCGCCATGTCCAGCCGGGTGTCGGACGCGGCGACGATCCGCCGGGCCGCGTCCGGGCCGGCGCCCTGGAGGATCTTGGCCACCGCGAACTCCAGGACCCGGTCCGCGTTGCCGGCGGTCGGCCGGGCGAAGCCCTCGCCCATGTCGGTCGAACCGGCCCGTGCCGAGTCCCGCAGCTTGACCTCCTTCAGGAAGAGCGCCACCACGAATCCGATCAGCGCCACCGGCACCGTCCAGAGGAAGACCGTGTGGATGGTGTCCGCGTACGCCTGCGCGAGCGGGGCGGACTGCGCGGCGGGCAGGGCGTGCAGGGTCACCGGATTCTGCGCGGCGGTGCTGAGCGTGGCGGGATCGCCGCCCGCCCGCGCGGCCTCGGCCACGCCCTGTCGGAGGTTCGGCTCCAGCGAGTTGGCGTAGATCGTGCCGAAGACCGCCGTGCCGAAGGAGCTGCCGAGGGTCCGGAAGAACGTCACACCGGAGGTGGCCGTACCGAGGTCCGCGTACTCCACCGTGTTCTGCACGGCGATCGTCAGGACCTGCATCGACAGCCCGATGCCGAGGCCCAGTACGAACATGTAGAGGGACTCCCACCACACTCCGCTGTCCGGGCCCATCAGGGACATCAGGTACAGGCCGGCGGCCATCACCAGCGAACCCACGATGGGGAAGATGCGGTACCGCCCGGTCTTGCTGACGGTGTTGCCGCTGAAGACCGAGGCGATCAGCAGACCGACGACCATCGGGAGCGTCCGGACGCCGGAGATCGTGGCCGAGTTCGCGTCCACGTACTGGAGGTACGTCGGCAGGAACGTCATGGCGCCGAGCATCGCGAAGCCGACGATGAAGCTCAGGATCGCGCAGACCGTGAAGACCGGGTTGTGGAAGAGCCGCATCGGCAGCATCGGTTCCTTGGCCCGGTTCTCCACCACGACGAAGAGGGCGAGCGCCACCAGTCCGCCGATGAAGAGGCCGATGATCATGGGGGAGCCCCAGGCGTACTCGTTCCCGCCCCAGCTCGTCCCGAGGATCAGCGCGCTGGCGCCGATCGCCACCAGCGCGATGCCCAGGTAGTCGATGACCGGACGGCCGGCCGCACGCACGGAGGGGATGTTCTTGGCCGCTGCGATGACCACCACGATCGCGATCGGCACGTTGATGTAGAACGCCCAGCGCCAGGTCAGGTGGTCGGTGAACAGGCCGCCCAGCAGCGGGCCCACGACCGTCGCCACCCCGAACACGGCACCGATCGCACCCTGGTACTTGCCCCGGTCGCGCAGCGGGATCACATCGGCGATCAGCGCCATCGACGTCACCATCAGCCCACCCGCGCCGATCCCCTGCACGCCGCGCCAGATGATCAGCAGCAGCATGTCGGAGGCCAGGCCGCAGAGGAACGAGCCGGTGATGAAGATGATCGCCGAAACCTGGAAGACGATCTTCCGCCCGAAGAGGTCACCGAACTTGCCGACCAGCACCGTGGCGACTGTCTCGGCGAGCAGATAGGCGGTGACCACCCAGGACATGTGGGCCGCGCCGCCGAGGTCCGAGACGATCGTGGGGAGCGCGGTGCCCACGATCGTCTGGTCCAGTGCGGCGAGCAGAATGCCGAGCACGATCGTCGCGAAGACGATGTTGCGGCGGCGAGGGTCGATGACGGGCGGCGCGGGGGTGCTCGGCGCCACCGGAGCGGTCTCGCTGCTGGCTGTGGTCACCTTCGCACCCTCACACCGGCACCGTCGCCCCGCATGCCGGACGGAGCCGGACGAGTCAGGCGAGGACCGCCGCCACCGACTCGGCCATCCGGCTCACGAACGCGTCCCGCAGCTCCCCGGACACCCGGTCGAGGGAGAGGAAGGGGTTGAGGTCCTCCAGCTCGACCAGGAGCAGGCCACCCGCCGCCGTCCGGCAGGCGTCCACGCGCTGGATGCCGTGGCTGAGGGTGTTCCACCCCACGAAGGTGCGGGCGAACTCCAGGTCCGCCGCGCCCGCCTCCCACGGCTCCAGCACCCAGCGCCGCTCCGGGTCGGGGGCGTACAGCGCGTACTGGAAGTCGTGGTCGACGAAGTAGAAGGACACCTCGTGGCGGAAGTCGATGCGCGGCTGCACCAGCAGGGTGCCGTCGTCGGCCGGATCCAGCTCGGGCCGGGACACGAAGCGCAGCCCCTCGGAGTCCGCGCCCAGCTTCGGCTTCACCACATACGACCGGGCCTCGGGCAGCAGCCCCAGATCGGCGGCCCGGTCCACGGTCGGAATCACCGGGAGACCGGCCCGGTCCATGTCGACGAGGTACTGCTTGCCCGCCATGTCACCCCGGCCGTCCAGCGCGTTGTACACCGGTATCGCCAGCTCCAGCGCCCGCCGCCGGAAGGCCTCGTACGCCACCGGGTAGTGCAGCACCGGGCCACTGTTGCGCACCACCACACCGTCGAAGCGGTCCAGCAGCGCCGCCGCGTCCCGGGGATGGCAGAGCGCGATGTCGAAGCGGGAGCGGAGACGCGAGGTGAGGAAGATGTCCTCGTCGCAGTAGCGCCTGCCGCGCGCCTCGTACGCCAGATCGGTGACGAAGAGGACGGACGGGCGGCGGGCGCCGGAGGCGGTGGTCATCGGTCTTCCCCAGGGGTGCCGGAAGCGGGTGGTCGGTCAATAGCCTGGACGCCGATGACCGTCCGTTCACGACCGAGGAGCATTCATGAACGCTGCCCCGCGCGAGCCGTACGCATCACCCGCGTCGCCACTGCCGGACATTCTCTCGCCCGCCTTCACCGCCGGCGCCCACGGGGCCCACCGGATCATGCGCGAGCGGGCCCCCGGCGTCGGCCAACTGCTGGACGCGATGCCCGACCTGCGCCTCGCGGAGGGGTTCACCCCCGTGGAGCCGGGCGTTTTCACCCGGGGGCCGGAGTCCCTGCCGGTGCGCTTCACCCCGGTCGTTTGACAGCCCCCGTGAGGTGGGCTCCGGTGGCGGGGCCGTGCCACCGGAGCCCGGCCCGTCAGCGGATGTGCAGCCCGGTGATCGCCCGCGCGATCACCAGGCGCTGGATCTCGCTGGTCCCTTCAAAAATGGTGTAGATCTTCGCGTCCCGGTACATCCGCTCCACCGGGTGCTCCCGGCTGTACCCCGCGCCACCCAGGATCTGTACGGCCTTCTCCGTGGCGGTGACCGCGAGTTCGCCCGCGCGCAGCTTCGACATGGAGCCCTGGCCGGCGTCGAAGGCGCGGTCGTTGCGGGCCATCCACGCGGCCTGCCAGATCAGCAGCCGTACCGCCTCGATCTCGGTACGGATGTCGGCCAGCGCGAACGCGATCGACTGGTTCTCCACGATCCTGCGGCCGAACGCCTCCCGCTGACCGGCGTACTCCAGGGCGTACTCGTACGCGGCGCGCGCGATGCCGAGCGCCTGGGCGCCGACGGTCGGGCGGCTGACCTCGAAGGTCGCCATCGCGGCCTGGCTCTTCGCCGTCTGCCCCTTAGCAGCCTGCCCCGTTGCCGTACGGCCCTCGCGGGCGCGGGCGAGGCGGGAGTCCAGCTTCTCTTTCCCGCCGAGCAGGCAGTGGCCGGGCACGCGCACGTCGTCCAGGAAGAGGTCGGCGGTGTGCGAGGCGCGCAGGCCGAGCTTCTTGATCGTGCGGCCCGCCTCCAGGCCGGCAGTGCCCGGCGGCACGATGAAGGCGGCCTGGCCCCGGGCGCCGAGCTCCGGGTCGACCGAGGCGACGACAACGTGGATCTCCGCGATGCCGCCGTTGGTGATCCATGCCTTCTGGCCGGAGAGCACCCACTCGTCCCTGGCCTCGTCGTACCGCGCCCGGGTGCGCATAGCCGAGACGTCGGAGCCGGCCTGGGGTTCGGAGACGCAGAACGCGGCCACCTTGGGGTCGTCCTCGTCGCCGTAGCACTGCGGGACCCACTCGGCGAGCTGGTCGGGGGTGCCGGAGGCGAAGATCCCGGCGACCGCGAGCGAGGTCCCGAAGAGCGCCATCCCGATGCCCGCGTCGCCCCAGAAGAGCTCCTCGTTGGCGATCTGGAGGGAGAGGCCGGTCGGGTCGCCGTACATGTCGGCGAGCGACTCGAATCCGTACAGCCCGATCCGGGCGGCCTCCCGGATGACGGGCCAGGGAGTCTCCTCCCGGGCATCCCACTCGGCCGCCGCCGGGCGCACCACGTCTGCGGCGAAGCCGTGCACCCAGTCGCGCAGATCCCGCTGTTCCTCGGTCAGAGCGAGGGAGAAGAAGCTCACCGGATCACGCCTTCGGGATGTCGAAGTAGCGGGTGAGGCCCGCCGCCAGACCGACGTCACCGGCGATCTTGAGCTTGCGCATCATGAACATGGTGATGGGATTGCCGTTGCCGGAGACCAGTTTGAGGAAGTCGGCGTCGCCCATCACCAGCGTGGTGCGGGGTTCGACCGTGGAACGGCCGTGTGTCACTGAGCAGTTGCCGTCGGCGATGGCCGTCTCGTAGACCTCGTCGGTCTCGCCGGTGATCTTCCAGCGGATCAGCGCCGTGACCCCTCCCGCCGCGTCCGGCCGGAACTGCTGGCGCATCCTGTCGAAGACCGCGCCGAGTATCCGGTCACGGAGTTCGCCGTGCATCACCTCGTCGAGCTGCTTGACGGACAGGCCCTTGACGATCCGGGCGAACTCCTCGGGCGAGACGGCCGAGAAGTCGAGCCGGGACAGCTCCTCGGTGAGCTCGCCGCTGCTGTGGTCGGCCACGCCGTTTCCTTACTCCGGAGTAAACTTACTTTTGAGTAAGGTAAGGCCGCCGTCGCGTGGTTCGCAAGCGGTCGGCGTCCGGGAGTGCGGAGGATGCGGCCGGAGGGCCTGTTCAGCGCCAGGGGCGCGGACGGACCGTCAGCCCGGGATGGTGGGCGGCGAGCACCTTGTTGGCGCGGGCGAGATCGGAGAGCGCCTGTTCACGGTCGGCCTGGTCCTCCACGCCGAGCGAAGGACCGCGAAACCGGCGGACCTCGCGCGCCGCGCAGTCGGCGTCGAACTCGGCCTGCAGCACGTGCGCCGGGACGCAGGCGCCGATCAGTGCGGCGACCCGGTCGGGAATCGGCACGGGAACGAGCAGGTGGGAGGCGGGCATGGGGGTTCCCTCTCGGTTGGTCGGCCAGGAGGCGCTACGGTCGTGGTCGCCCCGAAGGGCTCCCCCCGCGCCTCCCTGTGTACGGCACACGGGTCCGGGTTTCTCATCGGATACGTCTTGTTGCCGCAACCGTTTGGGACTGACCGGCTATTTCCCCTTACTGGGGGGTAAGTTGACTCGTCGCGTGCTGTGTGGTGGTCACCGCCGGGTGCCGCCATCTCCGCCGCGGGAGCGGAGGCGGAGCGCCCGGAGAACGGCCTCTGTGGAGAACCGCCGCTCCGGATCGACCAGTTGCTGGCCGAACAGCGACTCCAGGCTGCGCATGCGGTAACGGACGGTCTGCGGGTGGACGTCGAGCAGTTCGCCCATGTGGGCCGCGGTGCCCCGGGTGTCCAGCCAGATCCGGAGGGTCTCGATCAGCCGCTCCCTGCGGGTGGGGCTGAGGGCGGAGACCGGGGCCAGTTCGCGCTGGGAGAGCTGGTCCAGCAGGGCCGTGTCCGAGAGCAGCCACAGGGTGATGAGGTGGTCCTCGGCCAGGACGAGCGGGGCGTCGTCGATCACGCCGGTGTCCACCAGTTCGAGGAGCCTGCGGGCCCAGCGGATCGAGTCCGGGGCGTGGGACGGCGGGACGGTCAGACCGACCGCCGCGTGCGCGCCCAGCAGCGCGTGGTCGAGCATGCGTCTTCGCGCGTCGTCGATCGGGCCCGGGATGAGCATGTTGGGCTGAGGGTCCGTCAGGTCGGCCAGCACGTCCCGGTCCAGCGCGAGCCGGCCCAGATCGGGGGAGGGGCGCAACGCCACCAGCGTCACCTCCTCCGGCATGGTCCAGCCGGTCTGCTCGCAGAGTTCGGCGATAGCGCTGCGCGGTGCCGGGCGGCCCGTGAGGATCAGGTGCAGCAACCGGCGGCGCAATGTCTCGGCGTGGTCGTCGGTGGCGGCCCGTACCTCCAAGTACCCCTCGCGGGAGAGGGATTCGAGCTCGTCGACGTAGGTGAAGAGGGCGTCGGCGAAGGTCAGCATCATGGTGGGGGAGAGGTTGTAGCGCCGCCCCACCTTCTTCGCCCGCCGTAACGCGATCCGGGCGCCGAGCCGGTACGCCCCCTGGAGCTGGTCGAGGCCCCGTCCCTCGTACGCCTCGAACCGGCCGAACCGCCGGCACATCTCGTCCCTCAGCGGGGTGGGCGCGGAGGGCCGTGCGACCTGTTCGACGAAGACGGAGATGCTCTGTTCCATGCCGACCCGGATGCCCTCACCGTGCGGGCTGTCGAAGAGCCGGGCGTACTCCGGATAGGCGCGGGTGACCTCCAGGCCTATCTCCTTGATGAGGCTCGGGAGTTCGGGACGGACGATCGCGGCGAACTCCTGGGGCAGTGGTCCCAGAGGTTCCCCGAGGTCCGAGGGCTGCGAGACTGCCGGCATGTTCCGTTACCCCTTGCTCTCCCGTGCCCCGACGGCGGCGAGCAGGGGGAGAGCGCTCCCACATGCCGCCAGGTGCGTACCCAATGGAATCTTGAACATAGAGCACGTCCGAGCGCGTGGACACCGGTGCGACGGCAGGAAGTACGCGGGGGGAGTGTGCCGGTGGCGACTTTGAGCCATGGGCGAGCCGGAATCCGCCAGTCCCCTTCCTGGAGAGGTTTCGGACTCGTTCTCGCGGGCGAATCCCGCCGGCGCTCGCGCGACGGCACTCATGAGCCACAATTCCGCGGCGCTTCACCGGATAAAGAATGATCCAGCAGGCGTCGACTCGAATTCCCCGACGGCAGAACAAATTCTCCGGCACGGCGGTCGTCTGATCAATCATCGGTCAAGGGCACGCCGATGCCGCGACCGCATCCGGCCGAGGTCCCCCTGGCCGTCATCCCGCTCTGACATGGGAGGTTGTGAGCAACGAGAGCGCGGTGCGGGCCGCTGGGAGCAGGTGACACGATCTCGCGGAGAGCGTGTTTGCTCACTTCACGACAAAAATCGCTTGGCGTCCGGCTGGTGCTTGCTCGCCGTCCAATAAAAGACCGGCCGAAAAAAGCTCTTCCGGAATTTCTTCAGCAGGGCTGTTGCGGAGGAACGTTACCCGCCCGTAGCGTCATCGTCGAACGCAAGCGGTCGAGCGGTCCGTCAGGGCGGGCCGCCACTTCACACCACCCTTGTCCCCCCGGATTACCGCCTCTTTCCTGAGACGAGTATGTCCGGATCGGGATACTCTCCCCCGAAGGGAAACCATCGTGAACACCCTTGCACGTAGAGCCGCCGTCGTCCTCGCCGCCGGCGGCGCCGCCCTCGGCATGACCGTCTCGTCCGCTTCGGCCGGTGTTCAGGCACCGTGGACGGTCACCCCGTCCGGCGCCTACTCCGCAACCGCGTCCGGGCCGACGCTGAGCGTCCCGGCCGCCTCGCTCTACTGCACGTCCAGCACCGCGACGGGCAACCTCGCGTCGAGCACCACCAACACGGTCGGCACCATCGCCACGATCACCTTCACCGGCTGCAACCTGGCTGGGCTGCCCTTCACCGTGAAGATGAACGTCACGCCGTGGAACATCAACGCCACGTCCAAGAGTGGCAGCATCGTGACCGGCAACGTCAGCAACGTCTCGGCGAAGATCACCGGCACCGGCTGCACCGCGACCTTCGCGGGCACGGTCAACGGCACCTACAACAACACCACCTGGGTGCTGGGCCTGAACGGCACCGGCACACTCAAGGCCACGGCCGCGAACTGCCTCGGCCTCATCAACGTCAACGACCCGGCCGCCTTCACCGGCAACTACCTGGTGAACACCCACCCGGTGATCTCCTAGTACTTCCCCGGTACATGAGCCTCCGGGCCGACGGTGAGCAGCGACCCTGCCACCGTCGGCCCGGATCGTGCGTTCTGCGGTCGGCGGCGTGCGCGCCGGACCGGGCAGCACTTCACTATTTCAGCTGAAGACAGGACCAGGATGAGCGAGAAGACATTGGCGACCGCCTCGCGGCGATCCGTGCGTCTGGCATCCGTCGCGGCTGTCGCCACCCTCGCCGGACTGCTGAGCGGTCCGGGGTCGGCGGCCGACGACGTGGACGCCAGTGCCGTGGTGACGTATGACTGCGATCTGCCTTCCGGCGGAGTGCAGGTGCCGTTGGAGGTGCGGGGGACATTTCCGGCCACCGGCGAGGTGGATGTGCCGATGTCACCCGTGGGCGTGAGCATGACGGCCGACGTCGTGGCCGCCGATCTCGCTCCGCTGCTGCCGGAAGGAGCCACCGAGGTCGTCAGTACAGTGACGCTCGACGTGGACGTGGTGCAGAACGACCAGACGGCCCAGACGCAGTGGGCCCAGTTCGTCGCGCCCGCCACGCCGCTGGCCGGCGACGAGAACGGGAAGGTCCGTCTCGCGCACACGGGCGAGGTCCCCTCGGTCACTGTGAGCGCGGCCGGGGACGTCACCCTGATCGCGGGCGGACTGACCCTCGAGCTGAGTACCTCGGCCGTCGAGGGCGAGGAGACACCCGCCGATCCGGTGACCCTGACCTGCGACCGTTCCGAGGGTGACACGGGCATTCTGACGACGGTCCAGGTCCCGGACGCGGGCACGCCGGAGACACCGGACCCAGGTGGGGAGACCGACCCCGGGGAAGGCGGCGGCGAGGATCCGGGCGACCCGGGGGAGGAGCCGCCGCTGCCCCCCGTCGACACGTCCTGCCCCGACGTCGTGCCGCAGGGAGAGATGGACACCAGCGACGTCCCGCCGATGCCCCCGGGCGCACCGCCTTGGATGCTCGATCTGCCCGGCCAGAGAGTCTGTGGATACGCGGTGGGGCTCGCCACCATCAGGAAACTGAACGGGTCCGTGATCGTCAACGATCCGGCGAAGGAGCCCGCGTTGATCTCCGCCCTTGCCAACAAGCGGGCCACGAATCGCCCGCCCACGGCGGAAGGCGGTCAGTACACCGTGTTCAACTCGATCGCCCGTCTCGACCTGCCCGATGCCGAGTCGACGTTCCTGGCATTCGGATTCCAGCCCGTCTCCGCCAAGGTGGCGTTCGACACCGGGCCCCTCACCGTCTCCACCGGGCAGCTGGCCACGGACCTCTTGCATGTCACCCCGTTCGCGGTAGCCAGTTTCCAGCAGTCCATGCGGCTGTACGACGTGAAGGTGAACGGCGTACCGCTCGATGTGGGTCCCGCCTGCCGGACCGCGCACCCCTACAAGGTGGTGCTCCGCGGTGACTTCACGAGCGGAAACCCGTACCTGAACGTATTGGACGGCGGACCGCTCAACGGCACCGTGGACCTCCCGGCCTTCTCCGGTTGCGGAACCGGCGGTGAAGATCTGGACGCGTTGTTCACCGCGTCGATATCCGGCCCGGGAAACACCATCGCGATGAACCAGGCCAACATGTGCGTCCCGGACGCAGACCTGGAGGTCAGAAACTGCCCGCCGAGGCTCCCCGCCCTGCCGGGCAGCCCCACCCCCACAGCTGACTGATCCACACAAGGAGATCTGCACTCGTGAGAAGACGGAAGAGAAGCACCGGCATGCTCGTGGCCTCGCTGTCCGTGGCGATGGCGCTGACGGCGATTTCGGCGTCGGCGACGAGCCGGTCCTCCTACGTGGTGACTCCGGGTGGCGCGTTTTCGGGGCACTCGGACGGGACTCTGAGTTGGCCCATGATGGCGCTGTACTGCTCCGCGACCGACGTGGCCGGTTCCCTCGTCCCGAATCCCCCGGGGAGTGTGATCGGTACGGTGAACACCGTGGCGATCGGCGGCTGTAATCTCGCCGGCCTCACCTTCACCTTCACCCTGACGTCGGGCGCCCGGCCGCTCAGTGCGACAGGGGCGGTGGCCGGTCGGCCCCACTGGGTCGGCGTCTCCGTGAGCGGGCTGGCCTTCCGCATGACGGGAATCGGCTGCACGGCGAGCTTCGGGGGCAACCTGAGCGGTCACTACGAGAACGACACCGGGCGTCTGGTCATCGACGGTTCCACCATGAAGGTGAGCGCCGCCAACTGCCTGGGCCTGCTCCAGGCGGGCGATCCGACCCACCTCGATGCCGGATACGCCATCTCCCCGCACCAGACCATCCAGGTCTCGTAACGGGAGGACACGTACGACAGTGGGGCCACCCTCGATTCGAGGGTGGCCCCACTGTCGTACGTGCATGCGGGGAGGGTCAGGGCTGCCCGGATCGGATCGGACCGGTCCGGACCCGGCCCGGCCCGGCCCGGTCCGGACGAAGGACCTGAGGGCCTTCCGTCCGGTCAGGCCGGGCTCGGGCGACCCGGTGCCCCGATCCGGACGAATGGCCCTACTTCACGGCCGAGTGCCAATACCGGGCGAGGTCCTTGCCGGCGTTCGGCGCGGCGGCGCCCGGGTCGTTGATGGTGACGACGTTCGTCTGCGCGTTGGTCAGCGTCAGGCTGTTGGTGCCCGCGGCGGCGGGCAGGCCCGTCTTGAGGTTGACGGCCCAGTTGAGCAGCCCGAGACCACAGCCGTTGGCGCCGGGGGCGGCGAAGGTGGTGTCCGACTGCGTGGCTCCCGCGAGCTGGATGCGGCCCAGTACGCCCTCGGGGTTGTCGGAGCCGTCTCCGTTGAACTGGAAGGAGCCGACCGTGGGCAGGGTCGCGTTCTTCGGGCGCAGCAGGATGGGGGCGGACGAGCTGCCGATGTAGCACTTGTCGCCGAGCAGCGGGTTGGTCAGGTGGATGCGGACCGGCAGGGTGATGATCGGCGTGGTGGTGCCGAGGCCGGCCAGGAGCTGGAAGTCCGAGGGGTTGTTGACGGACTCGATGGTGGCGGTCACCCGGTTGAGGTTGACGTCGGCGAGGCTGTTGCAGATGCCGGTGATCACGAAGATGTCGCTGGGGCACATCAGGCCGAGGAGGCCTCCGGGAATGTCGGCGGGCGCGGCGACCAGCGCGCCGCCGGCGGGGGAGACCGCCGTCGAGGTGTTGTTGGGGTGGGTCACCACGCCGAGCTGGAGGTCGCTCGCACCGAACGGCACCACGGTGTTGCCGAGCTTGATGGTGCCGCTCGCGGAGTGCGAGGAGACGCAGACCGCGGTGTCCGTGTCGCCGTCGGCGGCCAGCATGGCGGGCGCGTCGACCGGGCAGCGGGTGAAGGACGCCCAGTTGCCGTTGAGGCTCGTGGCGGCCGTGGCGGACCCCATGGACGCGACGGCGCCCAGGGCAGTGAGTCCGGCCAGCAGTCCCATGCGCGTCCGGTTCGATGTGGCTCTCATGTCATCCCCTTTGACGGCAGCCGCCGTACGGACGGCGGCATGCGCGGAGTTGCTCGGAAAGCGCCCCGGAACGGGCGCCGAGAACGGGCGTTGCGTCCGCCGAGGGAAGCGGCTCCGGCGGCGACGAGAATGGCGACGGTGAAATGAGCGCTGAATCGGTTTGCTCTGCTCCCGAGTGGCTCCGCTCTTATCACCGAGCCGTGACGTTACTGGCGGGTCACACCCGTGCACAATGGCAGCGTTTGACAATCCTCGAAGGTGGCCCTGTTCTCGTTCTCAGGTGAGTGCTGATTCGGCCATTCTTGTCAGATGGTGAGTGGGGGGCGTCCCCGGGGAAATACGGAGTCCGGGTCTCCGCTTGTAGGTGCCGGTCGGCCGGCATGAACCGCGCGGTCCGGGTGTGACGTGCGCGGATGTCGTCGGGTGCGGCTCGGTGAGCGGGAGAAACTGTCACCGGCGGACAATCCCGAGGGCGGTTCTGCTCAATTTCTGAGCAGAAATCAAGGGCCTCAGGCTTACCTGGGAAAACTTGGACAGCGTGTATTGCCTGCCAGGTTACTCGCCCGTAGCCTCGCCCCGTGAGCACCCGGCCGACACCGCGGGTCTCCGCCTTCACGTGCGGGATCGGAAAACCGGGGCGGCTCGTCGCAGCGGACTTCCGTCCCGAGAGCCCGCCGTCCCGCCACCCCCTGCGGCCCGGACTCTCACCCCGGGAGCCTCCACGGCTCCGGCCCCACCCGGGTCAGAGCCTCCCGCCTGCACCGACCGTGGTGAGTACGCAACAAAGAACAAGTCAGCCGCCGGAAGTTGTCACTCGATGACAAGTGTGCCGATCTTTGGCCCCTTGGCCGTCCGAGGGCTTGTCCTGGCGGTGCTGGTGAACTTAACGTGCGCCCCGCGGCGCATTTCTGTCACTTCGTGAGTGCATGCAGGAGGTGGGATGGGAATCGAAGTCGTTGTCGAAGGCCTTACCAAGTCTTTCGGCAAACAGAACATCTGGCAGGACGTGTCACTCACGCTTCCCGCCGGTGAGGTCAGCGTCATGCTCGGGCCGTCGGGCACCGGGAAGACCGTGTTCCTGAAATCCATCATCGGGCTTCTCAAGCCCGAACGGGGACGCGTCCTCATCAACGGTGTCGACATGGTGAACAGCCCCGAGCGGGACATCTACGAGACCCGCAAACTCTTCGGTCTCATGTTCCAGGACGGCGCACTCTTCGGCTCGATGTCCCTCTTCGACAACATCGCGTTCCCGCTGCGCGAGCACACGCGCAAGTCGGAGTCCGAGATCCGCCGCATCGTCATGGAGCGCATCGACATCGTCGGCCTCCTCGGGGCCGAGGGCAAGCTGCCCGGGGAGATCTCCGGCGGCATGCGCAAGCGGGCCGGCCTCGCGCGCGCCCTGGTCCTGGACCCGCAGATCATCCTCTGCGACGAGCCGGACTCCGGCCTCGACCCGGTGCGCACCGCCTACCTCTCGCAGTTGCTGATCGACCTCAACGCGCAGATCGACGCGACGATGCTGATCGTGACGCACAACCTCGACATCGCGGCCACCGTCCCCGACAACATGGGGATGCTCTTCAGCCGCAACCTTGTCACCTTCGGTCCGCGTGAGGTCCTGCTCACCAGCGAGCTGCCGGTGGTCTCCCAGTTCCTCGCCGGGCGCCGGCACGGACCCATCGGCATGTCCGAGGAGAAGGACGCCGCCCTGCTCGCCGCGGAAGCCTCCGACGGCCACGGCGGCTACGCGGACCAGGGCCCGCGCGGTGTCGTCCCGCAGCTCGAACCCTCGCCGGGGATGCCCGTACGGCAGGGCGCGCTGCGCCGCCGCGAGCGGGTCGCCGCGATGATGCACCAGCTGCCGGTCGCCGCCCAGCACGCCATCCTGCGCAGCCAGACCCCGGCCGCCGGCGGTGCGCGCCCGTGACCGCCGAGATACCGGTGCGGCCGGCCGAGCCGCCCCAGAAGCCGCCGCCCGCGCCGACGCGTCCCGTACCCGTACAGCGGCAGCCGACCCCGCTGCTCGCCCCGCTGCGGGAGACCGGGAAGCTCTTCGCCCTAGGGATCGCGGTGACCCGGGCGGTCTTCCGGCGGCCCTTCCAGGCGCGGGAGTTCATCGAGCAGTTCTGGTTCATCGCGAGCGTCACCATCCTGCCCGCCGCGCTCGTCTCCATCCCGTTCGGCGCGGTCATCGCCCTCCAGGTCGGCTCGCTCACCCAGCAGCTCGGCGCCCAGTCCTTCACCGGCGGCGCCAGCGTCCTCGCGATCATCCAGCAGGCCAGCCCGCTGATCGTCGCGCTGCTCATCGCGGGCGCCGGCGGCTCCGCCATCTGCGCCGACCTCGGCTCCCGCAAGATCCGCGAGGAACTCGACGCGATGGAGGTCATGGGCGTCTCGCCCGTACAGCGCCTCGTCGTCCCGCGCGTACTGGCGACCATGTTCGTCGCCCTGCTGCTCAACGGCCTGGTCTCCGTCGTCGGCACCCTCGGCGGCTACTTCTTCAACGTGATCATGCAGGACGGCACCCCCGGTGCCTACCTCGCCAGCTTCTCCGCACTCGCCCAGCTCCCCGACCTCTGGATCAGCGAGTTCAAGGCCGTCATCTTCGGCTTCCTCGCCGGCATCGTCGCCGCCTACCGGGGCCTGAACCCGCGCGGCGGCCCCAAGGGCGTCGGCGACGCGGTGAACCAGTCCGTCGTCATCACCTTCATGCTGCTGTTCTTCGTGAACATGGTCCTCACGGCGGTCTACCTCCAGATCGTCCCCGCGAAGGGGGGCTGACCGATGTCCATGCTCAGCTGGCTCGACCGCTCAGGTGATCAACTCACCTTCTACGTACGTGCGCTGATCTGGATCCCGCGCACACTGCGCCGCTACACCAAGGAGGTGCAACGCCTCCTCGCGGAAGTCGCCTTCGGCAGCGGCGGCCTCGGTGTCATCGGCGGCACCATCGGCGTGATGATCGCGATGACGCTCTTCACCGGGACCGTCGTCGGCCTCCAGGGGTACGCCGCCCTCAACCAGATCGGCACCTCCGCCTTCACCGGCTTCATCTCCGCCTACTTCAACACCCGTGAGATCGCGCCCCTGGTGGCCGGACTCGCGCTCTCCGCCACCGTCGGCGCCGGCTTCACCGCCCAGCTCGGCGCGATGCGGATCAACGAGGAGGTCGACGCGCTGGAGGCGATGGGGGTGCGCTCGATGCCCTACCTCGTCACCACCCGGATCATCGCGGGCGTCGTCGCCATCATCCCGCTCTACGCGATCGGGCTGCTCTCCTCGTACGTCGCCTCCCGCTACATCACCGTCCTCTTCAACGGCCAGTCCGAGGGCACCTACGACCACTACTTCAACCTCTTCCTCTCCCCGGACGACGTGCTGCTCTCCGTCCTCAAGGTGCTGATCTTCAGCGTGCTGGTGATCCTCGCCCACTGCTACTACGGCTTCCGCGCCGAAGGCGGCCCCGCCGGGGTCGGCATCGCGGTGGGCCGCTCGGTGCGCAACGCGATCGTGCTGATCAGCGTCACCGACTTCTTCCTCTCGCTCGCCATCTGGGGCGCCACGACGACCGTGAAGGTGGCCGGCTGATGAACGCGCAGACGGTACGCCGCAGAGCCGCCGGGGTCACCTTCCTGCTGGTGCCCGCCGTCCTGGTGTGGGTCTCGGTCTCGGTGTACCAGAAGGACTTCCAGGACGACGCCACCGTGACCGTACGCACCGGCTCGGTCGGCAACGAGATGCACGACAACGCCGACGTGAAGCTGCGCGGCGTCGTCGTCGGCCAGGTCCGCTCCATCGCGGCGGACGGCGACGGAGCCCGGCTCACCCTCGCCATCGACCCGGAGAAGCTCCACCAGGTCCCCGCCGACGTCACCGCCCAGATGCTCCCCACCACGCTCTTCGGCGAACGGTTCGTCGCCCTCGTACCGCCGCCGGTGCCCTCCGGCGAGCCGATGCGAGCCGGGGCGGTGATCCCGCAGGACCGCTCCAGCAACGCCATCGAACTGGAGCAGGTGCTCGACAACGTCCTGCCCCTCCTCACCGCCGTGAAGCCGGAGAAGCTCTCCGCCACCCTCACGGCCGTCTCCCAGGCGCTCGAGGGACGCGGCGAGAAGCTCGGCGACACTCTCGTCACCCTGGACGCCCACCTCAAGAAGCTCAACCCGCAGCTCCCTACGCTCAACCGGGACATCCAGCACCTGGTGAAGGTCAGCTCGGTCTACGCGGACGCGGCGCCGGACGTCGTCGACGCGCTCACCGACTTCACCACCACCAGCGGCACCATCGCCGACCAGCAGGCCGAACTCGCGGGCCTCTACGGCACGACCACCTCCGCGGCCCAGGACGTCACGGCCTTCCTGCGGAAGAACAAGGAGAACCTCATCCGGCTCTCCGCCTCCGGCCGTCCCACCCTGGAAGTCCTCGCGAAGTACGCCGACGAGTACCCCTGCACCCTGCGCACCATGGCCGGCATGGTGCCCGCCATGGACAAGGCGCTCGGCAAGGGCACCGACGAGCCCGGCCTCCACGTCACCCTCAAGACCGTCCCCTCGAAGGGCAAGTACGTCGCCGGCCGGGACACCCCGCGCTACACGGCCACCGGCGGCCCGCACTGCTACACCGTGCCGTACCTGGGAACCACCGCGCCCACCGCCGTCGCCCGGGTGGCCGCCGACGACAGCGGGCCGGCCGCCGCCGACACCACCGGAGCCGCCGGATCCACCGACGCGGCCCCCGGCGAACGCTCCCTGGGCATCGCCAACTCCCCCGAGGAGAGCGAGCTCGTCAACGAACTCGTCGCTCCCACACTGAAAGTCCAGCCGCAGGATCTGCCCGACTGGAGCAGCGTGCTCATCGGTCCGGCCTTCCGCGGTGCGGAGGTGAAGCTCAAGTGAAGCGCCGCTCCCTCGCGGGACCCCTCACGAAATCGATCATCTTCGTCCTCGTGACGACATTGGCGACCACCGTGCTCGCGCTCTCCATCGCCAACACCGGCGTGGGGGACACGACGTCGTACAAGGCCCGGTTCACCGACGCCACCGGACTCGTCGTCGGTGACAGCGTCCGCATCGCCGGGGTCAAGGTCGGCCAGGTCGAGTCCATCGGCGTCGCCGACCGCAGGGTCGCCGAGGTCCGCTTCGCGGTCCGCAAGGGCCGTACGCTCCCCGCCTCGGTCACCGCGTCCATCAAGTACCTCAACATGGTCGGCCAGCGCTACATCGACCTCGACCAGGGTGCCGGGCCCGTCGGCCAGACGTTCGCGGCCGGAGAGACCATCCCGCTCGCCCGCACCACCCCCGCGCTCGACCTGACCCAGCTCTTCAACGGCTTCCAGCCGCTCTTCGAGGGCCTCTCGCCGCCCGACGTCAACGAGCTGGCCGGCTCCATCGTCCAAGTGCTCCAGGGCGAGGGCGGCACCGTCGACAGCATCCTCGAACACGTCGGCTCGCTCACCACGACCGTCGCGGCCAAGGACAAGGTCATCGGCGAGGTGATCAAGAACCTCAACGAGGTACTGAAGACGGTCAACGACCGCGAGGCGGGATTCACCGAACTGGTCGACACCCTGCAGCAGTTGGTCACCGGATTCGCCGGGGACCGCCAGCCGCTCGGCGAAGCCGTCACCGCGATGGGCGCCCTCACCACGGTCACCGCCGACCTGTTCGAGGACGGCCGCAAGCCCCTCAAGGACAGCATCAAGCAGGTCGGCAGGCTCTCCGGCCAACTGGACCAGGCCACACCGGAGATCGAGAACTTCCTGGCGAAGACCCCGGCCAAGATGGAGGCGATCACCCGCCTCACCTCCTACGGATCGTGGATGAACCTCTACCTCTGCGAGGCCAAGGTCTCCGGGGTCACCACCAGCGACGGCAGCGCCCCGCCCACCGGCATCGCAATCACCGAACCGAGGTGCCTGGCGTGAACATCACCCCCATCAGGGAACGCAACCCCGTCGCCGTGTCCGTCGCAGGACTGGTCGTCCTGGGCCTCGTCGGGTTCGCCGCCTTCCACGCCGACGCGCTGCCGCTCATCGGCGGCGGTACGACCTACACGGCCGACTTCTCCGAGTCCGCCGGGCTCACCGACGGTGACGAGGTCCGCATCGCCGGGGTGAAGGTGGGCGAGGTCACCGACGTCGCGCTCGACGGTGCCAAGGTCAAGGTCAGTTTCCGGGTGAAGGACGCCTGGATCGGCGACTCCAGTACCGTCGGCATCGCCATCAAGACGCTGCTCGGCGACAAGTACCTCGCCGTCGACCCGCTGGGGACCACCTCCCAGGACCCGTCCCGGCGCATCGGGGCCGACCGCACCACCTCTCCGTACGACGTCACCCAGGCGTTCAACGGGCTCGGCGAGACCATCGACGAGATCGACACCGACCAGCTCGCCCAGAGCTTCGACGCGATCTCCGACACCTTCAAGGACTCCCCGGCCCACGTCCGCAGCGCCGCCGACGGCCTGTCCGCCCTCTCCCGCACGGTCTCCGCGCGCGACGCCGAACTCGCCACCCTGCTCAAGGCGAGCAAGCAGCTCACCCGGACCCTCTCCACCAAGGAGAGCTCCTTCGAGACGCTGCTGAAGGACGGCAACCTCCTGCTGGGCGAGATCCAGGCCCGCCGGGACTCCATCCACCTGCTGCTCACCGGGACCAAGAACCTCGGTATCCAGCTCACCGGCGTCGTCCAGGACAACAACAAGCAGCTGAAGCCCACCCTGGACGCGCTCGGCAGGGTCACCGCCGTCCTGGTGAAGAACGAGGACAGCCTCAACAAGGTGCTCTCGATGGCCGGCGACTACAACCGGCTCGTCGGCAACACCCTCGGCAACGGCCGCTGGTTCGACAACTACGTCTGCGGGGTCGTGCCCAGGAACTACCTGCCGGCCGACGCGACCCCGACGACCGGATGCATGCCGCCCAAACAGGAAGGGGGCAGCTGAAGATGAGACTCACGCGCGTCATCGGCATCGGCGCGGGACTCGCGGTCGTGGCCGTCGCGGCCACCTCCGGAGTGATGGCCCTCGACCAGGAGGGCGCCACGACCGTCACCGCGTACTTCGACCGGGCCACCGGCGTCTACCCGGGCTCCGACCTGCGCATCCTCGGGGTCAAGGTGGGCACCGTCACCTCCGTCGAACCGCAGGGCAAGGAAGTACGGGTCACCCTCCGCGTCGACAAGGACGTCAAGGTCCCCGAAGGGGCGCACGCGGTGCTCGTCGCCCCCAGCCTCGTCGCCGACCGGTACATCCAGCTCGCGCCCGCCTACGACGGCGGTGCCACCCTCGCCGACGGCGCGGTGCTCCCCGCCGACGGCAACGCCGCGCCCGTCGAGGTCGACCAGCTCTACGCGTCCATCACCGAACTCTCCACCGCGCTCGGCCCGGACGGCGCCAACGCGAACGGAGCGCTGGCCCGGCTCCTGGACACCGGGGCCAAGAACCTCGACGGCAACGGCAAGGCCATCGGCGACTCCATCGCGGAGTTCGGCAAGGCGACGAAGACCCTGGACAAGAGCAGCACGGACCTCTTCGACACCCTGTCCTACCTCCAGTCCTTCACCACCATGCTCAAGGAGAACGACGGCGAAGTGCGTTCGGCGGAGCAGCAGTTGAATTCCGTCACCGGATTCCTCGCCGAGGACAAGGAGAACCTCAGCGCCGCCCTGGCCGAACTGGGCACCGCCCTCGGGCAGGTGAAGACCTTCATCGAGGACAACCGCGAAGCGCTCAAGACCAACGTCGACGCGCTCGTGCCGCTCACCCAGATCCTCGTCGACCAACGGGCCTCGCTCGCCGAGTCGCTGGACACCCTCCCGCTCACGGCCGGCAACCTCGTCAACGCGTACGACCCGGTCAACCGGACCCTCGACGGGCGGGCCGACCTCAACGAGCTGAGCATGAGCGGCTACTTCCCCGACGTGACGGCGTCCGGCACCACGGCGTCCGGCTCCACCACGGCAGGTACCACGACGACCGGCAGCGGCACCGCGACCGGCCTGAGCGGACTCGCCGCGGTGGACGCCACCCGCCAGGAGGAACTGCCCGTACTGCCGCTCCCCGCCGTCGGCACCGTCTACGGCACGCCCGAGAAGGCGGCCACCGGTACCGAAGAGAAGGAGGCCGGCCGATGAGCAGGGCCGCGCACGGCCCCAGGAACAGGGTGATCGCCGGGGCGGCCGGAGTGGCCGCACTGGGCGTCGCCCTCGTACTCGTGGTCACCCAGGTCGACACACCGTCCTTCGACGGGATCGAGCAGCTCCCGCTGCCCGGCGGCGCCGACCTCGGCGACCACCCGTACGAGATCACCGCCGAGTTCGCCGACGTACTCAGCCTCGCCCCCCAGTCCTCCGTCAAGGTCAACGACGTCGCGGTGGGCCGGGTGACCGACATCGCACTCGGCCGGGACGGCTGGACCGCCAAGGTCACCATGCGGATCAACGGGAGCGTCGACCTCCCCGCCAACGCCTTCGCCCGCCTCGAACAGTCCAGCCTCCTCGGCGAGAAGTTCGTCCAGCTCGCCCCGCCCACCGACGGCAGGGCCGAGGGCGCCCTCGCGAACGGCGACCGCATCCCGCTCGTCCGCACCAACCGCAACCCCGAGGTCGAAGAGGTCCTCGGCGCGCTCTCCCTGCTCCTCAACGGTGGCGGCGTGAGCCAGCTCAAGACCATCACCACCGAGCTGAACAAGGCGCTCACCGGGCAGCAGCCGGAGATCCGGTCGATGCTCCAGCGGGTCGACACCCTCGTCACCGACCTCGACGACCACAAGGAGGACATCACCCAGGCCCTCGACGGCGTCAACCGGCTCTCCGCCACCCTCGCCACCCGCAAGCAGGACGTCGGCACCGTCCTCACCGGCCTCAGCCCCGGCCTCAAGGTCCTGGAGGACCAGCGCGGCCAGCTGCTGACCATGCTGCGCTCGCTCGACACCCTCTCCGCCGTCGCCGTCGACACGATCAACAAGAGCAAGGCCGACATGATCGCCGACCTCAAGGCCCTCGCGCCCACCCTCCAGGCGCTCGCCGACTCCGGCGACGCGCTCCCCGACTCCCTCCAGGTGCTCGCCACCTACCCGTTCACGGACGAGGTGCTGCGCGGCGTCAAGGGCGACTACCTCAACGTCTACCTGGACATGACGGCCGCCCCCGGCAGCCAGATCATCCCGCCGTACGACCCCGACGCGCAGACCACCCCGACCACCCCGACGGCAGACCCGGCGTCCCTCGCCTCCCTGCCGCTGCCGCTCCCCTCCGTGACGGTCCCCGCGGCGTCCTCCAGGACGGCCCCCAAGACGTCCTCCGCGGCACCCTCCGAGCCGGGCACGGCGACGCCCTCGACCACGGGGAGCGACCGATGATCACCACGGCCATCCGCCTCAAGAACATCGCCTTCCTCGTGATCGCGGTACTGGTGCTCGCCTTCCTCGGCATCCGCTACGCCGACCTCGGCCGCTACATAGGGCTGCGCGACTACTACACCGTGACCGTGCAACTACCCCAGACCGGCGGGCTGTTCACTCACTCCAACGTCACCTACCGGGGCGTCTCCGTGGGCCGGGTCGGCCCCATCGAGCTGACCGACCAGGGCGTCGAGGCCCAGCTGCGCATCGACAACGACTCCCCGCCGATCCCCGACAGCCTCACCGCCGTGGTCGCCAACCTCTCGGCGGTCGGCGAAGAGTACGTCGACCTGCGCCCCACCCGCTCCACCGGCCCGTTCCTCGACAACGGATCGGTGATCGACCAGGCCGACACCACCATCCCCGCCCCGCCCACCGACGTCCTCGTCAGCGTCAACGACCTGGCGTCCTCGGTGGACCTGGAGTCGTTGCGCACCGTCGTCGACGAGTTCGGCACCGCGCTGGCCGGCCGGGGCGAGGACCTCCAGGTCCTCCTGGACACCGGCAGCGAGTTCGTCGACGCGGCCGACAAGGCACTCCCCGTCAACACCAAGCTGATGCAGGACGGCGAGACGGTGCTGCGCACCCAGGCCGAACAGGGTGAGGCGCTGAAGGGCTTCGCTGACGGCGCGAAGGATCTGGCGGCCGAGCTGAAGGGCTCCGACAGCGACCTGCGCCGGCTGATCGCCGCCACTCCCGGCGCCGCGACCCAGCTCAGCGCGCTCATGCGCGACCTCGACCCGAGCTTCGGCGTGGTGGTCGCGAACCTGCTCACCACCTCCGAAGTCGCCGTCACCCGCCAGCGCGGCATCGAGGAACTGCTCGTCAAGCTGCCGGCCGTGGCCGCCGCCGGGGCGAGTGTCGTCGACGAGGACGGCGCCCGGTTCGGCATGGCCGTCACCTTCTTCGAACCCCTGCCCTGCACCGCCGGATACGGCGACACCGTCCACCGCAACGGCCTCGACACCACCAAGGGCCCCGCGGTCAACACCGGGGCACGCTGCACCGCGTCCCCCGGCACCGGCATCAACGTCCGCGGCTCGGGCAACGCCCCGAAGGGCGGCGCGGTCCCCGACCCGGTGAAGCCGGGCACGACCCTGACCGGTTCCACGGCGGACACGATCCTCCCCGGCGCACTCTTCTCCGGCTCCGTCGCCTCCACCCCTTCCAGCGGGTCGTCCACCACCATGGCCGGGCTGCTCGGACTGGGGGCAGGAGCATGAGCGCGCGGGCGAAGACCCTCACCGGCTGGGCGGTCCTTCTCGCCGCCGTGCTCCTCTGCGCGCTGGGCGGCTGGTCGTACGCCGCGGCACGGGGCGACGGCTCCCTCGCGTACGCCAAGAGCAGGGACGCCGCGCTCGCCGCCGGCCGGAGCCAGCTGGCCCGGCTGAACAGCATGGACGGCACCGACGCCGCCCGGATCGACGCCGGGCTCGACGGCTGGCTGCGGGTCACCGCCGGGCCCCTCCACGACCAGCTGAAGAGCACCCGCGCCACGGACGCCGGCGCGTTCCGGACCGCGGGCACCAGCGCCAAGGGCACGGTCACCGACGCGGCGCTCACCGCCCTGGACGAACGCGGCGGAACGGCGGAACTGATCGCCACCGTCGATGTGCTGGTGACCCCGCGCACCGGCGAGGCCGGCACCGAACGCAAACGGTTCGAGGCCGCCCTGGAGCGCACGGGCGACGGCTGGAAGGTCAGGGCACTCACCGCGATCCCGGTCGGAGCGGCCACATGAGCGCGGCCCGGACGGACGCGGCGACCACGCACGACAGCGGAGAGGCGGCGGCGGTGAGGGTGACCGGCCAGGACGTGGAGGAACGGGAGGAGGGCGCCGCAGAGGCGCCCACCCCCACCGGGGAGAACACGCGCCCGGAGAAAGCGCTCCCGAAGGACGCCCCTGCGGAGGACGGCGCTGCGGAGGAGGCGGCGTCCGGGGTGACCGGCCGCTTCACCCGGTGGCGTCGAGTCCTCGCCGGCGCCCTGGCTCTCCTGCTGATCGCCGCCGGAGCAGCGCTCTTCGTGCGCGGGCAGCAGATCAGGGACACCCCCGCCTCCGCCAACCGGGCGCTGACCGACACGGCCGCGACCGACCGCGTCACCGCCGACGTCAGCAGCGCCCTCACGACGGTCTTCTCGTACGCGCCGGACACCACCGCCGCCACGAAGGCCGCCGCCCGACGGCTGCTGACGGGGCCGGCGCTCAAGCAGTACGCGGCGCTCTTCGGGCAGGTCGAGAAGCAGGCGGCCGACCAGGAGCTGACGCTCACCACCCACGTCGTGCGAGCCGGTGTCACCCGGCTCACCGGCGACAGCGCCCATCTGCTGGTCTTCCTGGACCAGGTGTACGAGCGCGAGGGCAAGGCGGCCACCTCGGCCCCCGCCCAGCTCTCCGTCACCGCCCACCGGCAGCACGGCGTCTGGCAGATCGTCGACATCACCTCCAGGTGACGAGGCACAGCGACACGGTGCCGGCCCGCACGGGGGCCGGCCGGGGAGAGGCAGCGATGGCACGGGCAGGCAGAACGACACATCCGCAGCCGCTGGTGAGGGCGGCGAGTGCGCTGGCCCTCGTGGCGGCGGTCGCCGCGGGCTGGGGCGGCTGGTCCTGGTACACGGCGGCGCACGACGACTCCGCCTCGTACGCGCAGGCCCGCGACGACGCCCTCGCAGCGGGCGAACAGGCCGTGCAGAACATGAACACCCTCGACCACGCCCGGCTCCAGGAAGGGCTGGACAGCTGGGAGGCATCCACGACGGGCGAGCTCCACCAGCAACTCGTCGAAGGGCGCGACGCGTTCGTGAAGCAGATCGACACCGCGAAGACGACGAGCACCGCGAAGGTGCTCTCCGGCGCGGTGACGGAACTGGACGAACGGGCGGGCCGGGCGAGTCTGATGGTGGCCCTGCGCGTCACCGTCACCGCGCCCGAGGGTGACCCGGCGGTGAAGGAGAGCCGGATGCTCGGCCGGCTCACCCGGACCTCCCAGGGGTGGAAGCTCAGCGCCCTGGGCCAGGCGCCCGTCGGCAACACGGCCGGCTGACGCCCCCGCTCCCTCCACCCCGCCCCACCCGAGAGGAACCCCCGGACATGTCGACGACCCGTCACCTCGTGAACCGGCAGCGCAGGCTGGCCACCGTCGCCGCCGACCGTGCCACCCCGACCACAGGCACCTCCCCGACGGCCGGCGATGCGGACACGGATGCCTCCGCTCCCGAAGGCGCGGACGGGGGCGATCCGCGGGACGTCGATCCCGCCGGTGACCCCGAGCCGTCCGGAGCCGCCGACGCGGACGGGCCGTCCCCGGCCGCATCCACCGAACCGGCCGCGGAGCGCCGCACGCGCCGCCGCCTCCGCATCAGCCTCCCGGCCCTCCTGTGCGTACTCACCGTCCTGCTCGGCGTCTTCGCCGCCTGGGCGTTCGCCTCCGCTGCCACTCTGCGCGACGACCCGAGCCGCCGGAACACCGCGCTCACCGACATCGCCCGCACCAGCGAGGTCAAGGGACAGATCACCGAGGCGGTCGGTGCCGTGTTCAGTTACGACTACGCCTCCACCGAGAAGTCCGACCGGGCCGCGAAGACCTATCTGACCGGCAAGGCGGTGCAGCAGCACCAGGACATGCTCGCCGAGGTACGGGAGCAGGCGCCCAAGCAGAAGCTCGTCCTCACCACGACCGTCACCGAGAGCGCGGTCGAACAGCTCGACGGAGACCGGGCGAGGCTCATCGTCTTCGCCGACCAGAGCAACACCCGTACCGGGGCCAAGGAGGAGACCACCTACGCGGCGGCCATGTTCGCGGTGGACGCGGTCCGCAAGAACGGCCGCTGGCGCATCGCGGCCATCGACACCTTCACCCAGTGACCCGGAGAGAGGGACAGATGAGGTTCAACGGCTCCATGCGTCGCGGAATCACCGGCACGGCCACGGCCTTCGCCGCGATGGCCGCGCTCACGGCCTCGCAGGCACCGGGTTTCGCGGGCGCCGCGCACCAGGACGAGGCGAAGAAGACGGCCACCGACGAGGTGGTCTGGACGGAAGTGCCCAACGACGACTCGTACCACACCGAACTGCCGCCCCTGAAGTCGCCGACCCCGCTGACCCTGCCGACGGTGACGGTGCCGGTACCTGGCGGGAAGGAGACCCCCGCCGTCACCGAGGCATGGGCCCAGGCGGGCATACCGTCGACCGTGCTCGCGGCGTACCGCAAGGCCCGGAGCACCGTCGCCCGGACCGACGCTGCCTGCCGGCTTCCGTGGCAACTCCTCGCCGCCATCGGCAAGGTGGAGTCGGGGCACGCCGCCGGCGGGCGGGTGGACAAGGCCGGTACGACGCTCTCCCCGATCCTGGGGCCCGTCCTGAACGGCGCCGGGTTCGCGAACATCCCGGACACCGACCACGGCGCGTACGACGGCGACGCCACCTACGACCGCGCGGTCGGGCCGATGCAGTTCATCCCGTCCACCTGGGCCCACTGGGGCCAGGACGGAAACGGCGACGGCCGCCGGAACCCCAGCAACGTCTACGACGCGGCGCTCGCAGCCGGCCGCTACCTCTGCGCGGGAACCCGGAACCTCTCGACCTCCGCCGACCTCGACCGCGCGATCCTCAGCTACAACCACTCGGACACCTACCTGCGCACGGTGCTCTCCTGGCTGGCGTACTACGACAGCGGGGCCCACCCCGTACCGGACGGTCAGGGCCCGCTGCCCACCACCCCGGGCGCGGGCGGCTCCGACGAACCGTCCGCCCCGGTCGGCGGCCCCGGCAGCTCGGGCGGCTCCATCATCATCGGCCCGCAGCCCTCCGGCACCCCCCGCCCGTCCACCTCGCCCACCCCCTCGCCGTCCGGAACGCCCGACCCGGGCGCCACCCCGGACCCGGGCACCACCCCGGACCCGGGTACCACGCCCGACCCGGGCACCACCCCGGACCCGGGTACCACCCCGGACCCGGGTACCACGCCCGACCCGGGCACCACCCCCGACCCGGGCACCACCCCCGACCCCGGCACCACCCCCGACCCGGAACCGACCGACACCGGCACACCCGGTCCGACGGACCCCAGCACCACCGACCCCACGGACCCGGCCACGACCGAGCCCACCGACCCGGCCACCACGGAGCCGGCACCCGTCTGCACGGACCCGGCCGCCGACCCCGAGGCCACCGGCGACCCGTGCGCCCCCGTGGCGGAGGAGGCCACGGAGTAGGGGCCACCACCCTCCACGCCGGTCCGCGCGCTCGCAGCCGGCGCGCTCCTTACCCGGACCTGTGCCAACTCCACCGAAGGACACGCACCGGATCCGCCCGAGCACGGCGACGCACGGACGATGGGCCCTCGCGGACACTCCCGACCGCGAGGGCCCATCGCTGTCCGGCCCGGCCCGGCCCCGCCCGCGCGGTCCGGGAATGACCGACCCCCGAAAAGCGCTGAAATGTCCGATGGCAGGGTCAGTGGCCCCGCTCGGTAGCCGTGCGCCCGGACACCTCATGGCGCGGGCGTCCGCCTCGGCGCCCCCAGGCTGTCCCGGGTGGAAACGACAGCGAACGGCCAAGAAGTCGGCGAGCCGCAGAGGACCCTGAGCACCCGGCCGCAGGCGGGGCGCGTAGCTTTTACTGATCGATCGAGATGGACGAGTGGAATCTTGGGAGGCTGATGTGGAGCGGAATCGACTGGGGCTCGCCGAAGTTCTGGCACAGGCGGAGGAAGCCGCGCCGGTGGATTCCCTGGACGTCGTCGCGGGCAACCTCCGGGACAGGTTCAACGCGCGCTATGTGTCGTTCCTGTTCGTGGACGTGGTCGGGCGGCGTCTGCTGCGGGTGAACGACACGGACGGCATGCCGCAGGAGCACCGGGCCGAACAGGTGCCTCTGGCCGGCAGTGGCCTCTACGACGAGGTCCTGCGTTCCCAGAAGCTGGTGCGGGCGCCGGAGGGCGGGCTGGGGTGGCGGGTGCTCGCGCCGGTGACCAACCGCGGTGACGCCATAGGCGTGCTGGAGCTGTTCCTCCCGGAGGTATCCGAGGACACGCTGGAGCAGGTCGAGGAGGCCGCGCACGCGCTGGCGTACATCATCGTCACCGACCGTCGCTTCACGGACCTGTACCACTGGGGCAACCGCACCACCACGGTCAGCCTGGCCGCGGAGATCCAGCGCCAGCTCCTGCCGTCGGCCGCCTCGTGCGAGGCCGACGCGTTCACCCTCGCCGGTGCCCTGGTGCCGGCGTCCGACATCGCCGGTGACACCTACGACTACAGCCTCGACAACGGCACCCTGCACGTGTCCGTCACCGACGCGATGGGCCACAACGTCGACGCGGCACTCATGGCGACGCTGCTGGTCAACGCCTCCCGGGGGGCCCGCCGCTCCGGACTGGACCTCGCCGAGCAGGCTCATGAGATCCACCGGTCCCTCCTCGACCACGGGAGGCGGACCTTCGCCACGGGCCAGTTGCTGCGGGTGGCCCTGGACGGGTCCGGAGCACAACTCGTCAACGCCGGTCACCCCCTGCCGTTCCTCCTGCGCGACGGCGAGGTCAGCGAGGTGCCGCTGGCGGTCAACATGCCCTTCGGGGTGGCCATGCAGGGCCCGTACCGCGTGCAGGACGTCGATCTGCGGGCCGGGGACCGTCTCGTGTTCCATACGGACGGCATGCAGGAGCGGGAGGCGGAGACGGTCGACCTGCCCGCTCTGATGCGTGCGACCGCGGACGAGCATCCGCGCGAGGTCGTGCGCGCCATGGTCGCCGCGGTCGCCGAGGCGTACGGCGGCCGTCCTCCGAAGGACGACGCCACCGTCCTGTGCCTGGACTGGCACGGGCCCCCGGCCGCGGGAGCCT
The DNA here is from genome assembly GCF_042871745.1 of Streptomyces sp. NPDC005576. Taxonomy (NCBI): domain Bacteria; kingdom Bacillati; phylum Actinomycetota; class Actinomycetes; order Kitasatosporales; family Streptomycetaceae; genus Streptomyces; species Streptomyces sp. NPDC005576. The sequence goes on along the minus strand of NZ_JBIAJC010000014.1, from coordinate 190,029 downwards.
GACCGGCCCGGCACATCACCTCCCCAGCCGTGCCCGAGGGGACCTCCGAGAGGTCGGGGCGCCCTCTGCCGGGGCCGCGGGTCACCGCTGCCCGAAACTCCGCACGATTGCCGATCCGGCCTGCCGGTCCGTCCGGATGCAGACAGGCCCGGACGATGTTGACCGGCGGTTCCGCCATCGCCGGCGCGCATCCGGTCAGCAGCCGGTCAGCAGCGCCGTTGGCGTCGACGATGTTCCAGTGGTCGTCCAACGATCGACACGTCGTCCCACGCGTGATCCCGGTAGCGCGGCGCGTAACCCGCCGCCGGCAGGAGGCGTTTGCGGCCCCGCAGCGGAACATTCAGGTTCTCGGAGAGATGCATGATCGTCTCGGGCGTCGGGTGCGCCCCCCGTCTCCACCCGTCTGAGGTGCGGGGTGGAGACCCGCGACCGGCTGGACCACTCCTGCCGACCGTAACGGCGTCGCTCGCGGCAGGTGCGCAACAGGGTTCTGAGCTCGGGGACTTCGGCGGCGATCGTCATGCTCAGAAGCGCAGAAGCCCAGAAACCGGTGTCCGGGGGCACCACGACCTCGGAGGTCATGGACCGTCCACCCGGTCCGGATCAGGATTCCTGGCAACCTGGAACGCGAGCGGTGAGGAGCGGGAGGAGCTGCTCCTCGCGCACGGGTCACCCGAGGTGACCTGCACCGATCCGCTGGACCCGTGCGAGTCCGCCCGGCTCCGCCGGCCGACTCAGGCCGTGCCCGACAGCACCTCGGAGAGGTCGTACCGCACCACTTCCGCCAACTGCCCGTAGGTGCAGCCGGAAGGGGTGCGGTCGGGGCGCCACCGGCGGAACTGCGTGGTGTGGCGGAACCGGTCGCCCTCCATGTGGTCGTACGCCACCTCGCAGACCCGCTCCGGGCGCAGCGGTACCCACGACATGTCCTTCTTCCCCGACCAGCGGCTGGGTGCTCCGGGCAGCCGGGCGCTCTCGTGCGCCTCGGCGTCCGCCCAGGCGCCCCAGGGATGGTCCGCGGCAGTGGTCCGCAACGGCGCCAGTTCGGCAGCGAGTTCGGCCCGTCGCTTCATCGGGAAGGATGCGCAGACGCCGACGTGCTGGAGGGCGCCCCCCTCGTCGTACAGCCCCAGCAGCAGTGAACCGACGACCGGGCCGCTCTTGTGCTCCCGGTAGCCCGCCACCACGCAGTCGGCGGTCCGCTCGTGCTTGATCTTGAACATGGCACGGGTGTCCGGCCGGTAGGGCAGGTCGAGAGGTTTGGCGACGATCCCGTCCAGCCCCGCGCCCTCGTACTGGTGGAACCACCGCTGCGCGACCTCCCGGTCCGTGGTGGCCGGGGCGAGATGGACCGGGGGCACCGCGCCGGCGAGCGCCGCCTCCAGTACCGTCCGCCGGTCCGCCTGCGGGGTGTCCAGCAAGGACGTGTCGTCCAGGGCCAGTACGTCGAAGGCGACCAGGGAGGCGGGGGTCCGTTCGGCGAGCGTCCTCACCCGCGATGCGGCCGGGTGGATGCGCTCGCTGAGCCGGTCGAAGTCCAGGCGCCCGCCGTGCGCGAGGACGATCTCCGCGTCGATCACGCAGCGCGGCGGCAGCGACTGAAGGACCGCCGGGACCAACTCGGGGAAGTACCGGGTCAGCGGCTTGCCGGTACGGCTTCCGATCACCACCTCGTCACCGTCACGGTGCACGATCGCCCGGAAACCGTCCCACTTCGCCTCGTACTGCATGCCGGGCGGGATCGTGGCGACGGATCTGGCGAGCATCGGCTTCACAGGAGGCATCACCGGCAGGTCCATGGTCCGATTCTGCGCGAGGGATCACCGCCCGTCCTTCGATGTGCGGCATTTGCGTACCCCGCCTACGGTGGCCGACATGGGAGCTGCGGTGGAACTCGACGTGGACGGGCGGTCCGTGCGACTGTCCAACCCCGACAAGGTGTACTTCCCGGAGAAGGGCTACACCAAGAGGGACGTGGCGGAGTACTTCCTCGCCGTGGGCGACGGCATCACCCGCGCGCTGCGCGACCGGCCCACCACCCTCCAGCGCTTCGTCGACGGCGTGGAGGGCGAGTTCTTCTACCAGAAGAGGGCGCCGAAGAACGTGCCCGACTGGATTCCCACCACCCGCATCTCCTTCCCCAGCGGCCGGCACGCCGACGAGATCTGCCCCGCCGGACTCCCGGCGGTGCTCTGGGCGGCCAACCTCGGCACCCTCACCTTCCACCCCTGGCCGGTACGGAGCACCGACACCGACCGCCCCGACGAACTGCGCATCGACCTCGACCCGCAACCCGGCACGGACTACGCCGACGCGGTCGAGGCCGCCCACGAACTCCGCTCCGTCCTGGAGGACCACGGGCTGCGCGGCTGGCCCAAGACCTCCGGCGGACGCGGCATCCACGTCTTCGTCCCGCTGGTGCCCGAGTGGACCTTCACCGAGGTCCGGCGGTCCGCCATCGCGGTGGGGCGGGAACTGGAGCGGCGGATGCCGGACCGGGTCACCACCGCCTGGTGGAAGGAGGAACGCGGCGAACGGATCTTCGTCGACTACAACCAGACCGCCCGCGACCGGACCATCGCCTCCGCCTACTCCGTACGCCCCTTCCCGCACGCCCCCGTCTCCGCCCCACTGCGCTGGGAGGAGATCGATGACGCGGAGCCCCGCGACTTCGACATCAGAACCCTCCCTCAGCGGTACGCGAAGGTGGGCGACGTCCACGCCGACATGGACCAGCACGCCTTCCGCCTCGACCTCCTGCTGGAGCTCGCCGCACGCGACGAACGGGAACACGGGCACGGCGACCTGCCCTATCCGCCGGAGTACCCCAAGATGCCCGGCGAACCCAAGCGCGTGCAGCCCAGCCGCGCCCGGCCCGAACGGCCGGACCGGCCCGGCCGGCCCGCGGACGAGCCGGGCGACGAGCGGGCGGCCGACGCGTGAGCGGCGAGCGGACACCGCCGGGAGACGGGATGGACGGCGCGCGGGACGTCCCGGAACCGGAGCCCGTCGCCGACCACCCGCCGGACCGCGCCCCGCACGGCGCCCACGGCAGGCCCTCCACCCCGCGCGACAAGTGGCACGCCTTCAAGGAGTCGCCGTACTTCCCCGCGACCGTGCTGGTGTTCATCCTCGCCGCCGCCGCGGGCCTCTTCGCCGGCTCGTACACCTACACCATGGCCAACCCCACCCCGCACCGGGTTCCGGCGGCGGTGGTCGGCGAACCCGCCTCGCCGCGGGGCGTCGCGTTCGTGGCAGGGATGGAGAAGGCCCTGGACTCCGCGCTGATCCTGCACGAGTACGGCACCCGGGCCGAAGCCGGCCAGGCGCTGGAGGAGCAGCGGGTCTTCGCCGTCCTGCGCGCCGGCAACGACCGGGTGCACCTCGACGTCGCGGGCGCCTCCGGCGCCACCGTGGCTCAACTCCTCACCGAGGCGGGGGAGAAGGTGGGCAAGGCGGTCGGGGTGCCGGTCACCGTCCGGGACGTCAAACCGCTGCAGAAGGGCGACCCGCGCGGACTCGCCCTCTTCTACATCTCGCTCGCCGCCGTCATCCTCGGCTTCGTCGGTGCCATCCAATTGAGCGTCCACGCCCGCACCCTGCTCCCGCTGGAACGCATCCTGTTCACCGTCGCCTACTCGCTGCTCGGCGGGTTCGCCATCGCCGCCATCGTGGACTGGGGACTCGGGGCACTGGACCTGCCGTTCTTCCAGTCCTGGCTGATCCTCGCGTTCACGTTGTTCACCTGCGGCATGGTCTTCACCATGTTCAACACCCTCATCGGACGCTGGGCGATGCTCCCGACGTGGGGCGTCATGGTGCTGCTCGGCAACCCGTCGTCCGGCGGCGCCGTCTCGTGGCCGCTGCTGCCGTCACTGCTCGGGCACATCGGGCGCTGGCTTCCCCCAGGTGCCTCGGTCAACGCCCAGCACACCGCCGTCTACTACCCGGGCCACCAGTACGCCTTTCCCTACCTGGTGCTCGGCGCCTGGGCCCTGGTCTCCTGCGCCGTGTTCTGGACCTGGCGCCACCGCCACCCCGGCGGCCGGCCGAAGCCCGCCGAACACGCGGCGCCGTCCGGCTGAAGACCCGGCGCCCCGGCCTCGGTTCAGTCGGACGCGGGGAGGGCCGAGAGTCGCGACTGCTCCTCCTCCACGATGAGCCTGGCCAGCGCCCCGTCCGACACGTCCACCGCCTCGGGCACCGCTTCGGCGACGTCGCTGCGCCGGGCGTACGCGTCGAACGCCCGGTCCTTGCGGGCGAGGAGCGCCATCATCCGCTGGTCGACGCTGTCCGCCGTGAGCAGCCGGTGCACCTGGACGGTACGTATCTGGCCCATCCGGTGCGCGCGGGCCACCGCCTGGTGCTCCAGCGTGGGCTTGATCTGCGGTTCGCAGAGGATGACCACGGAGGCGGCCTGCATGTTCAGTCCGGTGCCGCCCGCCTGGATCTGGCTCAGCAGCACCGCGTGGCCTCGCACCGCCCCGAAGGTGTCCACCAGCTCCTGGCGGCGGGCCGCCGGGACATTTCCGGCCACCGGTCCGAACACCCCGTCGCCGAGGGCCGCGCGTACGGTCGCCAGCACCTCGTGGAAGTACGAGAACACCACCACCTTGTGCCCGTTCCCGGCGGCCTCGGAGACGAGCTCCCGCAGCCGGGCCAGCTTCGCCGACGCCTCCGGCACCGCGTACGCCGCCCGGCGCATCCGCATGAAGTGGCCGTCGTCCACCGCCGCACGGTAGGCGCGCAGGTCCGCCTCGCTGAACTCCACCCACTCGTCCGCCCGCACCAGCGCGGGCAGTTCGGTGAGGACGTCCTCCTGGTTGCGCCGCAGATAGGCGGGGGCCACCGCGCGGCGGAAGGCGTGCGAGCCGGCGGCGCCGTGCGTGGTGTCGACCGTCGGCACGAGCTCCGGACGGAGCAGCCGGACCAGACTGCGGAACTCCGCCACCCGGTTCTCCATCGGCGTGCCGGTGAGGAAGAGGACGTGCTCGGCGCGGTCCACCCAGCCGGCCACCGCCCGTGACCTGCGGGTGTCGGGGTTCTTCACGTAGTGCGCCTCGTCCACGACGAGCATGGCCGGCCGCACCGCCGTGCCCGTCTCCGGCAGGGCGTGGAGCGCGTCGAAGGTGGTGAGCGCGACCCCGCCCGAGTGCTGCCACTCCGCGAACGCCTCGCTCCGGTCGGGGCCGTGGACCGGCAGCACGCTCAGCGTGGAGCGGGCGCGGATCTCACGCGTCCAGTTGATGAGGACGCTCACCGGGCAGACCACCAGGAAGTGGCTCTCACCGGCCGCCGCCAGGTGCGCGAGCGCCGCGATGGCCTGCACCGTCTTGCCCAGCCCCATCTCGTCGCCGAGCACCACCCGCTTCTGGGCGAGCGCGAACCGGGCCCCGAACGACTGGTAGCCGCGCAGCGACACCCGCAACCGCGTGTCGTCGAGCCGCACTCCGCGCACCCGGTCCGCGATCGTGGCCGGCAGGAACCCCTCGGCGGCGTCCCGGTCGGGGCCGGTGCCCGACAACTCGGCCAGCAGGCCGTAGTACTCGGCCGACCGCAGCTCGAAATCGACCCAGGCCGCCGCCTCCGGCTCCGGGGCCCGCAGCAGATCGACGCACACCTGGCCGAAAAGGAGCGGGAGCCGCTCCTCCTCGGCCCGGGCCAGCACCGTACGCACGGTCTCCACCGCCGCCGCGACCCGGCCGCGCGCCTCCCGGCCGAGAAAGAGGGGGCGCAGCCGCCCTCTGGCCGGCGCCGCCGCGGCCAGGGGCTCCGCCAGCCGCCCGATCAGGCGCAGCGCCGCCTCGCGGGCCCGCCGCGCGTCGGGGCCCGCTTCGACCAGTCGGTGCAGGGCGACCACGACGGCGGTGGTGGCGGCGTCCGGCGCGTCGGCGTCGAGGCGCACGGCGACCGTGTCGCGGACCGCGTGGGCGAGCCGCTCCGCCGCGGCCAGTGCCTGGTCGGCGGTGTGCGCCCCGACCCCGGGCAGCCGCCGGAGTTCGTACCGGGTCGCCGCGTGCACCGCGCCGACCGTGCGGAACCCGGCCTGTTCGAAGGCGGTGATGCGCAGCCGCCCCTCCGTCACGTCCCGGAGCCGGGCGACCGGGATCGCGTCCAGTTCCCGGCGCGTCAGGGAGTGGACGAGCGGGTCGAGGACGGAGCGTACGGACTCCAGTGCGCGGTCGTGGTCGGCGGGGACCGCGCGGGCCGCCGCCAGCAGCGCGTCCGCGTCCGCCAGCAGCGGCCGGACCGCCCTCCTGGTGTCCGCCCCGGTGCCCGTCGCGTCGCCGTCCTGTGGCATGTACGTCCCTCTGTCCCACCGCCCCGCCCGTCGCACAGAACCCAGGGTGTCGACGGGGCCCCATGATCCCACGGCCGGATGGCGGGAGGGCCGCACCGCTCCGCCGGCCTGCGACGCCCGGCCACCGGTGGCAGACTCGAATGGCCAGGGCTTCCCTGCGCGAGAGCACGTACACGTCCTGTACTCACGTCCACGTCCTGTACGCACGAGTCAAGCGGGGCACCCACGCGCCCGCTGGAGGAGCGCAGCGCCATGCTCGACCCGACCTTCCTCCCCGGCGCCCCCAACTGGATCGACCTCGGCACGCCCGACCTGGACGGGGCCACCGCCTTCTACCGCGGGCTCTTCGGATGGGACCTGGTCTCCGCCGGTCCCGAGACCGGCGGCTACGGGATGTACACGCTGGACGGCCGGACCGTCGCGGGGGCGATGACCGTCACCGACGAGCAGGCCAAGCCGACGTGGTCGGTGTACTTCCACTCGCCCGACGTGGACGCGACCGCCCGCGCGGTCCGAGCCGGGGGCGGGAACGTGCCGTTCGCGCCCATGGACGTGCTGGAGCACGGACGGATGGGAGGTTTCACCGATCCGGCGGGCGCCTACTTCGGCAGCTGGCAGCCCAAGCAGAACCCCGGACTCGGCGCGACCCAGGTGGTGGGCACGCTCATCTGGTGCGAGCTCTACACCCCGGACGTGGCGAGGGCGAAGTCGTTCTACGGAAGCGTCTTCGGCTGGGACACCGAGGCCACCGAGTTTCCCGGCGGCACCTACACGATGGTCCGGCCGGCCGGCACGGAGGGCGACGAGGCGTTCTTCGGCGGACTCGTCGCCCTGGACGAGGTGCCCAGTGAGGCACGGTCGGGGCCGCACTGGCTGCCGTACTTCACGGTGGACGACGTCGACGCGGTACTGGGCGACGCCGTCCGTCTCGGCGGGACCGTCACCCTGGGGCCGACGGAGGTGGAGCAGGTGGGAGTGACGGCGAACATCGACGACCCGTACGGGGCCTCCTTCGCCGTCATCAAGCCCGCCCCGATGGACTGAACACGGACGGAACACCCGCTTCCGCACCGGACGTGGCCGTGGCCGGAAGTGGGGCGTTCAACGGATGTTTATTGACGGACGGCATGCTGGGCGCATGCTGATGAACACCACCACCGAGGACGCGCTCGCCTGGCAGGAGTCGGCCCTGTGCGCCCAGACCGGTCCCGAGTTCTTCTTCCCCGCGCCCGGCAGCTCGACCCGCGACGCGAAGCGGCTCTGCTTCGCCTGCGAGGGCCGGGTGGCGTGCCTGGAGTACGCCCTCGCCCATGACGAGCGTTTCGGCGTCTGGGGAGGACTGTCGGAGAACGAGCGCGACCGGATGCGCCGCGACGGCCGGGACAGCGCCTGACCGGAGCGGCCCGGCCGGCGCCGTCGCGTGCTCAGGAGCCCGGGATGCGTAAGGTCCTTCCGTGCACCCGCCACTCCAGGGGTGCGGTCAGCCTGAAACCGACCTCGACCGCCGGGGCGGCTGGACCGCCGCCACGACCCCCGAGGTGGCCGCCGCCCCGAACCGGACCTTCACCATGCTGGCCACCGACGACACCGCGGACGACGCCGGCGCCGACCGCGACCGGCCGGGCCGCCGGCGCCTCGTCCACAGGGTGCGGGCGCTCGCCGGCGGACCCGTGCGGCCGACCGCGGCGGAGCTCACCGTGCTCGCCGGTGCGGCGGACCGCCTCGCCGGACACCGCGACACCGTGCCGCAGGCCGCTGCCTTGCTGGTCAGGGCCGAGGAGTGGACCGCACCGGAGTGAGCCCCGGCGCGGGGGAGTGCAACGGCAGAGCGAACCGGGCGCGACCGGCGCGCGCCTCAGCGTCCGCGCGCCCCAGTCGAGCGCCTCAGCGTCCGCGCGCCGCCACGCGGGCCTTGCGGGCCGCGAGCTTCTCGTCGAACTTCGACGCCTCGCTGTCGAGGCCGCTCATGTACAGGCCGAGCTCCTCCTGCGCCTGGAGCCCCTCCGGGCCGAGCCCGTCGATGTCCAGGACCTTCAGGTAGCGCAGCACGGGCTGGATCACGTCGTCGTGGTGGATGCGCATGTTGTAGATCTCGCCGATCGCCATCTGCGCGGCGGCGCGTTCGAAGCCGGGCATGCCGTGTCCGGGCATGCGGAAGTTGACGACCACGTCCCGGACGGCCTGCATGGTGAGGTCCGGGGCCAGCTCGAAGGCTGCGCCCAGGAGGTTCCGGTAGAAGACCATGTGCAGGTTCTCGTCGGTGGCGATGCGCGCCAGCATCCGGTCGCAGACCGGGTCGCCCGACTGGTGGCCCGTGTTGCGGTGCGAGACGCGGGTGGCCAGCTCCTGGAAGGCGACGTACGCGACGGAGTGCAGCATCGAGTGCCGGTTGTCGGACTCGAATCCCTCCGCCATGTGCACCATGCGGAACTGCTCCAGCTTGTCCGGGTCGACCGCGCGCGAGGTGAGCAGGTAGTCGCGCATCACGATGCCGTGGCGGCCCTCCTCGGCGGTCCAGCGGTGCACCCAGGTGCCCCAGGCGCCGTCGCGGCCGAAGAGCGAGGCGATCTCGTGGTGGTAGCTGGGGAGGTTGTCCTCGGTCAGCAGGTTCACCACGAGGGCGATCTTGCCGATGTCCGTGACCTTGGACTGGTCCGGCGCCCACGCCTCGCCGTCGTCGAAGACGCCCGGGAAGTTCCGGCCGTCGGAGAACGGCACGTACTCGTGGGGCATCCAGTCCTTGGCGACCTTGAGATGCCGGTTGAGTTCCTTCTCCACCACCTCTTCCAGCGCGTACAGCAACTGGGCGTCGGTCCAGGCCTTCGAACCGCCGGGGTGGGGAGAGGTGATCGTCACGGGGAGCTCCTGGGGACGGGAGATTTTACGGGGTATTTTACCTACGGACTCGTAGGTTACGTGTCCGTAGGTTAAGTGCAGGTAAGCCCTGCGCCAAGCCCGGACGGAGCCGAAGCCGCAGTACGGGGCGGTGCGGGCGGGCTCCGGGCTGACCGCCCGGGGGCGGTCGTGCGTCGGCCGCAGCGGGTCGTGCACATGCTGCGCTCAGTGACTGTCGCCCAAGAGCTCCGCCAGATCCCGGTCGAGGTCCAGGAAACGGTGCTCGTCGCCCTCCGGCACCAAATCCTGTACGCGCCCGAGGAATCGGCGCAACTCCGAGGTGCGGACGTGCACCATCGCGACCCCCTCCGCGGCATGGAACTCGAGCGCGGTCCGCTCCTCGGAGAAGGGCCGCACCCGTACGTCTCCGACGCCGACGGGCTCGTCCACACCCCGGGCCAGCAGATCCCGGGAGAACTCCCAGGAAACCTCCGTGCCCTCCAGCGTGGCCCGGGCGGGGAACGCGATCCGGACGGCGTACGGATTCTCACGGTCGTACCGCAGGGTGGCGGCCAGCGTCACCATCCGTGGAACGGCCGCGACCATCCGGGCCTGCACGGGCTGCTCGATAAGGCTGGACAAAACCTGCTCCCTCGCACGGCTGGACGAACGGGCTCCGGCACTGGAGTAGACGACGGAACGCCGTGATCCGTGCACCGGCCCGGGGCGTGAGCTGTGTCACCGCGGGTTCCCCCGGTGCTGATCAACTGCCCGGGAAGCGCCCGTCCATCCCGGCGGGCGGCCCGGGACGGCCAGGCAGCGAAGGTGCAGGAGCGGACCGCGCCGGGCCCGGCGCGGCCGGCCGTACGGACGCCGGCCCCCCGACGGGCCGACGAACCGCCCACCGGCGGAGAGTCGTGACATCGCGGTACACCTCGGGCGGAAAGCCCTCAGCAAGGGGCCGCCATGATCCGCCGGAACACGCGGTGCCCCGCCGGCCCCGGATCCGTGCCCATCCGGACGATCAGCACACGTCGAGCAACCCGTGCTCCCGTACGACCTCCAGCGACAGGGTGCGGTAGCCGACGGTCTCGAAGAGCACGGTCAGACTCCGGTCCTCCTCGCTCATCACCGAGCCCTCGCCCCAGTGCTGGTGCCGGACCCGGGTACCGGGACGGTAGGGATGCTCGCCGTCGGACAGCGCCTCGTCGGAGGGCGCGGGTATCCGCCCTCCCGTCCCGGCGAGAACCGCCGGACCGGGTACCGCGCCCTCCCGGGACAGCTCGGCCGCCTCGCACAGGTCGCAGGAGCCGCACCCCTCGGTCTCGCTCCGCACCTGCCCGAAGTAGCCGAGGAGGAAGCGGCGCCGGCAGCCGGTGGTCTCCGCGTAGCCGCGCATCATGTCCACCCGGGAGCGTTCCAGCTGCTGGTGGGCGTCGCCCAGTTCGACCGCCCGCTGCGCGGCGCGGGACGCGTCGATGTCCGGGGCCGGTTCCACGTCGCCCCGACCGGTGGTGCGTACCGCGTCGACCTGCTCCAGGAGGTTGACGACCGCCGTCAGCCGGCTCGCCGTCAGATTCGTCTCCTCCCGCAGCTCGCTGGGGCGTACGGGACCGTCGTGCTCAGCCAGCGTGCGTGCCACCTGGGTGACGGTGTCCGGGTCGGGGCGGCCCGCCGCGAAGAAACGCTGCATACCGAGGTCCTGCGGCCGGTACGCGAGGATCGCGCGGGAGGGTTCGCCGTCCCGCCCGGCCCGGCCTATCTCCTGGTAGTAGGCGTCCAGGGACCCGGGGACGGAGGCGTGGAGCACGAAGCGCACGTCCGGCTTGTCGATACCCATCCCGAAGGCGGACGTCGCGACCACCACGTCCAGCTCGCCCGCGAGGAAGCGGTCGTGCACGTCGCCGCGCTCCTGCGCGGGAAGTCCCGCGTGGTACGCCGCCACGTCCAGGCCCAGCAGGCTCAGTTCGTTCGCGTACTTCTCCGCCTCACGCCGCGTCGCCGCGTACACGAGGCCCGGTTTGGGCTCGGCCGCGGCGCGCTCGACCACCGCCCGCGCCTTGACCGCCGCGTCCCGGAAGGGGATCACCTCCAAATGGATGTTCGGGCGGTCGAAGCCGGTGACGACCTCCTGCACGTCCCGCATCCCCAGGTGCGAAACGATGTCGGCCCGTACCGGAGCGGCGGCGCTCGCCGTCAGGGCCAGCACCGGAGGGCGTCCGATCCGTTCGAGCACCTGGCCGAGGCGCAGGTAGTCGGGCCGGAAGTCGTGGCCCCAGGAGGACACGCACTGCGCCTCGTCGACGACGAAGAGCGCGGGCTCGGCGGCCGCCAGCTGCTCGACCACCTCGTCCTTCGCCAACTGCTCGGGCGCGAGGAAGAGGAAGTCGACGTCGCCCTCGCTGATCCGGTCCCACACTGCCGCGTTCTCGTTGCCGCTCTGCGTCGAGTTCACCGCGGCGGCGTCCGTACCCTCGCGCCGCAGCAACCCCTGGACCTGATCGCGCTGGAGCGCGATGAGCGGCGACACCACGACGGTCGGACCCGACAGCAGCACCCCCGGAACCTGGTACACGGCCGATTTCCCGGCGCCCGTGGGCATCACCACCAGCGTGTCGCGCCGCTCCATCACGGCCTCCATCGCCAACATCTGCTCGGGCCGCAACCGCTCCCAGCCGAACACGTCCCGCGCGACGTCCTGAAGACGACGCGAAGAAGCAGCCACCATGACACTCCTCGACAGCGAGCCGGGCGGAACCCGCGAACCGGGAGCCCTTGTGGCGCTCCTCGTACCCCGGTAAACGCTCGGTAGTGCATGTGAAGGCGGCGGGCCGGTCAGCACGTGGTCAGCAGCGGGTTCCGGCCCGGGACAGCCCCTAGACTCGCCCGTCATGACGCCGTTCTCCGTACCCGCCGACGCCGCCGGGGCCCGCGCCGTCCAGGACCGCCTCCGCGACCGGGTGGTGGCCGAGGACTCCGGACCGCCTCCCGGCTCGGGCCACGTCACCGGGGTGGACGTCGCCTATGACGACGAGCGGGACCTCGTGGTGGCGGCGGCCGTGGTGCTGGACGCCGCGACCCTCGACGTGGTCGCCGAGACCACCGCGGTGGGCCGGGTCACCTTCCCGTACGTCCCCGGGCTCCTCGCCTTCCGGGAGATCCCCACGGTGCTCGCCGCCCTGGAGTCGCTGACGGCCGACCCCGGCCTCGTCGTCTGTGACGGGTACGGGCTGGCGCACCCCCGCCGGTTCGGGCTCGCCAGCCACCTCGGAGTGCTGACCGGACTGCCCGTCATCGGTGTGGCGAAGAACCCGTTCACCTTCGCGTACGAGCAGCCCGGCCCGCGGCGCGGCGACTCCTCCCCGCTGCTGGACGGGACGGAGGAGGTGGGCCGGGCCCTGCGCACCAGGGACGACACCAAGCCGGTCTTCGTCTCCGTGGGGCACCGCACCACACTGGACACCGCCTGCGCCCATGCCCTGGCGCTGACCAGGGGGTTCCGCCAGCCCGAGACCACCCGCAGGGCCGACGCGCTCTGTCGCCGCGCGCTGCGGGAAGCGACCGGCTGACCGTCCACCGGCGTTCCCCGGCTCAGCGCCGGGCCGCCACCCGGAAAACCATTCCCGATGCCCGCAGCCGCTCCAGCAGGGCATCGCCCATGGCCACCGCCGTCGTCACCTGGCCCGAGGTCTCCGGCAGATCGTCCAGGGCGAGAGCGAGCGCGGCCTCGCCCAGCATCCGCGCCGTCTCGTCGTACCCCGGATCGCCGCCGGAGACCTCGGTGAAGACCTGCCGGCCCCCACCTTCCCCGACGAACCGGACGGTGAACCGGCTCCGCCTCCTGCGCTCTTCGTCCGGCCCCTGTCCCGAGGCGTAACGGCTCGTCAGCCAATCGCGAGCGGCCGGAAGTTGGGCTGCCGCGACCAGGGCCGTCAGGGCCGCCGTGCCGCCCAGAGCGATCGGCAGGTGCTTCACCGAGGCGAAGTGGCGGTAGCGGAAGTCGGGGCCGTAGCGCTCCAGCGCGCGCGCCGAACGGCCCACGATCTGCGGGTCCACGGTCGGCAGCGGCAGGGCCCAGGTGCCGGTCCGCGGGTTGAAGTGCGGTGCCCCCAGGGGGGTTCGTACACGGCGGCCGGTGAGCACCGGCTCGCGCTCCCGGCGTTCCCGGGCGACGGCCAGCATCTGCGGACCCCGGCCCATCGCGGTGAGCGCCGAGGCGAACGTACCGCCGGAGAAGACGGCGTGGGTGCGCACGAACGCGTCCACCGTCAGCGGGGCGTCCGCGGGCAGCTGCTGGACGGTGAAGTAGGCGCCGAGGTCGTGGGGTACGGAGTCAAAGCCGCAGGCGTGCACCAGGCGCGCGCCCGTCTCCCTGGCCCGCGCGTCGTGGTCGAGGTAGGTCCGGTCGATGAACTCGGCCTCGCCGGTGAGGTCCAGGTAGTCCGTGCCCTCGTCGGCGCAGGCCGCGACGAGCGCGTTCCCGTACGAGAGGAAGGGGCCGACCGTGGTCGCCACCACCCGTGCGGACCGGGCGAGTTCCCGCAGTGCGGAGGGGTCTTCGGCGTCGGCGACGAGCGTCGCCGGTTCCGGGCCCGCTCCGGCGAGTCCTTCGCGCAGCCGCTCCAGCTTCTCCCGGCTGCGCCCGGCCAGCGCCCAGCGCAGCCCTTCGGGGGCGTGCGCCGCCAGGTACGCGGCGGTCAGGGTGCCGACGAAACCGGTGGCGCCGTACAGGACGACGTCGTAGGGGCGTTCCGATCCGTGGTGCCTCTTCATGCGTGCCTCCGCTGGGGCCTGCTCCGGGTGGGTGGCCGTCGAGGGTAGACCCGCGAGCGGGAAAGGTGAACCGCACCGGGCGCGCGTCGGCGGGTGACGCGTGGCACTCGGCCCCGAATGGGGTGTGACGGTGCACCATGGGACGCGTCGGTCCGCCGCACACCGCCCAGGTGGTGCGGCCGGACACCACCTAAGCGCTCGCTCGGCCAAAAGCCTTGTGCGGAGCGGCGGTCGTTCTTAGCATCGTCGATGTTACATCGGTTGTGTCACACCGCTGGGGGCTTGATGACTGCGACGGGGAACGGCCCCCTCTCGGGGGTGCGGGTGGTCGAATTGGCGGGCATCGGCCCCGGACCGTTCGCCGCGATGACGCTGGCCGACCTCGGCGCGGACGTGGTCCGGGTGGACCGGCCCGGGGGCGCGGCGCTCGGCATCGACCCGGCCCGCGACCTGACCAACCGGAACAAGCGCTCCGTCCTGCTCGACCTCAAGACTGAGGCGGGAGAGCGGGCCGTCCTGGCCCTCGCCGAACGCGCCGACATCCTGATCGAGGGGTACCGCCCCGGGGTCGCCGAGCGGCTCGGAGTGGGTCCGGACGCCTGCCTCGGCCGCAACCCCCGGCTCGTCTACGGGCGGATGACCGGCTGGGGCCAGGACGGCCCCCTCGCCGGGCGCGCCGGGCACGACGTCTCCTACCTCGCGCCCACCGGCACCCTCTCCATGATCGGCCGTCCCGGCGAACCACCGCTCGTGCCGGCCAACCTGCTCGGCGACTACGCGGGTGGCTCCCTCTACCTCGTGATCGGCGTACTGGCCGCCCTCCAGCACGCCCGTACCCCCGGCGGGAGCGGCCAGGTCGTGGACGCGGCGATCGTGGACGGCGCCGCCCACCTCGCCACGATGATCCACGGCATGCTCGCGGCCGGTGCCTGGCAGGACCGGCGCGGCTCCAACCTCCTCGACGGCGGTTGCCCCTTCTACGGCACGTACGCGACCTCCGACGGCGAGGCCATGGCGGTCGGGCCGCTGGAACAGCGGTTCTACGAGGAGTTCGTGGCCCTCCTCGGCGTCGCAGGGGCGCTGCCCGATCGCGCGGACCTCGCCCGGTGGGAGGAACTGCGCACCGCGGTGGCGGACCGCTTCCGTACCCGTACCCGCGCGGAGTGGACCGAGGTGTTCGAGGGCACCGACGCCTGCGTCGCCCCCGTCCTGTCCCTGCGCGAGGCGCCCGCGCACCCGCATCTCGCCGCGCGCGCCACCTTCGTGGAGCACGCCGGGATCACCCAGCCCGCCCCCGCCCCGCGCTTCTCCGCCACCCCCACCGCTGTACGGACCGCTCCCGCCCTGCCGGGCACCGGCACCGAGTCGGTGGCGGCGGACTGGGACGTGCCCGAACTGCTCGGCCATCCGTCGAAGGGGGCCGCCGGATGAGCAGGCGGCCCCCCGGCGCCCGCCCTGGAGACGGCGGCCACCGCATCGCGCCCGGCCGCGCCCTCAGGCACGGGGGTCCGCGTACGACGGCCACCGGCACCGTGCCGGAGCGGCCGCTCCGCACCCACCCGAAGCCACGCCAGGAGGCCCGGTGAAACGGCAGATCTTCGCCGCCGAACACGACGCGTTCCGTGAGACCGTCCGCACCTTCCTCGCCAAGGAGGTCCTCCCGCACTACGAACAGTGGGAGCGGGACGGCATCGTCTCGCGCGAGGCGTGGCGCGCGGCGGGCAGGCAAGGGCTGCTCGGGCTCGCGGTCCCCGAGGAGTTCGGCGGGGGCGGCAACGACGACTTCCGCTACAGCGCCGTACTGGCCGAGGAGTTCACCCGGGCGGGTGTCAGCGGCCTCGCACTCGGCCTGCACAACGACATAGTCGGGCCCTACCTCAGCGGGCTCTCCACCCCGGAGCAGAAGCGGCGCTGGCTGCCGGGGTTCTGCTCGGGCGAGATCGTCACCGCCATCGCCATGACCGAACCGGGGGCAGGCTCCGACCTCCAGGGCATCCGCACGACCGCCGAGGACCGGGGCGACCACTGGCTGCTCAACGGGTCCAAGACCTTCATCTCCAACGGAATCCTCGCCGACCTGGTGGTCGTCGTCGCCCGCACCTCTCCGGAGGGAGGCGCCAAGGGGCTCTCGCTGCTGGTGGTCGAACGCGGTGCGGCGGGCTTCGAACGCGGCCGCAACCTGGAGAAGATCGGCCAGAAGTCCCAGGACACCGCCGAACTCTTCTTCCGCGACGTCCGGGTCCCCAAGGAGAACCTCCTCGGCGAACTCGACGGCGGATTCATCCACCTGATGACCAACCTGGCCCAGGAGCGCATGGGCATCGCGGTCGCCGGCATCGCCGCCGCCGAGCACCTGCTGGAGATCACCACCCGGTACGTCAAGGAGCGCGAGGCGTTCGGCCGGCCGCTCGCCAAGCTCCAGCACGTCCGCTTCGAGATCGCCGAGATGGCCACCGAGTGCGCCGTCACCCGCACCTTCCTCGACCGGTGCATCGTCGAACACGCGGAGGGCACGCTCGACGCGGTGCACGCCTCGATGGCCAAGTGGTGGGCGACCGAGCTCCAGAAGCGGGTGGCCGACCGCTGCCTGCAACTGCACGGCGGCTACGGCTACATGGCTGAGTTCCCGGTGGCCAGGGCCTTCACCGACGGACGCATCCAGACGATCTACGGCGGGACGACCGAGATCATGAAGGAGATCATCGGCCGCTCCCTCCTCTCCTGAGCGCCCCACCTCCCCAGAGCCGACAACCCGAAAGCCCGCCCCCCCCGAAAGGCAGTCGTCTTGAGTACCGAAGCATTCGTCTACGACGCGATCCGCACCCCGCGCGGTCGTGGCAAGGCCAACGGGGCCCTGCACGGAACCAAGCCGATCGACCTGGTCGTCGGCCTCATCCACGAGATCCGCGCCCGCTTCCCCGGACTCGACCCGGCGGCCATCGACGACATCGTCCTCGGTGTCGTCAGCCCGCTCGGCGACCAGGGCTCCGACATCGCACGGATCGCCGCCATCGCGGCGGGACTTCCGGACTCCGTCGCCGGCGTCCAGGAGAACCGCTTCTGCGCCTCCGGCCTCGAAGCCGTCAACCTTGCCGCGGCGAAGGTCCGTTCGGGCTGGGAGGACCTCGTACTCGCCGGTGGCGTCGAGTCCATGTCCCGCGTCCCCATGGGCTCGGACGGCGGCGCCTGGGCGATGGACCCGATGACCAGCTTCGAGACCGGCTTCGCCCCGCAGGGCATCGGCGCCGACCTCATCGCCACCGTCGAGGGGTTCTCCCGCCGCGACGTCGACGAGTACGCGGCCCTCTCCCAGGAGCGGGCCGCCGAGGCGTGGAAGGAAGGCCGCTTCGCCCGTTCCGTGGTCCCCGTCAAGGACCGCAACGGACTCGTGGTGCTCGACCACGACGAGCACCTGCGCCCCGGCACGACCGCGGACTCGCTCGCCTCCCTCAAGCCCTCCTTCGCCACCATCGGCGAGATGGGCGGTTTCGACGCGGTGGCCCTGCAGAAGTACCACTGGGTCGAGAAGATCGACCACGTCCACCACGCCGGCAACTCCTCCGGGATCGTGGACGGCGCCGCCCTCGTCGCGATCGGCTCCCGGGAGATCGGCGAACGCTACGGCCTCACCCCGCGTGCCCGGATCGTCTCCGCCGCCGTCTCCGGCTCCGAGCCCACCATCATGCTGACCGGCCCCGCCCCCGCCTCCCGCAAGGCGCTCGCCAAGGCCGGGCTGACCATCGACGACATCGACCTCATCGAGATCAACGAAGCCTTCGCCGGAGTGGTGCTGCGCTTCGTCCGGGACATGGGCGTCGGCCTCGACAAGGTCAACGTCAACGGCGGCGCCATCGCGCTCGGCCACCCCCTCGGCGCCACCGGCGCGATGATCCTCGGCACCGTCATCGACGAACTGGAACGGCGCGACCTGCGGTACGGACTCGTCACGCTCTGCGTGGGCGGCGGCATGGGAGTCGCCACCGTCGTCGAACGCGTCTGACCGACCCCGTCCCCCGCCACGCCTGCCTTCCTGCCTATGGAGAAGAACCCCATGACCGAGAGCACGACCATCCGCTGGGAAGAGGACGGGACCGGCGTCGTCACCCTCGTCCTCGACGACCCCGACCAGTCCGCCAACACGATGAACCAGGCATTCACCCGGTCCGTCGCCGCCGTCGCCGACCGCGCCGAGGCCGAGAAGGAGAACATCCGCGGCATCATCGTCACCTCCGCGAAGAAGACCTTCTTCGCCGGGGGAGACCTCAAGGAGATGATCAAGGCACGGCCCGAGGACGCCCAGGCCGTCTTCGACACCGGGATGGCCATCAAGCGCTCCCTGCGCCGCATCGAGACCCTCGGCATCCCCGTGGTCGCCGCCATCAACGGCGCGGCGCTCGGCGGCGGTTACGAGATCGCGCTCGCCTGCCACCACCGCATCGCGCTGGACGCGCCCGGCTCCCGCATCGGCCTCCCCGAGGTCACCCTCGGCCTGCTCCCGGCCGGCGGCGGCGTCACCCGTACCGTACGTCTGATGGGCATCGCCGACGCTCTCCTCAAGGTGCTCCTCCAGGGCACCCAGTACACCCCGGCCCGCGCCCTGGAGAACGGTCTCGTACACGAAGTGGCCGCCACCCGCGAGGAGATGCTGGAGAAGGCCCGCGCGTTCATCGACGCGCACCCCGAGTCCCAGCAGCCCTGGGACGTGAAGGGGTACCGGATTCCCGGCGGCACCCCGTCCAACCCCAGGTTCGCCGCCAACCTCCCGGCCTTCCCCGCCAACCTCAAGAAGCAGATCGCCGGGGCCCCGATGCACGCCCCCCGCAACATCCTGGCGGCGGCCGTCGAGGGCTCGCAGGTCGACTTCGAGACCGCGCAGACCATCGAGGCCCGGTACTTCACCGAGCTGGTCACCGGCCAGGTCGCGAAGAACATGATCCAGGCGTTCTTCTTCGACCTCCAGGCCGTCAACTCCGGCGCCAGCAGGCCCGAGGGGGTCGAGCGGCGCACGGTGCGCAAGGTCGCCGTGCTCGGGGCCGGAATGATGGGCGCCGGCATCGCGTACTCCTGCGCCCGGGCCGGAATCGACGTCGTCCTCAAGGACGTCACCACCGAGGCCGCCGCGAAGGGCAAGGCGTACAGCGAGAAGCTGCTCGCCAAGGCGCTTGCCCGGGGACGTACGACGGAGGCGGCCCGCGACGAACTGCTCGCCCGGATCACTCCGACCGGAGACCCCGCCGACCTGGCCGGCTGCGACGCCGTCATCGAGGCCGTCTTCGAGGACACCTCCCTCAAGCACAAGGTGTTCCAGGAGATCCAGGACATCGTCGCGCCCGACGCGTTGCTCTGTTCCAACACGTCCACGCTCCCCATCACCGTTCTCGCCGAGGGCGTCACCCGCCCCGCCGACTTCGTCGGACTGCACTTCTTCTCACCGGTCGACAAGATGCCGCTGGTCGAGATCATCAAGGGTTCGGCCACCGGCGACGAGGCCCTGGCCCGCGCCTTCGACCTGGTCCGCCAGATCAAGAAGACCCCGATCGTGGTCAACGACTCGCGCGGCTTCTTCACCTCGCGGGTCATCGGCCACTTCATCAACGAGGGCGTGGCGATGGTCGGCGAGGGCATCGAACCCTCCTCCGTCGAGCAGGCCGCGGCCCAGGCGGGTTACCCGGCCAAGGTTCTCTCCCTGATGGACGAGCTGACCCTCACCCTGCCCCGCAAGATCCGCAACGAGACCCGGCGCGCGATCGAGGAATCGGGCGGCACCTGGACCCCGCACCCCTCGGACACGGTGGTGGACCGGATGGTCGAGGAGTTCGGACGGCCCGGACGCAGCGGGGGAGCGGGCTTCTACGAGTACGACGAGTCCGGCCGGCGCGGCGCGCTCTGGCCCGGTCTGCGCGAACACTTCGGCACGTCCGGCGCCGCGATCCCGTTCGAGGACATGAAGGAGCGGATGCTCTTCGCCGAGGCCCTGGACAGCGTCCGGTGCCTGGAGGAGAACGTCCTCGTCTCGGTCGCCGACGCCAACATCGGCTCCATCATGGGCATCGGCTTCCCGCCGTGGACCGGCGGCGTCCTCAATTACGTCAACGGGTACGAGGGCGGGCTGCCCGGCTTCGTGGCCCGGGCCCGCGAACTCGCCGAACGGTACGGGGACCGCTTCCTGCCGCCCGCCCGGCTGGTGGAGATGGCGGAGCGGGGCGAGACCTTCCACGACTGATCCCGGCAGTACGCCACCCGTCACCCCGACCGAGGGGCCCATCCGCGCGGTGGGCTCCTCCGGGCACCTGGATGCCCCGTCACGGAGCCTGGAACGCCGCGCGCAGTTCGGCGGTCAGCGACCGCTGGAACGCGGTCACCAGAGCCTGCATCACCAGCGGCTGCATGTGCGCCGAGAGCGACTTCATCGCGGCCACGTGCTCCGGGTCCGCCTCCCGCTCCCGGTACGGACTCCACACCTCGTCACGGAAGATGCGGGTCAACTCGGTCGCCGCCGACCGGGTGTGCTCGATCAGGATCGTGCGCGCGCTGAGGATCGTCTCGTGCGCGATCGGTACGTCCAGCAGCTCCACCCCCAGCCTGAGCAGACCCGGATCGACCCGGTGGACGCCCTCGGGGGTGTCCACCGTCGTGTCGGGGTCCCCCTCCAGCAGTACCCCCATCGCCGCCAGCCGGTCGAGATCCTGCTCCGTGAGGGGCCGGCCCGCCCGCCGCTCCAGCTCCGCGCCGGTGATCTCCTCGACGCCGTCCGGAGCCCAGGAAGCCACCAGCGCCCGGTGGATCGCCAGATCGTTCGCGCTGAGACCCTCCGGCAACTGCTCCAGATACCGTTCGATCGCGGCCAGCGTCATTCCCTGTCGCTGCAGTTCCTCGATCAGCGCAAGCCGCGACAGATGGCCGGGCCCGTAGTGCCCGACCCGGCGCGGGCCGATGACCGGGGGCGGCAGCAGCCCTCGAGTGCTGTAGAACCGCACGGTGCGCACGGTCACCCCTGCCCGGGCCGCCAGCTCGTCGACGGTGAGGGTCGGCTCCTCGGGCGCGGTCGCCATGTCTGCTCCTCGATGCCCGGAGATGGCCGGATCGGACCTGATCGCCCCGGTGCGGCGATCACGTGCAACAGTATTGCTGTCTCACCACTGTGGTGAAAGCCTCGAAGGCCCACTGTCGGTGCCCGCCCCTACCGTGGACACCATGCCGGAGATCACCTACCTCAAGGGCGACGCCACCGCCCCGCAGGCCGAGGGCGCCAAGCTGATCGTCCACGTCTGCAACGACCTGGGCGGCTGGGGCAAGGGCTTCGTGCTGGCCTCTCCCGCCGCTGGCCCGAACCCGAGGCCGCTTACCGCCGCTGGCACCGGGAGCGCGCCGGGAACGATTTCGGCCTCGGTGCCGTCCAGTTCGTCCAGGTCGGCCCTTTCGTGTGGGTGGCCAACCTGGTGGGCCAGCGAGGGATGCGCCGGGGGAGCGGTGGCGTACCCGTGCGGTACGAGGCGATCGACGCGGGCCTGGAGGCGGTGGCCGTACGCGCCGTCGAGCTGGGCGCGTCCGTGCACATGCCGAGGATCGGCTGCGGGCTCGCCGGCGGCACCTGGTCCCGGGTGGAACCCCTGATCGAGCGGCGACTGGTGAGCCGTGACGTCCCGGTGACGGTCTACGACTTCGGGTGACCGTGAGGCAGGTGCGCTCCGGCTGGGCACGAGCCGTCGGCGGCGCGTCCCGGGGCCGTACCGCTACGGCGCGACGAGGCATGTTCCTTGTAGCGCCGCCGGTTAAGGTGGCGCGGGTGGGGCGACACGGGAGGGCGCGATGACGGCACCGGCCGGCGGCGAGGCACTGGACGAGGCGTCGATGGCGAGGGCGCTCGAAGAGGTCCCGGCGTACGACGCGCTGAGCGAGCAGATCCTCGACGCGGCCCGTGAGCAGTTCATGACCTTCGGGCTGCGCCGCTCGACCGTCGACGACGTGGCCAGGCGGGCCAAGGTCTCCCGGGTCACGGTCTACCGCCGCATCGGCAACAAGGAGGCCCTGGTCTCCGCGTGCCTGCTCCGCGAGTACCGCCGTTTCGTGGGCGAGGTGGACGAAGCGGTGGCCGCGCTGCCGACGGTGGAGGACCGGCTGGTGGCGGGCTTCGTCGCGGTGCTCCGGCACGTCCGTGAACACCCGCTCATCGGGGGCCTGTTGAAGCTGGAACCGGAGGTCATGCTGCCGTTTCTCACGGTGGACGGCGGCCCGGCGCTCCTCGCCATGCGCGACTTCCTGACCGACCGCCTCCGGCGCGCCCAGCGGTTGGAGGGCCGGCCGGAGACGGATTCGGCGCCGGTCGCGGAGGTGATGGTGCGCATCACCGTCTCCTTCCTCCTCAACCCGCTGAGCTGCTTCGAGCTCGACGACGACGAGCAGGTGGCGGCCTTCGCCCGGCGCTGTCTCGTCCCCCTCCTCACGGCCGGCTGAGCCCCTCGGGCCGGCGCACCGCGGGCCGGGGCCCGGAGCGACGGTCGGGGGCGACGCGCGCAGGCGCCTGCGCGGCCTCCGGCATCTCGTCCGGCAGCGGTTCGACCGGGCGGTGCTGCGCCCAGTGCGGCCCCAGGTCGTCGAGCCGGTAGCCGAAGGGGTAACTGCGCGGCCGGGGCCGCGACGGCAGCCATCCGGGCCGGGCGGGCAGCAGTCGTACGCCGTGCGAGCGGGCCCGTACCGAGCGTACCGCCAAGGTCCTCAGCCATCGGGGCTGCGGGGTGAAGCCCAGGGCGCGCAGCAGGGGTTCGTCCAGGAGCGCCAGGGCGAAACGGGCGGCCGGCGGGCGCAGCGGGGACGGATACCGGCTGATCATCGTCCGTAAGGTGGCGGTGGCGACCCGGCGGTTCGCCGGGGCCGGGGCGAACATCTCCGCCTCGTACGCGTCGAGCAGCTCCTCGAACCCCTGGTACGTGGTGGGGACCGATTCGATGCCCATCATCCGGCCCATCTTCCGGCCGACTTCGGCGAGTGCCTGCACCTCCTGCCGGCACAGCGGGCGCCAGCCGAACCGGTCGATCCAGCGCTTGGGGCCGACGACCGTGGTGGCCAGGACGTAGAGGTAGTCCTCGTTGGGGATGCGGTAGCGGCCGTGGATGCGGTTGAGATGGCGCGCGGCGGCCCGCCCGCGTTCCGAGTCAAAGCCGTCGGCGGCCATCTCGTAGCCGATCAGCACCGTGTCGTCGTAGCGCTTCTGCCCGTTCCGCTCGAACTCCTGCGTGCGGTCCAGCAGTACGGAGATGCGCGGGACCCCGAAGTCGCGGAGGAACGCGACGCTCACGCCCTGCCGGTAGTCCCAGGGGAATTCGTACTGGGACATCAGCCGGAGGATCTCGGCGCAGTCCCGTACGGGGTCCATCCGGCGGATCGCCTTCAGGCGGCTGTAACGGCCCATGATGTGCACCCTCCTGCGGATGTGTGCGGTTCACCGTGCCGACCCCGTGTCCGCGACTGCCGCCATCGGACCGTTCAACCTCATCTCCCGGCACGGCAGTTGACATGACGGGGACGCTCGGAGTCAATGTTACAAATACTATTGACTTGTTTCATCGAGGCGTCAACGGATCGGGACGAATCCGCGGCGGGGGTCCGGCTGTGCCCTGCCGGGACGCTCGCTCGCATACTGGAAGCCCCAGGCGGTGTCCGGCGGATCATGGCCGGGTTCGCGACGCCCGGCGCGACCTTGATCCACCGGAGACCACCGCACGCGCGGGCCCCCTGCGGGGTGTGTCCGCCCATC
Organism: Streptomyces sp. NPDC005576; assembly: GCF_042871745.1. Lineage (NCBI taxonomy): Bacteria > Bacillati > Actinomycetota > Actinomycetes > Kitasatosporales > Streptomycetaceae > Streptomyces > Streptomyces sp. NPDC005576. Next base: position 166,366 of record NZ_JBIAJC010000014.1, on the reverse strand, counting down.
CGCCGATCGCCGGGAGCAGCCGTATGAGAGTTCAGGGAACCGGGCGGACGGACCCCGCACCGCCCCCGCCCGGCGGGGTGCTGTGGAGCCTCGCCGGTGACGTCCGGGGCCTGCTGATGCTGCCCGCCGCCCTCACCCTCCAGGTCGCCCACCCCGCCGTCGGCGCGGGCGTCGACGAGCACTCCGTGTTCCGCACCGACCCCTGGGGGCGGGGCGAGCGGTCCCTGCGCTCCCTCCAGCTCTGGGTCTACGGAGGCGAGGAGGGTGTGGCGGAGGGCCGCAGACTGCGTGCGATGCACCGGACCATCCAGGGCACCGACTCCCGGGGGCGCCGCTACCACGCCCTCACCCCGGCGAACTACGCCTGGGTGCACGCCACCGGCTTTCCGGTCTACCAGCACGCGTCCCGCTACCTCGTGCGCCCGCTCACCGACGCCCAGGAGCGCGCGCTGTACCGGGAATGGCTCCAGGTCGGCCGAGTCCTCGGCATCCACGACCGGGACATGCCCCCGACGATCGAGGAGTTCTGGCCCTACTACCGCAAGGTGCTCGCAGAGGAGCTGGAACGCAACGCGGTCGTCGAGGAACTGGTCGCCACCGACCGGCCCGTACCGCCGCCCGACCGGGGGCCGCTGCTCCTGCGGCTGGTCGCGCGCCTGCTGTGGCCGGTGATCCTCCCCCCGCTCGCCCGCTTCCGCTCCTTCCTGACGGTCGGCCTGATGCCACCCGACGCCCGTGCCGCGATCGGGCTGGAGTGGACACCGGCTCAGGAGCGGCGGCTGCGGCGCTTCGGCGCGGTGGTGCGCCGCGTGGTGCCGGCCCTTCCCGGGCGGCTGCGCTATCTCCCCATGGCCCGCGACGCACGTCGCGCCGCTCGCGCCGCCCGCGCCGCTCATACGGCGGCAGGTGGCGGGGACGGTGGCGGGTAGGGCCGGACGAGGAGAGGAATCCGGGCCAGGAGAGAGGGGGGACCGCCGGGCGCGCAGGGGTCCCGCACCGCTCACGTCGCGTGTGGTACTGCCTACGGGGAGCGATGTCCGGACTCCCGAAAGGTGACACACGTGCCACAGGACGACCAGAGGCCGGAGAGCCCGCCCGTCACGGCGGACCTTTCCGAAGACCCGCACCACGGGCGGAAGCCCGCCACCGACCGGGTGGTCTTCGGAGTCACCGCCGTCCTCACGCTCGCCTTCGTGCTCTGGGGCTCGATCGCCACCGACTCGCTGGAGAGCGTCTCCACCGATCTGCTCGAAGGACTCATTCACAACGGCGGCTGGGCCTTCATGCTCGCCGCATCCGGGTTCGTGGTCTTCGCGCTGTGGCTGGCGATCAGCCGCTACGGAAGGATCTCGCTCGGCCAGGAGGGGGAGGAACCCGAGTTCCGGACCGTCTCCTGGGTCGCGATGATGTTCAGCGCCGGCATGGGCATCGGTCTGATGTTCTACGGAGTGAGCGAACCCCTGGCCCACTTCACCAACCCGCCGCCCGGTACCCGCCCCGCCGACCAGGCCGAGGCGATGGAGACCGCGATGGCCACCACCCTCTTCCACTGGACCCTCCACCCCTGGGCGATCTACGCCGTCGTCGGGCTCGCCATCGCGTACAGCACCTACCGCAGGCGCCGTCGGCAGACGATCAGCGCCGTGTTCGAGCCGCTCATCGGAGCGCGCCACTCGGGGGGCGGTTTCGGCAGGGTCATCGACATCCTCGCGATCTTCGCGACCCTCTTCGGCTCCGCCGCCTCCCTCGGTCTGGGCGCGCTCCAGATCGGCAGCGGCTTCCACGAGCTGAACTGGCGCGAGAAGACGGGTACCGGCCTGCTGGTCGCCATCATCGCCGTGCTCACCGTGGCCTTCGTCGCCTCGGCCGTCTCCGGGGTGGAGAGGGGCATCCAGTGGCTCTCCAACATCAACATGGTGCTCGCGCTGATCCTCGCCGTCTTCGTGTTCGTCGCAGGTCCCACGATCATCGTGCTCGACCTGCTGCCCACCTCCATCGCCGAGTACTTCCGCGAACTGCCCCAGCTCGCCGGCCGTACCGAGGCCACCGGTGAGGGCGAGGTCGCCGACTGGCTGAGCTCCTGGACGGTCTTCTACTGGGCGTGGTGGATCTCCTGGACACCCTTCGTCGGCATGTTCATCGCCCGCATCAGCCGGGGCCGCACCATCCGGCAGTTCATCGGCGGGGTCATCCTCGTGCCGAGCACCGTCAGCCTCGTCTGGTTCGCGATCTTCGGCGGCTCCGCGATCCGGCTCGAGGCCGCCGGCCGGCTCGGCGGTGCCGAAACCCCCGAAGCCCAGCTCTTCGGCGTGCTCCAGGAGTTTCCGGTCGCCACCCTGATGAGCGTGCTGGTGATGATCCTGGTCGGGATCTTCTTCGTCTCCGGCGCCGACGCCGCCTCCATCGTGATGGGCACCCTCTCGCAGAAGGGCGTGCTGGAACCGCGCAAGTGGGTGGTCGTCTTCTGGGGCGTCGTCACCGGTGCGGTGGCCGCCGTCATGCTGCTCATCGGCGACGGCGAGGGCGACGCGCTGGCCGGACTGCAGAACCTGACCATCCTGGTCGCCGCGCCCTTCACGATCGTGATGGTCGGCATGTGCGTCTCCCTCCTGCGGGACCTCCGCCAGGACCCGCTCATCGTCCGGCACGAATTCGGCGTCGAGGCGGTCGAGAGCGCGGTCATCCAGGGGCACGCCAAGTACGACGGCGACTTCGAGATCCGGATCGGCCCCGGGAGCGAGGTCACCGAGGACCACCGCCACCCGCACGAGGACCGGGGCCCCGCCTCCCCACCGACGGCAGACTGAACGAGCGGCGGTACGGGCGGTCCGGCACACGGTGGTCCGGCACAGGGCGGTGCCGGACCACTGCGGGGGCGGGGCGGCGCGGCGCGAGTGACCGTACGCGGGGCAGCCGGTCCCGCGTGGCGCGTGGCGCGTGGCGCGCCGGGCGGGGAGTGACCGCGCCGCCACCGTGCCCCGCTCAGCCCACCAGCCGGGCCGCCTCCCGTGCGCAGCCCCAGGCGACCGTGACCCCGGCGCCGCCGTGCCCGTAGTTGTGGACCACCCGGCCGCCGCCCGGCAGGTCCTCGGCCTCGATCCGTACCCCCGCCTCCCGCGCCGGTCGCAGCCCCACGCGGTGCCCGAGGATCCGGGCCCCCGCGATCTCGGGCCGTATCCGCGCGCACCGCGCGACGATGCCGGCAGCAATGCGCGGATCGGGCTCCATGGACCAGTCGTCGTCCTGTGCCGTCCCGCCCAGCACCAGCCCGTACGGCTGGGGGAACAGGTAGGTCGTCCAGCCCGTCGCCGGATCGGGGGCGGCGGACCACTCGGTGATTCCCGGGTTCTCCACCAGGACGAGCTGGCCGCGCACCGGACGCATCCCGTCGTCCGACGCCAGCGCCGCGGCGCCCAGCCCGGCGCAGTCGACCACCACCTCCGCCTCGGCCGCTGCCTCCGCGAACCCGTGCACCGTACGCCGCCCGACCGTGCCGCCGGCCGCCAGCAGCCGCCGCTCCAACCAGGCCAGGTGGTCGGGCATGCTGATCAGCGGCAGCGTCACCCGCAGCCCCTCGGCCACCTCCACCGCGTCCGGCAGCCGCGCCGCCCAGGGGCCCAGCCCGGCCAGGCGCTCGCCCAGGTGGAGCCCGGCCACCCTTCGCACCCCGGTCTCCTCCGGATCGGCCGCCAGCTCCTCGTGGACGGCCAGCGTCTCCAGGGCCCAGTCGCCCACGGACCGGGCCGGCTCGATCCGGTACGGCCACCACAGGGCCCCCGCCACCGCCGAGGTCGTGTCCCCGGCCGCGTCCCGCGACCAGACCCGCACCCGGTGACCGCGTTCCGCGAGCACCACCGCCGTGGTCAGCCCGCTGACCCCGCCGCCCACCACGATCACGTCCGGCATACCGCCACCCCCGTCGCTTCCGTCACAGACCCGCAGCTGCACCTGTACCTGTACCTGCCACCCGCACCCTTTCACCCCGGAGCGTGGGTCGGCAGGCCCGGCCCGGTCAGTGGCCGCCCCGCGGCGGCTCGCAGTCGGTGCCGTCGGGCAGCTGCCGAAGGCGTCCGCCGTGGTGGAGTCGCGGCTCATCGTCCCCTGCGCGCACCAGGGGGTGCGCGCCGGTCGAGGGCGGCCCGGTTGACCGGCGGGCCGCCCGGAACGCTTAGGATCGGCACCCTGATGACTGCCACTCTCGTCGCCAAGGACCTCGCCGCCGGACACGGCGACCGCACGCTCTTCGCCGGGCTCGACCTCGTCGTCGCCCCCGGGGACGTGATCGGTCTCGTCGGAGTCAACGGGGCCGGTAAATCGTCCCTGCTCCGGCTGCTCGCGGGGCTCGACCAGCCCGAGGAGGGGGAGCTGCGGCTCTCGCCCCCCACCGCCACCGTCGGCCACCTCCCCCAGGAGCCCGAGCGGCGCCCCGGCGAGACCGTGCGGGAGTTCCTCGCCCGGCGCACCGGCGTCGCCGACGCCCAGGCGACGATGGACGCCGCGACCCAGGCCCTCATGGACGGTGCGCCCGGTTCCGACGACGCGTACTCCGAATCGCTGGAACGCTGGCTCGACCTCGGCGGCGCCGACCTCGACGAGCGGGCCGAGGAGGTGGCCGCCGACCTCGGACTCACCGTCGGCCTCGACCTGCCGATGACCGCGCTCTCCGGCGGGCAGGCGGCACGCGCCGGGCTCGCCTCGCTGTTGCTCTCCCGGTACGACGTCTTCCTCCTGGACGAGCCCACCAACGACCTCGACCTCAACGGTCTGGAGCGCCTCGAACGCTTCGTCTCCGGCCTGCGCGCAGGGACCGTCGTCATCAGCCACGACCGCGAGTTCCTCACCCGGACGGTCACCAAGGTCCTCGAACTCGACCTCGCCCAGCAGCAGATCAACCTCTACGGCGGCGGCTACGCCTCCTACCTGGAGGAGCGGGAGCGGGCCCGGACGCACGCCCGTGAGGAGTTCGACGAGTACGCCGACAAGAAGTCGGCCCTCGAGGGCCGCGCCCAGATGCAGCGGGGCTGGATGGACAAGGGCGTGAAGAACGCCCGGCGCAAGGCCACCGACTCCGACAAGCTGGGCCGCAAGTTCCGCAGTGAGGCGAGCGAGAAGCAGGCCGCGAAGGCCCGGCAGACACAGCGCATGATCGAACGCCTGGACGTCGTCGAGGAGCCGCGCAAGGAGTGGGAACTCCGGATGGAGATCGCCACCGCGCCGCGCTCCGGCTCGGTCGTCGCCACCCTGCGCGAAGCCCGGGTGGTACGGGGCGACTTCGCCTTCGGACCCGTCTCGCTCCAGATCGACTGGGCCGACCGGGTCGCCATCACCGGAGCCAATGGTGCGGGCAAGTCCACTTTGCTCGCAGCGCTGTTGGGTCGGCTGCCGGTCGACTCCGGTTCCGCCGTGCTCGGTTCGGGCGTCGTGGTGGGCGAGGTCGACCAGGCGCGCAAGCTCTTCCTCGGCGACGAGACCCTGCTGGCTGCCTTCTGTGCGGCCGTCCCGGACACCGAACCGGCCGAAGTGCGTACCCTGCTGGCCAAGTTCGGGTTGCGCGCCGACCACGTGATGCGCCCCGCGACCACCCTGTCGCCCGGCGAGCGGACCCGCGCGGCACTCGCCCTGCTCCAGGGCAAGGGCGTCAACCTGCTGGTGCTGGACGAACCCACGAACCATCTGGACCTGGTCGCCATCGAGCAGCTGGAGTCGGCGCTCGACTCGTACAACGGCACGCTTGTGCTGGTCACTCACGACCGGCGGATGCTGGAGGCGGTCCGTACGACCCGGCGCGTCGAGGTCGCGGACGGGCGGATCACGGAGTTCTGACGCGCCTCCGCACACGGGCCTCCGCACGCGGGCGGATCACAGGGCGCCGACGGCCCGCACGCGGGTGGGCGGGCAGGGCCGCGGAGGGCCGCGGAGAGGGTCGGCGGCCCACGGAACGCGGGACGGGCCGACCCCGGGGGGCCGGCCCGTCCCGCGTCTTCCGTCGGCCGTCAGCGCTTCCCGCCGCCCCGGCCCTGGTCCGTGAGACCGGCGCGCCGCAGCGCGTCCGCCATCGCACTGTTGGCGGGGGCGGGCGCGGCGGTGGGCCGGGCGCCGCCCGTACCGCTGCCGCGCCGCTCACCGCCCTGCCGGCGCCCTCCGCCGTCCGACTGGCGCTGGCGCGGGGGCCTGCCGCCCTGGCCCGGTGCCGCGTCCCGCTCGCGCCGGCCGCCGCCCTGGCCGGTGGCCGCCTCGTCGTCCAGTCGCAGGGTCAACGAGATCCGCTTGCGCGGGACGTCGACGTCCATGACCTTGACCTTCACGATGTCCCCGGGCTTCACCACGTCGCGCGGGTCCTTCACGAAGGTCCTCGACATCGCCGACACGTGGACCAGACCGTCCTGGTGGACGCCGATGTCGACGAAAGCGCCGAAGGCGGCGACATTGGTGACCACGCCCTCCAGGACCATCCCGGACTCCAGGTCACCGATCTTCTCGACGCCCTCCTTGAAGGTGGCCGTCTTGAAGGCCGGACGGGGGTCCCGGCCCGGCTTCTCCAACTCCTTCAGGATGTCGGTCACCGTCGGCAGGCCGAAGGTCTCGTCCACGAACGCGTCGGCCCGGAGCGACCGCAGCACCTCGGTGTTGCCGATGAGGGACGCGACCTCGGTACCCGCCGTCTTCACCATCCGGCGCACCACCGGGTACGCCTCCGGGTGCACGCTCGATCCGTCCAGCGGGTCGTCGCCGCCCCGGATGCGGAGGAAGCCCGCGCACTGCTCGTACGCCTTCGGGCCGAGCCGGGCCACGTCCTTGAGCGCCTTGCGGGAGCGGAAGGGGCCGTGCGTGTCCCGGTGCGCCACGATGTTCTCCGCGAGCCCGGAGCTGATCCCCGAAACCCGCGAAAGAAGTGGTGTGGAGGCCGTGTTGACGTCGACGCCGACCCCGTTCACACAGTCCTCGACGACCGCGTCGAGGGAGCGGGAGAGCTTCACCTCGGACAGGTCGTGCTGATACTGGCCGACGCCGATCGACTTGGGGTCGATCTTCACCAGCTCGGCCAGCGGGTCCTGCAGGCGGCGGGCGATCGACACCGCGCCCCGCAACGACACGTCCATGTCGGGGAGTTCCTGCGAGGCGAAGGCCGAGGCGGAGTACACCGAGGCGCCCGCCTCCGAGACCATCACCTTGGTGAGCTTCAACTCCGGTTGCCTGTCGCAGAGTTCACCGGCCAGCTTGTCCGTCTCCCGGGATGCGGTGCCGTTGCCGATCGCGATCAGATCCACGGAGTGCGTGCGGCAGAGCCGCTCCAGCTTCGTCAGCGACTCCTCCCACCGGTTCGCCGGGACGTGCGGGTGGATGACGTCGGTCGCGACCACCTTGCCGGTCGCGTCGACCACCGCCACCTTCACGCCGGTACGGAAACCGGGGTCGAGGCCCAGCGTCGTCCGGGTGCCCGCCGGAGCGGCCAGCAGCAGATCGCGGAGGTTGGAGGCGAAGACGCGTACCGCCTCGTCCTCCGCCGCCGTGCGCAGTCGCAGCCGGAGGTCGATGCCGAGGTGCACCAGGATGCGGGTGCGCCAGGCCCAGCGGACCGTGTCGCCGAGCCACTTGTCACCCGGCCGCCCCCGGTCCGCGATGCCGAAGCGGCGCGCGACCATGTTCTCGTAGCCGGAGGGGCCGGGCTCCTGGGAGGGCTCCTCCGGCTCCAGCACCAGGTCGAGCACGTCCTCCTTCTCGCCCCGGAGCATGGCGAGAATCCGGTGGGAGGGCAGAGCGGTGAAGGGCTCGGTGAAGTCGAAGTAGTCGGCGAACTTCGCTCCCTCCTCCTCCTTCCCCGCCCGCACCTTCGCCGCGAGCCGGCCGCGCGTCCACATCCGCTCGCGCAGCTCGCCGGTCAGGTCGGCGTCCTCGGAGAAGCGCTCGGTGAGGATCGACCGGGCGCCCTCCAGCGCCGCCGCGCCGTCCGCGACCCCCTTCTCCGCGTCCACGAACGCCGCCGCGGCGGTGAGCGGGTCGACGGAAGGGTCACCGAGCAGCCTGTCGGCCAGCGGCTCCAGACCCGCCTCGCGGGCGATCTGCGCCTTCGTCCGCCGCTTCGGCTTGAACGGGAGGTAGATGTCCTCCAGCCGCGACTTGGTGTCCGCCGCCCGGATGCGGGCCTCCAGGGCCTCGTCGAGCTTGCCCTGCTCGGCGACGGATTCGAGGATCGCGGCCCGGCGGTCCTCCAGCTCCCGCAGATAGCGCAACCGCTCTTCGAGCGTGCGCAGCTGCGCGTCGTCGAGCATCTCCGTCGCTTCCTTGCGGTAGCGCGCGATGAACGGGACGGTCGACCCGCCGTCGAGCAAGGCGACGGCTGCCGTCACCTGTCGCTCACGTACGCCGAGTTCCTCGGCGATCCTGCCTTCGATGGACGTCGTCACGGTGTTCCCGGCTCGCCTTCTCGTACTGACTGTGCTGCTGGCTCTGCTGACGGCCCGCCCGCCGTGCGGAGCGGGCTCCGTACCGCGGGCGGGCGTCATGCGGGGTGGTCCCCTTCGCCTGCATTGTGCCGGGTGGCCGGGGGCCCTGTCGCGCGACCTCCGGGAAGACGGGCGGCAACCAGGAGACGTACGCGGCCCTGCCCGCCCCGGGGCTCAGCCCTTGCCGACGAGATCGCCGGGGAACGCCCCGGCCGCGGCGGCGGTGAAGAGGAAGCCGCGTGCCAGCTCGGTCAGCCGGGCCACCCCGTCCGCGCCGAGGTGCTCGTACGGCGCTGCGTCCAGCCGGTCGGTCGTCTCCTCCAGCTCCGCCCGCAGGGCGGTCCCCGCCTCCGTCAGGGAGCCCTCGTCGTCCAGCAGCCCCCGCCCGCGCAGCCGGCCCGAGGCCGCGTCCCAGTCCTCGCGGTGCCAGCCCCGGGTGCCGATTACCCAGCGCGGGGACATGCCCTTTCCGGTCGCCGTGTGGCTGACCAGCGCTTCGACGGGGTCGAGGCCGGCGGCGAGCAGTGCGGCGAGGTGCCCGTCGCCGCGGTGCTCGCGCAGCAGCGCGGCGGCGTGCCAGAAGGCGAGGTGCGGCTCGTCGGGGACGGGCAGATCGGCGTTGGCGGCGTAGAGCGGCCGGGCGTGGCGGGTGCACGCCTCGGCGGCCCGCAGGGCCAGCCCGGCGGCCTCCGCCATCGTGGGTGAGCCGATGATCTCCTCGCCGAGCAGCCGGCGCAGGGTGGCGTCGGCCGCGCGGAGCCTGGCGGCGAGTACCGCCTCGGGAGAGGCGACCGACCAGACGGCCGGCAGATGGCGGGCCACCAGCTCGTGGTTGAAGTTGTAGAAGGTCGACGTCACCGCGCCGGCCCCGACCGCGCCGAGCGCGGCGCCCCGGGCGGCGAAGTACGCGGCCCGCGCGTCGTCGATCCCGAGCGCGCCGAGTTCGTCGGTGAGATCGGGGGAGAAGAAGAGCGTCGAATGGAGCGGGTTGACCGCGTTGTGGCAACGGCGGCCGGCGCGGGGCGGCAGAGTACTCATGAGCCGCACATTACCGACTGGTCAGTATGGAGGGAACCCCCGGTCCTCGCCGCGGGCGCTCACGGCGTTGGCCGGGCGGTGGTCCAGGTGAAGCGCGGCGGCCGCCGCTCCAGGAAGGCGCGTACGCCCTCCGCCGTGTCCTCGCTCGTCCGGGCCTGCGCGGCCCAGTACGCGTCCCGGTCGGTGCGGCCCGTGACGAACTCCTTCGCCGCCGCCTGGGTCAGCTGGGACCGCGACGCGAGGACGCGGCAGAACTCCGCCACCCGGCCGGCCAGCTCCGCGGGCGGGAGCACCTCGTCGACCAGCCCCGTGCGCAGGGCCCGCTCGGCGCCGATCAGCTCTCCGGAGAAGAGGAGGTACTTCGCGGTCGCCGGTCCCACCAGCCCGACGAGCCGCCGGGTCGAGGAGGCCGAGTAGACGATCCCCAGCTTGGCCGGGGTGACGCCGAACCGCGCGCCCTCCTCGGCGAACCGGAGGTCGCAGGCGGCCGCCAGCTGGCTGCCGCCCCCCACGCAGAAGCCGCGAACCGCTGCGAGCGTCGGCCGGGGGAACGCGGCCAGCGCCTCCTCGGCTTCCACCGTGAGTTCCGAGGTCAGCTTCCCGGGCTCCTGGAGGGAGGAGATGTCCGCCCCCGCGCAGAAGGTGTCACCCGCGCCCGTGAGTACCAGCACCCGTACCGAGACATCGGCCGCCAGCCCTGCCAGCAGGAGGGGCAGATCCCGCCACATCGGGGCCGTCATGGCGTTCCGTTTCGCGGGATTGCTGATGACGACGGTCGCCACCCCGTCCGCGACGGTGTGCTCCAGCTGTGGTTCGGTGCGGTCCATGGGCCGGATGCTATCCGTACGGTTCGCTCCTATGATCCGACAAGGGGACCACCCGTCGCGAGGAGCTGTCGATGGCCGATTCCCGGGACCGGCGCAGAAAGCTCGACCGCAGTTTCGGCACGCTGGTCGTGCTCGGTACCCTGCTCGTCGCCGCAGGCGTCGTCGGTCTCATCCACACCGGCGTCGCCACCCTCACCACGATGCTGCTCTTCGGCTGGCTCCTGCTGATCGGTGGTCTGGTCGGCCTGGCCCACGCGGTCCAGTCCCGGGGCAGCAGATTCTTCTGGCTCGCCCTCGTGGTCGCCGCATTGAACATCGCGGCCGGGGTGGTCGTGATCCACGACCCGCGCGGCAGCGCCGAGGCACTCACCATGTTCGCCGCGCTGCTCTTCCTCACCGGCGGGCTGTTCCGGCTCGTCGGCTCCGTGGTGGTGCGCGGGCCGCAGTTCGGCTGGACGTTGCTGCAGGGTGCCTTCGGCCTGCTGCTGGGCCTGCTGGTGCTCTTCGACTGGCCGCACAGCAGCAGGTACGTCCTCGGGCTCTTCTTCTCGCTCTCGCTGCTCTTCGACGGCCTGGGCCTGATCGCGATCGGCGTCGGTGGCCGGCAGGTCGTCGGGCTGGTCACCGAGCAGATGGCCGCGGACGGCGACGGCGGAGGAAGCAGGCCGAATATTGCCCCAGAAGGTGGCCAGAAGTAGTCCACATGCGACGCCACCATACGGAGCCGGTCAGAACGAGTCGATAGGTGCCCACTTCCTGTCAGTGGCAGGACCGGAGCTCCGAGGTTCTCGACACTCGTCAGTCAACGGACACAGTGGTCAGCGATACGCGAACCGAAAGCGGGTGCCGGATCATGGAGAGCCGCGGGAGTGTTCCGGCCCATCCCGTGCCGTACGAAGGGGTGTGGCGCTTCACCGCCCCCGCCGTCGACGTCTCGGTTCCGCAGGCCCGCCACGCGGTACGTGACCTGATCGCGAGGCAGGGCGTACCCGTGCAGGACGACATCCTCCAGGGGCTGCTGCTGATCGTCTCGGAGCTGGCGACCAACGCGGTCAAGCACGCGGCCCTCCTCTCGCCCGAACTGGCGGTGGAGGTGGCCATCGGGGTGGACTGGATCAGGGTGTCGGTCGAGGACAACCACCCTTACCGCCCCACCGCTCTGGAGACCGACCACGCCCAGACGGGCGGCCGGGGGCTCCTGCTCGTGAAGGAGGTCACCGCCGAGGCGGGCGGTACCTGCGACGTGGAGCACACCGCGACCGGCGGGAAGATCATCTGGGCGGTACTCCCGCTGCAGTCCCTCTGACGGCACGACCGTCCCGGTGCGGCAGGACCGCCGGAGCGGCCCGCCGGTCGTGCCGGCGCCCCCTCCCGCGCGCCGTCACCAGCCGGCGGAGGGGCCCGTCAGCTCACGGATCGCCGGTCGCGCCGCGTCGAGAACGGTCATGAACCACGCGGAGAACGGCCCCTCGGCGTGCCGCTCGGTGAGTTCCGCGGCGGTCACGAACACCGTCTCGCCGACCTCCTCCGGGTCGGGCCGGGGGACGTCCTGGGCCAGGCCGACGTACAGGTGGTTGAACTCCTGCTCCACCAGGCCCGACGCGGGGTCGGGGTGGTTGTAGCGCACGGTCCCGGCCGCCGCCATCAGGGAGGGCGAGATGCCCAGCTCCTCGTGCGTGCGCCGGGCGGCGGCGGCGAAGGGGGCCTCGCCCGGGTAGGGGTGGCCGCAGCAGGTGTTCGACCACACGCCGGGGGAGTGGTACTTGCCGAGCGCACGGCGCTGGAGCAACAGGCGTCCCCGCTCGTCGAAGAGGAAGACCGAGAAGGCACGGTGCAGCCGGCCGGGCGCCTGGTGGGCGGCGAGCTTCTCCGCGGTGCCGATGGTGGTGCCGCTCTCGTCGACCAGTTCGAGCATGATCGCTTCTGCGGAGCCGTTCGACGAGCTGTGCGTCGCGGTGGCTGGTGTGGTCGGCATACCCATCCTTCGCTTTGGTCCCCGGCCTTGTGCGCCCGGGCCCCTGGAGTCCGGTCAAGTCTGCCCCACAAATGCCGCTTGTCCGTACTTCGGGTCCGGGCATGTCAGCCTCAGGGCGGCCCGGGCGGACGCGCGGGGCGTCCCCTGGTCACCCCGTCGTCACCTGCAGAGCCTTGCCTCGTGGACGGCGTGTCCGCTCGGTTCCAGTTGGAAGGTGCAGTGCTCCACGTCGAAGTGGTCGCCGACGCAGCCCTGGAGGTCGTGGAGGAGTTTCTCGTGTCCGATGGAGTCCAGCATCTCCTGATGGACGACGACGTGGGCCGAGAGCACCGGCATGCCGGAGGTGATCGTCCAGGCGTGCAGGTCGTGGACGTCGAGTACCCCGGGCAGGGCGGTGATGTGGGCGCGCACCTCGGCCATGTCCACCCCCTTGGGTGCGGACTCCAGCAGCACGTTGACGGTCTCGCGGAGCAGTTTCACCGTGCGGGGCACGATCATCAGTCCGATCACCAGGGAGGCGATCGGGTCGGCCGCCTGCCAGCCGGTGGTCAGGATGACGCCCGCGGCGACGAGGACGGTGACCGAGCCGAGGGTGTCCGCGAGCACCTCGAGATAGGCGCCACGGACGTTGAGGCTGTCCTTCTGCCCGCCGATCAGCAGGGTCAGCGAGACCAGATTGGCGACGAGGCCCACGGTGGCGAAGGCGATGGCCAGGCCACCGCGGGTGTCCGCCGGAGTGATGAAGCGGTTGACCGCCTCGAAGACCAGGAAGCCGCCGACGCCCAGCAGCAGGAGGCAGTTCGCCAGTGCCGCCAGGATCTCGGCGCGGGCGAACCCGAAGGTGCGGTTCGGTCCCGCCGGCCGGTTGGCGAAGTGGATGGCCAGCAGGGCCATGCCGAGTCCCAGGCCGTCCGTCGCCATGTGGGCGGCGTCCGCGATCAGGGCGAGCGAATCGGCGAGCAGGCCGCCGACGATCTCCATGACCATCACGCCGAGAGTGATGCCCAGGGCGATCCTGAGCCGTCCCAGGTACGCGGCCGACGCCGTCGCGGGTGTGCCGTGCGTATGACCGTGGTCGTGGCCGGCCCCCATGCGCATGCCTCCAGACGGTGGTAAGGCTCGGACCTCGCCGCCCGATGAGGCCCAGTGAACTACGGGCCGGGGGTATCGGGCAACACGGTGTTGAACACCGTTGTCATCTGCTCTGACCTGCACAAATGTGCGAAGGGTTACTGAGGGCGGTCCGGCAATTCGTCGCGCACCCGCCGGCAATCGCCGGACGGCTCTTAGCGGTGACCCGCCTCCGGGTGGTGCAGCAGCCAGCCCTCCCAGGCGGACTCCACCATCTCGCGCGTCCCCCGCCGCGCCGACCAGCCGAGCTCCTCGGCGATCCGCTCCGCCGACGCCACCGACTTCGCCGCGTCCCCCGCACGGGGGGCCTCCACGACCGGCTCCGAACGGTTCCCGGTCACCTCGGCCACCAGGGAAGCCAACTCGCGCACCGAGACGCCCTCGCCGCGTCCGACGTTCACCGTCAGGTCGCCGGGAACGGCCCGCTCGGCCAGGTGGCGTGCGACCGCCAGGTGCGCCTCGGCGAGGTCGGCGACATGGATGTAGTCCCGGACGCAGGTGCCGTCCGGGGTGGGGTACCCGGCGCCGAAGATACGGGGCGCCTCGCCGCGCGTCAGCCGGTCGAAGAACATCGGGATCACGTTGAAAACGCCGGTGTCCGCGAGGGCCGGCTCGGCGGCGCCCGCCACGTTGAAGTAGCGCAGACAGGCCGTGGACATCCCGTGGGCGCGGCCCGTGGCCCGTACCAGCCACTCGCCGGCGAGCTTGGTCTCGCCGTACGGGCTGATCGGCGCGCAGGGGGTGTCCTCGGTGACCACCTCGGCCTCGGGTACGCCGTACACGGCGGCGGAGGAGGAGAAGACGAAGGAGCGCACGCCCGCCGCGGCGGAGGCCTCCAGCAGGAAGCCCAGCCCGGCGACGTTCTCCCGGTAGTACAGGAGCGGCCGCTCGACCGATTCGTCCACCCGCTTCTTTCCCGCCAGGTGCACCACGCCCGTGACCGCGTGGGCGGCCAGCAGCCGGTCCACCAGCGCGCGGTCCGAGGACGATCCCCGTACCAATTCGATGTCCGCCGGGAGCCGCGCGGCCACGCCCGTGGAGAGGTCGTCGAGTACGACGGCCTTCTCGCCGGAAGCAACCATGGCCTTCGCCACATGCGCCCCGATGTATCCCGCACCGCCAGTGATCAGCCACGTCATGCCGATCAGCCTAAACGGTGTCCCGCCGCCCCCGGTCGGCGTCCGCCACAGGACGAGCCGTCCGACGGCGGGCAGGTCCCGCGGTTCCGGTGGCGGTTCCGGTGGCGGTTCCGTACCGCGGTTTGTCGTGCGGGGGCCCGATCAAGGAAGATGATCACTAAGCGGCGAACAAGGTGCGGGAATGGCCCGAACGGAGCATAAACGGGCAGTGAACTCAACCTTCCGTTCATCCGATAGCCTCTGCCGATGTGCCGCAGCCCCGCGGGCCCCACGGGCCCGCAGGCCGGTTGAGGGCCGCCCCGCGTGCCCGCCCATGCCCGGATCCAAGGAGTGAGTTCGTCTGTCGACCGCCATTCTCACCGGTGTCCCGGTACCCGGGTCGTCGATCGAGGACGACCTGCGCGCCCTCGGCTTCGACGTCCGGTCGGCCGCCGACGCCGGTGAAGCCGCCGCACTCCTCAGGGACGTCCCCGCGGGCCACCGCGTCGCCCTCGTGGACCCCCGCTTCGTCGGCCACGTCCACGCCCTGCGCCTAGGACTCACCGACCCCCGCTTCGCCGCCGCCGGTGTCCCCGGCGCACTGACCGTGCAGCCCGACGCCCGGGCAGCACTGCTGCGCGCGATGGACCGGACCGTCGCGGCGGTCGGCGCCGGACGGCCGGTGGCGGACGGCGGCGTACCGGACCGCACGGAGGACCGCACGGTCCCGGGCCGTATCGCGCTCGCCCTGGAGGCCGGGGGGACGGCCGTGCAGCGCCCCGAACTCGGCTCGCTCACCGCCACCGTCCCCACCACCCCCGAGGAACGGGCCGCCGCCCGGACGGCCGTCGCGGCCGTGGACGACGAGGCGGTACGGCTGCGCAGCGCGGTGAAGGCCCACGACGGCTTCTTCACCACCCACTGCATCAGCCCCTACTCCCGCTACATCGCCCGCTGGTGCGCGCGACGCGGACTCACCCCGAACCAGGTCACCACCGCCTCGCTGATCACCGCGCTCGTCGCGGCCGGCTGCGCGGCGACCGGGACCCGGGCCGGATTCGTGGCCGCCGGACTGCTGCTCCTCTTCTCCTTCGTCCTGGACTGCACCGACGGGCAGCTGGCCCGTTACTCACTGCAGTACTCGACGATGGGCGCGTGGCTCGACGCCACCTTCGACCGTGCCAAGGAGTACGCGTACTACGCGGGCCTCGCGATCGGTGCCTCGCACAGCGGCGGCGGTGACGACGTGTGGGCCCTCGCGCTCGGCGCGATGGTCCTCCAGGCATGCCGGCACGTCGTCGACTTCTCGTTCAACGAGGCCAACCACGACGCTGTCTCCAACACCAGCCCGACCGCCGCCCTCTCCGACCGGCTCGACAGCGTCGGCTGGACGGTCTGGCTGCGCCGGATGATCGTGCTGCCCATCGGCGAGCGCTGGGCCATGATCGCGGTCCTGACAGCGGTCACCACCCCCCGGATCGTCTTCTACGCCCTGCTCGTCGGCTGCTCGCTGGCCGCCTGCTACACCACGGCCGGACGGCTCCTCCGCTCACTCACCCGCAAGGCACGGCGCACCGACCGCGCCGCGCGTGCCCTGGCCGACCTCGCCGACTCCGGCGTCCTCGCCCAGGCGGTGGCGGCTTCCGTGCGCCGCCCGGGCGGCGGCTTCGCCGCGCCGCTGCTGGCCCTGGTGGGCAGCGGCCTGATGATCGCGACGGCCCTCCGCGCACCCTTCGGCAGCTGGTGGCCGGTCGCCGCAGCCGGGGTGTACACGGTCCTCGCGGGGCTCGCCGTCTCACGCCCCCTCAAGGGCGCGCTCGACTGGCTCGTCCCCCCCTTCTTCCGGGCGGCCGAGTACTGCGCGGTGCTGGCCCTGGCGGCCCGCAGCGGTGTGCCGCACGCCGTTCCCGCGGCATTCGGCCTGGTCGCGGCGGTCGCCTACCATCATTACGACACGGTGTACCGGATCCGGGGCGGCACGGGTGCCCCTCCGCAGTGGCTGGTCCGCACCGTCCTCGGGCACGAGGGCCGCACCCTCGTGGCGGCCCTGTTCGCCGCGGTACTCGGCACCCGATCCAGCTTCACCACGGCCCTCACCGCGCTCGCCGTGGCCGTGGCTCTGGTGGTGACCGTGGAATCCATCCGCTTCTGGGTGTCCTCCTCGGCCCCCGCCGTACACGACGAAGGAGAACTCGCATGATCGGCCTCGTGCTGGCAGCCGGTGCAGGACGACGTCTGCGCCCCTACACGGACACCCTCCCCAAGGCACTCGTGCCGGTGGACGGGGAGAAGACCGTGCTCGACCTGACCCTGGCCAACTTCGCCGCGGTCGGTCTCAGCGAGGTCGCGATCGTCGTCGGCTACCGCAAGGAGGCCGTGTACGCCCGCAAGGCCGAGTTCGAGGCCACGTACGGCCTCTCGATCACCCTGGTCGACAACGACAAGGCCGAGGAGTGGAACAACGCCTACTCCCTCTGGTGCGCCCGTGAGGTCCTCAAGCGTGGTGTGATCCTCGCCAACGGCGACACCGTGCACCCCGTGTCCGTCGAGGAGACCCTGCTCGCCGCGCGCGGCGAGGGCCGCCGGATCATCCTCGCCCTCGACACGGTGAAGAGCCTCGCCGACGAGGAGATGAAGGTCATCACCGACGAGAAGGGCGTCTCGCGGATCACCAAGCTGATGGATCCGGCGACGGCCACCGGCGAGTACATCGGGGTGACCCTGATCGAGCCCGAGGCCGCCGAGGAGCTCGCCGACGCCCTGAAGGCGACGTTCGAGCGCGACCCCGACCTCTACTACGAGGACGGTTACCAGGAACTGGTCAACCGCGGCTTCACCGTCGACGTCGCCCCCATCGGCGAGGTGACCTGGGTGGAGATCGACAACCACGCGGACCTCGCGAAGGGCCGTGAGATCGCGTGCCAGTACTGACCCGGCTCATCCCCTCCCCGCTGGTCGTCGACATCCGCCGCGGCGCGATGGACGACCTGGCGGGGGTCCTGCACGACCAGCGGATCTCCACCTCGGGCAAGCTGGCCATCGCGATCAGCGACGGTTCGGGCCGCGCCCTGCAGGAGCGGCTCGCACCGCTGCTGCCCGGAGCGGACTGGTACTCCGTGAGCGACGGCACGATCGACTCCGCGGTACGGCTCGCCAACGGGATCAAGGGCAACCGGTACGACGCCGTGGTCGGTCTCGGCGGCGGCAAGATCATCGACGTGGCGAAGTACGCCGCGGCGCGCGTCGGGCTGCCCCTGGTCGCCGTGGCCACCAACCTCTCGCACGACGGCCTCTGCTCACCGGTCGCCACCCTGGACAACGACAACGGCCGCGGCTCCTACGGTGTGCCCACGCCGATCGCGGTCGTGATCGACCTCGACGTGGTCCGCCGGGCGCCGGCCCGGTACATCCGCTCCGGCATCGGGGACGCCGTCTCCAACATCTCCTCCGTCGCCGACTGGGAACTCTCCCAGCGCGTCAACGGGGAGGAGGTCGACGGGCTCGCCGCCGCCATGGCACGCCAGGCGGGGGAGGCCGTCCTGCGGCACCCCGGTGGTATCGCCGACGACGAATTCCTCAAGGTGCTGGCCGAGGGCCTGGTCCTGACCGGCATCTCGATGGCGGTGGCGGGCGACTCACGCCCCGCCTCCGGGGCGTGCCACGAGATCAACCACGCCTTCGACCTGCTGCACCCCGCCCGCGCCGCCAGCCACGGCGAGCAGGTGGGCCTCGGCGCCTGCTTCGCCATGCATCTGCGCGGTGCCCACGACCAGTCGCAGCAGATGGCCGCCGTCTTCCGCCGCCACGGCCTGCCCGTGCTGCCGGAGGAGATCGGCTTCACCGCCGACGAGTTCGTCGAGGTGGTCGCCTTCGCCCCTCAGACGCGCCCGGGACGTTTCACGATCCTGGAGCACCTCAACCTGTCCACCGATCAGATCAGGGACGCGTACGCCGACTATGCAAAAGCCATCCGTAGCTGAACTCCGTCCGGTCGTGCACCCCCCGGGCGTGAAGGACCGGCGCAGCGGCGAGCACTGGGGGGGCCGGCTCTACATGCGCGAGATCTCCTTGCGCATCGACCGCCACCTGGTGAACACCCGGATCACCCCCAACCAGCTGACCTACGTCATGACCGTCGCGGGCGTGCTCGCCGCGCCGGCCCTGCTCGTCCCCGGCATACCGGGAGCGGTGCTGGGCGTGGTCATGGTCCAGCTCTACCTGCTGCTCGACTGCGTCGACGGTGAGGTGGCGCGCTGGAAGAAGCAGTTCTCGCTGGGCGGGGTCTACCTCGACCGGGTCGGCGCCTACCTCTGCGACGCCGCCGTACTCGTCGGGCTCGGCCTCCGCGCCGCCGACCTGTTCGGCACCGGCCGGATCGACTGGCTCTGGGCGTTCCTCGGCACCCTCGCCGCCCTCGGCGCCATCATGATCAAGGCGGAGACCGACCTCGTCGGAGTGGCACGCCACCAGGGCGGGCTGCCGCCCGTCAAGGAGTCCGCGTCCGAGCCCCGCTCGTCCGGCATGGCGTTCGCACGCCGGGCCGCCGGAGCCCTCAAGTTCCACCGCCTGATCCTCGGCGTCGAGGCGTCCCTCGTCGTGCTCGCCGCCGCCATCGCGGACATGATCAGGGACGACCTCTTCTTCACCCGCCTCGCGGTCGCGGTCCTCGCGGGCATCGCCGTGCTCCAGACCGTCCTGCACCTGGTGTCGATCCTGGCCTCCAGCCGTCTGAAGTGAGTACTCCATGAAACTCGGCGCGGTCATCATCACCATGGGCAACCGGCCCGTGGAGCTGCGCGCCCTCCTCGATTCGGTCGCCGCCCAGGACGGCGACCGGATCGAGGTCGTGGTGGTCGGCAACGGTGCCCCCGTACCGGATGTCCCCGAAGGCGTCCGGACCGTGGAACTGCCCGAGAACCTCGGCATCCCCGGAGGCCGCAACGTCGGCATCGAGGCATTCGGCCCCGACGGCACCGACGTGGACGTGCTGCTCTTCCTCGACGACGACGGCCGCCTCCCGAGGACCGACACCGCCGAGCTGTGCCGCCGGGCGTTCGAAGCGGACCCGGAACTGGGCATCATCAGCTTCCGCATCGCCGACCCCGAAACCGGCGCCACCCAGCGACGGCACGTTCCCCGGCTGCGCGCCTCGGACCCGATGCACTCCTCCCGGGTGACGACCTTCCTCGGCGGCGCCAACGCGGTACGCACCGCCGTGCTCGCCCAGGTCGGCGGATTGCCCGACGCGTTCTTCTACGCCCATGAGGAGACCGACCTCGCCTGGCGGGCGCTCGACGCGGGGTGGCTGATCGACTACCGCGCGGACATGGTGCTCGACCATCCGGCCACCGCCCCCTCCCGGCACGCCGTCTACCACCGGATGGTAGCCCGTAACCGTGTCTGGCTCGCGCGGCGCAATCTCCCCGCCCCGCTGGTCCCGGTCTACCTGGGCACGTGGGTGGTGCTCACGCTGGTGCGGCGCCCGTCGGTGCCCGCCCTCAAGGCGTGGTTCGGCGGTTTCCGTGAAGGGTGGGCGACACCCTGCGGTCCCCGGCGCCCCATGAGGTGGCGCACGGTCTGGCGGCTGACGAAGCTGGGCCGTCCCCCGGTGATCTGACCGGCTCTGAGACCATGGGAGCCGTATGCATTCCTTTCCGGGTCCTGTCCCCCTGCGCCGCGCTCCTTCACCGGCCGCGTGGATCGAAGACGAGAGTTTCCATCTGTGAGTGACACAACGCATGACGGGCGGGTCGCCATGAGCACCCCGCCGTCGGCCGACGAGGGGCTGAGCCCGGCGCAGCTGGCCGAAAAATACGGCCTGACCGTGAGCGGCGCCCGGCCCGGGCTGACCGCCTACGTCCGCCAGCTCTGGGGCCGTCGCCACTTCATCATGGCGTTCTCCCGGGCGAAGCTGACCGCCCAGTACAGCCAGGCCAAGCTCGGCCAGGTGTGGCAGGTGGCCACTCCGCTGCTGAACGCGCTGGTCTACTACCTGATCTTCGGCCTGATCCTCGGCACACGGAAGGGCATGAGCCAGGACGTCTTCATCCCGTTCCTGGTGACGGGAGTCTTCGTCTTCACGTTCACCCAGAGCTCGGTCATGGCGGGCGTCCGCGCGATCTCCGGCAACCTCGGCCTGGTGCGGGCCCTGCACTTCCCCCGCGCCTCGCTGCCGATCTCGTTCTCCCTCCAGCAGCTCCAGCAGCTGCTGTTCTCGATGGTCGTGCTGGTGGCGGTCGCCGTGGCGTTCGGCAGCTACCCGACCCTCTCGTGGCTGCTGGTGATCCCCGCCCTGGTCCTCCAGTTCTGCTTCAACACCGGCCTCGCGCTGGTCATGGCCCGGCTCGGGAGCAAGACCCCCGACCTGGCGCAGTTGATGCCCTTCGTGATGCGCACCTGGATGTACGCGTCCGGCGTCATGTTCTCCATCACGGTGATGCTCCAGGACAAGCCGCAGTGGATCGCCAACGTGCTCCAGTACAACCCGGCGGCCGTCTACATGGACCTGGTCCGCTTCGCCCTCATCGACGGCTACGGCGCGGAGAACCTCCCGGCCCACGTCTGGGCCGTCGCCACCGCCTGGGCGCTCGTCGTGGGCGCGCTGGGCTTCGTGTACTTCTGGAAGGCAGAGGAACGGTACGGCCGTGGCTGACGACAACACTCAGGGGCGCGTCCCCACCGTCATCGCGGACGGCGTCCACATCGTCTACCGCGTCAACGGCGGAGGCGGCGGCAGGGGCAGTGCGACCGCCGCCCTCAGCCGCATGGTCCGCCGCGGCAAGGGCGAACCCCGCGGAGTCCGCAAGGTCCACGCCGTGCGCGGCGTCAGCTTCACCGCTTACCGGGGTGAGGCCATCGGTCTCATCGGCACCAACGGCTCCGGCAAGTCGACGCTGCTGCGCGCCATCGCCGGTCTGCTGCCGACCGAGAAGGGCCGGGTCTACACGGACGGCCAGCCGTCGCTCCTGGGCGTGAACGCCGCCCTGATGAACGACCTCACCGGCGAGCGCAACGTCGTGCTCGGCGGACTCGCCATGGGGATGACCCGTGAGGAGATCCGCTCCCGGTACGACGGCATCGTGGACTTCTCCGGGATCAACGAGAAGGGCGACTTCATCACCCTTCCGATGCGGACCTACTCCTCGGGCATGGCGGCCCGTCTGCGGTTCTCCATCGCGGCGGCCAAGAACCACGACGTCCTCATGATCGACGAGGCGCTGGCGACCGGTGACCGGAAGTTCCGGGTCCGTTCCGAGGAACGCATCCGCGAGCTGCGCAAGGAGGCCGGCACGGTCTTCCTGGTCAGCCACAACAACGGGTCGATCCGCGACACCTGCGACCGGGTCCTGTGGCTGGAAAAGGGCGAGCTCCTGATGGACGGGCCGACGGACGAGGTCATCCGGGCCTACGAGCGGGAGACCGGCAAGTAAGGGCTGTCGACGGTCGCGGGCCGGACACCGCGGGTGACGCAGGGCGAAACGCTTCGCCCGGTGGATGCCCGGGGTGTCCGGCCCGTCCGCCTGTGGTGGTAGCCGCGGACCGCTTCTCCACCTGGCGGACGATGCCAAGTGTCCGGGCCCCGTGGAAGGTTGGACGTCCGGGGGTCCGGCACGACGGCGTGCAACACCCGGCCGGAGCCGTCGCAGCCGTACAACGTAAGCTGTACCGGTGCTGATTCGCGGCAAGTGTGCCGATACGCCCACAGCACGTGACCAGGGTGCGCCGGGGCACTCGGGAGGCCGGGCGGCGTGTCCGAAAAGGGATGTTTTGGGTCAGCAGTGTAGAACGGGAGATGTGACGGCAATGACGGACAATCTCCAGCTCCGACGTGGTTTCGCCGTCCCCGCGCCGGGCGGTACGACGTGACCCGTACCCATCGGACGACCCCGATCGCCACGCTCGACAAGGCCGCGGACGAGAACTTCCCCGTGGCTCCCTTCTTTCTGCCCCGAGCCTGGCGCGACGACCTGATGGCGGTCTACGGATTCGCCCGGCTCGTCGACGACATCGGCGACGGCGACCTCGCTCCCGGCGGCGCCGACGCCCGGCACCTCGGTCTGGAGCCGGGAACGGCCGACGACGCCGACGACCGCCTCGCCATGCTCGACGCCTTCGAGGCCGACCTGCACCGCGTCTTCTCCACCGACGGGGAGGACCCGCGCCACCCCCTGCTGCGCGCGCTGCGGCCCACCGTGCGGCGTCGCGCGCTCACCCCCGAGCCGTTCCTCGGACTGATCGAGGCCAACCGGCAGGACCAGAAGGTCCGCCGCTACGCGACCTGGGACGAACTCCTCGCGTACTGCGAACTCTCCGCCAACCCGGTCGGCAGGCTGGTCCTCGCCCTCACCGGAACCACCAGTCCGGAGCGGGTGCGCCGCTCGGACGCCGTCTGCACCGCGCTGCAGATCGCCGAGCACCTCCAGGACGTCACCGAGGACCTCGGGCGCGACCGGATCTACCTGCCCGCCGACGACATGGCGCGCTTCCACGTGACCGAGGCCGACCTGGCCGCTCCGACCGCCGGCGCGTCGGTGCGCGCCCTGATCGCGTACGAGGCGGCCCGCGCCCGGGAGCTGCTCGACGAAGGCACCCCCCTGGTGGGGAGCGTCCGGGGCAGGCTCCGCCTGCTGCTCGCCGGATTCGTCGCCGGAGGGCGGGCCGCCCTCGACGCGATCACGGCGGCCGGCTTCGACGTACTGCCCGGACCGCCCAAGCCCACGAAGCCCAGCCTGCTGCGCGAAGTGGGAGTTGTCTTGCGAAGTGCGCGAAGAGAGGGATGACTCCGAAAGTGGAGGGACAGACGACGTCCATGTCGGCACCGGTAGCGGCGGCATACAGCTACTGCGAGGCCGTCACGGGTCAGCAGGCACGTAACTTCGCCTATGGCATCCGGCTGCTGCCGTCCGAGAAGCGGCAGGCGATGTCCGCGCTGTACGCCTTCTCCCGCCGCGTCGACGACATCGGCGACGGCGAACTCGACCCCGGGACGAAGAAGACACGGCTGGAGGCCACCCGCGAACTGCTCGGCAGGGTCCGCGACGGCAAGGTCGAGGAGGACGACACCGACCCGGTCGCCGTCGCGCTCGCCGACGCCGCGCGGCGCTTCCCGCTGCCGCTGGGCGGACTCGACGAGCTGATCGACGGCGTGCTGATGGACGTGCGCGGAGCGACGTACGAGACCTGGGACGACCTGAAGACCTACTGCCGCTGCGTCGCCGGAGCCATCGGCCGCCTCAGCCTCGGGGTCTTCGGCACCGAGCCCGGCGCTCCCGGAGCCGACCGCGCCGGGGAGTACGCCGACACCCTCGGGCTCGCCCTCCAGCTCACCAACATCCTGCGCGACGTGCGCGAGGACGCCGGTAACGGCCGCACCTACCTCCCGGCCGACGACCTCGCCAAGTTCGGCTGCTCCGAGGGATTCCACCGGGCAACCCCGCCGGCCGGGTCCGATTTCGCGGGCCTCGTCCACTTCGAGGTCCGCCGGGCCCGCGCGCTCTTCGCCGAGGGGTACCGGCTGCTGCCCATGCTGGACCGTCGCAGCGGAGCCTGCGTCGCCGCGATGGCCGGGATCTACCGCCGCCTGCTGGACCGCATCGAGCGCGACCCCGGGGCCGTCCTGCGCGGCCGGGTCTCCCTGCCCGGTCACGAGAAGGCGTACGTGGCGGTCCGCGGTCTCTCCGGACTCGACGCGCGTCACGTCTCGCGCCTGACGAGGACGGGCCGCCCGTGACCCATTGCGGCGGGCCCGTGTACCGGGCAACCTTCCACTGGCCGACGGCGTCCCTCCCTGGGACGCTTCTGTGGTCGAGGACCCGACGGGAGGGCGAGGCATGACCGGCACCGCACCGCTGCCCGCGCGCGCCGTCGTCGTCGGCGGCGGCCTCGCGGGCATCACCTCCGCCCTCCGGCTCGCCGACGCGGGGCTCGACGTGACCCTCCTCGAAGGGCGCCCCCGCCTCGGCGGTCTCGCCTTCTCCTTCCGCCGCGGCGACCTGACGGTCGACAACGGGCAGCACGTCTACCTGCGCTGCTGCACCGAATACCGCTGGTTCCTGGACCGGATCGGCGCGGCCCGCCTCGCCCCGCTCCAGGACCGCCTCGACGTACCCGTGCTCGACGTGGGCCGGCCCGCCGGGCCCCGCCTCGGGCGGCTCCGGCGTACCAACCTGCCCGTACCGCTGCACCTCGCGGGCGGGCTGGCGGCCTACCCGCACCTCTCGCTCGCCGAGAAGGCGGGCGTGGGCCGGGCCGCACTCGCGCTCGGCCGACTGGACCCGGCCGACCCCGCGCTGGACGCCGTCAGCTTCGCCGACTGGCTGCGCCGGTACGGCCAGTCCCCGAGGGCCGTCGAAGCCCTGTGGGACCTCGTCGGGGTCGCCACCCTGAACGCGACCGCCGAGAACGCCTCCATGGCGCTCGCCGCGACGGTCTTCAAAACCGGCCTGCTCTCCGAGCCGGGCGCCGCCGACATCGGGTGGGCCGCCGTGCCGCTCGGCGAACTCCACGACACCCTCGCCCGCAAGGCCCTCGACGCCGCCGGCGTACGCACGGAACTGCGTGCCAAGGTCACCTCGCTCACCAGGGCCGAGGACGGCATCTGGGCCGTGGAGACCGCGGGCGAACGGATCGGGGCCGACGCCGTCGTCCTCGCCCTCCCGCAGCGGGAGACCCACGCGCTGCTGCCCGCCGGAGCCATCGAGGACCAGGACCGGCTGCTCGCCATCGAGGACGCCCCCATCCTCAACGTCCACGTCGTCTACGACCGCAAGGTCCTGCGCCGGCCCTTCTTCGCCGCGCTCGGCTCGCCGGTCCAGTGGGTCTTCGACCGCACCGAACCCTCGGGGCTCCGAGGCGGCGGTCAGTACGTCGCGCTCTCGCAGTCGGCCGCCCAGGACGAGATCGACCTGCCCGTCGCCGAACTGCGCGCCCGATACCTGCCCGAACTGGAGCGCCTCTTCCCCGCGGCGAAGGGGGCGGGGGTCCGCGACTTCTTCGTCACCCGCGAGCGCACCGCGACCTTCGCGCCGACCCCCGGCACCGGCCGGCTCCGGCCCGGAGCCCGGACGAGACTGCCGGGCCTCGCCCTCGCGGGCGCGTGGACGGCGACCGGATGGCCCGCCACCATGGAGGGCGCCGTCCGCAGCGGAACCACCGCCGCCACAGCAGCGCTCCAGGGGCTCAGGAGCCCTCACGAACATCCGCTGCAGGAGGCGGCATGAGCAGTACCACCGGAACAAGAGGAGAGTCAGTGACCCCGGCGAATCCGGCTTTCGACACCGTGGCGGACACCACGGACGTCACCGCGCTTCTGGAGCGCGGACGGGCCCTGTCAGCGCCGGTGCTGCGGGCTGCCGTGGACCGGCTCGCGCCGCCCATGGACACCGTGGCGGCCTACCACTTCGGCTGGATCGACGCCGAGGGACAGCCCGCGGCGGGAGACGGTGGCAAGGCCGTGCGCCCCGCGCTCGCGCTGCTGTCGGCCGAGGCGGCCGGCGCACCCGCCGAGGCCGGTATCCCCGGCGCGGTGGCGGTCGAACTCGTGCACAACTTCTCGCTGCTGCACGACGACCTGATGGACGGCGACGAGCAGCGCCGCCACCGCGACACCGTCTGGAAGGTGCACGGCCCGGCCCAGGCGATCCTCGTCGGCGACGCGCTGTTCGCGCTGGCCAACGAACTCCTCCTGGAGCTCGGCACCGTCGAGGCGGGGCGCGCGGCCCGCCGCCTGACCACCGCCACCCGCAAGCTCATCGACGGCCAGGCGCAGGACATCTCCTACGAGCACCGCGAGCGGGTCACCGTCGAGGAATGCCTGGAGATGGAGGGCAACAAGACCGGCGCCCTCCTCGCCTGCGCCGTCTCCATCGGCGCGGTGCTCGGCGGGGCGGACGACCGCACCGCCGACACCCTGGAGTCCTACGGCTACCACCTGGGCCTCGCCTTCCAGGCCGTCGACGACCTGCTCGGCATCTGGGGCGACCCGGAGTCCACCGGCAAGCAGACCTGGAGCGACCTGCGCCAGCGCAAGAAGTCACTGCCGGTGGTCGCCGCCCTCGCGGCCGGCGGCCCGGCCTCCGAGCGGCTCGGCGCACTGCTGTCCGCCGACGCCAAGAGCAATGATTTCGACAGCTTCTCCGAGGAGGAGTTCGCCGCCCGCGCGGCACTCATCGAGGAGGCGGGCGGCCGCGAGTGGACCGCCCAGGAAGCCCGCCGTCAGCACGCCGTCGCCATCGAGGCGCTGCACGGCGTCGACATGCCGGAGGAAGTACGGGCGCAGCTCACCGCGCTCGCCGATTTCGTCGTCGTCCGAAAGAGATGATCACCATTCGCATATGACTCGCAGTCGCCGGCCGGTGTCCCTCGGGGCACCGGCCGACGGAGACCCCAGCACAGCAGAGGACCGAACTGCACGAAGGGGAAGCCATGACAGCGACGACCGACGGAAGCACCGGGGCTGCGCACCCTCGCACGGTCCCGGGCGATCCGACCGACACAACCAGCACGGCGGACGACGTACTGGACGCCGCCCGGCGGGCCGCGGAACGCGCCGTCGAGCATCTCCTCGGCAGACAGGACGAGCAGGGCTGGTGGAAGGGCGACCTGGCCACCAACGTCACCATGGACGCGGAAGACCTGCTGCTCCGTCAGTTCCTCGGCATCCAGGACCCCGGCATCCTTGAGGCCGCCGCGCTCTTCGTCCGCGGCGAACAGCTCGCCGACGGCACCTGGGCCACCTTCTACGGCGGCCCGAGCGACCTCTCCGCCACCATCGAGGCGTACGTGGCGCTGCGGCTGGCCGGCGACCGGCCGGAAGAGCCGCACATGGCCACGGCCGCGGCCTGGGTACGGGACCAGGGCGGCATCGCCGCCTCCCGCGTGTTCACCCGGATCTGGCTCGCCCTCTTCGGCTGGTGGAAGTGGGACGACCTCCCGCAGCTGCCACCCGAGCTGATGTTCTTTCCTTCCTGGGTTCCTCTCAATATCTATGACTTCGGCTGCTGGGCCCGCCAGACCATTGTTCCGCTGACCATCGTCTCGGCGAAGCGGCCCGTACGGCCCGCTCCCTTCTCCCTCGACGAACTGCACACCGACCCGTCCCGGCCCAACCCGCCCGTGCGCATGGCCTCACCGGTGAGCTGGGACGGCGTGTTCCAGCGGCTGGACAAGGCGCTTCACCTCTACCACCGGGTCGCGCCGCGACGGCTGCGCCGGATCGCGATGAACGCCGCCGCACGGTGGATCATCGAGCGTCAGGAGAGCGACGGCTGCTGGGGCGGGATCCAGCCCCCAGCCGTGTACTCCGTGATCGCCCTCCATCTGCTCGGCTACGACCTCGACCACCCGGTGATGCGCGCGGGGCTCGCCTCGCTGGACCGGTTCGCCGTACACCGCCCCGACGGCGCCCGCATGATCGAGGCGTGTCAGTCCCCCGTGTGGGACACCTGCCTGGCCACCGTCGCCCTGGCCGACGCCGGGCTCTGTGCGGACCACCCGGCGCTGGTCAAGGCGGCCGACTGGATGCTGGCCGAGGAGATCGTGCGACCGGGGGACTGGTCCGTGCGCAGGCCTCAACTCCCGCCGGGCGGATGGGCGTTCGAGTTCCACAATGACAACTACCCGGACATCGACGACACCGCCGAGGTCGTTCTCGCGCTGCGCCGGGTCCGTCACCCCGAACCCGCCAGGGTCGAGGCCGCCATCGAGCGCGGCGTCCGCTGGACGGTCGGCATGCAGTCGCGCGGGGGAGCCTGGGGCGCCTTCGACGCGGACAACACCAGCCCGCTCCCCAACAGGCTGCCGTTCTGCGACTTCGGCGAGGTGATCGACCCGCCCTCCGCCGACGTCACCGGTCACGTCGTGGAGATGATGGCCTACGAGGGGCGTGCCGACGATCCGAGCGTCCGCCGCGGCGTGGACTGGCTCCTCGCCGAACAGGACGCGAGCGGGGCATGGTTCGGCCGCTGGGGTGTCAACTACGTCTACGGGACCGGGTCGGTGGTGCCCGCACTGGTCGCCGCCGGGCTGCCCGCCTCCCATCCCGCCGTCCGCAGGGCCGTGCGCTGGCTGGAGTCCGTCCAGAACGACGACGGCGGCTGGGGCGAGGACCTGCGCTCCTACCAGGACAGCAAGTGGATCGGCCGGGGTGAGTCGACGGCCTCACAGACCGCCTGGGCCCTGCTCGCCCTGCTGGCCGCCGGAGAGCGCGACACCCCCGCCGCCACCAGGGGGATCACCTTCCTCACCCGGACCCAGCAGGAGGACGGGTCGTGGGACGAGCCGTACTTCACCGGGACCGGCTTCCCCTGGGACTTCTCCATCAACTACGGCCTCTACCGTCAGGTCTTCCCCCTCACCGCGCTCGGGCGCTACGTGCACGGTGACCCGCTCGCGGCCCGGGTCGCGAGCGGGGCGGGAATCTGATGGGCGGGCCGCGGCCCCCCGGCGGGCCACCGGCTCCGCTGCTCGTCGCCTGTGCGCTCCGCATCGAGCAGTTCGCCCTGCGCAGCGGCCCGCGCGGCGGAAGTCCCGTCACCGTCCTCAGGACGGGGATGGGACCGAAGGCGGCCGAGACCGCGCTCGGTCGTGCCCTGGTCCGGGAGGAGATGCGCGACGCCGCCGTCGTGGCCTCCGGGTTCTGCGCCGGCCTCGCGCCCGGGATGCACCCGGGCGATCTGGTCGTCGCCGAGGAGACCAGGTCCGCGCAGGGGAGCACCGCCTGCGACGGCGTATCCGTGCTGGTCGACGCGGTGTCCCGGCTCTTTCCCGGCCGGACCGTGCACACCGGCCCCCTGACCGGCTCCGACCGCGTCGTGAGGGGCGCCGAGCGCGCCGCCCTCGCGGCGACCGGGGCCATCGCCGTGGACATGGAGTCCGCGGCGACTCTCTGTACCGCTCTGCGTCATGGACCACGCCCGGTTGCAGCCGTACGGGTGGTCGTGGACGCTCCAGAGCATGAGCTCGTCCGGGTTGCCACGGTACGCGGTGGAATATCGGCTTTCCGCGTTCTTCGTGCCGTCCTGCCGGCTTTTCATGAATGGCACCGATCTTTGTTGCTCCCCCGGAGGTGAGCCAGATGGCCATGCCGCTCCGCCAAACCATCAAGGTGGCGACGTACCTTGCCGAACAGAAGATCCGCAAGCGTGAGAAGTTTCCGCTGATCGTCGAGCTGGAGCCCCTGTTCGCCTGCAACCTCGCCTGCGAGGGCTGCGGGAAGATCCAGCACCCCGCCGGAGTGCTCAAGCAGCGCATGCCGGTCGCCCAGGCAGTCGGTGCCGTACTCGAATCGGGTGCCCCGATGGTCTCCATCGCTGGTGGAGAACCGTTGATGCACCCTCAGATCGACGAGATCGTCCGGCAGTTGGTGGCCAAGAAGAAGTACGTGTTCCTCTGCACCAATGCCATGCTGCTGCGCAAGAAGATCGAGAAGTTCACCCCCTCCCCGTATTTCGCCTTCGCGGTCCACATCGACGGGCTGCGCGAGCGGCACGACGAATCCGTGGCCAAGGAAGGCGTGTTCGACGAGGCGGTCGAGGCGATCAAGGAAGCCAAGAGACGAGGCTTCCGGGTCACCACCAACTCCACCTTCTTCAACACCGACACCCCGCAGACCATCATCGAGGTACTCAACTACCTCAACGACGACCTTCGGGTCGACGAGATGATGATCTCCCCGGCGTACGCCTACGAGAAGGCCCCCGACCAGGAGCACTTCCTCGGGGTGGAACAGACCCGCGAACTCTTCAAGAAGACGTTCGCGGGTGGCAACCGGGCCCGCTGGCGCCTCAACCACTCACCGCTCTTCCTCGACTTCCTGGAGGGCAAGGCGGACTTCCCCTGCACCGCTTGGGCCATCCCGAACTACTCCCTCTTCGGCTGGCAGCGCCCCTGCTACCTGATGAGCGACGGGTACGTTCCCACGTACCGGCAGCTCATCGAGGAGACCGACTGGGACAAGTACGGCCGCGGCAAGGACCCGCGCTGCGCCAACTGCATGGCGCACTGCGGGTACGAACCCACCGCCGTGCTCGCCACGATGGGATCGCTCAAGGAATCGCTGCGCGCGGCCCGGGAGACGGTCACGGGCAACCGGTAATCCGGGGAGGGCGGTCACGGCCGGGCACACCGGCCGTGACCGCCCTCCTTCCACCAGGAACCGACGAGGGAGCACGTACGTGACCTTGCTGGAATCCATCGGGGGACCACGGGACCTCGCACCGCTCGGCGGACCGCAACTGCCCGAACTCGCCGCGGACATCAGGACGTTCCTCGTGCAGGCGGTGTCCCGCAGCGGCGGGCACCTCGGTCCCAACCTCGGCGTCGTGGAACTCACCATCGCCCTGCACCGCGTCTTCGACTCGCCCCGCGACCGTATCCTGTGGGACACCGGCCACCAGAGCTATGTGCACAAGCTCCTCACCGGCCGCCAGGACTTCTCCAAGCTGCGGAGCAAGGGCGGCCTCTCGGGCTACCCCTCCCGCGCCGAGTCCGAGCACGACGTCATCGAGAACTCGCACGCCTCCACCGCGCTCGGCTGGGCGGACGGCCTCGCCAAGGCCAACGAACTGCTCGGCAGGGACGATCACGTCGTCGCCGTCGTCGGGGACGGCGCACTCACCGGCGGCATGGCCTGGGAGGCGCTGAACAACATCGCCGCCGCCAAGGACCGTCCCCTGATCGTGGTGGTGAACGACAACACCCGCTCGTACTCCCCGACGATCGGCGGCCTCGCCGACCACCTCGCCACGCTCCGCACCACCGACGGCTACGAGCGCTTCCTCGCCCGGTGCAGGGAACTCCTGGAACGCACCCCCGTCGTCGGACAGCCGCTCTACGGCTCCCTGCACGGCGCCAAGAAGGGGTTCAAGGACACCTTCGCCCCGCAGGGGCTCTTCGAGGACCTCGGCCTCAAGTACGTCGGACCGGTCGACGGCCACGACATCGCTGCCGTCGAGTCGGCCCTGGTACGGGCCAAGCACTTCGGGGGGCCCGTCCTCGTCCACTGCATCACCGAGAAGGGCCGCGGCTACACCCCCGCCCTGAGGGACGAGGCCGACCGCTTCCACGCCGTGACGGCGATGGATCCGCTGACCTGCCTCCCGCTGACCGCGCCCGCCGGACCCTCGTGGACCGCGGTCTTCGGCGAGGAGCTCGCCCGGATCGGCGCCGAGCGCCCCGACGTGGTCGCCCTCACCGCCGCCATGCTCCATCCCGTCGGCCTCACCGCCTTCGCCGCGGCCTTCCCGGACCGGGTCGTGGACGTGGGCATCGCCGAGCAGCACGCCGTGGTCTCCGCCGCCGGCATGGCCGCCGGAGGACTGCACCCCGTCGTCGCCGTCTACGCCACCTTCCTCAACCGGGCCTTCGACCAGGTGCTGATGGACGTGGCCCTGCACCGCAGCGGCGTGACGTTCGTGCTGGACCGGGCCGGCGTCACCGGCACGGACGGCCCCTCCCACAACGGCATGTGGGACCTGTCGGTGCTCCAGGTCGTGCCGGGACTGCGGATCGCCGCCCCGCGCGACGCCGACCAGCTCAGAGCGCAGCTCCGCGAGGCCGTCGACGTCCCGGACGCCCCCACCGTCGTCAGGTTCCCCAAGGCAGCGGTGGGGGAAGCGGTCCCGGCCGTGGCGCGCCTCGGTGCCATGGACGTCCTGCACCGGGGCGAGCGCCCCGACGTGCTGCTGGTGGCGGTCGGGGTGATGGCCCCGGTCTGCCTGCGCACCGCGGACCTCCTGAAGGGTTCGGGGATCGGCTGCACCGTCGTCGACCCGCGGTGGGTCAGACCGGTCGACGAGCAGCTCGCCCCCCTCGCTTCCGGCCACCGGTTGGTCGCCGTCGTGGAGGACAACTGCCGTACCGGAGGCGTCGGCTGGGCGGTCGGGCAGGCCCTGAGGGACGCGGGCGTGGACGTACCGCTGCGGACCTTCGGAATTCCCGAGGAGTTCCTCGCCCATGCCCGACGGGACGAGGTGCTCGCCGACATCGGGCTGACCCCGGTGGAGATCGCGGGCAGGATCCAAACGGCGCTGTCCGGCGGGGAGGCGGCGGGAGGCGTGGCGCCACCACTGCGTGCGGTGCGGGGCGGGAACGGTGAGGAACGGGAACGAGTGGCGCACGGAGCCAAGAAGGAGACGGGCGGAGAATGATGGACGACAGGGCGGTCGGCGCAGACATCGCAGAGAACGCGGAGAACGCAGACATCGCGGAGAACGCGGAGAACGCAAAGAGCACGGAGAACGCAGAGAGCACGGACGTCGCCCCGAAGGGGTTCGACCTCGCGACCCTGCTCGCGGAGCGCGGTTCCGAACGCTACGAACTGCACACGCGCCATCTCAACCACCAGCTGCCGCGCATGCTGCACACCATCGGCTTTGACAGGGTCTACGAACGGGCCGAGGGCGCCTACTTCTGGGACGCGGACGGCGAGGACTACCTCGACATGCTCGCCGGATTCGGCGTGATGGGCCTCGGGCGCCACCACCCGGTTGTCCGCAAGGCACTGCACGACGTGCTCGACGCCTCCCTCGCCGACCTCACCCGCTTCGACTGCCAGCCGCTGCCCGGCCTGCTCGCCGAGAAGCTCCTCGCCCACAGCCCCCACCTCGACCGGGTCTTCTTCGGCAACAGCGGCACCGAGGCCGTCGAGACCGCGCTCAAGTTCGCCCGGTACGCGACCGGGAAACCACGCGTCCTCTACTGCGCCCACGCCTTCCACGGCCTCACCACCGGCTCGCTCTCGGTCAACGGAGAGGACGGCTTCCGCGACGGCTTCGCCCCGCTGCTCCCGGACACCGCCATCGCCCTCGGTGATCTCGACGCGCTGCGCCGCGAACTCAAGCGGGGTGACGTGGCGGCGCTGGTCGTCGAGCCCATCCAGGGCAAGGGCGTGCACGCGGCGCCGCCCGGTTTCCTGCGTGAGGCCCAGGAGCTCCTGCACCGGCACAAGGCGCTGCTGATCGTGGACGAGGTGCAGACCGGTCTCGGGCGGACCGGCGACTTCTACGCCTACCAGCACGAGGACGGCGTCGAGCCCGACCTGGTCTGCGTCGCCAAGGCGCTTTCCGGCGGTTACGTGCCGGTCGGAGCCACCATCGGGAAGGACTGGATCTTCAAGAAGGTCTACTCCTCCATGGACCGTGTGCTCGTCCACTCGGCGAGCTTCGGTTCGAACGCCCAGGCCATGGCGGCAGGGCTCGCCGTCCTCTCGGTGATGGAGGACCAGGAGATCGTCGCCCACGCCCGGCGTACCGGCGACCTGCTGCGCGAGCGGCTCGCCGCCCTGGTCGACCGGTATGAGCTGCTGCACGAGGTGCGCGGGCGCGGGCTGATGATCGGCATCGAGTTCGGACGGCCGTCGTCGATCAAACTGCGCGGCCGGTGGACGATGCTCCAGGCCGCCCGCAAGGGGCTCTTCGCCCAGATGGTTGTCGTACCGTTGCTCCAGAAGCATCGGATTCTGACCCAGGTGTCCGGGGATCACCTTGAGGTGATCAAGTTGATTCCGCCACTGATCATCGGCGAGCCCGAGATCGACCGGTTCGTGACGGCTTTCGAGTCGGTCATGGATGACGCTCACAGCGGAGGCGGCCTGATGTGGGACTTCGGGCGCACGCTGGTGAAGCAGGCGGTCGCCCATCGGTGATCGCCTGCCTCCCCCTGCTCTTGCCTCTGAGGCAAGAAATTTGCCTCAGAGGAAAACCGGTGGCGCAATGGAGGCATGAATCCTCCTGACGGAGGGGTGGCCGACGACCTCCCCGGCGTCGCTCCCCGCCTGCGCGAACTGCGCCGGAGCCGTGGCCTCACCCTGGAGGCCGCCGCGCAGCGCGCGGGACTCTCCCCGGCCCATCTCTCCCGGCTGGAGACGGGAAACCGTCAGCCCTCGCTGCCGGTGCTCCTGGGTCTCGCCAGGATTTACGGTACGACCGTGTCCGAGCTCCTCGGCGAGATCCCCCCGGAACGCGACGCGATCGTGCGGGGCGGCCGGTTCGACGGACCCGAGGCAGACGGTTGGATGTACCGCAGGGCCGGCGGCCCGGGCCGTGCCATGCAGGCCCTGCGTGTACGCGTCCCGTACGGCGCCCAGGGCGACTTGGTGCGCGTCCACCCGGGGGAGGAGTGGCTCTACGTCCTCGAAGGGCGGCTCCGCCTCACCCTCGGCGAATCCGCGCATGAACTCGGGCCCGGGGACAGCGCCCACTTCGACTCGCTCACCCCGCACCGGATCGCGGCTGCCGGGCCGGAGGGCGCCGAGCTGATCTTCGTACACACCCTGTTGCAGAGCCCCGCCGCCGAGCTGTGCCTCGGCGACGGGACCCGCCGGCGCTGACCGCGCCCGGCACCCTGGCGCCGAGCCCATTCCACGAACGCCCCGACCCGGGCGTTCGGCAGAGAGGACCGTCATGTCCGATTCGGAGCACTACGACCCGCTGACCCCCCGGCAGACCGGCGAGGTCCGGGACACCCAGGAGCGGAAGATGCCGCGCGGGATGGTCATCCGGCTCGTCGCCTACCTGGTGGCCGGGCACGTCGTCGCGGCCTTCCTCTACATCCTGTTCGCCGTCGCCGGCGGCAACCGGTAGCGGGTCCCGCTCACGCCGGGGCGGCCCCACGGCGACGGTCCCGACTCGCCGCTGCGGGGCTCCCCGCCCCAGCCCGATCCAGCCCGATCCGGACGCACGGACTCAGTCCAGCAGCCTCTCGCGCAGTCGCTCCCGGACCTCCCCGGACAGTCCCAGCCCCTCGGCGAAGTAGCGCTCCGAGGTGCTCCACTCCTCCTCGATGGTGGCGAAGGCGGCGTCCAGGTAGTCGATGTGCGCGCCGAAGAGCGGGTTGAGCAGGCTCAGCACCTCGGCGGAGACCGCGGGGTCCGCGCTGTCGCCGCGCCGCAGCCGGTACCGGCGGTGGGCGTCGTTGGACTTGAGGTAGTCCGCCGCGATGGCCTCGCGCTCCACCCCGACCGCCAGCAGGGTCACCGCCATCGTCAGACCCGCCCGGTCCTTGCCCGCCGCGCAGTGCATCAGCGCCGGCACGCTGTCCTCCGCCAGCGCGTGCAGTACCCGGCTGTGCTCGGCCGTGCGGTCGGTGATGATCGAGCGGTACGACGCGAGCATGCGCGCCCTGCCCTTGCCGTCGGCGAGCAGCGAGCGCAGTTGAGCGAGGTCGCCCTCCCGCACCAGACGCCAGAAACCCGCCCCGTCGGCGGGGTCCGAGAGCGGGATGCGGACGTTGCGCACACCCGGCAGCTCCACGTCGAAGCCGTCGAGCTTCTGGTCGGCCGCATTGCGGAAGTCGAAGACCGTGTGAAGGCCGAGCCGGCCGAGGAAGACGGCGTCCTCAGCGGTGGCGGCGGCGAGGTGACCGCTGCGGAACAGCCTCCCGTGCCGTACCCGTCGTCCGTCGGTGGTGGGCAGTCCGCCCACGTCCCGGAAGTTACGGACCCCGCTCAGCTCGGGCTCGGCCGGCGAGAACTGCGGCACCTGCGTCACAGCGGCTCCTCGGTGCTTCTGGGCGCCGGCGCTGCTCGCCGACGTCGGCTCGTCGCGACCCTACGACATCGCTCCTCGGACCCGAAGTGCCGCGGGCGGCTCCTCGGTCGCTGAGGAACCGTCATCAGTGACCTGCGCGACATGTCCGTAATGTATTGAATTTAGCCAACATCATCCGTTTATGGGGGAAATGGTGGGTGATCTGGTGAGCGGGATCATATCCGTGACCCTGCGTGGCCGAGTCGCCGGAGGGCGGTCCTTCCGCCGTGCGGAATGCCAAGATCCATAATCCACGGAGGGTGACCGGTAAAGCGGGCCGATATCGCCACGGGGATTCCGTTCCGCTTGCGATGGCTTGTTCCGTCCGGCCCGGCTCGATTACGTTCACCATCACTCCGGACGGACCGCCTAATCCTGCCGCCGTCCGGAATTCGCACTCACTGATGCGTGGCAGGAGCGGGGGACCCAGGTAAGCCGCCGACCGGAGTTGTTCCGGACGGCTCGGGGTGAAGTCGCGTTTCCATGCGACCGGGCATCTCCAGCCCGAACCCGACAGCTCACCTCGTAGGCGCCGGAGAGGAATTCACCATGCCCATCCCGGGTAAGCACCGTCGTAAGAAGTCCGGCCCGATCGCTCGCGGCGTCCTCGCCGTAGGAGCCGGCGGCGCCGTTCTCGCCCTGCCGCTCCTCGGAGCCACGGGCGCCCACGCCGCTGAGCAGTCGGCCCCCGCCGCTGCCCAGTCCGCCCAGCAGTCCGCCCAGACCTACAAGGTCGTCCCGGGCGACTACCTGGCGAAGATCGCCGCCCAGCACAAGATCAAGGGTGGCTGGGAGAAGCTCTACCAGGACAACCGCGAGGTCGTCGGCGGCAACCCGAGCCTGATCCTCCCGGGCATGAAGCTGACGCTCGGCGCCCAGGCGTCCGGCTCGGCGTCCACGGCGTCCTCCTCGGCCGCCTCCTCCGCGAAGGCCGAGACGAAGACCGAGGTCAAGACCGAGGCGAAGACGGCGGCCACGACCGGAACGAAGACCGCCCCGGCGACCGCGACGGAGTCCGCCGCGACCGCCACCAATGCCGCTGACAGCAACAGCTCCGGCTGGACCACCCCGGTGGCCAACGCGACCGTCACGACCCAGTACCACGCCTCCGGCTCCATGTGGTCCAGCGGTTACCACACCGGCTCCGACTTCAGCGCCGCCACCGGCACCGTCATCCGCGCCGTCGGCCCCGGCACCGTCGTCTCCGCCGGCTACGACGGCGCCTACGGCAACGAGGTCATCATCAAGCACGCCGACGGCATGTACTCCCAGTACGCGCACCAGTCGCAGCTGATGGTCCAGGCCGGCCAGACCGTCACCGGCGGCCAGCGGATCGGCCTCTCGGGTGCCACCGGCAACGTCACCGGCCCGCACCTCCACTTCGAGATCCGCACCACCCCGAGCTACGGCTCGGACGTGGACCCGATCGCCTACCTGCGTCTCCACGGCGTCTCCATCTGAGACAACTCCGCTTGACGGTCGTCACGATCCGTCAGGGCTTGGAGGGGCGGTACGCGCAAGCGTGCCGCCCCTCTACTTATTCCGGCTTTACCAAAAACTGACCGGGTGGTCTATCTCACCCCACGTCAACCCCCTCTTACGGTCGCACAGGTCACATGGGAAGAGGCAGGATATGTGGTCGTGGCAGACGGTTCGAGAATCCAGAAGACAGACATCATCGGGTCGTACGCGGCGATCGGCGACAGTTTCACCGAAGGAGTGGGAGACCCCGGACCCGACGGGACTTATGTCGGCTGGGCGGACCGTTTCGCGGTTCTCCTCGCGGATCAGCTTCCCGTCCTCGACGGGGCGACGAACTCCGATTCCCCGCACGGAGAATTCCGGTACGCCAATCTCGCGGTACGCGGACGACTCCTCGACCAGATCGTCGAGGAGCAGGTACCCCGCGCCAAGAAGCTCGCCCCGGACCTGGTGAGCTTCTGTGCCGGGGGCAACGACGTCATCCGGCCCGGCACGGACCCCGACGACCTGGCCGAACGCTTCGAGCGCGCGGTCGCCGAACTCACCGACGCGGTCGGCACCGTCATGGTCACCACCGGCTTCGACACCCGCGGCGTGCCGGTGCTGCGCCACATGCGCGGCAAGATCGCCACCTACAACGTCCACCTGCGGGCCATCGCGGACCGCTACCACTGCCCGGTGCTCGACCTCTGGTCCCTCCGCTCGATCCAGGACCGCCGGGCCTGGGACAACGACCGGCTGCACCTCTCGGCCGAGGGACACACCCGGGTGGCGTTGCGCGCCGCGCAGGTCCTCGGTCTGGAGACCCCGGCCGACCCCGACCAGCCGTGGCCCCCGCAGGCCCAGCGCAACACCTACGAAGTGCGGCGCGACAACATCCAGTGGGCCCGCGAGTACCTGGTGCCGTGGATAGGCCGCCGCCTGCGCG
This sequence comes from Streptomyces sp. NPDC005576, assembly GCF_042871745.1. Classification (NCBI taxonomy): domain Bacteria; kingdom Bacillati; phylum Actinomycetota; class Actinomycetes; order Kitasatosporales; family Streptomycetaceae; genus Streptomyces; species Streptomyces sp. NPDC005576. Next base: position 127,899 of record NZ_JBIAJC010000014.1, on the reverse strand, counting down.
GTGAGTCCTCCGGCGACGAGGTCGCCGCTAAGCGGCCGGACCTGCTGCCGCTCTGAGCGGTGTGACCCCGCGGCCCACCAGGGCGTGTCTGATAATTCGCGTCGGATCAGCGGGCGGTGTCCGGCGCGGTGCATCGCAAGGCGGAGGATTGCCCGTGTACTGGATGTACTCGGGCAGTCCGACAACGCCGCGAGGTGCCGTGCCGGGCGCCGCACGCCCGGCGGGAATTGTCAGACACGCCCTACAGCAGGGGAAGCCGGAGACGTGACGGGCCCGCCGACGCTGGCCCGTCCGGCGCCGCCGGAACCCGCTCCAGGACGCCCCCGGCGAACACGTCGTACAACGGCAGCGACTCGAGGTGCACGTACCCGATGTGGCAGTCGCAGACCGCCAGCGGGCAGGCCCTCGGAGCAAGGGCCCGCCGGTAGCTCCCGTCGTAGAGGTTGCCCAGTTGCGCCTTGACGAAATGACACCGCCGCACGGTTCCGTCCCCGTCCACCGAGATCACCGACTCCCCGGTCCGGCAGGGCAGTCCCGCCGAGCGGTGCGGATGCCTGCTGTACGGGAAGAGCGGGTCGAGCGCCGTCCAGCGCTCCGCCTCCACGTCCGTGTACGTACGCCCCTCGGCGGCGTTCACCCACAGGTACACCTGCTCCGGCAGGGCCGCGCGCAGCCTTCGCGCCTCGGGGAGGTGCTCCTCGAAACCTACGACCCCGACGCTGTACCGCACCCCCGCCGCGGTCAGCTCCAGGCATCTGCCGAGGAACCGGTCGTACGGGGTCTGCCCCGGGTGGTACGTGCACCAGAGCGCCACCCGGCCCGGGGCCGCCTCGGAGAGCCACCCGGTCCTGCCGCTGAGATTCGTCTGGATCGCGACCCGCGCCACCTGCGGCAGACGGGACAGCTCGACCAGCGCCCGCCGGTACCAGGACCGCACCAGCCCTTCGCCCCACGGGGTGAAGAGCACCGAGACGCGATCCTCGGTCTGGGCGGCGACCCACGCCGTGAAGCGTTCGAGCGCCGCCCGGTCGGCCGACAGCTGCTCCCGGCTGTCCCGCCTCTTGGCGAACGGGCAGTACGGGCAGTCGTAGTCGCACGAGGCGAGCGGGCCCCGGTAGAGGATCGTCAGGTCCACGGGCCGCTCCTCACTACTTCGTCTCGTACGCGGCCATCGCGGCGCGTACGGCGGGGGAGAAGAGCGCGGGGCCGACCGCGTCGGAGTGGGCGAGTCCTTCGGGGGAGAGCCGGAGTACCGCGTCCGCTTCCCCGTCCTCGTCCAGCCAGCCGAGCGCCGCGAAGCGCGCCAGCTCGTTCGGGAAGTCCTCATGCGGGTCGCTGCCGAACCGCTGCCGGTATTCGGCACGCGGCAGCCCGGCGGCTTGGAGCAGCGATTGCAGCAGGTGGCGGCGGCGCGACTCCCCGTCGTCGACGCGCCGACCGGTTTCCGCCCGGGAGAAGTCCTCGGTGGCGGTGAAATCGTCGATGATGTGGCGGATCTTCGGCATGCCGACGGCGTAGTCGAAGGAGTAGTGAAGCGACGAGGTGTACGAACGGGCGCCGCAGCCCAGGCCGACCATGCCGTCCGTCTGGCAGGCGTGGTCGTCAGGGCCCTGCCGGGGCGCGTCCGCGCGGCGGAACATCCGCATCGAAATCTGTTCGTACCCGCAGGCCCGCAGGTGGTCGCGGCCGGAGCGGTAGAGGCGGAGACGTTGGGCGTCCCAGGCCGCGTCGGCAGCCGTCCGGGTCCCGGGTCCCCCGTCGCCGGCGAGCCGGCCGAGGCCGGTCAGCGGACGCACGTACAGCGGGTAGAGGTAGAGCTCCTCGGGGCGCCAGGCCAGTGCGGCGTCCAGTGACGCGATCCAGGTCTGTTCGGTCTGCCCGTCGATGCCGTAGATCAGGTCGATGTTGAGGACCGGTATCCGCGTCTCGCGGATGCGGCCGAGCGCTGCTTCGACATCGGCCCGGCGCTGTGGGCGGACCGCCGCCCGGGCCTCACCGTCGATGAAACTCTGCACGCCGATGCTGATACGGGTGGTGCCCCGGTCGGCGAGCACCGCGAGCCGGTCGGCGGTCGCCGTGGACGGGGAGGTCTCCACGGACAGCGGCACCGCCCGCAGATCGGCCCCCATCCTCGTCTCCGCGACGTCGCAGAGCCGCTCCAGCTCGTCGGCCGTCAGGAAGGTGGGCGTCCCACCGCCGAACGCGGCCGCGGCGAACCGTACCGGCCCGTCGTCGCCCAGCGCGTCCCGCACGGCGGTCGCCTGCCGGTCGAGGGCGTCGAGATAGCGGGTCGTCAGCTCGCCGGGGGCGCCGATCCGGGTGAAGAGGTTGCAGAAGCCGCAGCGGACCTCGCAGAACGGTATGTGGACGTAGAGCTGGAGGGCGGCCTTGTCCTCCCCGGTCCACAGCTCGCGGAGTGCGGGTCGGTGGTCGCCGAACTGCTCGTAGGCGGTTTTGTGGGGGTAGGCGTACACGTAACTCTGGTACGGCCTGACCGCGGTGGCGGCAGGTGTCGTGCCGCTGGCGACAGTGGTGGTCATGGTTGGGTCAGGCCCCCGGTTCGAGGAAGAAGTGGGCGTACGGGACCGTCCAGACGGCTTCGTGGCCGAGCCGGTGGCCGGTGTACCCGTCGTCGCCGTAGGCAGTGCCGTGGTCGGAGCAGACGATGGCGAAGCAGCGGCGTCGGCTGCTCGCCGCCGCGAAGAGCCTGCCGATGTGCCGGTCCACGTACTCCAGCGCCGCCGCGTGAGTCGCGCGTGAGTCGCCGGCCTCGGCGGTGGCACCCGGCAGGTGGAACCAGTTCGGCTGATGGAGCGCCGAGACGTTGACGAAGAGGAAGAGCCGCTGATCGGCGGGGAGCGCCGCCACGACCTCTTCGGCCCGGGTGACCTGGGCTTCGAAGGAGGTCGGTGAGGCCACTCCGAACTCCGGCTCCCAGTGGCTCTCCGCGAAGAGGCCGGGGAGCACCGAGCCCAGGGGCTGCTGCTGGTTGAAAAAGCCCACGCCACCGACGCACACGGTGCGGTAGCCGACCGCTTCCAGGCCGCCCGGCAGGTCGGGGGAGTCGTACACGAAGGTCCGGCCCGCCGTCGTCTCACTGCCGGCGAAGCGCGCCGCGAAAAGCCGGGGGTGAGGTCCGGGAGAGGCGGGGGTGGGCAGGAACCCGGCGAAGATCGCCTGGTGGGAGGCGTACGTGAAACTGCCGGGCGCGTGCCGCTTCTCCCAGACACCGCCGGGAAGATGCCGGGCGAGATGCGGGAGGCGGCCCGCCGCCGCGAGTTCGACGGCCACGTCGTGACGCAGCGTGTCGAGCGTGACGAGCAGCAGGTCGTGAGTGCCGACGACGGCGTTCATGTCGGGCACGCGGTCGTCCGGGGCGACACCGGCGGACGCCGTGCCGGGGTGAGCCGTGCCCGCGGGAGTCGTGCCCGCGCGGATGCTGGGGTCAGAAGGTAGCGGTGACACCGTTGTTCCTTGCTCGTTCGTCAGGTGTGCTGTCGTCGCTCACGGGCGTGTCCGCGGGGACCCGTACCGCGGCGACCTGCGCGGCGTAGGTGTCCTGGCCCTCGGCCCCGCTCCCCGCGAGGCCGGTGAGACCGGGCAGCAGATCACCGAACGCGTTGACCTCGCCCACGGCGAACCGCCGCCAGCCGGTCGCGGGCAGCAGATCGATCCCCACGCACAGGGTGTGGGGAAAGCAGGCGGCGGCGCGTTCGCAGAGGGTGAGCACCTCGGACCAGCTCCCGCCGGCCGACGCCACGGCCCCACGGGCCGCGTCCAGATCGCCGCGGGCCCCGCCGAGGTGCAGGTTGGTCAGGGGAGAGCGGCTGGTCCGCACGACGGCGTGCGTCGCACGGCCCGCGACCACCACGACCCGCAGATCGGCTGACCGACCCCGCTGCGAGGCCTTGGGCAGCCAGCGTTCGACATGCAACCCGTCCGGTGCGAGCGCGTCCACAAGCGCCGCGACCTCCCGCTCGGTGGTGTAGCGGCGCACACGCAGGGAGTTGAACAGCCTTCCCCGCTCGTCCCGTTCCACCGAAGTGGTCGCCTGGACCCGGCCCGGTCCGGCCGTCTCCACGGCCAGCACCCCGGAGGCCGAGGAACCGTGCGCCGGCTTCACGAACACCCGCGGCATCCGATGGTCCCGCATCAGTTCCCGTAGGTGCTCCCAGCCCCGGACCGGGGCCGCCGCGGCGCCCGAGGTGGGCGAGGCGGGTACCGGTACGCCCACCTCGTCGAGCGCCCCGTGACAGAGCCGCTTGTCGAACATCCTGGCCAACTCGTCCGTATCGTGCAGCAGTTCGCCGCCGGCGGTCGCCACGTCGGCGGACACGGTGCCGACGGCCGTCAGGAAGTTCGCGTACCAGCGGGCTGAGCCCTCCACCCGGGTCGGATCCCCGACCCCGCGCAGCAGCCGCTCGACCTCGGGTTCCTCGCCCGGTGATTCCAGACGCACCGACTCGCCGGGCAGGAACCGCGCCCTGCCGTGCAGCACGTCCAGCCACGGTACGACCCGCGCTTCCGGCAGACCGGCGGCGCGCACCGCCTCCCGGAAGAAGGCGACCCGGCGGTTGAGCGGGTTGCCGACGACGGCGAAGTACGGCCCCGGACTACTCGCTGACCGCGACATACCGCTCATCGTCCTGCTCCGCATCGACGTGAGCCGCTTCACCGGGCTCCGCGTCCACCAGAGCCGGTGCGCAGGCCGATTTGATGCGGAGGACCATCTCCTCGTCCAGGTAGTGGTGGCGCAGATCGAGTCGCGACAGATGGGACAGCGGTTGCCCGGCCAGCAGCGCCCCGCCACCCGTGTTACTCAGCGTGCCCATGGCCAGCGACAGCGAATCCAGCTGCGCGACGACGGGCGCGGACGCCGTGGCGGCGGCGATCCCGTCCTGGATCACACTGTTCTGCAGCCCGAGGTGGCGCAGCCCCGGCAACCCGCCGCCGGACAGCAGCGGAGCCAGGTCCTCCACGGTCGCGTCCCCGCCGTACCAGTCGGAGCCCAGCCATAGGTCGAGGCTCCGCAGCGCGGGCAGTTCGCTGGCTCCGACCGCCCGCACGACGTGTCCGGGCAGCCCGGCCGACTCGAACCGGAGGGATCGCAGAGCGGTGTGCCGCACGGGCCGCAGCCGGAGGGAATCCTGGTCCTCGGGGCCTCCCGCCGGGCCGCCACCCCGGACGACGAGTTCCTCCAGGAGCGGATAGGCGCTCAGTACCGGCGTGATGTCGCACAGCTGCAACCACGACACCTCGCACTCCTCGCTCTCCACGTCGGCCAGGAACAGCCCGCGCAGAGACGGAAAACGGGCGGCCTCCGCCGAAAGGAGCTCGATCACCGGGGTAAGAGGGGCGTACTCGTCCTCCCACCAGGGGCCGATCAGTAGCGCCCGTACCCGCGACGTGTCCACGGCGCCCAGGAAGTGCCGCCACAGGGCGGGAAAGTCGAGATCGTCGTCATACGCGCATTCGAGCCGCCAGGCGACCGCGTCCGCCGCCGGCAGGCTCCCGTCCGACGCGATCCTCCCGGCGGCGCCCTCGGACGTGATCCAGTCCGGAGCCGTCCGGCCCGGAGGCGGCAGGGTGTATACGGGAAGGCCGTGGAAGGTCTCCGGGTGCTCGATGACCGTCGCGGTGTTCACTCCGCCACCGCCGTGTACCGGTTCTCGCGACCGCCGTCGCCCCAGGGCTGGTTGCGGTCGGACAGGTCGAGCCGGACGCCGTGCGGCACCAGCGCGTCGGTGAGCCGCTGCTCCATCGCCTCGCTGAGGAAGTGGTGGTGGAGGTCGAGCGTGTCGAGATGGATGAGCGGCTGGCCTTCGAGCAGCGCCGCCGCACCGTCGTCGCCCAGGACGCCGTTCGACAGGTCCAGGGTGCGCAGCCGTGCGACCACAGGGGCCGATGCCACGGCCGCCGCGATCTCCTCCTGGATCTCGCTGTTGCGCAGACCGAGGTGGTGCAGAGCCATGAAGCGCGTACCGGACAGCAGGGGGGCCAGGTCCGTGAGTTCGGTGTCACCGCCGTACCCCGAGACACCGAGCCAGAGGTCGAGCTTCTCCAACGCGGGGAATTCGCTGTCCAGGACACCGCGCACCACCTGGACCGGCAGGCCGCCCGACTCGATCGTGAGCGAACGCAGCGCCTCGTGCCGCACCGGCGGGAAGACCAGACCGGTGCCGCCCCGCACGCCCAGTTCCACCAGCCGGGGAAACGCACTCAGCAGGGCCGTCACGTCCGACTGCTCGATCCAGGAGATCTCCGCCTCTTCCAGGACCAGGTCGCCGACGAACACGGCTTCGAGGGAGGGCAGCCGGCTCGCGGCGGCGGCCACCAGACCTATCGGATACGCGGAGTCGCAGTCGTACGCCTCGCCCCACTGACCGATGATCAGCGCCCTGACACCCAGCGGATCGACTGTCTTCAGGAAGAGCTCGAACACCTCCTCCCAGGAGGTCTTCGACTCGTCTTCGTACGGGTCGACCCGCAGACGCCACGCCGCGGCGCCCGCTCCGGGGAGCGGGGGGCCGTCGGTCCGCGGGGCGAAGTCGACGGCGGGAAGGCCGTGCAGCTCACTCAGGTGGTGCGTGATGGTCATGACCCGAGGCTCCGGTGTGCTGGGGACGTCTGTCTGCCGCAAGGTCTATCAAGTGGCACTGACAACGCCGCATCCGGGACGGTTGTCGCCGTGGGCCCGGCAGATGATGTCCGCGACGACGCCCTCCCGGGTGGCGCGGACGGCGAGAGGTCGGGCCACGCCCTCGGCACCCTGGTGGCACGTCGATGTCAGACCCGTCTCCTAGCGTTCTGGGCAGGGTCCGGCGCACGGGGTGCCGCACCGGAGGGGAGAAGCCTGTGTACCGGCAGGGCGATGTGCTGATCATGGCGGTCGAGGAGTCCGAGGTGCCCGCGCCGTTCCTGGAGGCGCCGGGGGAACTGCGGGACGGGAGAGGCCGGTTGGTGCTGGCGCTGGGCGAGGTCACCGGACACGTGCACGCCGTGCAGGGGCCGGGCCGGCTGATACGCGAGTCGGGGACGTTCGGGCCGATGCTGCTCCACCTCCCCGAGGGCGGACGGGTCGTGCACGAGGAACACGCCGTGATCGCGCTGCCCAGGGGCTGGTTCCGGGTGGTGCGCCAGCGGGAGTACGTCCCCGGCGCATTCCGCATCGTCGCGGACTGACGGTGGATCACCCGGAACGCCGGGGCGTCCGAGGCCGGTGAACGGGGCGCCACCGACGCGGCACGAGGGACGCAGAGACGGGGAGACGGGGAGACGCAGTCGTGTCACCACCGATGTGCGACCACCGACGTGTGGACGCACCGGGACGCTTGCCGGAGCAGGAACAGGAACAGGAACAGGAACAGGAACAGGGATGAGGAGTGGGGACGATGACAGGGGCGGGAATGACGGCGCGGGACGTGACCTCGTGGCGGGCGGTGGCTTCGGCCACCGGAAGGGCCGACCGGGCGGCGGCCGAGAAGGGCGTTCGCCTTGCCTACCGCACGGCGGGCCTTGCGGAGCCGGGGCGGATCATCTGGGCTGACTCGCCCAAGGCCGCCGTGGAGGCGGTCGGACAGCTCACCGACGCCGGGAAGTCGGTGCGTGAGGAGGTGCGCACCCGGCCCTGGAGCCAGGAACGCCGCAGCGCGTACGACGAGTTGGGGGCAATGGGCTGGGCCGCGCTCTGGGCGGCCACCGGAGCCCAGTTGTGGGAGACCACCTCTGCGCTCGCCGAGCGCATCCGCGCGGGTGTCGTGGCCGAACTCGCCGCGGAGCCGCAGGAAGAGACCCAGGTGCGACTGGTCCTGCTGGACGCGGTGCTCGGGCAGCACGACGCGGCATGGCTCGCCGCCTTCGAGGAGAGCGAGCGCCTGTCGGGCCTGTCCGAGGTGGCGCGGCATGCCGGCTGGTGGTGGCCGTACGAGAACGCGGTCGTCGTCGCCGAACGCCCCGAGGCGCTCCACCGCGACGAGGCGGGGCGCCTCGACCGCGGGGACGGCCCGGCACTCGCCTACCCGGACGGGTTCGCCCTCTACGCCTGGCGCGGAATGCCGGTGCCTGCCGCCTTCCTCGAAGAGCTTTCGGCTCTGACGCCCGAGCGGATACGCGAGGAGAACAACGCCGAGCTGCGGCGCGTTATGCTGGAGCACTTCGGCTACGACCGCTACCTGGCTGAGTCCGGGGCGGAGCCGGTACACCGGGACGAGACGGGCGTTCTCTGGCGCATCCCGCTCCCCGGCGACGAGGACGTGGTGATGGTCGAGGTCGTCAACTCCACGCCCGAACCGGACGGCACCCACCGCACCTACTGGCTGCGGGTACCGCCGTCGACCCGTACGGCCAAGGACGGGGTCGCCTGGACCTTCGGGCTCGGAGGTGCGCAGTACGCACCTGTACGCCAGACGTGACGGTGGGCGGCCCCGGCCCGGCGCGGTGCGGGCGCGGTACGGCCGGAGGCCGAACACGGAACGGAGCGGGCCGTCGGACCCGTGCGCCACCGACCGTGCGCCACCGACCGCGCCCCGCCGACCGTGCACGCCCGGGACGTGTGATCCGCGGCGGCGGAATCTTGGGGGCCGCAAGCACGTTGGACCTGGCATGACGACTCTCGATACCGCGCAGGAAGACCTCCTGCGCCTCGTCGGCGCCTCGCACGGCGGAGTGCTCGTGACGCTGAGGAAGAACGGCCGCCCCCAGCTGTCGAACGTGAGCCACGCCTACGACGCCGAAGCCCGGACGATTCGGGTCTCGGTGACGGAGGACCGGGCGAAGACGCGGAATCTGCGCCGCGATCCCCGGGCGAGCTACCACGTGACGAGCGAGGACCGCGGCGCGTGGACCGTCGTGGACGGGACGGCCGAGCTGACGCCTGCCGCCGCCGATCCCCAGGACGCCACCGTCGAAGCGCTGATCACCCTCTACCGGGACGTTCTCGGCGAGCACCCCGACTGGGACGACTACCGGCAGGCGATGGTGCGGGACCGCAGGGTCGTCCTCACCCTGCACATCGAGCACGTGTACGGGCAGCCGGGTGCCTGAGGCGATACGAGTGGGGAGCCGGGCAGGCCCGGGGCGCGGTGCCGGCCCCGGGCGAAGCGTCGCGCGGGCCTGCCTGCCGCACATAATAAGAAGAGACCGACTCCCCCAGGAGATGTTGTGACCGGCGCCGAATATCTGACCCCCTTCCGCACCCGACTTCGCTCGATGCGCGCCGACGCGTTCGGGGCCGACCCGGCGGGGGCCCGGATGGAGCGCATCCGCCGCTCGCCCCATTTCGCCGACGGGGTGTTCCAGAACCCGGTCGGTGCCCGGACCCGCCCCTCGGGTTCCTCGCTGGACCTCGCGAAGACCTACTTCAACAAGGAACAGCGGGCACGCAGGGCGCCGCTGGGAAACATCCCGGTACACGCCACGACCTACGCGGACCTGGCCCGGCCGCCGGCCTCCGGTCTCCGTGTGACCTGGATGGGCCACTCCAGCGTCCTCGCGGAGATCGACGGGAGCCGCGTGCTCTTCGACCCCGTATGGGGCGAGCGTTGTTCCCCGTTCGACTTCGCCGGCCCCAAGCGCCTTCACCCCGTCCCGCTGTCGCTCGACGCGCTCGGACCGGTGGACGTCGTCGTCATCTCCCACGACCACTACGACCACCTGGACCTGCCGACGATCCGCGCCCTCGCCCGCACGGAGACCGTCTTCGCCGTACCGCTCGGCGTCGGCGCCCATCTGGAGCACTGGGGCGTGTCACCCTCCCGGCTGCGCGAGTTGGACTGGAACGAAAGCACGGAGGTGGCGGGCATCCGGCTCACGGCGACCCCCGCACGCCACTTCTGCGGACGCGGCGTGCGCAGCGGGCAGCACACCCTCTGGGCGTCCTGGGCGGTCGAGGGGGCCGAGCACCGGATCTACCACAGTGGTGACACCGGCTACTTCTCCGGATTCCGCGACATCGGAGCCGAACACGGTCCGTTCGACGTCACGATGATCCAGATCGGCGCCTACTCCGAGTTCTGGCCCGACATCCACATGACGCCCGCGGAAGGGCTCCGCGCGCACCTGGATCTCCAAGGCGGCAGGCCGCACGGGGTTCTGATGCCGATTCACTGGGGCACCTTCAACCTCGCCCCGCACCCGTGGGCCGAGCCCGGTGAGTGGACCCGGGAGGCCGCGGCCGCGGTCGGCCAGCCGGGCGCCTTCCCCATTCCGGGGCAGCCTTTCGAGCCGTCCGGGGAACTGCCGACCGAGCCGTGGTGGCGGCCCGTGGGGTACGTACCCGACCAGGAGTGGCCCGTGCCGGACGTGCCGGAGGCTTCGTCCCGCGGTGCCCTCGAACTCGTGACGGAGGAGTGAGGCGACGCGGACGAGCGGAACGTGTGGCGGGAGCCGCCACTACCCCGCAGGACGCGGGATCCAGGACGCGGTATCCAGAACACGGGACGTCACGGGGGTGTCACTCCGGCGGGCCCGGTGTTCTTGGCCGTCGACGACGACGGCCAAGAACACCGGGCCCCGGTGCGGTGACAGGGCGCGGCTGAGGTGACCCGCCGGTGCGGCGGGTCCGGGTCAGTGGGCGAAGGTGAACCAGTTGATGTTGACGAAGTCCGAACTGCTGCCGGAGAAGACCAGGTAGACGTCGTGGACTCCGGTCGCCGGGGCGACGACGTTGGCGGGGACGGTCTGCCAGGCCTGCCAGCCTCCGTTGTTGCCGAAGTCGATCTCCGCGATCTGCGGGCCGGTGGTGCTGTCCAGCCGGACCTTGATCGCTCCGCTCACGCCCGCGGCGGCGCCCGAGGCGATCCGGGCCTTGAACTGACTCGGCGAGGCCGACCCGAAGTCCAGCGACGAGAACTTGAGCCAGTCCCCGTTGGCGATGTATCCCACGTCCTGACCGCCGCCGGTGTCGGAGGTGGTCTCGGTGGTGGTGCCGCTCTGGGCCGAGTATGCCTCCGCCTGGATGGTGTTGTAGGCGCTGGTTCCGGTGCCCGTACCGCCGCCGGGTGTCGAGCCGGACCCCGCGCCCAGCGAGATGGTCCACGACGTGGGGGATCCGTCCTGGATGTGGCCGTCGACGGGCGCGGAGCCGGTGGGGCCGACGTCGTCGTAGGGGAAGGCGTAACCGATGTTCGCGTACTTGTGGACGAGCCGTGCGTAGTGGTTGGTGATGGGGTCCGTGTAGTACTGCGACGCGGGCACCCCGTCGGGCTGGTTGTTGCCGCCGGAGACCAGCAGGCTGCTGCGGTTGAGCGCCGCGGAGAGCCGGGCCGCGACGGCGCCGCGCGCGTCGCCACCGGAGTTGTAGAGCGGTCCGGAGGCGCAGCCGAAGATGTCGACGGCGCTGGGCTTGGTGAACGGGACGCCGTTGGTGTTGAGGCCGGAGAAGACGAGGGCGCCGCCCGAGACGGTACCGGTGTACGAGCCGATGCTGCCCTGGCCGTTCACCGTCAGCGCTGTGGAGGCGTAGCGGCTCCACACCCGGTTCAGGTAGTCGTCCCAGTAGGTGCCGAAGTCCACCGGGGAGTGCGAGGGCGCGAGCACCCGCAGCACCCCGCCGGAGGAGTCCTTGACCACCAGCTTGTCCCAGGGAGCGCCGTCGGTGGCGTGCTGGGACTGCAGCCCGGAGGCGATGGAGGCGAGCGCACCGCTGGGAAGCGGGCTGACCGTCTGGTTGCCGGAGGTGCCGGTGCTGGACATGGAGACCGGCAGACCGACCATGTCGACGTAGGAGATGTTGGCGTAGAGGTTGGCGCTGTTGAAGGTGAACTCGCAGAACGTCCAGTTCGTCGCCCAGTTGGGGTCCGAGCTGGTCAGTGCCGGCTGGACCACGCCGGGTACCGTGCCCGGGTTGACGAAGAACTTGAGCTTCTGGCCGACCGAGAACCAGACCCGGCCGCCGATGATGAAGCCGGACAGATTCACCTTGGTCGCCGCCGAGCCGGACGCGCCCAGCGGGATGGAGTAGTCGGCGATCGGGGTCACCGCCGCCGAAGGGTTCGGCAACCGGTTCAGGGCGCCGTTCGCGGAGACGAACACCGGCCAACCGCTGCTGTCCGTGCCGGAGATGTACGCGTACACGGTGTTGCTTCCGGAGTTGTTCTGGAGCGACACCGGAAGGGGGGCGCTTGCCGCCGAGGCGTGGGAGGCGAGCGGAGACAGGGGGGAGAGGACGGTAGCGGCGGCGGTCGTGCCGGCCGCGGTGAGGAAGGAACGTCGGGATACCACTGACCCTCCCAAAGGGGGTGATGACCCGTCAGTACCGCAACGGGGTGGGGGTGTTGCCCTGAGGCGAACGTGACGCTATTGGGCTGGACCAATGAGGGTCAAGGGATGTGCCGAACAGAAACGGGACAAGGTTGGGAGCGCTCTCAATCGGGACAGCACATAGGCTGTGAGTGACCCGGCGGTTCCGCCTACCGGTCCGCCGCCCAGCGTTGAGGAGCGCCCGCCTTGCCCGAGCAGTCCCCAGGTTCCCGGCCCACCCTGGAAGCCGTCGCGGCACGCGCGGGAGTCTCCCGGGCCACCGCGTCCCGGGTCGTCAACGGGGGCGACGGCGTGCGCGCACATCTGGTGGAGCGGGTACGCCAGGCGGTCGAGGAACTCCAGTACATTCCGAACCACGCGGCGCGTACCCTCGTCACCCGGCGGACCGGGGCGGTGGCCGTGGTGATCGCCGAGCCGGAGATACGCATCTTCTCCGACCCGTTCTTCTCCCGGCAGCTCCGGGGCATCAGCAAGGAACTGGCCGAAAATGACACCCAGTTGGTGTTGTTGATCGTGGAGGGCCCGGGGGACTTCGGCCGGATCGAGCGGTATCTCTCCGGCGGTCACGTCGACGGAGCCCTCGCCTTCTCCCTGCACACCGACGACCCCCTGCCGGCGATCACCCGGCGGGCCGGCCTGCCGACGGTGTACGGCGGGCGGCCGAGCTGGACCACGCCTCCCGGCGAGCGCACCGTTTCGTATGTCGACGCGGACAACCGGGGCGGGGCGCGGGCGGCCGTACAGCACCTGCGGGACCTGGGGCGGCAGCGGATCGCGTACATCGGTGGGCCGCCCGACCAGACCTCGGCCCTGGACCGGTTCGACGGCTATCGGGACATCCAGATCGACGTGGACCCGACCCTCGTCGCGGAGGGCGCGTTCACCGTGGAGTCCGGGGCGCGGGCCATGGCAGAACTGCTGGAACGGCGGCCGGACCTGGACGCGGTCTTCGCCGCCAACGACCTGATGGCCTCGGGCGCCCTGCGGGTACTGGGGGAGCGCGGCATCCCGGTGCCCGGCCGGGTTGCCGTGGTCGGTTTTGACGACATGGCGACGGTGGCCGAGGTAACCGTACCGCCGCTGAGCACCGTCCGGCAGGACGTCGAGGGCCAGGGGCGGCTCATGGCCAGGCTCCTGCTGCGCGGCCTGGACCGGGACCGGGCCGGCCAGGGAGCCGAGGCGCCCGACTCGGTAATCACCCCGACCACGCTCGTACGACGGGCCTCGTCCTGAGGTCCGACTCCGCCGCCCGTCCCACGGCCCCGCCCGACAGTGTTGAGAGGAACCCCGTGAATGACAAGCTCCTCATCGAGGAGATCCGTGCGAATCCAGAGAGGTACGGCCTGACCGGCCGGTACTACCCGACCGTCATGCTGCTGAACGGCATCGACGTGGCCCAGTCCCGGGGTTTCTTCCGCGGCTTCGCGGAGTGGCTCTGCGTCCAGCGGCAGGAGCTCTCCAGCTGCGGCTGGTACACGGAGATCTTCCGCGAAGCCGTCCCCGAGGTTGATCCCTCCGACTGGCGCGGACCTCTGACACCGGAACAGGACCAGCGGGCCCTCGACCTCATGTTCACCAGGGTCCTCGAATTTCTCACCGTGAGGAACAACCGGGAGGCGCTGCTCCGCATGTACGGCGATTTCCGCACGCTGAGAGGCAGGTGACGGGGGCAAGCCCTCGAAACCGGGACCGAACCGGCGGGAGCCCCGCGAGCGCGAGTCGCTGCGCCTGCGGGGCTCCTGCCGTCGGACCGATGTGCGGGACCGGCCGTACAGGAACAGACACACCGGATCAGACGTAGGGGATCTTCAGGACCGCCGCGTCCGTGCCGGTCTGCACCTGGGAGGTGCTGCTCCCCAGGGCGTTCCAGATCTCCAGGCGGACGGTGCCGCCCGTGAGGTTGCCCAGGGTGCCGGTGGCCGCCTGTGCGCCCCCTGCCTGGGTGTACTCCTCCCACCCGGCGACCGGGTCGGTCGCGAAGTAGCGGTAGGTCTCGGTCCGGTCGAAGGTGCCGTCGCCGGTGAGGTCGTAGCTGACCCGGACCTGCGGGGCGAGCCCGACCGCGGTGCCCGCGTCGACCCGGAGGCGGAACGTCGTGGAGGCTCCCGAGGAGAGGGTGCCGTTTACACCTCTGATCTGGTAGGTCGTCGGCTTGTACGGCGTACCGTCCCGGTTGACGCCCTCCGCCGAGGCGATCGTGTCGGTACCGGTGACGCCGTCGGTGGCGGTGGTGAGGGTGCCGCCGGACTTGAGCCGGAAGGTGTTCCCGGTGGGCGTGCCCGTACCGGGGTCCGGGTCGGTGGTGCCGCCGCCGGTGCCCGTGCCGGTGGCCGTGGAGCGGGCCGGTACCGAGAGGGTCGCGCCGTTGGTGAACGTGACCGTGCGGGCGGTGGTGCCGTAGTTGTGGGCGACGTAGGTGTTGACGCCGTTCTTGGTGAAGACGGCGGAGGTCGGGATGTCGCCGCTGATGCTCATGTCCGGGGCACCGAGGCTGTCGAGCGTGGTGATCCACTGGTAGGTGTGCGCCTTGGACTCACCCTGTTCGGGGGTGTAACCCGCGTTGCCCGCGTCCCACTTGGCCTTCGCGGACGCCGGGTCGGCCAGTGCCTCGAACTCCCAGAGAAGATCCCGCCATTCGACGGCCGGACCGCCGTTCTCCCGTTCCATCTCGGCGAGGTTCCGCTTGACGGTCGCCTTGTCGCGTCCCAGGTACAGCGAACCTCCGGTGACCGGCAGGGTGTTGATCCCGTGGATTTCCTCGGGGTTCGCGGTCCACCAGGTGGAGTACGCGGCGCCGCTGCCCCAGACCATGCCGACCGTGTCGTGTCCGAAAGAGCCGGGGAAGACCTGCTGGTCGGTGTCGAACCAGTACTGCTCGATCGCTTCCGACTCGGTGGTCAGCAGGTAGCTGCCGAGGTCGCGCAGCGAGGTGTCACCGGTCGCGGACCCCCAGAGGACGAGTGCGGCGCTCAGGTTGGTCGACTCGGAGGAGGACTCCTGGTTGTTGCCCGCCGCGAAGCCCTGGTGGCCGGAGGCCCAGCTGTGTCCCGCGTACACGTCGAAGCCGCGCAGGAAGGGGAACGCGCTGTCGGTGCGGCTCGGATTGGCCGTGTCGCGGACCAGGTTCTTGACCATGGTGCCCCACGCGGAGTCGGCGGCCCAGGTCTGGTCGTACTGGGCGATGATGGCCGCGGCGTACACGTAGTAGCTGTAATGGAAGTGATGGTCGTTCAGCTCGGTGTCACTGCCGTAGGAGGCGGGGTACCCGATGAGGGTCTTCCAGTCCTTGTCGTAGCTGAACTCCGAAGCGCCGCCCGCCGTGAACCACTCCTGGAGCCTGCCCTTCAGCAGCCCCAGCAGCTTGTCCCGGATGCCGGTCTGGCCGATCTGGTCGGCGATGGGCACCAGTTGGGCCAGTCGGCCGAGCGCCTTGCCGGTCCAGTAGGTGTCGGTGGCCCCGGAAAACGGGTCGGAGGCGTTCGCCACCTCGTTGAGGTACCCGGTCAGCCGGGCCGTGTCGACGCCGCTGACGGCCGGCAGCGCGGGCACCACACCGGAACTCTTCTGGCTGGTGGTGAAGGAGGTGGCCTCGCGCACCTTCATGGTGCCGCGCGGGGACACGTAGGTGTACCCGGTGAGCGCGTCGGAGGTGTGCAGCCACTGGTGGCGGTAGAGCGCCTGGAGCGTCCCGCGCTCGGTGCCCTCCTTGGCCTCCGTGGTGAGGCTGTACGTCGCGCGGACCGTACCGCCGGTGGACTGCCAGGTCACCTGGGAACCGGTGACGAAGCTGAAGGCGTACTTGCGGAACGTCGCGAGCGCGTCGGTGGACGGCAGCACGGCGAGCGAGAAGTAGTCCTTGCCCCCGAGAGGGGCGGTGATGGTGGACCCGGAGACCGTCCAGTCGGTGCCGGTCGGCGAGAACAGCGCGTAGTTGTGCCCGGCGACGGTGATGCCGAGGACGTTGCCGTTGTCCGCGAAGACGGTGGGGGCGCTCGCGGTGGTGATCCGGGCATCGCCGCCGGAGCCCTTGGCGTACACGAAGGGCAGGCCGTGCCCGATGGTCGTGCGCAGCGTGCGGGTGCCGTCCGACCAGTAGGGGGTGACCGTCCAGTCCGACCATTCGTCGGCCTTCGTGTCGGGCGAGTTGAGACCGCTGAGGCCGAGGGTGAGGTCGGCCTTGTGCGCGTACTCGTACTGGCGGCCGTCCCCGACGATCGCGGGCGTGGTCGGGTAACCGACCTCCAGGCCGCCGGAGGTGGCCTGGTAGGTGAGCGGGTGGCCGTACATCGGCGTGGAGTACGGGTTGTCGCCGTAGCGCTGGTAGGCGAGCGAGGTCCACCAGTCGTTGGTCGGCACCGGCTTGTTCTTGGCGGCCGCGGTCAGTTTGGGGGTGACCGGTGCGCCGGTGCTGGTGGTCGGTCCGGAGGTACCGGCCGGGCGGGTGTCGGTGTAGCTGCCGGCACCCGCGGTGATCGTGGCCGCGGCCGCCGGGGTCGCGGCCGGGCCGAGGCCCACGGCGGTCAGGGCGATGGCCAGGGCCACCGCTGCCGCGGGTCTTACGAGGGAGGCTTGCATGGGGCAGCACCTCGAACTCTGGAGGGGGGAGGGAGCGCTTTCGAGAGCGCTCTCATTTGTCGAGGAACGTAAAACTCCTGAAACCTGTGTGTCAAGAGAACTGACACGTACGGTAGTTGGAGGACCAAGTGCGAGGCCTCGTGTTCGAGTTCTGATGGATGCAGGGGCGTGTGGAGGCGCTTGGGGCGAAGTGTTGGGAGCGCTCTCAAGGTGTGGATCACCGCATGGGGGAGGCCAGGCGCGAGGTTCTCGCGGGAACACTAAGGCGGGTTGATAAAGTAGCCTTAGTGTATGAACGACGACCTGGCTCCGGACGGAGTGGCCGCGGCGCTTCTGGCGAGCATCGGTGTACTGGTGCGGCGGGTACGCCACGTACCGGTGGAGGGTGGACTCGCGATGCCCGAACGGACCGCTCTGTCACTGCTGGACCGCTCGGGTCCCACCACCTCCTCCGCGCTGGCCCGGGAAGCGCAGATCACCGCACAGGCCATGGGCGCGACGCTCGCCACACTGCGTGCCCGCGGTCTGGTCGCGCGCCGCCCGGATCCGGAGGACGGCAGGCGGGCGCTGCTGACGATGACAGCCGCAGGGCGGAAGGCGCTGAAGGACAAGCGCAGTGCCCGGACCGAACTCATCGCCAGGGCCCTGACCAGCGGCGCGTTCACCCCGGCCGAGCTGGACCAACTGGCGGCCACCGCGCCGCTGCTCGACCGGCTTGCCCGCACGGTCTGACACCGCCCTGCCCCGAACACTCGGCCCCCGGCGCCAGCGCCCGTACGTCCGGCCGCAGTCCGGTCCGGAACATCGGGCACCGGCCGGTCCGGGCCCGCGGCCCCGGCCGGAACCCACAGGAGAGACGACCCTGTGACCCTGACAACGATCGACCCCACCCCCGCGCTCGTCGTGATCGACCTGCAGAAGGGCCTGCTCGCCGGAGCCGGGGCCGCCCTCCCGGCGGTCGTCGAGCCCACGACCCACCTGGTCTCGGCGTTCCGTCGGCACGGCCTGCCGGTGGTCCTGGTCAACGTCACCGGACGGGCCCCGGGACGCACCGAGGCCGCTCGGGCGGGCCGCGGCGCCCCGCCGCCCCCCGGATGGGCCGAGCTGATCGAGGAACTCGATGCCCGGCCGACCGACCACCTGATCACCAAGCGCCGGCGCAGCGCGTTCCACGACACCGGCCTCGACACCCTCCTGCGCGACCTGGGCGTCACCCAGGTCGTCCTCGCCGGGATCTCGACCAGTGCGGGCGTCGAGTCGACCGCGCGCTCGGCCTCCGACCACGGCTACCACGTGGTGTTCGCCACCGACGCCATGGCCGACCGCGAGGAAGCCGACCACCGCCACAGCGTGGAGCGAGTGTTCCCCAAGATCGGCGAAAGGGCCACCACCGCCGAGGTCGTCGCCATGATCGAGGCCGGCCGATGACGCTGCTGGGCAGACTCCTGAACAACCGCAGGGCGGGCGAGGCCCACCTGGCCTGGAACCTGCCCAACCTCCAGGGACCCGGGGCTCTGACCCTCACCAGCCAGGACTTCGGTTCCGGCGACCCCCTTCCGCGGATCCACTGCGCGAAGCACGTCGGCGGCGAGAACTTCTCCCCGCACCTGGCCTGGACCGCGCTCCCCACCGGTACCGCCCAGCTTCTCCTGGTCGTCGAGGACGTCGACGTACCCATGGCCAAGCCCGCCGTGCACTGCGTGGCGCTGATCGACCCGCGCACCCGGCACCTCCCGCCCGGCGCCCTGGCCGCGAAAGAGCCCGGCCCGGGGGTACGCCTGCTGCGGGCCACCCTCGGGCGCGGCTACCACGGCCCCGCGCCCATCAAGGGCCATGGCCCGCACCGTTACGTCTTCCAGCTCTTCGCGCTCGCCGCCCCCGTCGACGGCAGCCCGGGCGCGGCATCTCCGGACCGGGTACGGCCCCGTACTTTGCTGGCCGCCCTCACCCCGCCGGTCCTCGGCCGCGCCCGGCTGACCGGGGTCTACGAACGCTGACCCGGATCCGTCCCTGACGGTGCCGCCACGAGAGCTTCCGGCCGCCCCGCGATCGCACGCGTCGATGGAGCCACGGCGGCGGGGCAGTGGCCGGGGCGGCGGGTGAAGGGCGCTCCCAGCACGCCGCCCACCCGCGGTCCAGGACCGCGGGCGGGCGGCGAGCAGATTGAGAGGCGGAAGCTTCAGGAGCGGTACGCCTCCAGTTCGGATGCCTGGACGGCGGGCCAGGCCGTGTTCGCGGTGCCGGTGACCCGCAGGTACCGGGGCGTGGAGCCCGTGGGCAGGGTCACGGTCACCGTGTTGCCGGAGGCCGGGTCGAAGCGGTAGTCCTTCGACGCGGTCAGCGTGGTGAAGGCCGAACCGTCGGCGCTGCCGAGGAGCGTCAGGGTCTGGGTACGCGCCTCCCAGGACGACGGCAGCTTGAGCACGACCCGGCCCACACCGGTCGCCGCCCCCAGATCGACGGTCAGCGACTGCGGGAAGGACCGGTTGACGCTCTCCCAGTAGGAGTTGGCGTCACCGTCGACGGCTTTCGCGGGGCCGTAGACGTCCGCGTACCCGGTCGCGGTGACGGGCCTGCCCAGGGCGAGGTTCCGTCCGGGGTCGGGGGTCGGACCGGTGGGCGTGGGAGTCGGGGTGGGCGTGGGCGTAGGGGTGGGTGTCGGGGTCGGCGTGGGGGTGGGCGAGGTGCCGTGGTCGTAGTTCGCGGTGGGCCACGGACCGCAGTAGGTCGCCGGGAGCTTGGTGTTCCAACCGGAGTTGCCGGTGCCCTGGGTCACCGCCAGCGAGGAGCCGAGGCAGCTGTACACGGCGTCGGTGAACCCGATGTGCGTGGCCCGCACATTGGTCAGCGACAACTGCGCCGGATCGTTGAACTGGAGCGCGAAGGTCCCCGTGCCGTCGATGTTCACGTTGTCGAAGTGGACGTTCTTCGTCGTCCCGGAGACGAAGTGGATGGCGGCGTAGGAGCTGTCCAGGATGTCGGTGTCGGTGACGTTGATCGTCGCCTTGTCGATGGGGCTGTTACGGGCGTCGAACCAGACCGCGCCGATCGGGAAGGGCCAGCCGTAGTCGGTGTTCCCCGCCCGGATGGTCGTGTTGCGGGCCAGGGTGAAGGTGCCCTGCACATCGGTGCCCTGGCCGGGGGAGACCCCGGGGAAGCGGTTGCCCACGTGCAGGGCGCCGCCGTTGGTGAGGCTCTCGGCGAGGACGTTGTCGGTGACCGAGATGTCCTTGCCGCCGTAGATCGCGACGTGGTTGGCGAGGATCGGAGCCACCACGGTGTTCCCGGTGAAGGAGTTGGCGGTGTCGGCCTTCGTGTCGGACCACATGGCGAGGCCGTCGTCGCCGAGGTTGCGCAGGAAGGTGTTCTCCACGGAGGAGTGGGTGACGCCCCAGTGGAAGTTCACCCCGTCCGCCGTCTGGTCCAGGATGCGGCTGTCGCGGATGTGGAAGTTGTCCATCGGGCCGTCCATCCACGCCCCGACCTTGGTGTGCTGCAACCACACGTTCTGCACGACGGAATCGCTCATCGCGCCGCCGATCGCGTTGACCTGGTCCTCGTCCACGCGCTCGGTGATGTCACCGATGAGGGCGAAGTCCTTCAGCGTGACGTTCCGGCTCGGGCCGCCGGCCTCGTACGGGCGGACCCCGCCGCCGTACCCGCCGCCGGAGACGTACTTGCCGTAGATGCCCGCCGCCCGGCTCCGGTCCGTGGGGTGACGGCCGCCCAGCACGCTGTACCAGGGGCCGGCTCCGCGCAGCGTGACCTGGTCGACCACCACGTGGTCGGTCAGCTTGAAGGTGCCCTGGGGGATCCACACCTCGCGGCCCTGGGCCTTACCCGCGTCGACGGCCTGCTGGAAGGCGGAGGTGGAGTCCGCCGCGCCGCTCGCGTCGGCGCCGTAGTCGGTGACCGAGAGCGAACCGGCCGGCCGGGTCACCGGGGCCGCGACCTGCTCGAAGTCGGCCAGATCCACCACGGCCCACGGGGTGGCGGAGGTGGAGGGCAGGGTGAGACGGACCTTCGAGCCGGCGGCCAGCGTCCGGCCGAAGAGCGCCCTGGTCTCGTCGTAGAAATGGTGCGGCTGGCTGCCCGGGGTGTTGGTGAACGGATACGAGCCGTAGAACCAGCCGTACCTGGACGTGAAGTCGAGGTCCTTCAGCTTGGTCCCGTCCAGGCTGAGCGCGACCGGTGCGGTGATACCCGTACCCGCAGAGTTGTCCGGTACGGAGTAGCGCACCGTCGTCGCGTTGGCCGGCTTGGTGAGGGTGAACTCGACGTACTCGCCCGGGGCGTCGAGCCGTACGGCGCGCCGCCCCGAAGCCTCGGACGGGAGAGTGGTGTACGTACGGTCGGGGCCGATCAGCGAGCCGCTGGTCGCGGCGGTTTCCGCCTCCAGCTCGGTGAACGGCACCTGGGCCCCGCGCCCCGCCACCGCGAACGGCGAGAGTACGGGTGCCTCGGCCGCCGCCGCGGGCCCGGCGCCACCCCCGGTGAGGGCGGCCGCCGTACCGAGGGCCACGGTGCAGGCGAGTGAGGCCAGCAGGGCGGTCATGGACCGTCCACGGGGTGCGGCTCTTGTCACGCTCATGATGCATAACCTCCTGTGGGGGGACAGCTGGACAGCTGGAAGGCGGTGCGGAGGCCGGTTCAGGCCAGCAGCCACACCGCCGTGTCCTGGGGGAGACGGCCTTCGTCGTCCAAGGGACCGCCGGCGAGCAGGACGTCCGTGTGGGCGGGGAGTTCCGCCGGCTCGGCCGCCAGGTTGACGACGCAGATCAGACCCGGACCGCGCCGGAAGGCGAGGACGCCCTCCGGGGCGGGGAGCCAGGTCAACGGCTCGCTCCGGAAGGCGGCGGTGGTGCGCCGCAGCCTCAACGCCTCCCGGTAGAGCGACAGCATCGAGGTGGGGTCCCCGCTCTGGCGGTCCACGGCGTACGCCTGCCAGCCCTCGGGCTGCGGCAGCCAGGGCTCCTCGCGCGAGCCGAAACCGCTGTAGGGGGCGTCCGCGGACCACGGCAGCGGTACCCGGCAGCCGTCCCGCCCCGGATCGGTCCCGCCGGAACGGAAGTGCATCGGGTCCTGGATGCGGTCGAGCGGGACGTCCGCCTCGGGCAGGCCCAACTCCTCGCCCTGGTAGAGGTAGGCGGCCCCGGGCAGCGCGAGCGTCAGGAGAGCCGCGGCCCGCGCCCGCCGTTCGCCGAGCGCCAGATCCGTGGGGGTACCGAAGGCCTTCGTGGCGAAGTCGAACCCGGTGTCCTCCCGGCCGTACCGGGTCACCGTGCGGGTCACGTCGTGGTTGCACAGCACCCAGGTGGCCGGGGCGCCGACGGGCGCGTGCTCGGCCAGGGTGTCGTCGATCGTCCGCCGCAGCCGGTCCGCCCGCCAGGGGCACGCCAGGAAATTGAAGTTGAAGGCGGTGTGCAGCTCGTCCGGACGCAGATAACGCGCGAAGCGCTCCGAGTCCGGCAGCCAGACCTCACCCACGAAGACACCCTGGTACTCGTCGGCGATCGCCCGCCAGGACCGGTAGATGTCGTGCAACTCGTCCTGGTCGATGTACGGATGGGGATCCACCCCCTCCACGAAGTCGGCCAGCGCCGGGTCCTTGGCGAGGAGCGCGGCCGAGTCGATCCGCACACCGGCCACCCCGCGCTCGAACCAGAAGCGCAGGATCTCCTCGTGCTCCCGACGGACCTGGGGATGCGCCCAGTTGAGGTCGGGCTGTTCGGGGGTGAAGAGGTGGAGGTACCACTCGCCGTCCGGCACCCGGGTCCAGGTGCGCCCGGAGAACTGCGAGGGCCAGTCGTTGGGCGGCAGCTCGCCGGACTCGCCCCGGCCGGGCCGGAAGTGGAACAACTCCCTTTCGGGACTGCCGGGTCCGGCCGCCAGCGCCGCCCGGAACCACGCGTGCTGGTCCGACACGTGGTTCGGCACGATGTCCACGATCACCCGGATACCGGAGTCCCGTGCCTCGGCGATCAGCTTCTCCGCCTCGGCCAGCGTCCCGAAGGCCGGGTCGATGGTGCGGTAGTCGGCGACGTCGTAACCGCCGTCGACGAGCGGAGACACGTACCACGGCGTGAACCAGATCGCGTCCACGCCCAGTTCGGCGAGGTACGGCAGTCTCGAACGGACGCCCGCGAGGTCCCCGGTACCGTCCCCGTCACCGTCGGCGAAGCTGCGTGGGTACACCTGGTAGATGGCGGCGCTGCGCCACCAGTCGTCGGTGCGTACCGGAAGAGGGGCTGCCACGTGAGGGTCCTTTCGGGCAGGGTCCGCCGCCGGCCGGACAGCGGGGCACGCGGTAACGGCCGGCGGCGGAGGCTTCATGGGGGCTGGCGTCGTGCGAGGGCGTCGTGCGGGGGCTTCGGGAAAGCGCGAACGGGCGCGCGGCGCGCGGGGCGAACGTGCGGGCGGGCGGCACCGGCTGCCCCGGACCGACCGGGGCAGCCCGACGCCGGGCTCAGCCCTTCAGGCCGCCCGCTGTGAGGCCGCTCATGATGTTCCGCTGGAAGAGCAGGAAGATGAGCAGCGTCGGCAGGGACGCGATGGTGAGGGCGGCGATCAGCACGTTCTCGGGTACGCCGTTGGAGAGCGAGTAGATGCCGACGTTCAGGGTCTGCATCGCCGGATCGGGCAGGGTGAGCATCGGCCAGAGGAAGTCCTTCCAGACCCCGACCACCGCGAAGATGGAGACCACCCCGAGGATCGGCCGGGAGATGGGCAGGACGATCGAGCGCAGGGTGCGCATCGGCGAGGCCCCGTCCATCGCCGCGGCGTCCAGCAACTCCTTCGGTATGGAGTCGAAGAACCGCTTCAGCAGGAAGATGTTGAAGGCGTTGGTCACCGACGGGAGCCAGATCGCCCACGGCGAATTGAGCAGGTTGCGTTCCACCAACGGGACGTCCAGCACCGTGAGGTACTGCGGGACGACCAGCACCGTCGCCGGGATCATGAGGGTGGCCAGCATCATGCCGAGGATCGCCTTGCCGAAGACGGGCCGCAGCCGGGAGAGGGAGTAGGCCGCTGCGACGTCCAGGACGAGCTGGAAGGCCAGCGCCCCGAACGCGTAGTACAGGGTGTTGAAGAGGAGGCGGGAGAGGTCCATCACCTCCCAGGCGCGCGAGTAGTTGCCGGGGGTCAGCGTCGAGGGGAAGAGCGTCGGCGGGGACTGCACCGCCTCCTGCGTCGACTTGAGGCCCCCGGAGACCATCCAGTAGAGCGGTCCGAGGAAGACCAGCGTGAACAGGACGAGGACGAGCCCGAAGACCACCCAGTAGACGGCTTTGCCGCGGGGCCGGGCCAGTTGGGCCGGCGAGATGAGCGTGCGTTGGGACATCTGTCGTTTCCCCCGGGTCCTACTCGTCCTCGGCGCGGCTGAGCCTCACGTACACGGCCGACACTCCGGCGAGCAGTACGAGGAGGACCAAACCGAGCGCCGCCGCGGCGCCGTAGTTGTTGAAGTTGAAGGCGTATTGGTAGATCAGGTACACGACCGTGGTCGTCGAACCTTCGGGGCCCGCGCCGCCGGTGAGCAGGAAGGGCTCGACGAACACCTGCATCGTCGCGATGACCTGCATGAGCAGCAGCAACGAGAGGATGAGCCGGGTCTGCGGGATGGTGACGTGCCAGACCTTGCGGAACAGCCCTGCACCGTCCAGTTCGGCGGCCTCGTACAGCTCGCCGGGGATGCCCTGGAGCGCGGCGAGGTAGATGAGCGTCGCACCGCCCATGTTCATCCAGGTCGAGGCGACCACGACGGAGAGCATCGAGGTGCTGGGGTCCTGGAGCCACTGCTGGGCCGGCACACCGAAGAAGTCGAGGATCTGGTTGAGCATGCCGTAGCCGGGGTCGTAGAGGTACTTGAAGAGCAGCACCGACGCGACCGGCGGGAGCATGACGGGGAGGTACACGAGGAGCCGCAGATACCCCTGCGCGTGCCGGAACTCGTTGATCACCACCGCGACCACGAACGGGACGGCGAAGCCCAGGACCAGCGCGAGTACGGTGAAGAGCAGGGTGTTGCGCCAGGCCTGCCAGAACGCCGGGTCGTTGAAGACGGTGTTCAGATTGTCCAGGCCCGCCCAGGTGGTCTGCCCGTCCTCGGTCTTCTGGAACGCGAGCACGAACTCCCGCACCATCGGATACCAGGAGAAGAGGGCGAAGCAGACGACGGCGCCGATCAGGAAGCCGTGGGCGGTGAGGTTGCGGCGCAGGGCCCGGGTGAAGGCCCCGCCGGCGAGCTTCGTGCCTTCGCCGTGGTGCCGGGGCGGGCGGGGCGTCTTCGCCGCCGATTTGGGGATGGTGGGGGCCGACATCGTCGCCGCCTCCTCGGTGCAGTGGTGCCGGAACGCGGTCCGGGCGCGGACGGGGGAGCGGGGGGCCGGCCGGGCCGGCCCCCTTCGCCCGGTTACTGGGTGGCCAGGACCTGGTTGACCTGCTTCTCCGCGTCGGAGAGCAGCTTCTCGACGTTCGCGTCCTTGTTGGTGAGGAGGCCGGACATCACGTTGTCCAGGACCTTGTAGATCTCCTGGGCCTTCGGCGGCTCGGCCTTGCCCGCGACCGGGTTGTCCACGAAGGTCTTGAAGTTGGCGACCGGCATGGTGGCGAACTGCGTCCTCGCGGCGTCGTCCTCGGTCTTGGACGTGTTCAGCCAGAAGTTGGGCTGGGGAACGCCGACGGGAAGCTTGTCGGCCTTGGTGCGCTCCCAGTCGAACTGGCCCTTGCCGACGCTCAGGTTCTTGTAGTTCAGCCAGGCGATGGCGGCCTTGATCTTGTCGGGCGAAATCCCCTTCTTGATCATGTAGTTGTTGCCGCCGGCCAGGGTGTTCTTCTCGCCGGGAATCGGCCCCATCCCGAAGTTCTCGTACGTGGCGCCGAGTTGCTGCACCATGTACGCGATGTCGTCGGGCGCGGCGAGGAACATGCCCAGCTTGTCGGTGGCGATCTGCTTCTGCAGATCGCCCCACTTCAGCAGCTGCGTCTTGCCCATGCTGTCGTCCTGCCACCGCATGGCCTTGATGTTCTCGGCGACCTGCTTGCCCAGGTCGTCGTTGAAGGCCGCCTTGGTGCCGCTCGCATCGACGACCTCGCCGCCGACGCTGTACATCTGCGCGGTGAAGTGCCAGCCGCCGGTGTTGCCCGCGCTGTACTCGCCGAAGCCCGAGATGCCCTTGCCCAGACCCGCGATCTTCTTCGCGGCGGTACGGACCTCCTCCCAGGTACGCGGCGGGGCGTCGGGGTCGAGGCCGGCCTGCTGGAAGAGCTTGCGGTTGACGAGCAGGCCCATGGTGTAGTTGCTGGTCGGCAGCCCGTACAGCTTGCCGTCCTGCTTGAGCGAGTTGAGGACGTTGGGGTCGATGTCCGCCAGCCGGGGCACGCTCTTGTCGGTGACGTACGCGGTGATGTCCTCGGCGCCGTCGTTGTCGAGCACCTGCGGCAGGTCGGTGAAGTAGGTGTAGAACACGTCCGGCTGGGACTTCGCCTTCAGCATGGCCGTGAAGCGCGGGGGCTCCAGGCACTGGCCCGCGGTGGAGCGTCCCTCGACGGTGACGTTCGGGTAGGTCTTGTTGAACTCGGTGACGTCTTCCTTCCACTCCTTGAGCTCGGCCGCCTTCGCCGTGGGCGGCATGCAGTCGATGGTGATCGTCACCTTGGTCTTCGGGTCCAGCGGGGCGGAGGGGTCGGCCGAGGTGCTGCCGCCGCCGTCCTTCTCGCCGCCGTCGTTGTCGCTGCTGCTGCTCGTACCGCAGGCCGCGAGAGCGGTGAGCGCCAGCGCGGAGACAAGGGCGACCGCGCCTGCGCGGCTTCGACGGCGGAACGCGGCTCTACTCATGGGTGGTCCCCCTCGGGCATGTGCGTGGACGTCGCCCCACCGCCGATGCGTTGTGGGGCGCCGCACACTCAACCACCGGGAACAGAAGGGCGCAATATCTAGCGCCGATCTCGTAATTGTTTGACAGATGAATGAATGCCCTTGGGTGTAGTACGGGTCGTCGACCTGGGAACGCCGCACAACGGGGGCGCACCACGCAAAACGCCGCGGGCGCCCGCCCCCCTCCAGGGGGCCGGTGCCCGTGGCGTCCGTGTGTGGCCGGCAGTGTCCGGCTACCGCGGCGCTTGTGCCGTCGACCCGCGCACCACCAGCTCGGGCTCGAAGAGCAGTTCGCCGTGGTGCACCTCGCCACCCTGGATCTGGGCGCAGAGCAGCTCGACGACCGCGCGGCCCATCGCCTCGATGGGCTGGCGCACCGTGGTCAGCGGCGGCTCCGTGCAGTTCATGAAGGCGGAGTCGTCGTAACCGACCACCGACACCCCGTCCGGTACGGAGATCCCGCGTCGGCGGGCCGCCCGCACCGCGCCGAGGGCCAGGGGGTCGCTCGCGCAGATGATGCCGGTGGTGCCCCGGTCGAGCAGCCGCGAGGCGGCCGCCTGACCGCCCTCCAGGGAGAACATGGTCCGCTCGACGTGCTCCGCCGTCAGCTCCTGCCCGTTGGCCGCCGCGGCGGTCCTGGCGGCCGCCAGCTTGCGGCGGGAAGGGATGTGGTCGGCCGGGCCCAGCACCAGGCCGATCCGCTCGTGGCCCAGCGAGGCGAGATGGCGCCACGCCTGCTCGACGGCGACGCCGTCGTCGCACGAGATGCAGGGGAAGTCGAGATTCTCTATGGGCGCGTTGATGAGGACCACCGGAATGTTGCGCTCGGCGAGCCGCCGGTAGTGCTCGTGCTCCGCGTCCGCCTGGGCGAAGAGCCCACCCGCGAAGACGACCCCGGAGACCTGTTGCTGGAGCAGCAGGTCCACGTAGTCCGCCTCGGAGACGCCGCCCGTGGTCTGGGTGCAGAGCACCGGCGTGAGGCCCTGCTGGGCGAGCGCGCCGCCGATGACCTCCGCGAAGGCCGGGAAGATCGGATTCTGCAGTTCGGGCAGGACCAGTCCCACCAGGCGGGCCCGTTCGCCCCGCAGCTGGCTCGGCCGCTCGTAGCCGAGCACGTCCAGGGCGGTGAGCACCGACTGCCGGGTCGACTGGGAGACCCCGGGCTTGCCGTTGAGGACCCGGCTGACCGTGGCCTCGCTGACCCCTACCTTCTTCGCTACCTGAGCAAGTCTTCGCGTCATGGACGCAAGACTAACGCAAACCGCGCAAGCAGCTTGCGTCGATCCTGCGGGCCGTCGCGGCGGTCGGTCCACCCCACCACGACGGCCCCAAGCACCGTGCGGATCTCCCTACGGGTTGACGTTGATCTTGAAGGTGGAGGTGGTGTTCCGCGTGTCCACCGCGTTGTTGGAGAAGCGCAGGCCGTTGAAGGTGACCTCACCGACCGCGGGCCCCTGCCCCGACTCCGGCAGCTCGTTCGCCCAGAGACCGAAGCCGGACTTCGCGTCGAAGGCGTCCCCGCTCTTACGGGCTCCCGAGATCGAGACGTCCGTAAAGACGGTGTCCTTGATCGGGAACTGCGGCTGCCCGCCGACGTAGTTCGTCTGGAACATCACCCCGCTGTAGGTCGGGTCCACGATGTCCACATGGCTGACCCTGATCCCCTGGAACACCTTGGAGGCGGAGAACACCCAGATGGCGGGGAAGGTCTGCGTCCCCCAGAAGTGGCCACCGGTCCGGACCAGGGAGATGTTCTCCAGGGCGGTGGGCCCGGTGCCGAACCCGTTCATCGGATACCCGAAGTCCAGTGAGGAGATGGTGATGCCCGCGTAGACGAGGGTGTCCGCGATCCGGAGGTTGCGGAAGGTGTTGTCGTACCCTCCGTACACCGCGACACCCGCGGCCCGCCAGGTGAGCAGCGACGTCAGGTTCTCGAAGACGTTGTTCTTCATGTCCGCCCCGCCGGCGTCGATCGCCGAGAAGAGCGCGAAGCTGTCGTCACCGGTCGCCCGGGCCTCGTTGTTGGACACCAGGTTGTCCGTGGAACCGTTGGTCATGTTGATGCCGTCGGCGAACGTGTCCCGGATCCGGGAGTTCTTGATGGTCATCCGGTCCGTGTTGGCGCCCCAGTACAGGCACACCATGTGCTCGACCCAGACGTCGTCGATCACGATGTCCGAGACGCCCGCGAAGTCGAACACCTTGCCCGGACCGTCGATCCGCGAGGTGTAGTTGCCGAAGTAGGCGAACCCCGAGAACGACGAGCCCTTCGCGGTCGCGTCCGCGCGGAACCCGATGTCGGTGTTCTCCTGCCCCGCCGGCGCCTGGAACCTGGCGTACCAGGGACCGGCACCGACGACCTTCACCGCCTTCCCGTACACCTGGAACTTGGCTGAGGTCTGGTAGTCGCCCGCCGGCAGGTACACGCCGACCAGCTTCCCGGTGGTGTCCATCCGTACCCGGTCCAGGGCGTTCTGGACGTCCTGGTGGGTGAATCCGGCGGGCACCGCGTACGCCGCCGGGTCGGGGTTGGCGACGACCGCCGCCTGCTCCAGGCTGACGAAGTCGATCGCGTAGGTGGAGGTGTTTGCGGCGTCCTTCTGCAGCCGGATCTTGGCTCCGGCCGGCACGGTCTCACCGAGCAGGAGGTGCGCCTCGTCGTAGATGTGCCGGGGCGCGCCCGACGACGGGGAGTTGCCCGGTCCGGCTTCCGCGCCGTACAGCCAGGCGTACCTGGAGGTCAGCGGGAACGCCTTCTTCAGGACACCGTCGACGTAGACGTCGATCGTGGAGTCGATCCCGCCGCCGCCCGGGGCGTCCGGGATGGAGAACCGGGTCACCAGGGTGTTGGTGGCCGCCCGGGTGGTGAATTCGACGTACTCGCCGGTCGCGTCCAGGTTCACGGCCTTGCGGCCGGACGCCTCACCGGCGATGTCGCCCACCGTGCGGTTGGGGCCGACCACCTGGGCGCCGCCGCCGGTGGTGGCGTCCTCCGCCTCGTACGTGTCGTACGGCATGTCGGCGCCGCGGCCGACGAACAACGGCTGGGTGGAGACGTTGTTCGTCCGCTTCACCGGCAGTTCGTTGGCGTCGTCGGCGAGCGTCACCTTCACCGTGTACGAGCCGTCGGCAGCCGTCCACGGGCCGAGTTTCACCGAGGTCGCGGTCGCTCCCGCGGCGATGGTCCCGGTGAACGCGCCCGTCAGGGTCTTCACCGTGGCGTTGTCGGAGTTGACCACGGCCAGCGTGATTCCGTGGCTCCCGCTCGCCGAGGCGATCGAACCCTGGTTCTTCAACGTCACCCCGAAGGTCACCGCGTCGCCGGCCGAAGGGCTGGACGGCGTGGTGTCCAGGACCGCGACCAGGTCGGAGCTGGAGACCGGCTTCACCACGAGGGGATCGGTGCGGTTGTAGGTGTTGTTGGACTCGTTCTGCTCGATGACCTCGCCCGCCGGGTCCACCACCGCGCCCAGCGGGTAACTCCCCGCCTCACGCGTGCCGATGGAGGCACTGACCGTGGTCTGTGCCCCGGCCGCCAGAGCACCGACCGACGCGGTGGCGACCTTGGAACCGCCGAGGAGCAGGTCCACCTTGGTGGCCGCCGACGCGACCGCACCGCTGTTGCGCACGGTGGCACCGAGGGTGATCGTGTCCGACTCGACCGGCGCGGAGGGCGAGGCCGTGACACCGGTGACTTCGAGGTCCGGGTTGGGCGCCGGTACACCGATCACCTGGAACTCCGCCAGTTGACCGGCGGACGAACCGGAGTTGGCGGTGAACTTCAGCTGTACGTCGGCGACGCGGCCGGAGACGGGCACGGTGACGGTGTTCCCGCTCGCCGGGTCGAAGGAGTAACTCTTCGCGGCGACCAGGCTGGTGAAGGAGCTCGCGCTCTGCTCCCGCCCGAGCACCTCGATGGTCTGCGTCCGGGCCGACCACGCGCTGTCCGGGTTGAGCTTCAGCACCAGACCGCTCAGGTCGGCGTTGGAACCCAGCTTGACCGTCAGGGTGTTGGGGTAACTTCCCCCGGCCCCCTCCCAGTACGTCGTCACGTTGTTGTCGTTGGCGTTCGTCGCGAGGTAGGTCTGCACCACCGAGGACGCGCTGATCGGCTTGGAGACCGCGAGGTTGGACCCGGTGGTCCCCGATCCGTTGCGGGTCACGGAGTTGCTCGCCGCGGACTGGTTGCCTGCCGCGTCCTTCGCCCGGACCACGTAGGTGACCGTGGCCGAGGCGGGCTGTGTGTCCGTGTACGTGGTCACCGAGCCGCCGACGCTGCCCCGCAGGGTGTTGTTGGCGTAGATGTCGTAGCCGGTGACGCCGGTGTTGTCGGTGGAGGCGTTCCAGACCAGCTTGACCTGGCCGCTCGCCGGCTCCGTGAGCGCCAGCCCGGAGGGGGCCGTCGGCGCCGTGGTGTCGCCGGCGCTCGCCTGCCGGGTGACGGTGTTGCTGTTGCCCGACTGGTTCCCGGCCGCGTCCTTGGCCCGTACGTAGTACGAGACGGTCTGGTTCGCCGGCCGGTTGTCGGTGAACGTGGTCACCCCGCCCGCGACGCTCGTCAGCAGGGTGTTGTTGGCGTAGATGTCGTAGCCGGTGACGCCGGTGTTGTCGGTGGACGCGTTCCACGCCAGCCTGATCTGACCGCTCGCGGGCTCGGTGTAGGCGAGGCCGGTCGGCGCGGACGGAGCCTGGGTGTCACCCGTGTCGGGGCCGTAGACCTCGAACTCGGACACCTGCGCGCCTGGTTGCACGCTGTTCGCGGTGAACAGGGCCCGTACGTAACGCGTGGTGGTGGCGTCGAAGGAGACCGTCACCGTCTGGCCGCCCGCCGGGTCGAACGTGTACGCCTGGGAGGCGGTGAGGTCGGTGAAGGCCGAATTGTTCGTGCTGCCCTGGATCTTCAGCGTCTGGCTGCGAGCGCCCCAGCCGTCCGGCAGCTTCAGGACCACCCGGTCGACCCGCACGGCGGAACCGAGGTCCGCCTGGATCCACTGCGGGAAGGCGTTGTTGGCGCTCTCCCAGTAAGTCGACTTGTTGCCGTCGTTGGCGTTGGAGGCCGGATAGACGTCGGTGTGGCTGCTCTCCGCCATGGTGCGCCCGCTCGCCAGGTTCACCGAGGAAGCGGCGGCGACCTTCACCTCCAGCTCGGAGAGCTGGGCGGCGCCGGCGACGGAGTTGTCCGTGACGGCGATCCGTACGTAACGGGCTCTGACCGCCGGGTAGTTCACGGTGACCGCGTTGGCCTGCCCCGGACTGAAGGCGTAGGTCGCGGAGTTCTTCAGGGTGGTGAAGCTGGTGCCGTCGGTGCTGCCCTGGACGGCGAGTGTCTGCGTGCGGCGCGCCCAGTCGGCCGGAAGTTTCAGTACGACCCCGTCCGTCCGGACGGTGGACCCCAGGTCGGTCTGCACCCACTGGGGCCCGTCACCGCCCGCGCTCTGCCAGTAGGTGCCCTGGTCGCCGTCGGTGACGCCCGCTGCGGTGTTCTTCGCCCGTGCGCTGCTCGCCTTGGCCGGCAGGCCCGAGGCCGCGTTCGGCCCCGAGGCCGCCACGGCGGTCAGCGCGGGCCATCCGACGGTCAGCAGACTGGTGACGACCACTGCGGACAGTCCGCGCGCTCTCCAGCGTTTCGCTCTCATGGATCCCCGATCCTCGGCCTCGCGCCCTGACGGCAGCGAGGCGCGGCTCAGTCGTTGTGCAGGGAGGATTAGATTTATGCGTCATGCACTACATCTTTTGCGAGGAGCGGTCAGAGGGTTGCAGATATCTAGAGGCCCGTCTACCGGTCTCGCAGGCACCAATTGCCGTGAGAGACAGGCTGGTTCGGCCAACACCCGCGTCCATCTGGGGCTTTCGTGAGGGCTGTCGGTAAATGCAAGTTCGCTGCAAGCGATGGAAGTCAGTTGCGTTCTTGCGCAAGGCGGCGTCCCGCGCGAACGCGCCGATGCCCCGGACCGGGGCGTATGCGCACGCGAGGGTCCGGAGCATCGGGTAGGGCGGGTACGGCGGGAACGGGAGGTGCAGGGGGAACGGTCGAGGTGCGGGGAAGGGCCTGGGCCCCGAGCCCCACCGGTCGGGGCGTGGTCGGCCCCCGGCTCACCAGTCGTGGACGGTGCCGTCCTGAAGGCGGTTGACCGGCAGATAGGCGGGCTCGTAGGGGTGGGCGGCCGCCAGTTCCTCGTCGAGCTCCACCCCGATGCCGGGAACCTCGCCCGGGTGCAGATGCCCGTCGGAGAACGTGTAGGCGTGCCGGAAGACCTCCCCGGTGAGCGCGGAGTGTCCCGAGTACTCCTGGATGCCGAAGTTGTGCACGGCGAGGTCGAGGTGGATCGCCGCCGCCATGCCCACCGGGGAGATGTCCTCCGGCCCGTGCGTCGCGGCCTTGACCTGGTACTGCGCGGCGAAGTCGAAGAGCTTCCGCAGCGGGGTGACCCCACCGAAGTGGGTGACCGCCGAGCGCGCGTAGTCGATCAGACGCTCGGTGATCAGCGCCTGGTAGTCGTGGACGGTGTTGAAGACCTCGCCCACCGCGAGCGGGGTGGTCGTGTGGTGGCGGATCAGGCGGAACGCGTCCTGGTTCTCCGCGGGCGTGCAGTCCTCCAGCCAGAACGGGCGGTACGGCTCCAGATCCTTGCCGAGCCGTGCCGCCTGGATCGGGGTGAGCCGGTGATGGGCGTCGTGGAGCAGCGGCAGGTCGGCACCGAACTCCGCCCGTACCGCCTCGAAGACCGCCGGGACGTGCCGCAGGTAGGCGTCGGTGTCCCAGTCCTCCACCAGCGGCCTGACCCGCTGGTGGAGGACGGCGGCGCCGCTCTCGTCGGTGGTGTGCACCCCGTAGACCGCCTTGAGACCCGGTACGCCGGTCTGGATGCGGACGGCCCCGTACCCCTCGGCGAGGCGCGCCCGCACGGAGTCGAGCAACTCCGGGATGCCGGCGCCGTTGGCGTGGCCGTAGGTGCGGACCCGGTCACGGCTCGCGCCCCCGAGGAGCTGGTAGAGCGGGAGACCCGCGGCCTTGGCCTTGACGTCCCAGAGCGCCACGTCCACCGCGGCTATGGCGGCCATGGTGACCGGCCCGCGCCGCCAGTAGGCGCCTCGGTACAGGTACTGCCAGGTGTCCTCGATCCGGTGCGGGTCGATCCCGATGAGCAGCGGCAGCACATGGTCGTCGAGGTAACTGACGACGGCGAGTTCCCTGCCGTTGAGCGTCGCGTCTCCGAGCCCGGTGAGCCCTTCGTCCGTCGTCAGCTTCAGGGTGACGAAGTTGCGTCCGGGACTGGTGACGATCAACTTCGCGTCGACGATCTTCATGGGCGTGCTCTCTCCGGTGCTGGGCAGGGCTGTGCGATACCGGGACGGACCGTCCGTCGATCCGGAGCGGTTCGTTCCTGCCGGTATTCCATCAGCCCCGTCACCGGCGCTCCGTCCGGGCCTCCCTCCCGTGACGGCGTGGTGGGCGGGCCCGGGCCCGCCCCCCCCCCCCCCCCCGGGTCCGCCCCCGTTAATCGCGACAACACCGGGGTATTTCCCAGCCAGGGGGCTGCCCGTGGCTCAGGGGTTCGGGCCGCCCCCGCGGGACGGCCC
>NZ_JBIAJC010000014.1:0-93598 GCF_042871745.1 Streptomyces sp. NPDC005576 | reverse complement strand
GCCGCCCGGCCGTGCCCCGGGGGGGGTGTGGTCGGCCGGTTTAACCACCCCCCCCCCCCCCGCCCCCCCGGGGGGGCCCCCCCCCGGGGGGGGGGGGGGGGGCGGCCCGGCCCCCCCCCCCCCCCCCACGCCGCGGTTCACCCCGTGTACTGCGCGAACACGCGGGTGTAGTCCCACGCCTGCTGGCTGACGTTCGAGCAGGTGTCCGCGCCGCCCCCGGTGCACGGCCGGTCACGGTTGACCGACCAGAAGGTCAGCCGCGCCAGGTGGTGCTGCTGGGCGTAGGCGAGGATGGTGCGGAAGTCGTTCACCGTCACCGTCTCGTTGTCGTCGGTGACCCCGTTCATGGACGAGATGCCGATCGACCGGTACGTCTGGTCGTCGGTGTACCCGTAGGCGTTCTTCACCGCGTTCTTCAGGCCCTCGGCGGCCTGCGTGGTGAGGGTGCCCATGTTCTGCCCGGCGCCGCCGAAGTCGAACGGCATGATCGTCCAGCTGTCGATGGTCAGCCCCGAGGAGGCGGCCCGGTTGATCAGTGAGCTGTCGGGACCGCTCTGGCCGGTGCCGAAGGTGACGTACACCTTGAGACCCGGGTTGTTGGCCTTGACGGTCTTCAGCGCGTCGACCGTGCGCTGCTGCACGGTGGCGCTGCTGTAGGCGTCCGCCTCGATGTCGATGTCGATCGCCTTGAGGCCGTACGCGTTGACGACCTTCTGGTACGCGGCGGCCAGCTCGCCCGCACTGGAGCAGGAGCTTTCCAGCTTGTTGCCGCTCCAGCCGCCGAACGACGGGATGACGTCACCGCCCGCCGCGCGCACGGTGTTGACCGTCTGCTGGTCGACTCCTCCCGCCAGCGCCCGCGAGCCGTCCCACTGCGGGTTGCAGTAGCCGTTGCTCAGGACGAACGCCAGGGTGAACCACTTCACCCCGGTCGCGTTCATCACGGTCGTCGGATCCGGCGGGCTGCCCCACCCGTTGTACAGGTACGGGGCCACGGCCATGGTCCCGCCGGGTGCGGGCGTGCCACCGCCCGAGGGGGCCGTCCACTTCTGGTTGGCGGTGCCGGAGCAGGTCCAGAGCTGGAGCCGGGTGCCGTTGGCGGAGGAGTTGCCGGTGGCGTCCACGCACTTGTTCGACTGGATGCCGACGATGTCCTTGGCCGCGGGGACGGCCCATTTCTGGGCGGCGGTGCCGTTGCAGTCCCAGAGCTGGAGCTGGGTTCCGTCGGCGGTTCCGGCGTCCTTGGCGTCGAGGCACTTGCCCAGCGCCCGGATGGTGCCGTCGGAGTTGACGGCCCACTGCTGGGCCGCGCTGCCGTTGCAGTCGTAGAGCTGGACGGCGGTGCCGTTCGCGGTGGCCGCTCCGGCGACGTCGACGCACTTGCCGCCGATGCCGGTGATCGTGCCCGTGGCGGTCGCCGCGGCCTGCGCGGTGACCGGCAGCGAGACGAGGGAGGCTCCCGCCGCGAGGAGCAGTGCTGCGGGGAGTGCCAGGGAGGGGAGCCGGCGGCGGCCGCCGGTGCGGGGGCTCACGCGGCGTTCACCGTCCACTTCTGGTTGGCGGTGCCGTTGCAGGTCCAGAGCTGGAGCCGGGTGCCGTTGGCGGAGGAGTTGCCGGTGGCGTCCACGCATTTGTTCGACTGGATGCCGACGATGTCCTTGGCCGCGGGGACGGCCCATTTCTGGGCGGCGGTGCCGTTGCAGTCCCAGAGCTGGAGCTGGGTTCCGTCGGCGGTTCCGGCGTCCTTGGCGTCGAGGCACTTGCCCAGCGCCCGGATGGTGCCGTCGGAGTTGACGGCCCACTTCTGCGCGGCGGACCCGTTGCAGTCGTAGAGCTGGACGGCGGTGCCGTTCGCGGTGGCCGCTCCGGCGACGTCGACGCACTTGCCGCCGATGCCGGTGATCGAACCGCCGGAGGCCGGGGGAGGGGTGGTGCCGCCGTCACTGGTGGTGACGTGCACGTAGTCGACGACGAGCTGGCCGGGGAACGGCGTGGAGCCGTCGGGGTCGCCGGGCCAGTAACCGCCCACCGCGAGGTTGAGGATGATGAAGAAGGGCTTGTTGAACACCCAGCTGTTGCCGCCCAGGTCGGCGGGGGTACGCGTCTGGTAGACGTTGCCGTCGACCGACCACTTGATGGAGTTGGGGGCCCAGTCGACCGCGAAGGTGTGGAACGCGTCGGCGAACGCCTGGCCGTTCGGCAGGGAGTAACCCGCACCGATGCCCGCCGAGCCGGAGTACCCGGGGCCGTGGATGGTGCCGTGGACGGCGCCCGGTTCAAAACCGACGTTCTCCATGACGTCGATCTCACCGCTGTTGGGCCAGCCGACGCTGCCCAGGTCCGCGCCGAGCATCCAGAACGCCGGCCACATGCCCTGGCCGCGCGGGATCTTCATCCGGGTCTCGACGTGTCCGTACGTCGACGTGAACTTGCCCGAGGTGTTCAGCCGCGCCGAGGTGTACTGGCAGGTGCCGTACCAGCACTGGTAGTTGGCGGGGTTCTCCTTGCGGGCGGTGATGACCAGATTGCCCTGGCCGTCGAGCTGGGCGTTCTTCGCCCCCGCCGTGTAGTACTGCCGCTCGTGGTTGCTGACGTTGTCGCCGGTCTCGGTCTGCCACTTGCTCCCGTCGGGCGCGGACCCGGCGGCGCCGTTGAAGTCGTCGGAGAAGGTCGTGGTGGCCGCAGCCGCCGCGGCGGTGCTCTCCGCGGTCACGGGTGCCGCGCCGGCCGGGGTGGCCAGGAGCACGCCGGAACAGCACAGCAGGGACGCGACGGAGAGCGCCAGTCGGCGCCTCATCGGGGTTCGCATGATCATCACTTCACTTCGCGTGGGGGGGCATCTTGCCATGGGCATGACAGATGAGGGCATGGCGGATCGCGGCATGGGCCGACACCCGGAGAGGATGATGCCGGTTGTTAATTCACTACTTGATTTAAGTGAGGGGAACAGGGGGCGTCAAGGTGCTGGTACGGACCTTCTGTCGACCTCCCGCGACAGTTTTCCGGCCGGCCCGTTCACGTCTTGAACGCGTGCGACCGTCGGACGGGTGCATCGTCCGCCGGTGCGGCCGCGCGGTGGCCTGCCGGGTGCGTGAGCGGAGGGCCGGAGGTCGCGCGGGGGTTACTTGCGCCGGTCGGCCCCGCCGGTCCGGTGTGCGAAAAGAGTGACTCGAATTCGGTTGTCAGTTCGGGCCGTCATACCAGAGCGGGACGGACGGCGGGCAAGTTCGACAACTGGCGCTCCCACCCGCCGCGTCGACGACTACCGTGTGTGCTCAGTGATCAACGATGGGCTCATGTTCTTCGAGCCCGCCCGGTTGATCCGGAGCCTGACCGACCCCCTTTGGTGCCACCGCATGAACGATTCCGGGTGCCCCACGTACCGAGGACGCTGATGTCTCAACTTCGCGCACCAGAAGCGCGACCGGATCGCCGAGAGAGCGGGCGGCACGGCCGCCCGGCGGGCCGTTCCCAGACCGCCGCCAAGCCGCGCACCGCGCAGCCGCCATCGGAGCTGCGGATACGCGGCCAGATGGTGCGGGCGGCGCTGCTGCCGACCGTGGCCGCTCTGCTGAGCGGTGCCGCCGCGGTCATCTTCACCGTACGGGCTTCCGGGGTGCGTCCCTCCGGCAGTCTGCTGACGGCGCTCGGCGGATCCGGCGCGCTGGCCGTGACGGCCGTCGTGGCGGCGTGCATCGGCGCCCACCGGGTGTCGGCCGGGCTGCTCGACCGCGCCCAGGCGCTCCGCCGGGCCAATGCCCGGGGCCAGGCCGACCTGCAGCGGGCACTGGAACAGATCCGCGCCGGGGAGCAGTTGCCCGCCCGCAGGGCTCCGCAGACCACCGCCCCGGGAGCGGACGCCTTCGACCTGCTGGGACAGGAGATCGCCCGCTCGCAGGATGCCGCCGTGGCCGCCGTGGCCCAGGCGTCCCAGATCTTCAGCAGCGCGGGCAACGAACAGAAGGTCGAGGTCTTCGTCAACCTCGCGCGTCGCCTTCAGTCCCTGGTGCACCGCGAAATCCAGATTCTCGATGAACTCGAACACGAGGTGGAGGACCCCGACCTCCTGAAGGGCCTCTTCCACGTCGACCACCTGGCGACCCGCATCCGCCGCCATGCCGAGAACCTCGCCGTGCTCGGCGGGGCCGTGTCCCGCCGGCAGTGGTCCAACCCGGTCACCCTCACCGAGGTGCTGCGCTCCGCCATCGCCGAGGTCGAGCAGTACCCGCGGGTCAAGCTGGTCCCGCCCATCGACGGCACCCTGCGCGGGCACGCCGTCGCCGACGTGATCCACCTGGTGGCCGAACTCGTGGAGAACGCCACGGTGTTCTCCGCCCCGCACACCCAGGTCCTGCTGCGCGTCCAGCCCGTCACGGCGGGCTTCGCGCTGGAGGTCGAGGACCGCGGGCTCGGGATGCCGGGCCAGGAACAGAGCCGGATGAACGCCCTGCTCGCCGACCCCGACCAGGTCAACGTCGCCCACCTCCTCCAGGACGGCCGCATCGGGCTCTTCGTCGTCTCCGCGCTGGCCCGTCGCCATGGCATCGCGGTCCGGCTGGAGAGCAACATCTACGGGGGCACGCAGGCGGTCCTGGTCCTCCCGCAGGTTCTGCTCGGCACCGAGAGCGACACCACCACCCCACCGGAGGGCGTCCCGGTGCCCCCGCCCGGTGCCGTGCACCGGCCGCCGGCCCAGGATTCCGGTCCCCGGGCCCATCCGGCACCGGCGTTCGCCGAGGCACCGTCGGCACCCGTCCTTCCGGTGGGCCAGGACCGCGGGCGGCAGCCGGTCCAGGAGCAGCTCCCACCCGCCCCGGACCGGACGGGGCCCGCGCACTCCCCGCACTCGGCGCTTCCCCCGCACTCCGCGCACTCGGGGCTTCCCCCGCACTCCGCGCACGAGCAGCTCACCTCGGCGCCGCAGGAGCAGCTCCGGCCCGTGGGGGGCCGGCTCCGGCCTCCCGGTGCGGCGCCCGTCGCACCCGCAACGCCCGGCGCTCCGGCTCCGGGAGGGCCTCAACCACCGCGACAGATCCGCCGCGAGGCCCAGGCCCCGCCGCTGCCGCAGCGCACCTCGGAACGGTCGGAGCCCACGGCACCCCACCCCGCGCCCTCCGGGCACGCCGAACCGGCTGCGTACCCCTCCGCGGAGCCCGTGTCCCCCGCACGCCCCGAACTGCCCCGGCGGACCAACCAGGAGAACCTGGTGCCGCAGCTCCGCCAGGCCCCGGTGCGCCGCGTCCCGGACGAGCACGCGGTGCACGATCCGGGACTCGTCGCCGCCTTCCGCCGCGGCATCGACCTGGCGGAGGCCCGGTCGGCGCAGGACACGGAGCCGCCGGTCGCCGGGGGCGACGCTCTCCCGCCCACGTCCGGGTCCGGCTCGGCCCCGGGGCCCGTAGCGCCGGGGCCCACCGTGCCGGGTCACCCGGCGCCGGCCTCCGTCGCGCCGGGGTCCGCGGGGCCGGGTTCCGCCGGCCCGGGGTTCGCCCCGTACGCCGCTCCGGCCGCGCCACCGGCCCGGCGGCTCACCCCGCTGCCCGTGCGCGCGCCCGCCGCACCCTCCGACAGGGGAGCCCCGGGCCGCCCCGACTCCCGTCACGAGAACCCCGACCCCCGTCACGAGAACACGTACAAGGAGTAGATGCACCATGCCGAGCGAAATGACGTCCGGTCAGGCCGCCGACCTGGACTGGCTGTTGAGCGGACTCGTCCAGCGTGTTCCGTACACGCGCAGTGCCGTCCTGCTGTCCGCGGACGGGCTGGTGAAGTCGGTGCACGGCATGGATTCCGACAGCGCGGACCACATGGCCGCCCTGGCGGCCGGGCTCTACTCCCTGGGCCGCAGCGCCGGGGCCAGGTTCGGGGACAACGGTGACGTGCGTCAGGTCGTGGTCGAACTCGACTCGACCCTGCTCTTCGTCTCCACCGCCGGTTCCGGCACCTGCCTCGCGGTTCTCGCCGGCCGTGAGGCCGACGCGGCGGTCCTCGGATACGAGATGACCATGCTGGTCAAGAGCGTGCGACCGTATCTGGCCACCCCGGCACGGCACATGGCGGGGACACCGTTCACCCCGGGGCTGTGAGGGTGCGGGCTCAGGAAGGGCCGCTGCTCGACGCCGCGGCCGGCCGGCTCGTCCGGCCGTACACCGTCAGCAGCGGCCGGACCCGGCCGACGACCGAACTCGACCTGCTCTCGCTGATCATGGCGACCGGCAGGAAACCGCAGGCCCACCTGGGCCACGAACACACCGTGACGCTCGGGCTCTGCGAGGGCCCCACGTCCGTCGCCGAGGTGGCCGCCCATCTGCGGCTGCCCGCGACGGTCGCCAAGGTCCTCGTCTCCGACCTGGTGGACTGCGGGGCCGTCACCGCGCACGCCCCCGCCTTCCAGGACATGCCCACCGACCGAACCCTGCTGGAGGCAGTGCTCGATGGTCTACGACGACAACTCTGACAGCACCGCCCGCCCCGCGCCCTTCCCCGTGGCCCTCAAGGTCCTGGTCGCGGGTGGGTTCGGGGTCGGCAAGACGACGTTCGTGGGCGCCGTCAGCGAGATCGCCCCCCTGAGCACGGAGGAGCTGCTGACCCAGATCGGCGTGGGTACGGACAACCTCGACGGAATCGAGTCGAAGCGGGCCACCACGGTGGCCATGGACTTCGGCCGGCTCACCCTCGACCAGAGCCACGTCCTCTACCTCTTCGGCACCCCCGGCCAGGAACGTTTCTGGTTCATGTGGGACGAGCTGTCGCGGGGTGCCCTGGGCGCGGTGGTGCTCGCCGACACCCGGCGCCTCGAAGAGTGCTTCGCCGCTGTCGACTTCTTCGAACGGCGCGGCATCGGCTTCATCGTCGCCGTCAACGAGTTCGACGGCGCCTACCGTTACGCCCCCGACGAGGTCCGGTCCGCGCTCGACCTGCCCCCGGGCGTCCCGGTCGTCCTGTGCGACGCCCGGATCGCCAGTTCCGGTACGGGCGCGCTGGTGACGCTTCTCCAGCACCTCATCAACGCCACCGCGGCACCGGCCCCGCTCCAGACGTACGGAGCGCATCCGTGACGGGCAGGCAGGTGCTCACGCCGGTCGACCGCGACGGCTCCGCCCGGGCCGCCCGGTTGCGCCGGCTCGGCCTGGGGGAGCGGCCGGACACGACCTTCGACAACTTCGACGACTTCGCGGACCGGGTCGCCGCCGTGACGGCCACCCCCTTCTCCATGGTCAACTTCATCGACGAGAACCGTCAGTTCTTCGCCGGACTGCACACACCCGCGGGGAACCAGGGGGGCGGCGACCTCGGAACGGCCGCCGCGCACAGCAACCGGAGCGACCGCTACATGGCCCGCGACCACGGCTACTGCCCGCACGTCCTGGTACGGCGCAAGGCCCTGGTGCTCGACGACGTCTGCGACTACCCGCGCTTCGCCGGGAACCCGGTCGTGGACGGCATAGGGATCCGTTCCTATCTGGGGGCTCCGCTCATCGACGGCACGGGCGTCGCGCTCGGCACCGTCTGCGCGGTCGACACCGTCCCCCGGCCGTGGGGGCGCGCGGGCCTCGTCACGATCAAGGCGCTCGCCCAGGAACTGATGGGCCACATCGACCGCCGGGAGCTGCCCCGCCGCTGAGGAGACGGACGAAGGCCGCCCGCCCGCGCGGCACTCCGTCAGCCGGTCAGAAAGTGGGTGATGCGGCTCCGCAGCCCCGCTGCGTCGAGCCCGTGCGCCGCGACGTGCTCGTCCATCCGTCCGTAGCGGCGGAGTTCGGCGCGGCCCACCCCCAAGCCCAGCACCCGGTGCGGGAGGTCGAGCAGGGCTTCGGTCGCCATCGCCACGGAGGTACCGGCGAGGTACGGCTCCACGAGCACCACGTCGGCGGTGCCCGCCCCCGCCGCCCTGCGGAGCCCGCCGAGATCGAAGGGCCGTACCGTGGCCGCGTACAGCACCGTCGTGTCCTGCCCCTCCGTCGCGTCGAGCACGTCGTCCAGCGTCGGACCGATCGCGACGACGACGCCCCGGGTACCCTCGCGCACGGTGAGGAAGCCGTTCCCGTCCACCGGCATGGCCCGGCGGTTCGTCTGCAGCGACAACCGCAGGTAGTCCCTGCCGTCCCCGGCGGCGGCGCGCCGCATCAGCGCCTCCGCCTCGTCCGGGTGGCCGGGCACGTGCACGCTCCAGCCGTCGAGCGTGTCCATGAGCGCCACGTCACCGGGCGACATGTGCGTGAAGCCACCCGCGGGGAAGTCGTACGAGCCGCCGGCGCTCACCAGCACCCCGGCCACGCCCTGATGCCCGAAGTCCAGTTTGACCTGCTCGAAGGGGCGCTCGACCAGGAAGCTCGCGAAGGTGTGGACGACGGGCCGCATCCCGGTCAGGGCCATCCCGGCACCCGCGCCGATCAGCAGCTGCTCGCGGATGCCGACGTTGATCACCCGGTCCGGATGGTCACGCTCGGCCCGGGCGAAGCCGTCGCGGCTGATCTCGGCCAGCACGAGAGCCAGACGCGGATCACGGTCGAGGAGTTCGGTGGTGGTGGCGATGAAGCGGTCACGCATGGTGTCCACGAGGAGGCCTTCCGGTCGCTACTGGGGCTGGGGGCAAGGGGCGGATGCAAGGGGGTGGACGCAGGGGGCGTATGTGGGGGGTCCGGTCACGGTCGTACGGGGCAGCGGTCATCGCTTCGGTGCGGTGCGGGCGACCACGGCGTGCGGCCGGCCGGGGTGCGGGGCGGTGAAGGCCGCGTAGAGGGCTTCGTGGTCCCCGCCCTCCGCGCTCGCCACCGACCACCCGGCGGTCTCGAAGCGGGCGGCGATCCCGCCGGGGCGGCCGTAGGTCGCCGACTGGTTGTCGATCACCACGGTGTGCAACCGTTCCAGGCCGGCAGGCCCGGCGAAGGCGAGTGCCTCGTGATTGCTGCCCTCGTCCAGCTCGGCGTCCCCGACGAGTACCCAGACCTGGGGATCGGTGCGTCCCTGCGCCCGCAGCCCCAGGGCGGTCCCGACCGCGAGGGGGAGGCCGTGTCCCAGCGACCCGCTGCCGATCTCGGCGCCCGGCACCCGCAACCGGTCGGGGTGCTGGCCCAGCGGCGAGTCGAACGAGCCGAAACCCCGGAGCAGTTCCTCCGAGAAGAACCCGTGGGCGGCGAGCACCGCGTAGTAGGCCATCGGCCCGTGGCCCTTGGAGAGCAGGAACCTGTCCCGATCCGGATCGTCCACGGTCGCGGGGCCGACCCGCAGCACCCGGTCGTAGAGCACCCAGAGCACGTCCAGGGTGGAGGTGGCGGCAGGCCCGTGCTTCTC
Organism: Streptomyces sp. NPDC005576; assembly: GCF_042871745.1. NCBI lineage: Bacteria > Bacillati > Actinomycetota > Actinomycetes > Kitasatosporales > Streptomycetaceae > Streptomyces > Streptomyces sp. NPDC005576. The sequence continues at coordinate 84,304 of NZ_JBIAJC010000014.1, read as the reverse complement.
GTCGCCGGTCATGAGGCCCATCAGACGGTTCAGGTCGGCGTAGCTGTGCGTGCGGCGGACCGCTCCGGTGGATTTCGTCATGCTGATCATCGTCCAGCCTCAACCATGGTTGAGGTCAAGGAGAAGGAGTTCGTAAGTACCGGTCCGAGTGCGGTATCGTTCTCATGCACGTTCGGCCCGGGCAACAGCCCAGGTCAGACGGTGCCGGGACGTGGCGCAGCTTGGTAGCGCACTTGACTGGGGGTCAAGGGGTCGCAGGTTCAAATCCTGTCGTCCCGACTCGAAAGAGTCGTAATTGAGGGCTGGTTCTGGAGAACTCCGGGACCAGCCCTTGATCGTTTTTGGGGAGCGATGGGGTCCGGTCGTGGTCCGGCGTCCCTGACGGGGTCAGTGGGTCATGACGGCGGGCTGGTCGGCGAGCGAGGTGCGGGCAGCGCGTCGAAGTGGGGCGAGAGCGCAGCCCCGGCCGCCGTGATCCTGTGGACATCCGGGTGCGGGTAGAAGCATGGACTTCGCTGAGTACCAGCGCACCGCCTCCGCTGTTCCCGTCGGCTGAGGAAGTGATCTTCCCGCCCCTCCGTGAGGGGGCGTGGTCGTCAGGTCCGGGCGGACAGGCGGCGCAGATGGCGGTCCAGGCTGTGCTGGAGGGCCGCGGTGTGTTCGAAGAGGAAGAAGTGTCCGCCGGGGAACTGGGTCGCGCCCAGGAAGTCGGCGGAGTGGTCGGCCCAGGCGGCCATGTCGCCGGGTGCCACGATGGGGTCGGCGGTGCCGCAGTAGGCCGCGACCGGGCAGGGTGCCGGTTCACCGTCCTCGCGCAGGCTGCCGGCGGCCAGGAAGTCCGCGCGCAGCGCGGGCATGATCGAGACCAGGATGGCCGGATCGAGCGTCGCACCCTCCGGCATCAAACCCAACTGGCTCACCCGGTCGAGGAGTTCGTCGTCCGACATGGAGGCGACGCGGGCCAGTTCGGCGGCCGGTTCCAGGGCCGGTGCCCAGGCCGAGACGCCGAGGAGCGTGGGGGCCTGCAGGCCGTTCTGTGCGGCGGCCACGGACAGCCGGTAGGCGAGCAGCGCGCCGAAGCTGTGGCCGAACAGCAGATAGGGCCGACCGTCGAGTTCGGCCTCGAAGACCTCCAGGAGCACGTCCAGCAGCTGCTCCACGTCGGTGAACGGCTCCTCGCCCAACCGCTCCTGGCGTCCGGGCAGTTGCAGGGTACGCACGTCCATGGCGGAGGGCAGGGTGGCGGCCCACGCCTGGTAGGCCGGGGCGGTGCCGCCCGCGTGTGGGAAGAGGAACACCTGGTGGTCCGCTTGGGGGTCGGCCCCGGTGCTGGTGAACCAGCGGGCACGTCGGGTGCGGCCGAGGGTGCTCATGTGCTCTCCTGATCTGTCTGGCGGGCCCTGGATACGAGTACGTCCGCTATCTCCCGCAGGTGTGTCTCCGGTCGCAGCGATCCGATGCGGAGCAGGATGTGCCGGGCGCCCGCCCGCACATAGTCGGCAAGGCGCTGGGCGCAGTGCTCGCTGGGCCCCCACGCGCAGGCGCGCATGGCCGACATCTGCTCCAGGGCGCGCCCGTAGCAGTGTTCGAGATAGTCGTCCAGCTCGACCCTGGCCCCGTGCTCGTCCGGGCCGACCGTGACCGTGAGATACAGCGCCGGGGTCACCGCGCCGGCCCGGCGTCCCGCACGTCGGCAGAGGTCCTCCAAGCGGCGACGGGCACCGGCGTAGGACTCGGCCGAGGTACGGGAGGACAGCCAGCCGTCGTAGAGGCGGGCAGCCCGTTCGAGCGCGTGGGCGCCGTCGGCGCCCGCGGCGAGCCACAGCGGCGGTCCGTCCAGTGCGGCCGGGCGGATCAGCCGGTCCAGGCCCTCCTCCTGCCAGTGCGGGCCCGTGAAGTGCTTGGGCGCGCCGGGCCGGGTGCTGCTCCAGGCCGTCCGCCACAGCGCGGTGATCTCGTCGAGGGTGCCGGCCCGGGCGGCGGACGAGGCGCCCACGGCTGCCATTTCCTCGTCGGTCTCCGCCCCCGGGAAGCCGGATCCCACGCCGAGGACGAGCCGGCCGGAGCTGAGGTGGTCGAGGCTACTGACCATGCTCGCGGCCATGAGCGGGTGGCGCAGCGCCGGTGCCATGGCCGCGGTGCCCAGCAGTACTCGGCGGGTCACCGCGCCCACGGCGGACAGCACCACCAGGGGGTCCAGCCGTGGGCGCGCGGTGAGCGAGTCGCCCGTCCACAGGGAGTCGAAGCCGAGCTGCTCGGCGCGTCGCGCGAAGTCCAGCAGGGAGGAGGCGCTGTGCTCGCCGAGGATCGCCTGCTCCCGGGTCGGCAACAGGACCCCCACACGGAGCGGCTGACGGACGGCCCCCATCACACACCTCTTTTTTCACTGGTCGCGGTCGGCGGTACCCGCGATCCAAGCAACCGCACCTGACAGGTTCCTGATCGTCCGATGAAGGCCGGACCCGGAATTGAAAAGCCGTCCACGCGGCGCTTTAACCGGCCGTGGCTGGCCTCGATAATCAGCAAGAAAGGGTGGCGAACGCGCACTGATCATGGCCGACATGCACCGATACGACCCGACATCACCGAAGGGAAATCAGCACGGTCGCAATGGACGCGCGCTGGCCTGTAAGCGACGGTCGAATCTGTTCGATACTTGCGGTTGCGAAGGTTACTGGAGTCAATTAAAGGAACCGTGTACGGCACAGCAGGAGGAAAAGTGATCATCCATTCTCGGTTCGAGGACGCCCATCCGGACAACGACCGGAGGCTGCCTTCCGGGTCTTCGGTCCGGGACGTTTCCCCGACGCGTCCGGTCTGCGCGTTCCTGGGTCCCCTGGAGGTGCGCACCGGCGGCCGTACGCACACGGTCGGCGGCAACCGGCAGCGCACCCTGCTGGCCGCGCTGCTGGTGAGCCCCGGCCGGCCGCTGGCCGCCGAGCAGCTGTACACCGAGCTGTGGGGGGAGAACCCCCCGCCCACCTTCGAGAACTCGCTCCAGGCCCACGTCTACCGGTTACGCCGGACCCTTCAGCAGCTGGCGGGGCCGGACGACCGCGCACCCCGGCTGCTCACCCGCTCATCGGGGTACGCGTTGGAACTGGGCGACGAGGAGACCGACGCGGCGACCTTCCGGCGGCTGGCCGGCCAGGCCCGTGCCTGCGCCGGGCACGCACCTGAACAGGCACTCCGCCTGCTCGACGAGGCGCTGGCGCTCTGGCGCGGCGCACCCTTCCAGGACGTGGCCCAGGGCCCCATGTCGCAGGGCGTGGCGCTGGCCCTGGAGGAGGAGCAGCTCTGCGCGGTCGAGGACAAGCTCTGGCTGGAGATACAGCTGGTGGACCCGGTGCACAGCATCAGCAAGCTGAAGTGCATGCGCACCATCCACCCCTGGCGGGAGCGGCTGACCGAGATGCTCATGCTGGCCCTGTACCGGACCGGACGGCAGGCCGAGGCGGTGGAGACGTACAACAGCACGCGGCACCGGCTGGCGAGCGAGCTGGGCATGGAGCCCTCGCCCAGGCTGCGCCAGCGACTCCAGCAGATCCTCAACCAGGCGCCCTCGCTGGACGCCGCCGTGCCCGCCTGAGAGCTGTCCCGCACTTCCTGGCGGGTGCGCGAGGACGGCTACGGCACCTCGCCGCGTTGTCGGAACGTCCGCATACATCCCGTGTGCGGACGCCCCTCCGCCCTGCGACGCACCGCATCCGACGCCGCGCACCGATCCACCACGCATTGCGGGGCAGCCCTTCAGCGACTCGGTGCGGCAGCGACGAGGCTGCGGCGGTACGCCCGGAAACCGCCGGGGCGAACCGCCGCGGTCTCGTTCTTCGTTTCCGTTCCGGGATCTGCCCGGAGGAGTCCGCAGCGCGTCAGCTCCGTGTCAGCGCATCGCGCCAGACTATTCCTCGCGCGTGCCCCTCATGGAAAGTCGAAACGAAAACGGACGGAGCGCCGGCGCAGCAGTCTCGGACGCTTTTCATTTTTGAGTCGACGAGGGTCGATTTGCCGCATGCTTTTCTATTGCGATTCCCGTGAGTAAATTTCTCGACTCAGTCATCCAGACATCTCCTCCATGCGTCGGCCCCTGATGCCGTCTTCGGTCCGTCAGCCGCTCTTCAGTCGTCGGTCAGCAGCCGTGTCCAGGGTAAAGCGCGAAGAGGCACTACGAAGGGGATGATCATGGACGAGGACTTCGAGATCGTCATCATCGGCGCCGGGATGTCGGGACTCGGCGTGGCCGCCCGTCTCAAGGAGGCCGGTCGGCACACGTTCGCGGTGCTGGAGAAGGCCACCAGGATCGGCGGGACCTGGCGCGACAACACGTACCCCGGCGCGGCCTGCGACGTGCAGTCCCACCTGTACTGGTACTCCTTCGGTGAGCAGCCCGACTGGAGCCGTACCTACGCCGGGCAGCCGGAGATCCTGCACAACCTCGAACGGTTCGCCGAGAGCCAGGGGCTGACGGAGCACATCCGGTGCGGCACCGAGGTCACCCAGGCCACCTGGTCGGACGAGAACGGCGGCTGGCTGCTGCGCACCGCGCGCGGCGAGCGGCTGCGGGCCCGGGTGCTGATCACCGCGTGGGGACAGCTCAATCTGCCGGCCTGGGCGGGTATCGAGGGCGCGGAGCGCTTCACCGGGCCCCAAGTGCACACGGCGCGCTGGCCCGAGGACCTGGATCTGACGGGCAAGCGGGTCGCCTGCATCGGCAGCGCGGCCAGCGCCGTCCAGCTGGTGCCCGCCATCGCGGAGGACACCGAGCTGCTGAGGGTGTTCCAGCGGTCCGCCAACTACCTGCTGCCGCGGCAGGACCAGGCGCTGAGCGACGACGTGCGCGCCGAACTGCTCGCCGAACCGCACCGCTACGACGAACTGCGCGAGGGCCTCTACCGTGAGCGCGACGGCTGGGCCCTCGGTCTGCGCGACGACGGCAACCCGGTGCGGGACGAGTTCCTGCGGGTGGCCATGGAGCATCTGGCCGCACAGGTCGCCGACGAGCGCCTGCGCGACCGGCTCACCCCCGACTACGCGTTCGGCTGCAAACGGGTGCTGATCAGCGACGACTACTACCCGGCGGTCTCCCGCGACAACGTCGAGCTGGTCTCCGAACCCATCACGAGGATCGAGCCGGAGGGCATCAGGACGGCGGACGGGCGGCTGCACGACGTCGATGTGATCGTGCACGCCACCGGCTTCCAGCCGCTCGACCGCACCGGCGGGGCCGAGATCGTCGGGCGGGGCCTGCTGACGCTGCGCGAGGCGTGGAAGGACGGCCCCGAGGCGTACCTCGGGGTGTCGGTCAGCGGCTTCCCCAACATGTTCATGCTCTACGGACCGAACACCAACCTGGGCCACCATTCGATCCTGTTCATGGTGGAGTGCCAGATCGACTACATCCTCAAGGCGCTCTGCCACCTCGACGGCGACAGGAACCGCACCCTGGACGTCGACCCCGAGGTACAGCACCGCTACAACGAGGAGCTCCAGCGGGACCTCGCGGGCACGGCCTTCGCCGCCGGGTGCGCGAGCTGGTACAAGACGGGCGACGGGCGCGTGGTCAACAACTGGCCCGCCAGCATCGAGGCGTACAAGGAGCGCACCGCCGTCTTCGAGCAGCGGGACTACACCCGCTAGTGCCGCGCCCGGCAAGCTTTGCCCCGTCGCGGTGGTCGGCACGCGCACTCGCTGCGTTGACCAGAAGCCCTGGTAGCTCCGCTACCAGGACTTCCGGCCGCCTGGCGATCACACGCACCGGCCACCGCTCCTCATGGGGCAGACATTGCCGGGCGCGGCCTTCAGGGCTGTCCCGCAATTCCTGGCGGGTGCGCGACGACAGCTACGGCACCTCGCCGCGTTGTCGGGAACGTCCCCATATATCCAGTATGCGGACGCCCCTCCGCCTTGCGATGCCCCGCATCCGACGCCGCGCACTGATCCACCACGAATCGCGGGACAGCCCTTAGGCGGTTCTCGTTCCGCTCGTGGCCGGGGCCGGTCGGGGCTGCTGGAGGCACCGCGGCCGCGTCGCGTCCGGTGGGCCGAACGGCGACAACACCTCGGCACCGGGCGGGCTTTCATGGTCGCCGCGCCCCGGCCCGCATCGCCCGCGCGGTCACGTTCCGCGCTTCGGGCGACGCCCTCTTGTTCCGATCCGAGGAAGGAAAGAGACCATGACCTACGACATCGACCCCGAGCTGGCGGCCGCGCTGGCCGCCATGCCCAAGGCCCCGAACGGCGCCCTGCTGGACCTTTCCGACATTCCCGCGTGCCGCGAGCGGGTGGCGGCGGCCGAGGAGTGGCTCCCGGCGCCCGACCCGGACCCCCGCGTCAAGACCGAGACGCTGAGCCTCTCGCGCCCGGACGGGACCGTGCTCGACGTGCTGATGTTCCACCCCGGCGACGCCGACCGCGCCCGGCCGGCCCTGGTCCACTTCCACGCCGGCGGCCAGGTGCTCGGCAGCGCCCACGACCGCACGGCCCGGGCGTACGGCGCGGACCTGGCGCTGCGGCTCGACGTCGTCCTGGCCTCGGTCGACTACCGGCTGGCGCCGGAGACCCTGGCGCCGGGCGCGGCCGAGGACGGCTACCTGGCCTATTCGTATCTCGCCGCGCACGCCGCCGAGCACGGGATCGATCCGGACCGGATCGGGCTTGCGGGCGCGAGCGGCGGCGGGGCTGTCGCCACGGTCGCCGCACTCATGGTCCGCGACCGCGGTGAGCGCTCGCCGCGGCTGCTGTCGCTCCACTACCCGATGCTCGACGACCGCAACGAGACCCGCTCCAGCCATGAAGTGGTCGACCTCGGTGTCTGGGACCGTCAGGAGAACCTGTACGCCTGGGCCGCCGTCCTGGGCGACCGCGTGGGGGCGCCGGACGTGCACCCGTACTCCGCGCCCGGCCGCGCCACCGATCTCGGGGGCCTGCCGGACACCTTCATCGCCGTCGGCCAGTTCGACGTCTTCCGCGACGAGGACATCGACTTCGCGCAGCGGTTGATCGCCGCCGGTGTCCCGGTCGACCTGCATGTCTACGCGCACGCCTTCCACTCGTGGGACGTGTTCGCGCCGCGGTCGGCCCTCACCAGGGCCCTCGAACAGACCTGGCACGACTACCTGCGCCGCCACCTCCACGGCTGACCCCGCCGGACGGCACCGGGCGGACGCCCCTCGACCGGGGCGTCCGCCTACGCCGACCACACCCGCGCCCCGTCGCCGGCGATCTCCACGAACCGTCCTGCGCAGGTGGACAGGCCGGCGGTGCCGTCAGCCTCCCCGCCGCTGGACACATGGGTGCCGACACTGAAGAAATGCCCCGACGCCACCGGCTCATGGACCCCGGTCGCCGTGTCCCAGCGCCCGACCGTGCCGTCCGCGACCCAGCACCGGCCCCCGGCCTCGCTCCCCGGTGCCGGACCGGCGATCTTCCCCACGCCCGGGACCGGCCTCCGGATTCCCGGCACGACGCCGGCCGCCCCCCATCAAGGGGACGGGCCGGCGTCGTACCCGATGCGCGGTCGATCAGCTCTTCGCGGCGGCGAGTTCGCCGCGGACCACCCGGCGCAGGACCTTGCCGCTGGGGTTGCGGGGCAGGGCGTCGGCGAAGTCGTACGACGTGGGCATCTTGAAGTCCGCCAGCCGACCGCGCAGGAAGAGGTGCAGGTCCCTGGCCCCCGCCTGCCGGCCGGGCTCCAGGACCACCCGGGCGTGCACGGACTCGCCCCAGCGCTCGTGCGGCAGGCCCACCACGGCGGCACCGGACACGGCGGGGTGCTGGGCGAGGGCGTCCTCGATCTCCTTCGGGTAGACGTTCTCGCCCGCCACGATGATCATGTCGTTGACGCGGTCGCGGACGTAGAGGTAGCCGTCCTCGTCGAGGCAGCCCGCGTCCCCCATGTGCACCCAGCCCTCCACCACGGTGCGCTCGGTGGCCTCCGGCTGCTGCCAGTAGCCGAGCATCCTGGCGGGGGTGCGCACACAGATCTCGCCGACCTCGCCGGTGGGCAACACCCGGCCCTCGGGGCCCTCGATGCGCACCTCGATCCCCGGGTAGGGGCGGCCCGCCGCGCGCAGCCGCGAGCTGCCGGGGACGTGGTCGGCGGGCGGCAGGCAGACGGCGAAGTTGCCGGTCTCACTGCTGCCGTAGATCTGGAGGAAGTCGCAGTCCATGAGGTCGATCGCCCGGCTGAGCAGGTCCTCGCCGATCGGCGAGCCACCGTAGACGATCTTGCGCAGCGAGCCGAGGGCACCCCTGGCGGCGGCCGGTTCGAGCAGCATCAGCTCCAGCATGGCGGGCGCCACGATGCCGGTGGTGACCTTCTCCTCCTCGATCACCCGCACCGCCTCGGAGCTGACGAAGGCCGGCAACGACACCACGGTGGCACCGGCGTTGAACGCCTGCATCGCGTAGGAGAGGCCGCCGATGTGGAAGCCGGGCAGGCCGATCAGGCAGCGGTCACCGGGCTTCCAGTCGAACCAGTCGAGGCCGTTGTCGTCCATCGCCTCGGCGACGTTGAAGAAGCTGCGGTGCGGCAGGACGACCCCCTTGGGCAGCCCGCTGGTGCCGCTGGTGTAGATCTGCACGACGGGGCTCTCCGCGTCTCCCGACGCGTCCCGGCCACCGGACTTCCGCGAGCCGGTACCCGCGGACACCGCGTCCTTGCAGGCGGCCAGGGACTCGACGCCGGGAGTGTCGGCGTCCAGGCAGAGCAGGGTCCGCAGCGTGGGCAGCCCCTCGCGAACCTCGGCGGCCACCGGCAGGTGCTCCTCGTCCACCAGCAGCACCTGAGTGGTGGAGTCCCGCAGGATGTGGTCCACCTCCTGCGAGGTCAGCCGCCAGTTGACCGGGACCAGGACCGAGCCCGTGCGGGCACAGGCGAAGGCCAGCTCCCAGTACTCAACCGCCTCCTTGCCGAGGTAGCCCACCCGGGAGCCGGGTACGACACCGGCGGCGCGCAGCACCTCGGCCGTTCGCGCGCTCTCCCGTTCCAGTTCCCGGTAGCTGAGCGACCGTCCGGCGCAGACGACGGCCGGCTGGTCGGGCCGGAGCGCGGCCTGGTGGGTGATCACTTCCCCCAGGGTCCGCGATCGCGTGGCTGTGGTCATCGGTGTGCTCCTGTTCCGGCCTCGTGTGCCGGTGCCTCGGCACCGGACAGCAGTTCTTCGATGTATGCGCCGAGCAGGTCCACGCCGGGCCGGTCGAAAGTGACCGACGCGGGCAGCGTGATCCGGAAGGCAGCCTCCAGCGAGTTGCGGATCTCGACCGCGTTGAGCGAGTCCATGCCGAGGGCGGCCAGTTCGGCGTCGGGTTCGATGTCGTCGGCCGACTCGAAGCGCAGGACGTCCGCGAGCCTGGCCCGCACGATGGCGTTGATCCCGGCCGAGCGGGCCGCCCCCGGGGTGTCGGCCAGGGCGTCGACACCGGTCGGTGCCCCGTCCGCCGCGGAGCCCGGGACCAGTTCGGCGAAGAGCGCGCTGGGCGCCCTGCGGGCCACGAAACGTTTCCAGTCGCAGCGGCCCATCAGGACCTGGGGGCGCGCGGCGTCCAGGAGCGCGGGCAGCGCCTCGGTCGCCTCGTCCTCCGCCATGAGCGTGATGCCCTGGCCCTCCCAGCTGCGGACCAGCGAGGAGCTGAGCTGCCGGCCGGGCTCGCGGGGCGCCCACGGACCCCAGTTGACGGCGGTGGCGGGCAGGCCCGCACCGGCGCGCTGGGCCATCAGATGGTCGAGGAAGGCGGCGCCCGCCCCGGCCCCGGTCTGGGTGGCGGCGCCGAACAGGGCGCCGGCCGTCGAGCAGCCGAGGAAGAAGTCCAGCTCGGGCAGGCCGGCGGTGGCCTCGTGCAGCAACCAGGCGCCGTAGACCTTGGCCCGAAACACGGCATCCAGGTCCTCCCAGGTCTGCTGGGCGAGCGGCAGGTCGCGCGGGGCCTCCTGGGCGGCGTGCACGACACCGCCCACCGGGGGCGCTGTGGCGACGAGTTCGGCCAGGACGCGGGTCAGGTCCGGCGCGGAGCCGAGGTCACAGGCGTGGACCTGGACCGTGACGCCGTCGCCGAGGGCCGGTGCGGGGCCGCCGGTGCGGCTCAGCAGGGCCAAGTGGCGGGCGCCGAGGGCGACGAGGCGGCGGGCGAGGGCCCGTCCGACCATGCCGGTTGCGCCGGCCACCACATAGGTGCGGTCGGGGCGGACGGTGAGGGGGCGGGATTCCGTGGGCACGGGGTCGGCCGTACGCAGCCGTCGTACCCGGCGGCCGCCGGCCCGGTGGACGATCTCCAGTTCACTCTCCCCGGCGGCCGACCACTCCCCGGCCAGTCCGGCGGCATCGTCGCTGCCGGGCGCCAGGTCCAGCAGGGTCACCCGGTAACCGGGGAACTCCGCGCCCAGGGCGCGGCCGAAGCCCCACAGGGTGGCCGCGGCCGCCGGTTCGGCGTTCTTGTCGCCGGGCAGGTGCTGCGCGCCCTCGGTGACCAGCCACAGCCGCTGTCCCAGGCCGAAGTTCGAGTGGCCCAACGTGTCCAACAGGGCGAGCAGGTCACGGTAGTTGGCCTCGGACTCGGCGCGCAGCCGCGCCGCTCCCGTCTCCTCGCCGGTGTGGGCGCGCCACAGCCAGCACACATCGGTGGGCGGCTCGCCCTCCAGTGCCTTGGCGAGGGCCGCGGGGCCGGGTACGACATCGAGGGTGACGCCCCGCGCGGCGGCCGCCTCGGCGAGGGCGCGTGGCAGCCGGTCCGTGTCCCCGGTGACGAGGACGCGGCGTCCGTCGCGGCGGGTGTCCGGCAGGGGCTGGGGGACCCAGTGCTGCTCGTAGAACAGGCCGTCGTTCACGCCCTGTCGGTCCTCGCCGGTCCGTTCCGCCTGCCAGGCGGCCTCGGCGGCCCTGCGCTGCGCGGTGGGCAGCCAGTACCGCTTGCCGTCGAAGGGGTAGGACGGCAGGGGGATCCGGTGCTGCGGGGCGCCCTCGTGATAGCCGGGCCAGGAGACCGGTACACCCGCCTCGTACGCCTTGGCCAGGGACCGGCGGACCATGTCGCCGTCGCGGTCGTCGCGGAAGGTGCTGCTCAGCCAGACGTGGTCGGAATCACCGGCCGAGGTCCTGGCCAGCGCGGTGAGCGCGCCGGAAGGGCCGAGCTCGACGAAGACGTGCCGCCCGCGCTGGTCCACCGCCTGGACACCGGCCTCGAACTGCACCGGTTCGAGCAGGTGACTGATCCAGTACTCGGGGTCCGCCATCTGCCGTCCGCGGGCCACGCGCCCGGTCACATTGGACACCAGGGCCATGCGGGGGGTGCGGAACTCGATACCGGCGAGGACCTCGCGGAACGCGTCGACGATCTCCGCCATCAGTGGCGAGTGGTAGGGCACGGCGCCCTTCAACGGGGTGTACTTCACGCCGCGTTCGGCCAGCCGCCGGCCCGCGTCGGCGAGCGCGTCGTTGCCGCCGGTGAGCAGGCACTGGCCGGGGCCGTTGACGGCACCGATCGTCAGGTCCGGGTAGTCCTCGATCAGCGGGGCGATCTCGGCGGCGGGCGCACCGACCGCGGCCATCCCGCCCTTGGTGCGCAGCGCCTCGCTCAGTCGGCCGCGGGCGGCCACCAGACGGGCGCCGTCCTCCAGCGAGAACAGTCCGGCCACCGCGGCGGCGGCGAACTCACCCAGGCTGTGGCCCATCAGCACCGATGGCCGCACGCCCCAGGACAGCCAGAGCCTGGCCATCGCGTACTCGAGGCTGAACAACGCGGGCTGGAGGTAACGGGGTTCGTGGATGCGCTCGGGTGCCTCGCACTCGCCGCGGATCAACTCGCCGAGCGGGAGGCCGAGCAGCGGGCTCAGGATGGCGTCGCACTCGTCCAGCGCGGCGCGGAAGGCCGGGTACTGCCGGTAGAGCGCGGTGCCCATGCCGGGGTACTGGGTGCCGGTGCCGGAGAAGAGGAAGGCCACCTTCGGGGCACTCGCCGAGCCGCCGCCGTGGGCGCCGGCCCCCGCCAGGGACGTGACCCGCCTGCCCAGGGCCCGTACGGCGTCCTCCCGGTCGCCCACCACCTCGGCGATCCGGTAACGGAAGTGCGCGCGCCCGATGTTGGAGGTACGGCACAGGTCCGCGAGCGGGATGTCGGGGTGGCGGTCCAGGTGGTCGAGATAGCGTTCGGCGAGCCGGTGCAGCGCGGCGCGGCTCTTGGCGGACAGTGTGAGCACGGCGCTCGGGCGTGCTTCGGCATCCGCTTCCTCGGCGGGCACGGCCGGTGCCTCCTCCAGGACGACGGAGGCGATCGTGCCGGTCACGCCGAACCCGTTGACCATCGCGCGCCCGGGGCCGGTGCCGGGCCAGGGGCGGCACTCGGTCGGCACGGTGACGGGGGCCTGGTCCCAGGCGATGCGCCGGGAGGGGGTGACGAAGTTCAGATGCGGGAAGACCGTCCGCTCCCGCAGCTGGAGTACCGCCTTGATGAGCGAGCCGGCACCGGCCGCGCCCTCCATGTGGCCGATGTTGGTCTTCAACGAGCCCACTGTCACAGGCCGTTCGCGGGTGTGCGACTCGGCGAACACATCGCTGATCGCGTCCATCTCGGTGGGGTCGCCGAGCGCTGTGCCGGTGCCGTGGGCCTCGACGTAGTGGATGTCGCCGGGCGTGAGCCTGCACCGGGCCAGGGCGGAGCGCATGACCTGTTCCTGGGCGGTGCCGTTGGGGGCCACCAGGCCCGCGCTCTCACCGTCCTGGCCGACCGCGGAGCCCCGGATCACGGCGTGCACGGTGTCGCCGTCCCGCAGCGCGTCGGACAGCCGCTTGAGTACCAGCACCCCGCAGCCCTCGGCGCGGGCGTAGCCGTCGGCCCGCTCGTCGAACGTCTTGCACTGCCCGTCGGCGGAGAGCACCCCGCCCAGTTTCAGGATGGTGTGGTTCTGCGCGTTGTGGATGACGTTGACGCCGCCGCTCAGCGCGATCCCGCACTCGCCGCCGCGCAAAGCCTGTACGGCGAGGTGGGTGGCGGTCAGCGACGAGGAGCAGGTGGTATCGACGGTCATGCACGGACCGCGCAGCCCGAGGAAGAACGACATCCGGCCCGAGACGGCGCTGTGGCTCAGTCCGGGCGCGAGGTAGCCGTCGAGATCGGCGGGGGCGAGATCGGTGGACTCGAAGATGTAGTCGAGGGTGGTGACGCCCATGAACACGCCGGTGTCACCGTGCCGCAGCGAGGTGGGGTCGATGCCCGCGTGCTCCAGCGCCTCCCAGGCGGTCTGGAGGGCCAACCGCTGCTGGGGGTCGATGTAGGGGGCCTCCTTGGGGGAGATCGAGAAGAAGGCGGCGTCGAAGCGGTCGACATCAGGCACGAAGCCGCCGCGCGGCCGGTCGCCGTCCTCTCCCTCACCGCCGTCGCCGGGGGCCATCTGGCGGCGCTCACCGGCGGGCAGCGGTCCGATGCCGGAACGTCCCTCGCGCAGGAACTCGGCGAATGTGTCGACGTCGTTGTTCCCGCCCGGGATACGCAGACCCATACCCACGATGGCAATGGGTTCGTATTTCTCGCGTTCCAGGGCGGCGAGCGATTCCTCCTTGCGTCGCAGTTCGGCGAGTGCGGCGGCCAGTTCGGCCGCCACGGGATTCGATGCGTCCGACATTTATTCCCTCCGGTCAGGAAAAAGATCACGCACAAAGATGGTCGATCAACTGACCGGCGGTCGGGTGGCCGAAAAGGGCGGCCGTCGAAATCTCCCGCCCCAGCTTCCGCTCCAGGGAAAGCTTCACCTCGCTCAACCGCAACGAGCTGATCCCCAGGTCGAAGAAGCCGACGTCCAGGGCGAACTCCTCGTATTCAGTCATGAAAAGGGCGCTCCTGAACTCATCTACCACCAGGTTCTCGATGAGTTCCCGACGCTCGTGCTCCGGCAGGTGATTGAGCTCCTCCACGGCGGGAAAATCATGCGACATCCACGTCACCACCTCTCTGCGAATCGACTGCTTCAGGGCAACCGAACCAGCCCTTCCTGATAGCGAACTGATAGCCGCCTGATGGCGGTTCGGCTTTCATCGGCGCCGTCCCGCACCCCTTGCAAAAATAGCGTTCGACTGGTTTGGCGCCACCTTGTCGGTGTTATGTTTCCGGACATGGAAGAAAACGAATTCGATCTGATCGGTGAATTAGACAGGACGCTGAAGACGCTCGGTCTGTCGCGCGACGGTGCGGTCAGCGAGCTCGTCGTGCGCGGACAGGATCCGCTCGTGCCGTCGACCATCCGGCTGGGCTCGGCCATGGGCATAGCCCTGTTGTCCGCGGCCGTCGGCGCGGCACAGATCTGGCAGAGCGCGACGGGGCGCCCGCAGCGCCTCGGGCTGGATCTCGGGCAGGCGTTGCACCAGCTCACGCCGTATCTCGGCGGCGGTAACACGCTGAACGGCTACGGCTCCAACATGGGCAGCGTGCTCGGGCTCGGCGGCGGGCTCGCCCCCGCGCTGTGGGACCTGTACCGCACCGCCGACGACCGCTGGGCCATCCCGATCGCCTGCTATCCGAGCACCCGCGACGCCTTCCTCGACCTGCTCGGCACGGCGCACACCCGCGAGCACATCGGCGCGGCCGTCGCGAAGCGGATCTCCTGGGAACTGGAGGAGGAGGCGGCCGTCCGAGGTGTCCCCCTCGCGATCGTCCGCAGCCGGGAGGAGTTCCTCGCGCACCCGCAGGGCCGGGCCGTGCTGGACGAACCCCTCGTGGCCGTCGAGCGGGTGGGCGACGCCCCGCCGCGTCCGCTGCCGGCCGGCGCCCAGCCGCTGTCCGGTCTGCGCTCCTTGCAGTTCACCCATGTCTTCGCGGGGACCGCGGCCGGCCGGGTCCTCGCCGAGCAGGGCGCCGACGTGCTGCATGTGTGCGAGCCGAACGCCTTCGACCACGACCTGTGCTGGAACGAGACCGGTGTCGGCCTGCGATCGGCCCGGCTCGCCCTGGACTCCGGCAGCGACGGCCGGCGGGCCTTCGAAGAGCTGCTGCGTACCGCTGATGTGTTCGTGCACAACCACCGGGTCGGCAAGATGTCCCGGCTCGGGCTCACTCCCGAGGAGTGCGCCGAGATCTCGCCCGGCATCATCCATGTCTCCGTGCGCGCCTACGGCCACAGCGGCCCCTGGCAGGACCGGGGCGGCTTCGATCAGCACGCCCAGGCGCTGACCGGCGTCAACTGGAGCGAACGGAAGGACGGGCGCCCGCAGTTGCCGCCCGGCCGAATGCTCAACGACTACCTGGCCGCGTATCTCGTCGCCGCCGGCGTCATGAGCGCGATCCTGCGCCGCGCCCACGAGGGCGGCAGCTACCAGGTCCGGGTCTCCCTCGCCGGTGTCGCCAACTGGGCCTATCAATTAGGAACGTTCACGCACGAGCAGGTTGAACGATTGCTGCCCGCAACTCCGTTGGTCCAACCAGAGCGCCTCGTCCGGTCGGCGACCCCGCTCGGCGAACTCTCCCTCGTGGCCCCGCCCGTGACCCTGAGCGAGACCCCGCCGGCCTGGCGCGGCCCGCTGCTGGTCCCCCGCGGCTCGTCACAGCCCCGCTGGCTGGACGACCAGGGCTCCTGACCTTCCTTTTCCACCTTGCCCCTTGTGCCGACCCGTCCCCAGGAGAGACCCCATGTCCCGCATCCCCTGCCTCGACACCGAGGCGCTGCCCGAAGCCCTGCGCTCGCTCAGCCAGGGGCGCATCATCAACCTGTACCGGATACTCGGCCACGCACCCCGGTCGGTCACGCAGATCGCCCGGCTCGGTGCCGCGCTCTTCGCCGACGCCAGTCTCAGCGCGATGGACCGCGAACTCCTCATCCTCACCTACGGCACCGTGTACGAGGCCGAGTACGAGTGGGCGCAGCACGTCCCCATCTCACGGGCCGTGGGCGTCACGGACGAGCAGCGCACGGCCCTGCGCGCCAAACGGCACGACGCCGACGTCTTTACCCCGGCCCAGCAGGCACTCGTCGCCTTCGCCGCCGCCGCGGCCGCCTCGCCCGTCGTGGACGACGCCCGTTACGCGGCCGTCAGTGCTCACTACACCGAGGAACAGATCGTCGAGACCCTCGTCCTCGCGGGCTTCTACTACCTCGTGGCCCGCGTCTGCACGGTTCTGGAGGTCGAGATCGACGCGGCGGAGGGCGACGAGCTGGTACGGATGGCCCAGAGCATGCACGCCGACTGACTTTCCGGCGACGGGCGCGGGGCAGGCCGGTCCCACCTCGCGACTTCCGGTGCGGACCCGCCCCGATACCCCGCCCCCTGAGGGCGCATACGCGATTCTCGGGCGGAGGAGGTCCCGTCGTGTCGGACGAGGTCATCGATCGGGGAGCGGCCTCGTCCGCCTCGACGGGGCCGGACGTTCGACCGGCTTGTTTCCGCTCGTCGCTCAGCCACGGGCGTCGGGCCTCTGGTCAACTGGGGCCTCGGGCCGGTTCCTGGCTGGGCACCGCGTCGGCGGGCCGGGGCTCTCCTCTCCGCGGCGGTGTCCCTGACCAGGACCACCCGGGTGTCAGGACCGGTCGCCCCCCGCCAGGCCCGCGCGGTACGCCAGCACCACCGCCTGGACGCGGTCGCGCAGATCCAGTTTGGTGAGGATGCGGGAGACGTACGTCTTCACGGTTTCGGGGCTGAGGACCAGCTCAGCCGCTATCTCGGCGTTCGACAGCCCCTCGCTGATGAGGAGGAGGACCTCGCGTTCGCGCGGGGTGAGCGTTTCGAGACGGTCGCGCTCGGGGGACGCGGGGGCGCCGACCGGGCGCAGCCGTTCGGCGAAGCGGCCGATCAGGGTGCGGGTGACGACCGGGGAGAGGAGGGACTCGCCGCGGGCGACGGTACGTACGGCGTTGATCAGTTCCGGCGGTGCCGCGTCTTTCAGCAGGAAGCCGCTGGCACCGGCGCGCAGGGCCTCGTACACGTACTCGTCGACGTTGAACGTCGTGACGATCAGGATCTTCGCCGGGTTGAGGGCGTCGGGGCCCGCGAGGCGGCGGGTGGCCTCGATGCCGTCGAGCAGCGGCATGCGGATGTCCATGACGACGACGTCAGGTCTCAATTCCTCCGCCCGGCGGATCGCCGCCCGCCCGTCCGCGGCCTCCCCCACGACCTCCATGTCGGGCTGAGCGGAGAAGATCGTGACGAAGCCGGCGCGCACGAGAGCCTGGTCGTCACAGACCAGCAGCCTGATGGCCGTGGGCTCCGCACTCATGCGACACCTCCCACCGGGATACGCGCGGACACCCGGAACCCGCCGTCCGGGGCGGGGCCTGCCGTGAACTCGCCACCCAGCATCTCCACCCGCTCCCGCAGCCCGGCCAGGCCGCGGCCACCCGAAGCGTGCGGGCCGCCACCCCGCGAGGCGGCGACGGGGGCACTGTCGGCCGCGGTGGTCACCTCGACGTCGGTCCAGCCGGGTCGGTGCGCCAGCCGTACTCGCGTCCGCCGGCCCGCGGCGTGCTTCACGGCGTTCGTCAGGGATTCCTGCACGACGCGGTAGGCCGTGAGCCGCGCTGCCACGGTCATGTCCGGTTGTTCTCCCTCCTCGGCCAGCTCGACCGGCTGGCCACCCGCGCGTATCTGCTCCACCAGGTCGGGCACCCGGCCCGGCATCGGTGTCCGGTCACGTGTCCGGTCCCGTGGCCCCGACTCTCCGGTCGCCTCCAGCACGCCGAGCAGGAAGCGCAGTTCGGCGAGTGCGCGACGGCCGGTGCCGCTGATGGAGTCGAGAGCTTCGTCGAGACGCTCAGGCGTCTCGGTGAGGTACTTCGCCGCGCCGGCCTGGACGACCATGGCGGTCACGTGGTGGGTCACCACATCATGCAATTCCTTTGCCAGACGTCTGCGTTCCTCGGCGATGATCGCCTGCGCGGAGAGCCGCCGGCGCTCGGCCTCGTGCTCCCGCCGCTCGCGGACCAGGACGCCCAGGCCCCACATCACCGCCAGGACCGCATAGTAGAGCAGGAAGTCGCCCAGGTCGTCGGGCGATCCCAGCGCGTGCAGGACGACGCAGAAGACCGCGTACCCGACCGTGGCCGCCGACGCGACGGACCGGCGCAGGTGACCCTGATGGGCGCCCGCCGAGTAGAGCGCGACGTACAGCCCCACGCTGCCGAAGGTCGGCGGGCAACCGAGGGACTCGTGGACCGCGAACGAGGTTCCCGCCACCGCGAGGCAGACGGCCGGCCACTGGGTGCGCACGGCGAGCGGGAGGGTCTGCCCCAGGGTCAACAGCACACTTGCGACAGATGCCTGGTGGGTGGGGAGATCACCGAACTGCCCACCGATCCCCGACAGCGGCGCCGCGAACGACAGTACGGTGAAGACGAGAGCGGACTCGCGGTCCCTGGTGGTGGCGGGGCGCGATCCCCACCACCGCGCCAGTCGGCGGATCCGGGCGAGAGCGTCGGCGCGAGGGTACCCACGGGGGGCGATCACGCCCGGCGCAGGGGGCGCCGCACCCATGCGGTCACGAGCTGCTTGGTCTTCCATACACCGTCCATGATCCGGTATGTCCGGCGCCGGATTCACCGGACCGGCGCCCAACGGAACGTGGAACGGGCCGACTTCACCGGCCGTCCCGCGTCCCGCGCGTGCGGCGGGGTCGTCCGGTCCCTGCGTGGCGCGCGGGCGCCGGACGGCCTCGTCAGGCGAACGTACCGCCTGGTGACGGGAGCGGCATCCCCCGGGTGGGGAGGGCCCGGTAGCTCGCTCGGGGGACCGGCGCATGGGCAAGTGTCCACCCCGTGGTGACGATCCGTGAGGACCGTGGCCCGTAGCTTTTCGGCATCGAGAGCTCGGACCACCCGCTGCCGGCGGGTCCTTGAGGAGGAAGCCATGCTGTTCAACAACCCCCGGTCAGCGCCGCAGGCGGCCGACGGCCACGCCCGTCCGACCGCGGCGGCGGAAGGGAACACCGGACGCGCCGCGCGGTGGGCGGCCTCCGCGTGGGTGCGCCTGCCGGTGATGTTCGTGGCGATGCTGGCCGTGGAGGCGCTCACCACCACGGTCAACACCGCTGTCGGTGGTACGGCATTGACCGCTCTGATCGCCGGGGTGACGACGGGCGGGCTGGCCCTGGCCGCGTACGTCGGACTGGTGCGCTACCTGGAGGGACGCAGGCCGCAGGAGCTCACGCTCGCCCGGGCGCGGCCGGAACTCGGCCGGGGGGCCCTGCTCGGGCTGGGCCTCTTCGCCGTCACCATCGCGGCGATCGCGATGTCCGGCGGCTACCACGTCCACGGCTGGGGTTCGATCGGCGGCGCGCTGTCCACCCTGGGGCTGATGAGCTGCGTCGCGGTGACCGAGGAACTCGCCTTCCGCGGCGCGCTGTTCCGTATTCTGGAGGAGAAGACCGGGACGTACGGGGCGGTGGTCGTTTCGGGCCTCGTCTTCGGGTGCCTGCACCTGGTCAACAAGGACGCCACGGTCTGGGGCGCGCTGGCCATCGCCGTCGAGGCCGGCCTGATGTTCGGCGCGGTCTACGCCGCCACCCGCTCGCTGTGGCCGGTGATCGGCATGCACCTCGGCTGGAACATGGCGGAGCAGGGCATCTTCGGTACCGCCGTCTCGGGCTCGGGGACCGGGACCGGCGGCCTGCTGCACGCCACCGTGGACGGCCCCCAGATCCTGACCGGCGGGAGCTTCGGCCCGGAGGCCGGCATCTTCGCCGTCCTGGTCTGCGCCGTGCCCACCGTGCTGTTCCTCCGGGCCGCCAAGCGGCACCATCGGATCTACGGGCGCGGCGAAGTGGCGCAGGCCCGACAGGGCTGACGGCAGCAGAGCCACCGGCGGCGGCACCCGGCGGGACGGGGAGCGTGATGCATCCCCGGCCTCCGCCGCGGACGGGCGCCCGTCATCGGTGGGACCGTCAGATCCCGAGGAGGTCCTTGATGGTGCGCAGGACGCCGTCGTCGGTGTGGGCCGGGGCCGTGTGGCGGGCGCGGCGCAGGACGTCGGGGTGGGCGTTGGCCATGGCGAAGGACCAGTCGGCGGTGTCCAGCATCTCCAGATCGTTGAGGTAGTCCCCGAACACCATGGTCTGCTCCGGTCCGATGCCCATGTCGTGCTGGAGGCGGCGCACCGCCGCTCCCTTGTCGGCGGTGCGGTTCATGACGTCGATCCAGTGCTCGCCCGATACGACCACCTGATGGGTTCCGGAGAAGTCCGCCAGGGCGGGGGCGGAACGTTCGGCCCCGCCGAAGTCGAGGACGGCGACCTTGATGATCTCGTCGTCGACGGCGGTGGCGTCGTCCACGAGGCGGTGCGCCCGGTAGTACGTGAGGACCTCGGAGAGGAACGCCGCGTCGCCGCGTTCGGTGTACGCGGAGCGCTTTCCGCAGACCACCACGCCGATGTCCCGGCCCTCCCGCACCAGCTGCCTGACGCGGGTGACCAGCCGGGCGGAGACCGCGGGGTCGAGCGGGTCGGAGGACAGCTCCACTCCGTCGCGGACGACGAGGGCGCCGTTCTCCGCGATGTAGACCATGCCCGCGTCGACGCCCTCGAACAGGTGTGCCAGTGTGGCGTACTGGCGGCCACTGGCCGGGCTGAAGACGATGCCGCGGCGGCGCAGTTCGTCCAGCAGGGGCCACAGGCCCAGCGGTACGTTGCCGTCTGCGTCGAGCAGCGTGCCGTCCATGTCCGTGACGATGAGCCGGATGTCGGGGTGGCCGGCGGGCGGGCGCGCGTCGCGTCGGGTGTGCATGGTGATCCTGAGGTCGGCGGGTCGGGGCACCCGCACCGTAACCATGTCCCGGGTCCGGGCAGGGGGCGGGGTACGCCCGGCGGTGTCCGGTGATGATCCACCGGACACCGCCGCCCGAGCGTCAGGTGGTGTCCCAGTCGCCCTACGCGGTCTGCCCGGTACCCGAGCCGCTCACCGACGCGGCCTTGATGCCCTTGGTGATGGTGTCCAGCACGGAGAGCTTCGGCGCCCGGTCGTTGATGTCGAACCCGGACCGGATGACCACCAGCAGGTCCTTGCTGTGGGGGGAGGGGAAGGCGAGGGATTCGACGTACCCGTCGTCGCCCTTCTTCGTGACCACCTTCCAGCGCACGAGGTAGCCCTTCTGGCCCGCCACGGTGACGGCCTCGGACTTCAGCTCCTGGTGGGAGGTGATCCCCTCGTAGATCTTCGCGCCGTAGGACTCCTCCGCGTTGGCCGAGATGTCCTTCTTCGCGGCCGCCTCGGCAGTCTTCTCCGTGTTCTTCAGCGCCGCCGCGGGCGCGGAGAACACCCCTCCGCGCACACACTTCTGACGGGAGTCGCCGGGGCAGGCGTACTCGCCGGTCGTCAGGCCCGCGCCGACAGCCCCGGACTCGCCGGTCCAGCCGTCCGGCACCGGCAGGCTGATGCCGCTGGCGACATCGGTCGCATAGCCGTCCTCGGACGGAATCTGCGACTCGGGCGCCTGGTCCTGGCCACCGCTGCCGTCGCCGCCGTTCTGGCCGCTTCCACCGTCGCTGCCGTCTTCGCCGCCGCCGCTCCGACCGCCGAAGCCGCCGCCGCTCTCGCCGCTGCCGCCGGGTGCGCCCTGGCGGCCGTCGCCGCCGGACGGCGGGGCTCCGGAGCGCGCGGCCGCAGGCGTGGCGGAATGCTTGCCGTCGTCGTGCCCCAGCGCGTACCCGCCACCAGCGACGGCGGCGAGGATCACCACGCCGACGGTGATGCCGGCGCCTGTGCGGATGCGGCGGCTACGGACGGCGGCGGGTGCCACGCGGAGCTGGTCGGTCCACTGAGTGCCGTCCCACCAGCGCTCCTGCGCGGGGCCTATTCCTGTATACCCGGGGTCTGGATGCCAGCCGGGCGGGCTCGTCTGGTTCACAGCCGTACCGTATGCGGACTGAGTGAGAATCACATGAAACGGCTGGTGTTCTCTCTCTCAGCGCGATGCGAACCGCCCCCGCGCGTCTCGGCCCAGCCAGGACCGGCGTCGTGGACGAAACTCTTCAGCGCTACGGAGAGGAGCACCGGGCGTCACCGGTCACCCGGTCTTTGGTCCGACCACAGGGTGTGTGAGCATAGGCGGGAGAGAGTGACCCGGGGGCCCGTACGACGACAGCCGGCAGGCCCCGGAAGGCGCGGACCGCCGGTGCGACCGGCCCAGGCAGGGAGTGGCCGATGCCCGTCGAGTGGGAACCCGTGCGGCAGTCCCGTACCCATGAACTCGTGCTGCGGAGCATCGAGGAGCGGGTCTTCGCCGGCGAGCTCAAGGCGGGCGACCGCCTTCCGCCCGAGCGGGAGCTCGCTCCGGTCCTCGGCGTCAGCAGGTCCGCCCTGCGCGAGGCGCTGCGGGTGCTGGAGACCATCGGTGTCCTGGTGGCCCAGCCGGGCCGGGGGCCCGACTCGGGGGCGCGGATCGTACGCAACCCGGACGACGCGCTCGGGCGGCTGCTGCGGCTGCACTTCGCCCTGGGCAGCTACAGCCTGGAGGACGTCATGGAAGCCCGGGTCGTCCTGGAGCGGTCCGGATTCGAGGCCGCCGTCACCCACGCCCGGGACGAAGACCTCGACGAGGCCGCGTCCCTGGTCGCGGACATGACGGCCCCGGGCATCGGCGTCACCGCCTTCAACGACCTGGACACCCGCTTCCACGTGCAGATCGCCCGCTGCTCCGGCAACGCGTTGACCTCCACCCTCACTTCGGCCGTACGCGAGTCCGTACGGCCGCTGATCCTGCGGGCGCTCGAAGAGGCCGAGGACTGGCCCGCCACCGCTGCCGCGCTCAACGCCGAACACACCGAACTGCTCCGGCTGGTACGCGCCGGACGGGGCGCGGAGGCGGCCGACCTGGTCGAACGCCACATCCGCAGCCTGCACGGCACGCTGGTCGACGACAAGTAGCGGGAGCGCCCCGGAAGGGACGCGCGGCCCGTGCCTCTTCACTCGGAGGCGTGCCAGTAGTATGGTCCGACCATACAAAGGACGTAGGAGAACGATCGAGGAGGCTCCATGCGCGTCGGGCTCTTCGCCACCTGTCTGGGAGACACGCTCTTTCCCGAGGCGGTGAAATCGACCGCGGTGCTGCTCGCCCGCCTGGGCCACGAGGTGGTGTTCCCGCCGGGACAGACCTGCTGCGGCCAGATGCACGTCAACACCGGCTACCAGCGCGAACCAGTCCCGCTGGTGCGCAACTTCGCCGACCAGTTCGGCGACGCGTCGATCGAGGCGGTCGTCATGCCCTCCGGTTCCTGCGCCGGATCGGTCCGCCACCAGCACCGCATCGTCGCCGAACGCTACGGTGACGCCGCGCTGCGCGCCGGGGTCGCCACGGTCGAGGCGAAGACCTACGAGTTGTCGGAGTTCCTCGTCGACGTCCTCGACGCCACCGACGTCGGCGCGTACTTCCCGCACCGCGTCACCTACCACCCCACCTGCCACTCGCTGCGGATGCTCCGTGTCGGCGAGAAGCCGCTGCGGCTGCTGCGCGCCGTCGACTCCATCGACCTCGTGGAGTTGCCCGAGGCCGACTCCTGCTGCGGTTTCGGCGGCACCTTCGCGGTGAAGAACGCCGAGACGTCCTCCGCGATGCTCCAGGACAAGATGCGCCACATCGGTTCCACCGGCGCCGACGTGTGCACCGCGGGCGACTCCTCCTGCCTGATGCACATCGGCGGTGGCCTCCACCGCATCAAATCGGGCACCAGCACCCTGCACCTGGCGCAGATCCTCGCCGCGACCCGTACCGCCCCGCACGCCATGACGGAGGCCGCAGCCGTATGAGCACCTTCCTCGGCATGCCCGCCGCCCCGCCCCGCTCCCCGTACGGAACGGGCAACCTGCGCGGCGAACGGAAATTCCCCGCCGCCGCCCACGACGAGCTGCGCAACGAGCAACTCCGCCGCAATCTCGGCAAGGCCACCCGCACCATCCGCACCAAGCGTCTCCACGTCACCGGCGAGCTCCCCGACTGGGAGCGGCTGCGCGACGCCGGAGCGGCGATCAAGACCGACACCATGAACCGGCTGCCCGAACTCCTGGAGCAACTGGAGGCGAGGGTCACCGAGCACGGCGGTACGGTCCACTGGGCGCGCGACGGCGCCGAGGCCAACGAGATCGTCACCCGCCTGATCAGGGCGACCGGCAGCAGCGACGTCATCAAGGTCAAGTCGATGGCCACCCAGGAGATCGGCCTCAACGAACACCTGGAGTCGGTCGGCATCACGCCGTACGAGACCGACCTCGCCGAGCTCATCGTGCAGCTCGCGCACGACAAGCCCTCGCACATCCTGGTCCCCGCGATCCACCGCAACCGCGACGAGATCCGGGAGATCTTCCTCAAGGAGATCCCCGGCGTCGACCCGGACCTGGACAACGTGCCCGCTCACCTCGCCGCCGCAGCGCGCGCCTATCTGCGCGAGAAGTTCATGACGACCAGGGTCGCGGTCTCCGGCGCCAACTTCGGCATCGCCGAAACCGGCACCCTCTCCGTCGTGGAGTCCGAGGGCAACGGCCGGATGTGCCTCACCCTGCCCGACACCCTGATCACCGTGATGGGCATCGAGAAGGTGCTGCCGCGCTACGCGGACCTCGAGGTCTTCCTCCAGCTCCTGCCGCGCTCCTCCACCGGCGAGCGGATGAACCCCTACACCTCCCTGTGGACCGGGGTGACCCCCGGCGACGGCCCGCAGACGTTCCACCTGGTGCTGCTCGACAACGGCCGGACCGCCGCGCTCGCCGACAGAATCGGACGCGAGGCCCTCAACTGCATCCGCTGCTCCGCCTGCCTCAACGTCTGCCCGGTCTACGAACGCGCCGGCGGACACGCCTACGGATCGACCTACCCCGGCCCCATCGGCGCGGTCCTCACTCCGCAGCTCGCCGGGATGCACGCGGCGAAGGACGATCCCAACAGCTCGCTGCCGTACGCCTCCAGCCTCTGCGGCGCCTGCTTCGACGCCTGCCCGGTCAAGATCGACATCCCGTCGCTCCTGGTCGAACTCCGGCACCAGAACACCGAACAGGCCGGTACGACGGCGGAGAAGCTCGCCATGAAGGCCGCCGCAGCGGTGATGCGGAGCCCGAGACTGTTCACGGCGGCCCAGAAGGCAGCCGGTCTCGGACGGGTCGTCGCCGGCAAGGACGGCACCATCGGACGCGTGCCCGCGCCCTTCGACGGCTGGAGCGACAGCCGGGACACCCCGGCCCCGCCGAAGCAGACGTTCCGCTCCTGGCTGGCCTCTGCCGAAGGCATCGCCACCATGAAGGCGGCGGCCGACGAGGGCGCCGCCACGGGCGCTGCCACCGACCGCCCGAACGACCCGACGGGGGAAGAGAAGTGACGACCGCACGCGACACCGTCCTCGGCCGGGTGCGCGACGCCCTGGCCCTCGCCCCGGCCCGTCCGGTCGTCGTCCCGCGCGACTACCGCACCGGGCGCACCCTGCCCGACGCCGAACGCCTCGGCCTCCTCACCGACCGGCTGCTCGACTACAAGGCACAGGTCCACCCCTGCACCTCGGGCCGGACCGCAGAGGTGATCGCAGAAGTGCTGCGGGAGCGGGGCACCCGCCGGATCGGCGCGCCGGCCGGCCTCGACGCCGCGTGGCTGGCGGCATGGGACGGGGATGTCCAACGGGACTCCGCCGACATCCCGGCGCCCACGCTCGGCGAGCTCGACGGCGTCGTGACCGCATCCGCCGTCAGCTGCGCGGAGACCGGCACCATCTTCCTGGACGGCTCCGACGACCAGGGGCGCCGCGCGCTCTCCCTCGTCCCCGACCTGCACGTCTGCGTCGTCGACCTCTCCACGGTGGAGGTCGGAGTCCCGGAAGCGGTCGCGCGCCTGGTGCCTGAGCGGCCGACGACCCTGATCAGCGGGCCCTCGGCCACTTCGGACATCGAACTGGAGCGGGTGGAAGGGGTGCACGGCCCCCGGACGCTCGTGGTGATCGTCCGCATCGACGCCTGACGCCGACGCCTGACGCCGACGCCTGCCCCCGACGCCTGACGCCGATGCCTGTCCCCGACTGGCGGGTAACCGGACGGCCGGGGGCGGCGACGGTGCAACCGCCGTGGCCACCCCCCGGCCGCCCTCACCGTCACCGGGTGGTGTGCACCACCGATACGGAGGGGGAAGCGGATGCCCCGGCGCCGAAGGCGATCCGGGTGACCGCCCCGTCCTCGGACCACGCGACCTCCACCGTGTCTCCGCCGCTTTCGGCACCCCCGCCGCCTGTTGCCACGTTCACCCCGCTCACCGCCGTCCCGACCGGAGCCGGGTCCGCCTCGCCGGTGAGTGAGGCCAGGGCCACCAGGACCACCGTGCCCTCGGTCTCCACGGTGTCCACGGCCAGCCGGGGCAGCAACGCCCAGCGGGTGTACGCCGTGCCCTGCGGGGCGCGTACCTCCTCCTCGCACTCCCAGCCGTACAGCCCGTGCAGCACGGAGCGCGGGGAGCCGCCGGGGGCCGTCGCCCAACCGGTCTGCTCGACGCGGGCACCCGCCGGGACGCCGTGGACCCGGTGGACCCGGAGTTCGTGACGGCCCCTGACGAAGGTGACGCTCTCCACCCGCAGCCCCGGGACGGCCGGCGGCAGACCCGGAAAGACCGGCATGTGCCAGGAGGCCGCCCAGCCCCAGCCGTCCCCGTGCCCGGCGCCCAGGGGATGGATCCGGCGGCGGACGCTCCGGGCCCCGCCGATCAGGACGGAGAGATGGTTGTCCGCGACGTTCACCGCCGACGAGGGACCGGTCGCCGTGGAGTACGCGAACCGCCCGTAGTGCGGGTCCGCCTCCGCCGCCGACTCACCCTCGTGCGGCCTGACGTGGTCGCTGCCGTGATTGTGCAGCCGGACGATGCCGTCCGCCCGGGTCGACTGCAGCAGCAGCCCCGGCGCCCGCACCGACAACACCCGGTCCGGGCCGTCGCTCGGCGCCTCCTCCTCCCGCGCCGTCCACAGCGGGTGGTCCGCCGGGGCGAGCAGCGAGACGAACGCCTTCGACGCCCAGTACGGCGACGCCGGACCCGAGTACCTCTGCAACGTCGCCTCGTGCGGGCCGTGCCACCCGAGGCTCAGCAGCCCGTCCTCGCCGGTCGCGCCCCGCTCCAGGAAGTACCGCAGCGAACCGCTGACCAGCCGCCGGGACGCGCCGGGGGAGAGCGGGGTGTGTCCGGAGACCGCGCCCATGCCGACCACCGCGCCCGCCGCGAACCGGTAAGCGAGGGAGCGCCCGAAGTGCAGGGGCGCGCCGTCCGCGCCGAACATCAGGGAGAAGCTCTCCAGGTGCTCGCGCAGCCGCCCGCCGTAGTGGGCGAGGAGCTCCCGGTCGCCCGAGAGGTGGGCGTCCAGCACCGGATAGAGGTGCAGCGCCCAGCCGTTGTAGTGGTCGAAGGCACGCCCGTCCCCGTCCGCGTACCAGCCGTCGCCCCGGTACCACCCCTCCAGCAGGTCGAGCGCGCGGGTCCGCGCCCGGGTGGTCTCCGCGTCGCCCCGGCCCACGGACTCCAGGAACCCGGCGACGGTGAAGGGGAAGAGGTACCAGTTGTTGGGTGCGGGGGTGTGCCGCAACGATCCGCGCAGCCACTCCTCGGCGCGGTCCTGGGTCCGGCCGTCGAGCCGGTCCCAGAGCCACGGGCGGGTGAGCCGCAGGCCGAGGGCGACCGACGCCGACTCCACCATCGGCTGGCCGAAGACGGTGTGGTCGCGGATGAGCGGCCAGGACTCGGCATCGTCGCGCCCCGGCGTCCGCGTACCGGCGGCGAGGCCGTCCGCGTACCGGTCCAGCCAGCCGTGCGGGTCCTTGCCCCCGGCGCCCGCGACCCGGAACGCGGCGGCGAGGAAGGTACGCGCGTACCCCTCCAGCCCGTCGGAACGGACCCCGGACCCCGAGGGGCGGCCGGGCAGGTCGAGGAGGGCGCGGCCGGGGGTCGCCCACTGCCAGGCCGCGTGCAGCAGACCGTCCGCGGCCGCCTCCCAGTGCGCCCGGGTGTA
Source organism: Streptomyces sp. NPDC005576 (assembly GCF_042871745.1). Classification (NCBI taxonomy): domain Bacteria; kingdom Bacillati; phylum Actinomycetota; class Actinomycetes; order Kitasatosporales; family Streptomycetaceae; genus Streptomyces; species Streptomyces sp. NPDC005576. The sequence continues at coordinate 56,390 of NZ_JBIAJC010000014.1, read as the reverse complement.
ACCGGTGAGAGGGCTGAGCACGCGGTTGTCGGCGGGGAGCGGGAGAGGAAGGGGGATGGGGGAGAGGGGGGCGGTGGTCATGCGAGGAAGTCCAGCCTTTCCGGTCGGACGGGATGGGCGAAACCGACGCCCGCGGCCCAGCGCGCGACCTCACCGGTCGCCAGATCGGCCAGCCGCCGCCACTCATTGCCCTGGGACCCGGCGAGATGCGGGGTGATCAGCGCGTTCTCGCACTCCCACAGGGGATGGCCGACGGGCAGCGGGTCCGGGTCGGTGACGTCGACGACGGCTCTGATCCGCTGTCGCCGGAGTACGTCGGTGAGCGCGTCCTGGTCGACGACCGCGCCGCGCGAGGTGTTGATCAGCGTGGCGTCCGGCCGCATCGAGGTGAGCAGTTCGCGGCTGACGAGCCCGCGCGTACTGGGGAGCAGCGGGGTGTGGACGCTCACCACGTCGCTGCGGACGAAGAGTTCGGCGAGCGAGGTCCCTTCGACGCCGAGCGACGCCGCCTCCTCCGCCGACACGTACGGATCGTGCAGCAGCACCCGCAGATCGTAGGGGCGCAGCAGCTCGATCACCCGTCGGCCTATCATCGAGGCGGACAGGATGCCCACCGTACGGCGGTAGTTGCCGACTTCGTCGGGGACCCGCAGCCAGTCGCCACGGTCGCGTGCGAGGCGGAACTCCCGGGCGCGTTCCAGCACCCGCTTCCCGGAGAGCAGGACCATGGCGAGGGTGTACTCCGCCACCGGCAGCGCGTTGGCCGCCGCGGCGGAGGACACCGCGATCCCGCGCTCCCAGCAGGCGTCGGTGACATGGCCGCGCACCGAGCCGGCCGTGTGGACGACGGCCCGCAGCCGCGGGGCCGCGGCGAGCACCCGCTCGTCGATCGGCGGGCAGCCCCAGCCGGTGACGAGGATCTCCGCGTCGGCCAGGGCCGCGCGGGCCCGGTCGGTGGTGAAGTCGTCCAGGGCGGGCGGTGGCGCGAGGTCGCAGACCTCGCCGAGGGCGGTGAGCGCCTCCGGCGGAAGCACCGCCGCCGCGGCGTCCGGTTTCATGGCGAGCACGGTGCGCGGTCGGCGGGGCGTGCGGGGGGCAGCGGACGTGTGCATGTCTCTCCTGGTACGGGCGGTCGGCGCGGCCGTCCCCGGGGCGGTGGTCCTCGGGGACGGCCGCGCAGACCGCGCTACTTCACGGCGCCCGCGGTGAGCCCCGACCGCCAGAAGCGCTGGAGCAGGGCGAACGCGAGGATGAGCGGGACGATGGCGAGCAACGAGCCCATGATGACGACGGGGTAGTACTCGGGGGAGACCGACGCCGAGCTGTTCCAGGTGTACAGGCCGAGGCTGACCGGATACAGGTCCTGGTTCGAGAGCATCACCATGGGCAGGAAGAAGTTGTTCCAGATGGCGGTGAGCTGGAAGAGGAAGACGGTGACCAGCCCGGGCCCCAGCATCCGCATCGCCACCTTGAAGTAGGTGGCCAGCTCGCCCGCTCCGTCCACCCGGGCGGCCTCCAGCACCTCGTTCGGTACGTACCCCTGGCTGAAGATGCGGCCCAGGTACACGCCGAACGGGTTGAAGAGCACCGGGATGAAGACGGCCCAGAAGGTGTTCACGAGCCCCGCCTTGGACGCCATCAGGTAGAGCGGCAGCGCCAGGACGGTCTGCGGCACCATGACGGCCGCGAGCACCAGCCCGAACATCTTCTCCTTGTGGCGGAAGCGGTACTTGTCGAAGGCGTAGCCGCAGGCGACGCTGATCAGCGCGCCGACGGCCGCGCCCAGAACGGCGTAGAGCAGGCTGTTGGCGTACCAGCGCCCGTACAGGCCCGCGTCCATGGAGAACACGTCCTTCAGGTTCTGGACGAAGGAGAACCCCTTCAGCGAGAGGACGTTGCTCTTGAAGAGCGCGTCGCGGTCCTTGGCGGAGGCCAGCACCAGCCACAGGACCGGCAGCAGGGTGTACAGCACCGAGATGCCCACCACGAGGTTGACGACGGCCCGTCCGGTCAGCCCCGGCCGCCGGGCGGCGGAGGCGGAGCGGTGGGTGGTGCGGGGTAGGGCCGGTGCGCTCATCGGGCGTCCTCCTCGGCGGCGTTGGCGCGGTTCGTCCACCGGGTGACGCCGTAGGAGAGCGCGACCGTGAAGGCCAGCAGGATCACCGAAGCGGCAGCTGCCAGACCGTAGTTGTTGCGGGTGAACGCGGCGTCGTAGATGTACATGCTGGGGGAGAAACGGGAGTTGATCATCGGGGTGGACTGGCCGAGCAGCATGGGCTCGGTGAAGAGCTGGAGCGCGAAGATCAGCGTGAACATCGCCACCATCACGATGGACGAACGCACCAGCGGCGCCTTGACCTGGAGCGCGGTACGGACCGGCCCCGCCCCGTCGACGACGGACGCCTCGATCACCTCGCGCGGCACGGCCTGCAACGCGGCGTAGAAGACGACCATGTTGTAGCCGAGATTGCTCCACAGCGCGATGTTCACGATCGAGGGCACCACGGTGTGCACCCCGAGGAAGTCGACCGTGATGTCGGCCTTGCCGAGGAGGTCGATCACCGGGCTGAGCCCGGGGGTGTACAGATACAGCCAGATGATCGCGGCGATGATGCCCGGCACCGCGTGCGGCAGGAAGAGCGCGAGCTGCGCGGTGGCACGCAGCCGCACCACCCCCGAGTCCAGCAGCAGGGCCAGCGCGAGCGCACCGACCACGATCAGCGGAATGTAGATCAGGCAGTACAGCGCGACGATACCGAGTCCGCCCAGGAAGGTCGGGTCGGTGAGGACGGCCACGTAGCTGCGCACTCCGACGAAGACGGTCCTCTCCGGACCGAAGCCGAGGCCGGGTTGGTCGTCGCTGAAGAAGCTCAGCCAGACCGCTGTGCCGACCGGGATGAGGAAGACGGTCACCAGGAGGACGAAGAACGGCGTCATCAGGACGCCGGCGGCGCCGACTTCACGCCGGCGCGCGGTCACGCGGCCGGTTCTCGCCCGAGCGGTCGGGTGGGGACGCACGGTCCGTCCGGCACCGCTCACGGGGGCGACGGGCCGGGTGGTACTGGTCTCGGCCATGGGGGTCACCTGCCTCTCTGCTGCGAAGGGACACCGGTGCGGCGGCGCGTGGGGAAACCGGCACGGCAGCGGCATGGCGAGGGCACGCGGGGGCGGCTCACGTGGAGCGCTCGCTGGTGGCGAGGCCGAGCGCCCGCAGATCGGGCATGGTGCCCCTCTGGGCTGCCTCGATCGAGCTGAGCAGCGAGCCCTTGCCGCCGCTCGCCCGGGCGAACCCGTCCTGCATGACCTTGCCGGTGGCGGTCATCCGGGGACCCCAGATCCAGCCGTCCCGGATGATGCGCGCCTGCTCCTCGAAGACGCGGTAGATGTCCTGCCCCGCGTAGTAGGAGCGGTCGAACGCCTGGCTGCCCACGGAGACGAGGCCGGGCGCGGCCGGGTACTGGCTGCTCGCCCCGCTGGAGAGCCGGGCCCGCAGAGCGTCGGGGTGCGAGACCTGCCACTCGATGAATTCCATCGCCGCCTCCGGATGCGGGCAGTCCTTCGTCACCGCGAACGTGGACCCGCCGTGTGTCCCGTTGGACGGGTTCGCCGTGTCCCACTGCGGGAACGGCGCGATGGCCCACTGCCCCTTCTGGCCCGGACGGGCCTTCATCTGGGCCCCCGCGTCCCAGGCGCCGCTGAGGCGGACGAGGACCAGGCCGTTGCCGATCTGCGCGTCGCTCTGCCGGCTCTCCACGGCGTTCATGAACACCTGGTCCCGGTCGATGAGCCGTTGCCAGTACGCGGCGACGCGTCGGGTCGGGGCGTCGGCGAGCGAGACGTTCCAGGTGCCGCCGGTGGTGGAGAACCACTGGGCGCCCGCCTGCCAGGCGTACGCGGCCATCTGCGTGGCACCGTCGGTGGGGAAGAGGACGAGCCGCCGCTCACCGCCCTTGCGCCGCACGGTCACCGCCGCCTCCTCGAACTCGTCCCAGGTGCGCGGCACACGCAGGCCGTACTCCTCGAAGAGATCGGTGCGGTAATGCATCACCATCGGCTCGATGTCGAGCGGGACGGAGAAGATCCTGCCGTCGAACGTGGTGAGCCCCAGCGCCTGCGGCAGCAGCCGGGCGCGGAGCGTGTCACTGACCAGGCCGGTCAGGTCCCGGGCGACCCCGTCGATGGCGAAGCCGGGCACCTGCGGGTACTCCAGGGTGGCCACGTCCGGGGCATTGCCGGCCCGGGCGGCGTTGCTGAGTTTCGCGTAGCCGCCCTGCCCGCCCGAAGGGACCTGCTGGAAATCGACCTCGATGGTGCGATGACCGCGGTTGAAGGCGTCCACCACCTCCTGACTGCCCCGCAGGGCGGACCAGAAGGTGATGCGGACCTTGCCACCCCTACTGCTGGTGCTGGTATTGGTGATGTCTGTACTGCTGGTGCTGCGCCCCGACGTCCCGCCACCGGAGCAGGCGCTGAGCGCACCTGCCACCGGCAGCGAGGCGATCGTGGCCAGCACGGACCGACGACTCTGTCGATCAGGCATGCGCGCCTCCCGCGGCTCCTGTTCGGGACAACGGGAATCCTGATCGCCTGATCGGATGTGGTCAATAGATCGATCAGAAGGAATGTAAAGCGGTCAAACGATCGTTCCTTGCGGAGGGACGGCCACCACCCGCGCCGAACCGCGCACCGTCAGCTCCGGCAGCAACTCCATACGGCGCACCGCCCCTTGCGCCCCCGAGGAGCCACCCAGCCGGTACAGCATCAACTCGGCCGCGGCGCGCCCGATCTCGGCCTTCGGCGGAGACACCGCGGTCAGCGGGGTGGTGCCCAGCGCCGCCACGACGTCGTCGTACGCCACCACCGAACAGTCGTCGGGCACCCGCACCCCACTCTCGGCGAGTTGCTGGACCAGCATCAACGCATCGACATCGCCGTGCAGCACGGCCCCGGTGGCCCGTCGCTCCCGCAGCACCGCCGCCAGGTCCACCGCCGCAACGGCATCCCCCCGACCCCCGGCTCCCTCCTCGCTCCCCCCGCCGTGCCGGCCGTCCGAGGCGACCGCGTCCGGTGAACTGAGCACCACCCGCCAGTCCTCCACCTCCGGCCGCGCCGCGGCGATCTCCGCGAACGCCGCCCGGATGCTCCGGGCGGTCGGGCTGTCGTTCCGGGCGGCCAGCACGATGCGGCGGTGCCCCAGGGACACCAGGTGGTCGACGGCGAGGTGGACCCCGTACCAGTGGTCGGAACAGACCGAGTCCAGGGCGTGCAGCGCACTCCCCGGGCGCGGCCTGCGCTCCATCAGCACGGTGGGCACCCCCACCTCGGCGAGCCACTCGTAGTCGGACTCCTCCCACGCGGCGCTGCGCCAGCGCGGCGCGATCAGCAGCCCGCGAGCGCCACCCGCGAGCGCCTGCTCCACCAGGGGCCGCTCGGTCCCGGGTGCCTGTGGGGCGATGTGCAGCGAGACCCGGACACCGTGTTCGTCCAGCACCGAACGGGCGCCGTGCAGCGTCTCGTAGAGGTACGAATGCCGCTCCGGCACGACGAGCGCGACCGGGCCGCCCTCGGCCGCGGCGTCGACCCGCTCCGGCGCCGGAGCGGGGGCCGGGTCCTGTGCCAGGGAGGTGGACCGCGCGACACCGTGTCCGCGCTTCAGCCGTCCCGCGCGGGCCAGTTCCTCCACGTCCCTGCGCACGGTGACCACGGAGACGTCGAGTTCCTCGGCGAGCGCGGTCACCTTCACCGCCCCTCGCGACCGCACCACCGCGAGGATTCGCTGCCGCCTGAGTTCCACCGGCTCCCGCATGCTGTTGGCCCCTTACCCCGTACTGCCGCATGGTGGTCGTTTGAGCGGTTCTTCGATCGCTCGCGGGCGCAGCATAGGCAGATCGTCCCCGCCGGGCGCCAGGGGGTGGACGGGGAGGCCGTCGCCGAGGCGGCTGGCGGGGGTGCTTGGCGGGGCGGTCGCGGAAGGGTGCGTGGTGGGCGGTGCACCGCGTCGGCATTGATGTGTTTAGCATTCGAGCCGCCATGGATACCCTCACGCTTGCCCAGCTGGCCGTGCTCGCCGCGGCATCCGCCCTCGTCGGTTTCTCGAAGACCTCGATCAACGGCGCCAACACGATCAGTCTCGCGGTATTCGCGGCCGTGCTCCCGGCCCGCGAGTCCACCGGGGTGCTGCTCCCCCTCCTGATCGCCGGCGACGTCCTCGCCGTCTTCGTCTACCGACGGCACGCGCACTGGCCGACCCTGCTGCGGCTCTTCCCCGCGGTCGCGGTCGGTCTGGTCGCCGGAACGCTCTTCCTGGAGTACGCGGGCGACGGCGCGGTGCGGACATCGATCGGGGCCATCCTGCTGGTCATGGTCGGCGTCACGCTCTGGCGGCGACGCCGGACCGGGCCGGCGTCCGGCGGGGAACGGGCGGAAGCCGCGAGCGCCGGGGAGGCCGGGCAGAGCGGGGAGTCCGGAGCCGGCGCGGAGAACGCGGAGAACGCGGAGAACGGGGAACGGACGGCGCCGGCGTCCGGCGCGGTGCCGGGGCTTTCCGGCCGACGGGCTCGCAACGCCGCACGCGCTCGGGCGGGAACCTACGGGGTGCTCGGCGGCTTCACCACCATGGTGGCCAACGCGGCCGGCCCCGTCATGTCGCTCTACCTGCTCTCCTCCGGGATGCGCAAACTCGGCTTCCTCGGCACCTCCGCCTGGTTCTTCCTGATCGTCAACGTGACCAAGGTGCCGTTCAGCGTGGGGCTCGGCCTGATCGACGGGCCCTCGCTGCTGCTCGACGCGGTTCTGGTCCTCTTCGTCCTGCCCGGCGCCTGGCTGGGCCGCCGGTGCGTGGACCGGATCAACCAGCGGCTCTTCGAGCGGATCGTGCTCGTGGCGACGGTGGTGGGCGGGCTCCAACTGCTGCTGCTCTGAAAGCCCGTCCGTCACCGGTCGGACCTGCGGACGCCGCCGGGCGCGACGGCGGGGACGCTCGCTCCTCGCCGCTCAGGGCAGCAACAGCCAGTCCGTCCCCACGGCCGCCAGCAGGCCGACGCCGAGCAGCCAACTCGCGAGCCTGGTCCGCCCGTTGCGGCTGAGCTCCATCACGATGCCGCACAGGATCAGGGCGAGGCCGTAGACGCCGACGACCAGGACCGACGAACGGCTGGCGATGCGCATCCACAGGACCACCGCCATCACCGCCATGCCCAGCGAGGACAGCGCGATGCGCAGCCGTCGCGCTTGACGTGGCGTCAAGCGATTCCCGTCCGGGCCCGGTTCGCCCTCGGCCGCTTTGTGTCCGGCCGATGCGCCCCCGGCCGGACCGGCCGCCCCCGTCTCGTCCGCGCCCGTCTCGGCCGCACCCGTGACCCCTCCGGCTGTGGCGGTTCCGGCAGCCGGTGCTGCGGTACCCGGACCCTGTGCGGCCGTTTCGCCCGCGGCCCCTTCCGGGCTCGGCGGGTCCACGGACCGCCCGGCGGCGGGGATGGCGTCCGAACCCCGGCCGCCGGCCCCGGCCTCCGGGGCCTGTGCCCGGACCTGTTCCTGGTCAGCAGTGCTCATGGAGCCGGATCGTAACGGCTGACTGCCGCCGGGGGTACGGCGAGGCCGGGCGGACGCGGCCCGTACCTCCCCGGACACCACCTACGCGCGGCGCGGACGGAGCCGAGGTGCCTTGGCGGCGGCGTCCACGCCGGCGTCGGCCGCGCGCTCCCGGCCCGTCGGCCGAGCCGTGTCCCGGGCCGCGTTCGCCGCCTCCGGGAGCTCGACCCGCTCCGCCAGTTCCCGGGCCCAGTCGATCAGCTCGCCGACGCCGATTCCGTACGGTTCGCGGGTGCGATACGCGCCGAGAACGCTCGCTCCCCGGCGCAGCAACCGGCCCCCCCCGACCGCGTTGCCGCGTGCCGTATGCGTGAGGCCCACCGCCAACTGGGCCATGGCACGCCAGAGTTCGCGATCCTCCTCCGGGCCGGACTTCCAGGCGTCTTCGAAGACCTCGTGGGCGTGGAACGGCATGCCGGCGTCCAGCAGCCGCTGCGCCTCCCGCAGTGTCTCCCCGGGGGAGCGCACCACGCCTTCGGGCTGGCGCTCCACCCCCTCGGCCCCGTGGGGCAGCGGGCGCCCCAGCCCGTCCCGGGGGCGCGCGTTGCGCGCTCGGCCTTCGGCGTCGCGGTCCCTGTGCGTCTCGTCCACGGCTCGATTGTGCCCCGTGGGGCAAGCCGGCCCCACCCGGACGGGAGGCCCCACCTGCGGCGAACTGTTCCAACCGTGGCCCGCGCCGCCCCGCGCACGACTACGCTCGGTCTGTCCGTATCACCTTGGGGAAGGGTGGGCATGAAGCCGTCCCGGCCGTTGTACGAGCGCGATCCCGAACTCGCCGCAGCTGCAGACGCGGTGGCCGCGCTCTGCGGCGCGCAGGCCGTCGGTGGCCTGCTGGTCTGCAGCGGGGAGGCGGGACTCGGCAAGACCGCGCTGCTGGCGGAGGTCCAGGCCATGGCCGCCGACCGCTGCACCGTGTGGTCGGCCCGTGGCGGCGAGACCGTCACGTCGGTGCCCTTCCACGTCGTACGCCAACTGCTCCAGCCCGCCCTCGTCCAGATCGCGCCCGACCAGCTCCGTGAGCTGTTCGGCGACTGGTACGAGACGACCGCGCCCGCCCTCGGCCTCGCGCAGCCCAGCGGACCGCAGCCGGACCCCCAGGGTGTCCGGGACGGCCTCGATCACGTCGTCCGCCAACTCGCGATCCGCCACAGCCACCGGCCGCTGCTGCTCATCGTCGACGACGCGCACTGGGCGGACGGCGAATCCCTCGACTGGCTCTCCTCGTTCACCGAGAACCTCGGCGATCTGCCTTTACTCGCCGTCCCGGCCTACCGTCCGCGGGAAATGGCCGAGCGGGGCAGGGTGGGGGCCTTCGACCCGGCCGCGGCGAGCGACCCCGCCACACTCGTGCGCATCCCGCTGCGCGCGCTCACCCCGGACGCGACCGCCCATCTGGTCCGGGAGACCCTCGGGGAGCACGCGGACGACCCGTTCTGCCGCGAGGTCTGGGCGGTCACCGGAGGTAACCCGTACGAGGTGGTCGAACTGGTCGCCAAGGTGCAGGACGAGGAGATGCCGCCGGTGGAGGACTCCGCCGGCCAGCTGCGTGAACTCGGTGCCTCGGCCCGGGGCCGCGGGCTCGTCGCCCGTCTCGAGCGGCTGGGGACCAACGCCAACCGGTTCGCCTGGGCCGCCGCCGTGCTCGGCACGGAGATCTCGCGGGACATCGCGGCGAACCTGGCCGGGATGAGCGCGGCGGAGGCCGCCGACTGCACCGCCAAGCTCCGCGAAGCCCGCATCATCACCGGTTTCGACCCGTTGGAGTTCGTCCACCCGGTCATCGCCACGACCATCTACGACTCGATCCCGGGGGCCACCCGTACGGCCATGCACGGACGGGCGGCCTGGGCCCTCACCGATGCCGGTCACGGCGTCGCGGCGGCCTCGCGCCATCTGCTCGAAGTCCACCCGGACGACGACCAGGGAGTGGTGCAGCAGCTCCGCGAGGCGGCCAGGCACCATCTCGCGGTCGGTGCCCCGGAAGCCGCCCGGCGCTGTCTGGAACGCGCCGTCGAAGAGCCGCCCCGGCCCGAGGACCACGCGCTGATCCTCTACGAACTGGGGTGCGCGACGCTCCTCAGCTCGCCCGCCACCACGGTGCGCCATCTTCGGAACGCTCTCGACACACCGGGGCTGGACGAGCGTCAGCGGGTCGACGCGGTCTTCCGGCTCGCTGCCGCGCTCGCCCACAACAACGAGCTCAAGGAGGCGGCCGACACCCTGGCGGCGGAGTCGGCGCGTACCGCTCCGGGCGCCGGCCTGATGCGTCTGCAGGCCGCGCACTTCCAGTGGGAGGGGATGCAGCGGGAGGAGTACGACGGTGCCGCCCGCTCGCGCAGGCTCGCCGGCAACGCGGACCACCTGACGGGCCGGGACAACCCCGAGCGCGCTCTGCTCACCTTGCGCGCCTTCGACGCGATGATGCGGGGCGAGAACGCCGAACTCGTCGTCGAGCTCTGCGAACGCGCGCTCGTCGACGGCAGCCCGGCCCGGGGGCTCGGCTGGACCGACTCGGAATGGGGCTTCGAGTTCCCCACCATGGTCGGCATCACCTATGCCTTCACCGACCAGTACGAGCGGGCCCAGAGTCTCTTCGGCGAAGCGGTGCGCGCCTTCGAAATCTCTGGATGGAGCGGCGCGCACCTCGCCTTCGCCCACACCCTGCTCGGCCTGGTCGCCCGTCGTCGCGGACGGCTCGCGGAAGCCGAGGGCTTCCTGCGCGAGGGGCTCCGGCTCGCCAACCGCGTCGGCAGGGGCCTTCCCGTCCACTGGGACGCCGCGTGCCTCCTCATCGACACCCTGCTCGCACGAGGTCGTACGGCCGAGGCCCGCTCGGTCGCGGACCAGTACGAGTTCGGTGCCCCGTACCCCAGCGCCATGGTCCTTCCGGACGCTCCGTGCATCAGCGGCCGTCTGCTGCTCGCCGAGGGGCGGACCGAGGAAGCCGTCGCCGAGCTCGAAGCGGCGGGGCTCGCGCTGGAGGCGCGCGAGCGCCACAACGGTGTCTGGGCGCCCTGGGCGTTCGACCTGGCCCGCGCGGTGCGGAAAACCGACCCCGACAAGGGCGCCGAGATCGCGGCCCGGGCCAGGAAGCACGCGGAACGCTTCGGAACGGACACCGCGATCGGTGAGGCTCTGCGCTGCCTCGCCGTGTTCGCCCCCGCCGATGAGGCCGAGAAGCTGCTGGCCGACGCGGTACGCCATCTGGAGGCGTCCTCCTCCGAGTACGAGCACGCCCTCGCCCGGTACGAGTACGGCATCGCGACCCGCAGCACCCGGGAGCTCGCCCGCGCACAGAAGCTGGCCGTCGCCTGCGGTGCCGACGGACTCGCCAACCGCGCCCATCAGGCACGCGCGTCGATCCGGCCCTCGGAGTGAGGTAATGTTTTCCCTGCGCGGCCGACCGGGAAGACCGGGAGGAAACGCGGCGGGACGTGGCGCAGCTTGGTAGCGCACTTGACTGGGGGTCAAGGGGTCGCAGGTTCAAATCCTGTCGTCCCGACTCGAAAGAGTCGCAGATCAGGGCTGGTTTTGGAGAAATCCGAGACCGGCCCTCGATCATTTTCGGGGACCGATGCGCAGGTACCGCGAGGCGGTGGCCGGTGGACCGTGGTCGGGGAGCCTGCGGAGGACGTGTGCGTGGACCCCGGCGTCGGCGTACCGGGCCGGGCTCGCACCATGTCGCCGGAGCATGACCCGGACGCCGGGACGTGCAGATCTCCACGCCCGGCGCCCGCGTCCACTCAGTCGCGACCGTCTGGAGCGGTTCGCGGGGTGAGCTGTCCCGGGCCGGTCAGGATCGGTCACCGGTGCCGCCGCTGGTGGGCGCGGAGGTTTGCTGGTGTCCTCCGGGCCGCGGCGCTCGCTGGGTGTCGCGGATGCTGTCGCGGGCGGCTTCGGCGACTGCTTCGGGGGTGATGCCGAATTCCGTGTAGAGGCGCTGGTAGTCGGCGGAGGCACCGTAGTGCTCCAGACCGACGATCCGCCCCGCGTCCCCGACGAGATCCCGCCAGCCTTGTCCGACGGCGGCTTCGACGCTGACCCTCGCCCGAGTGACCGGAGGCAGGACCTGGTCCTGGTAGTCCTGGGGCTGGGCGGCGAACCACTCCCGGCACGGCATGGAGACGACCCGTGCCGCGATGCCGTCGGATGCCAGCAGCGCGCGGGCGTCCAGGGCGATCTGGACCTCGGAGCCGGTCCCGATCAGGATGACGTCCGGGGTCGCGTCGTCGGACGCTCCGGCCAGGACGTATCCGCCGCGGGCCGCCCCGCTCGCGGGGGCGTACTGTCCGCCGTCGCGGTCCAGGACCGGCAGGTTCTGCCGGGACAGGATGAGCCCGGCGGGGCGGTCGCCGTGCTCCAGGATGGTGCGCCAGCAGGCGGTGGTCTCGTTCGCGTCGGCCGGGCGGACCACGTCCAGGCCGGGGATGGCGCGCAGCGCCGCCAGGTGTTCGACCGGCTGGTGGGTCGGGCCGTCTTCGCCCAGGCCGATGGAGTCGTGCGTCCACACGTAGGTGGTGGGCAGCTTCATCAGCGCGGCCAGCCGGACCGCGGGGCGCATGTAGTCGGAGAACGTCAGGAACGTGCCGCCGTAGGGCCGGGTCAGGCTCTGCAGGGCGATGCCGTTGAGGATCGCGCCCATGGCGTGCTCGCGGATCCCGAAGTGCAGGGTCCGGCCGTACGGGCCGCCCTTCCAGTCCTTGGTCTGCCGGTCGGCCGGTACGAAGGAGGGCTCCCCGTCCATGGTGGTGTTGTTGCTGCCTGCCAGGTCCGCGGAGCCGCCCCACAGCTCCGGCAGCACCGGCGCCAGTGCGCTGAGGACGGCTCCCGATGCGGCACGGGTGGCCATGCCCTTCTCGCTGTCCGCCGGGAAGGAGGGCAGGACGTCGGTCCACCCGTCGGGCAGTTCCTGCCTCTGCAACCTGTCCAGTAGTGCGGACCGGTCCGGGTGCTCCTGCTGCCAGGCGGCGAACTTCTCGTTCCACCGTGTGTGTGCTTCGCGGCCGCGGTCGGCGGCTTCCCGGGTGCGGGCCAGTACCGCGTTCTCGACGGTGAAGTGCGCATCCGGATCGAAGCCCAGCAGCTGCTTGGTGGCGGCGACTTCGTCCTCGCCCAGCGCCGATCCGTGCGCCTTGCCCGAGTTCTGTTTGTTCGGCGCCGGCCAGCCGATCAGCGTGCGCAGCATGATCAGCGAGGGGCGGCGGGTCTCTTCCCGCGCCGCGCGGGTCGCCGCCAGAAGCGCGTCGACGTCCTCGACGTAGCCGCCGGTGCCGGTCCAGTCGACGGTCTGCACGTGCCAGCCGTACGCGGCGAAGCGTGCGGGGACGTCCTCGCTGAAGGAGACGTCGGTGTCGTCCTCGATGGAGATGTGGTTGGAGTCGTAGAACACCGTGAGGTCACCGAGTTCCTGGTGTCCGGCCAGGGAGGCCGCCTCGGCGGTGACGCCTTCCATCAGATCGCCGTCGGAGGCGATGACATAGACGTGGTGGTCGAAAGGGCTGGTGCCCGCTGCGGCGTCGGGGTCGAGGAGGCCGCGCTCACGGCGAGCGGCCATGGCCATGCCGACCGCGCCGGCCAGACCCTGCCCCAGGGGACCGGTGGTGATCTCCACTCCGCGGGTGTGGCGGTGCTCCGGATGCCCAGGGGTGGCCGAGCCCCAGGTCCGGTAAGCCTCCAGGTCCGACAGTTCCAGGCCGTAGCCGGCCAGGTAGAGCTGGATGTACAGGGTCAGACTGGAGTGGCCGCAGGACAGCACGAACCGGTCCCGGCCCAGCCACTGGTCATCGGACGGATCGTGCCGCATGACGTTCTGGAACAGCAGGTATGCCAACGGGGCCAGGCTCATCGCTGTTCCCGGGTGACCGTTTCCGACCTTCTGCACCGCGTCGGCTGCCAGCAGGCGCGCGGTGTCCACGGCTCGCACGTCCACCTCGTCCCAGCCCGCGCGCTCTGCCACCGGCTGCTTCACGGACCGGCGGCGCCGGGCTGCTCCGGAGTGCTCATTCGTCATGCGATTGCTCCTTCGTCGAACACTGCGGCTGCGGTTGCCACCGTGCGGTCCGGGATGGCTGCGGGAGGGACCCGGTCATGTGCCGTGGGCTTCGGGTGCGGCGGTTCACCGAGTGTCGGCGGCCCGTGAATCCAGCGTTCGGGCGGCCGTCGCCAAGCGCAACTCCTCCAGCGCGACGCTCTGCCGCTCGGCGCGTTCCAGCAGCGCGTCCAGCTTTCCCGCGGAGAGCCGCCCGTCGGATTCGGCCAGAGCGCGCAAGGTGCGCCAGCAAGCCGCCTTGCCCAGGACACCCAGCAGCATCGACTCCGCTTCCACCACGTCGCTCAGCGGGGAACGCGAGAGCAGATGCCCGTTGGGTTTGAGACGGCCCGCCTTCTCCGCGACCCAGCCCACGGCCGCCTTGGAACTGCTGATGGAGACGCCCAGGTCTTCCATGATCCCGGCCAGCGCGTCGCGGTCCTCGTCGATCTGCCGTGCCAGGTCGGCCAGCACCGCCGCTTCCCGCGCGTCCGGGCGTGCCTTCGCGGCACGCCGGAACAGCTCCAGGCCGCCCGTGGCACCGGTGTAGTGGTCGTTGAGGTAGATCCCCAGCAGGTCGGCATCCTTGGATCCATCAGTGGCAGACATGCGCGATCCTCCAGAATCGGTAGGGAGCGACTCGGCGGGACGACGGGCCGCCGAGGGTGCCGCCCGACCGGCGGGCGGAACCGTAGCTGTACCCGCCTCCCCGCTTTCGCCTCCCTCATGTCACCGCAGCGCCGTCGTCCCTCGGACGGCGGAGTAAGCCGGGCGGACGGGATCGGTCCCGCGCCCGCCGCCGGAGGGCTCCTCCGTGTACGCAGCACCCCCCTGGCGACGGGATCGGTCCCGCGCCCGCCGCCGGAGGGCTCCTCCGTGTACGCAGCACCCCCCTGGGCCCTACGCCGACTGTCACGCCGAAGGTGCTCGCGGTGGGGTTCGCCCGGTTCTTCCGGCTGACCTACCCGCACCCGGCCACCCACGCCGACATCGACGACGCCGTTTGCGGGGTCTGTCCGCCGGGGCCCTGAGCCGGCAGACCGCCCGACGGTCGTCGTCATCCCCGCGGCGCGGTGGGCGGCCGGCCCCATGGAGCCTCCAGCGCCGATCGCAGGGCGTCGGCCTGCGCACGGCCGATCCTGTCGGCGAGTTGATCTTCCAGCTGTTGGAGGATGAGCTCAGCCTGGCGGTGTGCGCGTTCCCCGCTCCCGGTGCGCCGGATGAGCCGCTGCCGGGCGGAGGCGGGGTCGGGGTTCTGTTCGAGAAGTCCGGCGGCGACCAGGCCGTGCACGGCCTGGTGCGCGGTCTGCCGGGTGACGCCCATGCGCCGGGCCAGCTCCGAGACGGTGGTGCCCTGATCGTCCAGGGCGGCGAAGAGCTGCACCTGTGTCGGGGACACGGGTTCGGCTCCGCCTGCTTCCAGAGCGGTCAACAGCCCTTCTTCGAACCAGCGACGGGCGTCGCCGAGCAGCTGGGGAAGGTTGCGGCGGGTGGATTGCATGTGTTCCTCACGGTGGCGGAAGCGGGACAAGACCGGGGCACCTGCACGGCTTGCGCGCCCAAACCTTTCATGTCAGGCTGCCTGACAATCGTGACGGGGGAGATCCGAGGAGAACGAGACATGACCTTCGAGTACGCCACCCGCTACCGGCGAGCCTCACGCATACCCGCAGAACCGGGCAAGCCCTACTTCATCGAGAAAGGCGAAGGGGACCGCGCCCACCTGTTCGGCGACCTGATCACCATCTACGCCGGCGGCGAGCAGACCGAGAACACCTTCAACTTCTTCACCGTCGAAGGTCCCAAGGGCGACATCATCCCGGCCCACCTGCACACCGACACCCACGAGGTCTTCTACATCACCGCCGGCGCCGTACGGCTGTTCGTCGAGGACACCGAAGGCAACCAACAGGAGAAGCTGCTCACCCCGGGCGACTTCGGCTTCGTGCCCAAGAACTGCCGGCACGCCTACCGCATGGAGCGCCACCACAGCCAGGTCGTCGGCGTCGCCGCCGGCCCCGGTGGCACCTTCGAGCGGTTCTTCGAGAATTTCGGTGCGCCCGCCGAGCAGCTCGGTCTGCCCACCGAGCCGGTCATCCCGGAACCTCGCAAGTTCGCCGAGGTTCCTCACCAGTACGACGTGCGCTTCCTTCCCGACCACCAGTGGCGGACCCGGTGACGGCGGCCGGACCCCCGGTTCGCGAACTGATCGCCGCGCCACACCCCGACCACGCTCCACTGCCGCCCGCCGATGAGAGGATGCCCGGCGTCCATCAGCTGCGCGGCGTGCCCTACCACGTACTTGAGGGCAGCCGCCCACTGGAGCTGGATCTGTGGTTGCCCAAGGCCGAGCAGGCAAGGCCCGTTCCGCTGGTGCTGTTCGTCCACGGCGGCTCCTGGCGCCGGGGGCGGCGCGATGACATGGGACTGCGAACCCGCACCTGGGATCCAGGGCCGTTTGCGCGTATCGCGGCTGCGGGCTGCGCCGTCGCCTGCGTCGACTACCGGCTCAGCGGCGAGGCCACCTTCCCCGCCCCGCTCGACGATCTGAGCGCCGCGCTGCGCTGGCTCACCCTGCGCTCCGCGGAACTCGGCATCGACACCCGGCGGACGGTGGTGTGGGGAGAATCCGCCGGTGGACACCTCGCTGCGCACCTCGCTCTGGCCCGCACCACCCCGCCTCTGGCCGGCGCCGTGATCTGGTACGCACCGAGCGACCTGACCACCGCACGGGGCTCCTACACCCCCGAAGATCCCACCACCCCCGAAGCGCTCATGCTCGGCGCGGCCCCGACAACCGTCCCCGGACGGGCGCAAGCAGCCAGCCCCCTCGCCCAAGCCCACTCCAGCGCCCCGCCGTTCCTCCTCGTCCACGGAAACGAGGACACCCTGGTGAACTGCTCACACAGCCAGTCCTTCGCCGCGGCACTGGAGAAAGCCGGGGTGCCGGTCGAACTGTGGACGGTGGTGGGCGCCGACCACGGCTGGCACCGGCTGTCCGACACCCAGGTCGACGAGATCTTCACCCGCTCCCTGGCCTTCGCGCTCCGCCTCATGGCATAACAGGAGGGCCGCGCGGAGCGGTTCGCGTTCCGACGGTTCGATGTCACCGTGCGCACAGCCGGTCCAATGCGGACTGGCTCTCGTCGTCTGCGGCGCGGCAGATCATCAACCGCTGGTCCGGATCGTGGAGTGGCATCAGCACTTCGAAGTGCACGGCGATCATACCGGCGTCGGGATGTCGAATCGCCTTGTGCCCGCGGCCGTTGGACGTGATGTCCCGCTCGGCCCACAACCGCGCGAATTCCGTACTGTGCGTGGTGCATTCGGTGATGAGGTCGATCAACGCCCGGTCCTCCGGGTGGGCGGCCCACGCTGCGCGCAGGTGGGCGATTCCCTCTCGTACGACGCGTTCGCGGTCGACATAGAATTCACTTATTTCCGGGTGTACCAGGCACAGCCACATCGCATTGCGCTGCGACGGCGGCAGGGTGCCGAAGTCCATCAACAGCCTGGCCATTTCGCTGTTCCAGGCCAGGATGTCGTAACGGTGGTTCATCAGCATGGCCGGCAGCGGCGACAGGTTGGTGACCAGCCGGGCCAGCGGCGGCGCTGCGGTGGTGGCGGGCTTGTCTGCGTTGCGGGGCCGCTGCCGGGTCAGGTCGAAGAGGTAGGCGCGTTCGTCGGGGGCCAGGCGCAGTGCCCGTGCCAGCGCCTCCACGACATTCGCCGAGGGCCGCAGTCCCCGGGCCTGTTCCAGCCGCACGACGTAGTCGATGCTGACCCCGGCCAGTTCGGCGACCTCTTCACGGCGCAATCCCGGGGTCCGCCTGGCCCGCCGGCGCGACGGCAGATCGAAATCGCGCGGATCCAGGCGTTCGCGCCGACTCCGCAGGAACGCAGCCAGCTCCTGTGTCGTGTCCACGGTGCGAGGCGTCATGTGCGATCCAACAGCCAGGGTAGGACTGGTGTTCCCAGGAACGTCCTTCCCTTATCCCCGGTTCGCGGCGGTCGCACCCTTGTTCTCGACAACGGATCACAAGCGCAGGAGGACACGATGTCGCTCACCCTCGACACCTACCGGCTGTTGGGCCGCTCCGGGCTGCGGGTCTCACCCCTGGCGCTGGGCGCGGCGACCTTCGGCACCGAGTGGGGCTGGGGCGCCGAACAGGACGAGGCGCGGAGGCTGTTCGACCTTTACGTCGAGCGCGGCGGCAACTTCATCGACACCGCCAACACCTACACCAATGGCAGCTCCGAGCGCCTGCTGGGCGAATTCACCCGCGACAACCGCGAAAGCCTGGTGCTGGCAACGAAATACACCACGCTGCGCCGGCCCGGCGACCCGAATTCCGGCGGCCCGCACCGCAAGAGCCTGTTCGCGTCGGTGGAAGCCAGTCTGCGCCGACTGAATACGGACTACATCGATGTGCTCTACCTGCACGTGTGGGATTTCACGACACCGGTCGAGGAGATCCTGCGCGGCATGGACGATCTGGTCCGGCAGGGCAAGGTCCTGTACGTGGCGATCTCCAACGCCCCGGCCTGGCAGGTGTCGCGCATGCAGGCGATCGCCGACGTGCGCGGCTGGTCGCCGCTGATTGCCCTGCAGATCGAATACAACCTGACCGAGCGTAGCGGGGAACGTGATCTGATCCCCATGGCACGCGAGATGGGGCTGGGCGTGGTGCCGTACTCGCCGCTGGCCGGCGGGGTCCTCACCGGTAAGTACAGTCGCGACGACCTGACCGCGACGAACGCCGCGGCCGATGACGGCTCCCGTAAGGTTTTCAACATCGCCAACGGCGGTCTCACCGAACGCAATCTGGACATCGCTGAGGTCGTGGGGGAGATCGCCACGGAGCTGGGCCGCACCACCGCTCAGGTCGGACTGGCCTGGACCCTGCAGAACCCGGCTGTGACGACAACGCTCATCGGTGCCCGTACTCGCGCGCAGCTGGAGGACAATCTGGGCGCCCTGGAGGTCGACTTCACGGCCTCTCAACTGGCCCGCCTCGACGAGGTCGGCGCGATCGACCTCGGCTTCCCGCACGACATGCTCGCCAGTGACAGGATGCGCGCGGTGACCCACGGCGATCTGAAGGTCGAAACCCGGCGCTGATACCAGAACCACCGCGGGCGCCCCCACCGCCCAGCAGCAGCGAGTACGCGAGATGTTCCCCGACGCCCCGACGGGGGACAGGCGGTGACCGGGCGTCGGCAGACGGCCGCGCCCTCTCGGCCGGCGTCGGCGTGCCTCAGCACGACAGTCATGATCAGAGGCGGTTCCGGAGGCATACGGAGCCGCCTCTGACCGAATGCGGACGCCCCCGGCGTGCGAACCGGCCTGGAGCATCAGGGTATGAGGCTCGCGGTTGCCTCGCGCAGCGTCAACGCATGCGTCACGGCGGTGAGCAGGACCTGTTTGACCGACTCGCGCCGACGTGCGTCGCACATGGCCACGGGAACACCGGCGTCGAGGTCCAACGCACTCCGGATCGACTGTGGTTGGTAGGTGCGGGCCCCGTCGAAGGTGTTGACCGCGACCATGAACGGGATCGCATACCGTTCGAAGTAGTCGATGGCGGCGAACGAGGTCTCCAGCCGGCGAGTGTCGGCCAGGACCACCGCGCACAGCGCTCCGGACGCCAGTTCGTCCCACATGAACCAGAAGCGGTCCTGCCCGGGAGTTCCGAACAGAAATATGCTGAGCTTGTCGTGCAGGGTGATACGGCCGAAGTCCATTGCCACCGTCGTGGAGGTCTTCGAGCGAACCGCCGAAATGTCGTCGATGCCGACGCTCGATCGTGTCAGCTGTTCTTCCGTATGGAAGGGGGCTATCTCGCTGATGGTGGAGACGAGAGTCGTCTTCCCCGTACCGAATCCGCCGGCAACGAGTATTTTCACGCCTTGGGGGAGTTCGTCTTCCGTTGTGGACGCCATGGTGCGGATTGACTTGTCCCTCATCATCTCGGTCCGTTTTCCTCGGGTCTGTCTCACGTTGTACGTCGATGGTGATCGCGTGTCCTCGCGGATCACGGGATCACATAGTGGATCACAGGGCTTGGAGGCCCATGAGTACTTCTCTGATGAGACTCGGGCTGGGGCGTCCGTCATCCTCGTACGGCTTGCTCACCTGGATGGTCCTCAGGTCCAGCAGGTCGCCCAGGAGGACCCGTACGACCCCCAGGGGAAGCCGTGTGTGCGAGATGATCTCGCTGACGGAAATGGGGCTGCGGCACAGCCTCAGCAGCGTTTCGTGCTCCGGCTCCGTTCCGTGCCACTCCTGTACGGAGGTGGTGATGCTCTTGACGAACGTGACCAGGTCGAAGACGTGGTGGTGGACATGGGTGCGGCCGCGCACCATGGTGTACGGCCGCACCAGTGCGACGCTCCCGTCGCCCGCCCAGATGCTCTCCGTCATACGCTCTGGCGCTCACCAGGACGCCCCGGGGCGTCCCGGTACTCGACGGAAAGGTGCTGCCCCACCCGCGTCACCAGTCGGGCCATCTCGTACGCCACGATGCCGATGTCGGCACTCTCCGGCGCCAGTACCGCCAGGCACGCGTTGTCTCCGGCGGCGCAGACGAAAAGGAATCCCTTCTCCATTTCCACCACCGTCTGCCGCACCGAGCCGCCGCCGAAGTGCTGCCCGGTTCCTTTGGCGAGGCTGTGGAATCCACTTGCGACGGCTGAAAGGCGCTGGGCTTCCTCCTGGGGGAGGCTCCCGGAATTGGCCAGCAGGAGGCCGTCCGAGGAGAGCGTGATGGCATGGCCCGCGTCCGGTACTCGCTGCACGAGGTCATCGAGTAGCCAACGGAGCTGAGTCGTTGTTTCCCTGGAGACTGGCAGTGTCATCGGCCCGTACTCATTTCTTGTAATCGCTTTGCGGCGGAACAGCTCTTTAGATGTGCTCGCCGTACCCGGGTCCGAGGTGCCCTGAGTCCTGCCGGGCGAGACGTCCTCGGGCGCTTCCGGCCTGGAGTGCGGACATGAGGGTGCGGACCTGCGCGGGGCGTGCCGAGCCCGGTTCGGGGGAGCCGAAGGTGGCTCCGGGCTCCGGGGCGGGAGCGCCCGGGACGCCCGGAGGGGTCATGAGGGCGTCACCCGGCGGGGCGTGCTGCGCGCGCGGGGAGGCGGTCCAGTCGAAGAGTCCGGCCGAGGGCGGAGCCGTGGAGTGCTGCAACTGGGGGGCGAGGCTGGCTTGCCGGACGCGTTGGGGAAGCCCGTCGATGTATTCGGTGGGGTGCGGACGACCGTGCTCCTCCACCGGCGTCGCGCTCTCCGGCGCCGAAGCGAAGTCGGAGGCTCGGCCCACGGACCAACTGTCGTACGAGGAAGCCGGCGTGGAGCTCTGTCCCCCGAGCCGCCGATGTCCGTCGGACTCCGTGGGGGAGTCGGACAGGCGAGGTACGGGGCCCACCGGGAAGTGGTGGGCGTGCTCGCTCGGGCCGGCTGCATGCGATACGGCCGCGTCCATGGGCCGCTCGCTTGGACCGTACGGGACCGGCGCGCCCCCCTGCCCGGGGGAGGAGGGCGCGGGCGCACCGGTGAGGGCCGGGGCCGCCCCGGAGTGGCCGACGGCGTCGCCGATCTCCGCGCCGGAGTGGTCCAGCAGCGTATGGGGGATGAGCACCACGGCGGTGACGCCCCCGTAGGGCGACTGGCGGAGTGACACCGCGATGCCGTGCCGCTGGGCCAGGCGTCCGACGGTGATGAGACCGAGACGGGCGCTGTCGAGGTCGCTGACGTCGACCTGCTCCCTGATGCGCGTGTTCGCCGCTTCGAGGTCTTCCATCTTCATGCCGAGACCGCGGTCGTCGATCTCCACGACGAGGCCGTTGGTGCTCCGGCTGACGCCTACCCGTACCTGAGTGTCGGCAGGGGAGAAGTGCTGGGCGTTCTCGATGAGTTCGGCCAGCAGATGCACGACGTCGGTGACGGCGCGTCCGGCGACGTGGAGTGGAGGTACCGGCAGGACCGACACGCGTGCGTAGCCCTCGGTCTCGGCCGTGGCGCCACGGAGCACGTCGATGATGGGGACGGGGCGCCCCCAGGGACGGCCGGTGGAGGCGCCTGCGACGATGATCAGGCTCTCGGCGTGCCGGCGGAGGTGCATGGCCATCTGGTCGAGGGCGTACAGCTCCGCCAGCCTCTGCGGGTCCTCCTCCCGGTGTTCCATGGACTCGAGAAGACCGAGCTGGCGGTGGACCAGGGCCTGACTGCGCCGGGCCAGGTTGACGAACACCTCACTGAAGCGTTGGTGCAGTCGTACGTCTTCGTCGGCCAGGTCGACGGCCGTCGTCTGCAGGGCGAAGAAGGCGTCACCGAGAGCGGCCAGCTCCCGGTGTACGAAGCGCGGCCTGGCCATGTCGGTTCTGACATCGACCTTCTCGCCCCGGCGAAGCCGGCCGACGACATCACGGAGACTGTCTTCCGTGAGGTTGCGGGCCGAGTCGCGAAGGCGTGAGACGTCGCCGACCAGGGAGCGCCCGATGCGTACGGAGAGGACCAGCGACACGATCAGAGCGACCAATCCCAGTGCGCCGGCCAGTCCGAGCGCCCACAGGGCGCGGTGCGCCGGCGGTCCGGTCAACTCGAAGACGTCGTCGATGTCGTCGAGGGCCAACTCGTTGGTCACGGCCCACTGGGCGTCGTACGCCTTGCGCCACTCCGACACGGCGAACGGCAGCCGGTCGGTCGTGGGCCCGGCCTGGACGAGCTGCTCCTCCATCACCATGACCTTCTCCATGGGGCCGCCCGGCCGGGCGGTCTCCTCGAAGGGCCGGCGCTGTGCCTCCGGCAGTCCCCGCAGGGCGAGTTGGGTCAGGTGGCGCGAGGCGCCGACGTCCTGCACGATCAGCCCGTAGGCATCGGGCGTCAGCCGTTCCGCCGCTCCGGCGGCCGAGATCAGCGCATCCTCCTGCGCCAGGAAATCACTGCCGAGGGCGTTGGTGTACTGACTGTGCCCGAAGCGCTGCGCCTTCTGGTCGGGCAGCACCGTCATGGCTTCGAAGGCGTCCGAGATGGTGCTGTTGATCTGCGTGTACGCGTCCAGGGCCTGCATGGTGCCGAGGCGCCGGTCGTCGACGTGCCGGCGCAGGGCGAGCAGGCTGTCCAGAGACTTCCGCGCGGAGCCGACCTTGTGGTTCACCTCGGTACTCGCGGCGTCGTGCACGTCGTCCGTGTCGGCGTGCATCAGGAAGTCCGCCACGTCGTCGTCGGTCTTCGCACGTGCGCGCGAGAGCGCGGTCTGCTCGCCTGTGGGCCGGGAGCCTTGCTCCCCCGTGCTCTTCGGGTTGCGCGGGGAGGCGAGCGCCACCAGGCTCGTACGCCGTTCCGTCTGGACGTCGATGAACACCTGGGCCAGCGGCCGGGCCAAGTGGTCCCCGATGGTGTCGACATGAACCAGCGTGAGCGCGTTGTTCAGTGACAGATAGGCGGCGTAGCTCCACAGGGCGGTGAGGGAAAGGAGCGGCAGGAGCAGCAGCGCGGTGATCTTGCTGCGAAGGGACCAGCCAGAAGGTTTCATGCGTGACTGCATCTCCGCTGAATAGTGACTCCGGCGCGGGCCGCGAGAAGGCGATCGACGTGCGGACAGGGCGTTGCCGGTCTGCCGTCGAGGGGGAACGACGCACTCGTGAGGGAGACGCGGGGTCCGCCGGCTCCGGGCTCGCTCGGAGGGCTCACTGTCAAGGTTGCTGGAATGGGTGCGTCGGGCGGTGGCTTTATCCGTGCGGGACGGCCCTTAAGTGCAGTGCTCCATCGCGCCTGCCCGACATGGTGATCCTTTCGAGCAGGTGTGTACTCGCGGACAGGGTAAACCGCCTGCCGACGCCATTGTCTGGAAAAGAGGTTCGATTTCCGGGTCCTCGGAGTGCGCGGTAGCCCTGAGGGTAATCGCGCATCGAGGCTCGGACGATCGGGAGTCGAGGGTTGCCCCCGGGCTGCTTCGAGAACTCCCGACTCGGATAGTCATTGAGGTGCCGGGAAGAGCGCAAGCCGATCACGGGGCATGCGTCCTTCGGGACTGCGACCGTGCCCCTAAGGACGGTACGAGCGAGGACCGTGCCGCTCCCGCGAGGCGCCGGTGGTGCTCCTCGACGTGGCGGACCCTGGCAGTGCGTCCGGCGGTACGGCGCGCTCGCGGTCGGCCGAGGAACCCCGGCCGAACCCGCCGTCCGCCCCACCTCGTCGCGCCGCCCGTGCCCGCGCGAGGGGCGCGTGATCCGAAGCGTGGGGCGACCGTCAGCCCTGGGGTACCCGAGACTCCGCGTGCACCCTCACCGTTCGCCGGCCACTCATGTCCCTCCGGTCGGACCGGGCGTGGGCCGATCGGACGAGTGCCGTCTCAAGAAGTGCGCGCTCCTCGGAAGAGAGTGCATTCCTGACTTTCTCATTCTTGTACCAGCCGTTGAGGAGTGCGTGCGAACTCCCGAGCCTGAGGGAGTAGGACCACATGCTCTCACCCGTGTGCGTACCGGCCCATCCCGCAGCCCATCGAAGCAGGTGGGCGATCTTCTGCTGGTGATCGTATCGAGGAGGGTACATATCGTTGATCCCTGGCTCCATTGTCGCGTTCCCGTCGACGGGAAACTCCAGCCACTGAAAGTGGTCGAACATGCGCACACGCCGGCGGCACGTTGGTCGCATGGCGTCGGAATTCGATGTCGGCGTACCCCGGACCGTGCTTCGGGAAATCGAATGCGCAGTGGTCGCCGAATTCTTGCTCGGAGGGGGCCGGTGCCACCTGTCCGCACTTCATTTCCCCACCGTTTCCGCGCACTTCACGTTATCGACGCGGGAAAGGCGCTGACAGGCGGAGGCGGTCGCGCTCACCCCGACGGACAGACGCGCCGCCCCCAGGGGCATCGCGTTCGGTGAGAGGCCCGTGTCACGGACTGCGCCGCGCCCGGACAGTCGCTTCCGGAGCGGGAGCGGGAGTGGGAGCGGGAGTGGGAGCCGGAGCCGGATGACGTAGATCCGCCCTCGGACGACATTCAGTCGAGTGATCAGTCAAACCCGGCGAGGACGACCTTGACCCGCCCACGACGGTCCCCGAAGCATGGACGTCCGAGCTCAAGGGCTGTCCCGCAATTCCTGGCGGGTGCGCGACGACAGCTACGGCACCCCGCCGCGTTGTCGGAACGTCCGCACACATCCCGTGTGCGGACGCTCCTCCGCCTTGTGATGCGCCGCATCCGACGCCGCGCACCGATCCACCACGCATCGCGGGACGGCCCTTGGGCGGCCATCGATGAGAGGGACCCATGAGGCACATCAGGCGGCCGTCGAGGCCGCGCGACGTCCCGAAGCGCACGATCGCCCTGGTGGCGCTCCCGGTGGTGACCGTGCTCTGCTGCCCCGGTCCCGTCCTCGCGGACACCGTCTCCCCGACCGGGGCCGCCCCCGCGCTGCCGGTAGTCGTGTCCACCCTGGACCAGGGCGCACCGTGCCGCCCGGCTTCGGACGTCCAGGCCCGCACACCGCCCTGGACGCAGGACATGCTCGGCCTGTCCAGTGCGTGGCAGCTGACCCGCGGGGCCGGGGTGCTGGTAGCGGTCGTGGACACCGGAGTGGGCAAGGACGTCCCCGGCCTGGCCGGCCGGGTCTCCGCAGCGGGCGACGCAGGGGTGGACTGCGTCGGGCACGGCAGTTTCGTCGCGGGCCTCGTCGCAGCCGCGCCCCAGCCCGACACCGGCTTCACCGGCGTTGCGCCGCAGGCCCGCGTCCTGGCCGTCCGGGGAACCGACGAGCGGGGCGTCGCCACCCCCGACAGCGTGGCCCGGGGCATCCGGGCGGCCGCGGACGGCGGCGCCTCGGTGATCACCGTCTCGTCGGCTCTCACCACGAACTCCGATGCGCTGTCCGCGGCCGTCCGCCACGCCCGGGGGCGGGATGCGCTGGTGCTGGCCGCGGCCGCTCCGGACCGGACGCCGGACGGTGCCGGGTCCTCCGGGCCCGCGGCCTACTGGCCCGCCGCGGAGCCGGGTGTCCTGTCGGTGGCCGCCTTCGGCTCGGGCGGCGCCGAAGGGCCGGTCCCGGTGCCGCAGGCCGACCTCGGTGCCCCCGGTGTGGGGGTGGTCAGCGTGGGGCCGAGCGGAAGCGGGGCCTTCACCGGGAGCGGATGTTCGTTCGCGGCGGGCGTCGTGGCGGGCACGGCGGCCCTGGTGCGCTCCTACCGGCCGGGACTGACGGCCGACCAGGTCTCGGCGCGGCTGCTGGGGACTGCGTACGCGGCACGAGTGCCCCGGGTGGACCCGTACGCCGCCGTGTCCGGTGCGGTTCCGGACACCGTGTCCCGGACGAGGGAAGCCGCCGACCCCGCCGTGATCCGGGCGACGCGCCCGGACGGTGCTGTCGCCACCCGCGGCCGGTGGATCGCCGTGGGCAGCGCGCTGGTCGTCCTGGCCCTCATGATGGGTGCGTGGGTCGTCCCGCAGGGCCGGGCCAGGGGCTGGCGGGCCGGCTGACGGTGGGCGGATCGGCCGACGGTCGCGGTCGGCCGACTGTCGCGGTCGGCACCGGCGCGCCCACCCACCGCTCACCGCCCACGGTCAGTCGGCGGCCACGTCTTCCACCAGGGCGGTCTGGATGAGCGTCGCCTTGCGGCGTGCGACCCGGACGGCCCGGCCGGGCGGCAGCAGCTTCGGCTTGACGTTGCCGATGAACGTGCCCTCCGACGGCGGGCAGGACATCATCAGCGCGGTGCTGTTGACCTCCAGGATGCGGCGCACCAACGGCTCCGCCGTACCGCGCATGGCGTTGGACGACGCACGGGCCACCACGAAGTGCATTCCGACCTCATAGCCGAGAGGCATGTGCGGCAGTAGCGGATCGAACGGGTTCTCGTGGCCCCCGGAGACCATCTCGTGGTCGTCGACGAGGATGAACAGCCGGGGCCCCGACCACCAGTCGGCCAGCCGCATCCGGGACGGAGGCATGTCCTCGCCCGGCACCCGCTCGGCGAACGCGTGCGCCGCACCGGCCACCAGCTCCCGCAACGGGTTGACCGAGACGGCGTGCCCCAGCCGGTACTCCTCCGGTACCGCCTCGATCAGGGTCCGCCGGTAGTCCACCACCAGGATGCGGGCCTCGTCGGGGGTGAAGCGCTCGACGATGGACCGGGCGATGAGCCGCAGCAGGTTGGTCTTGCCGCTCTCGGTGTCGCCGAAGACGACGAGATGCGGACTCTCCATGAAGTCGTGCCAGGCCGGCTGGAGTTCGTTCTCCTCCAGGCCCAGCGCCAGCCGGGTACCGGCAGGTGCGGGCAGCGTGGACGCGGGCAGCCGGGTGGGCAGCATCCGTACCGCGGGAGCCCCCGGGCGGCCGCCCCAGCCCTCCGTGACGGCCGCGACCATGCCTTCGACGCCGGCGGCCAGGTCGTCCGCCGACTCCACGCCGTCGATCCGCGGGAGCGCCGCCAGGTAGTGCAGCTTGGTCTGGGCGGTGAGCCCGCGCCCAGGGGTGTCCCTGGGCACCGAATGAGCCTTGCGGATGTCGATGTCGGAGTCGGAGGGATCGCCCATCCGCAGCTCCAGCCGCGTTCCGGCCTGGTCCCGGATGGCCGCCGACAGCTCCATCCAGCGGGCAGTGGTGGTGATCAGGTGGATCCCGAAGTTCAGCCCTCGCTGGGCGAGCTTGTTGAACTCGTCGATCAGGTGGTCGAAGTCCTGCCGCACGGTGGCCCAGCCGTCGACGACGAGGAAGACGTCACCGTACGGCTCGTCCGGGAAGTCACCGGCGGCACGCCGCCGCCGGTAGGTGGCCATGGTGTCGATGCCCTGCTCCATGAAGAAGCGCTCCCGCCGGGTGAGCAGCGAGGTCACCTCGTTCATGGTGCGGCCCACCCGTTCCTCGTCCAGCCGGCCGGTGACCCCGCCCACGTGGGGGAGTCCGGCGATGCTGGAAAGCGTTCCGCCACCGAAGTCCAGGCAGTAGAACTGCACTTCACGAGGGGTGTGGGTGAGCGCCAGGGAGGTGATGAGGGTTCGGATCAGGGTGCTCTTCCCGCTCTGCGGGCCACCGGCCACCGCGACGTGGCCGCCCGCGCCGGAGAGGTCCACCCACAGCAGGTCCCGCAACTGTTCGAAGGGCCGGTCGACGATGCCCACCGGTACGGTCAGCCGGCCGGTCTCCGCCCCGGCCACGAGGCCGCGTTGCGGATGCGGCTCCAAGGGGGGCAGCAACTGGTCGAGGCTGGGTGGCACATCGAGCGGCGGAAGCCACACCTGGTGCGCCGGTGCCCCCGACTCCCGCAGCTTCTCCACCGCCAGGGCCAGCAGGGTCTCGTCGGACTCCTCCTCGACCTGCTGGTGCTCCGTGGCCTGCCGCGGTACGACCCATCCGGTTCCCCACGGCATGATCTGGCTCGCGGTCTGCGCCGCCGAGGACGCCCGGCCGCGGTGGCGGTACGTTCCCGACACGTACGCCGCCCGGAACCGGGTCAGCTCCTCGACACCGCTCTTGAGATAGCCATTGCCGGGCTCGGGCGGCAGCTGGTACGCGTCCGGCACCCCGAGAACTCCGCGGCTCTCCATCGCGGAGAAGGTCCGCAGACCGACGCGGTACGACAGATGGCTCTCCAACTGGTGGACCCGCCCCTCGTCGAGCCTCTGCGAAGCGAGCAGCAGATGGACCCCCAGGCTTCGGCCGAGGCGCCCGATCATGACGAACAGGTCCATGAAGTCGCGGTGCGTGGCCAGCAGTTCACTGAACTCGTCGACCACGACCACGAGGCTCGGCAGCGGGTCCAGCGGTGCGCCCGCAGCGCGGGCCCGTTCGTACTCCAGCGCCGAGACGAAGTTGCCGGCCTGCCGCAGCAGCTCCTGACGCCTCATCAACTCACCGTGCAGGGCGTCCTGCATCCGGTCGACCAGGGAAGCCTGGTCGGCCAGGTTGGTGATCACGGCCGAGACGTGCGGAAGGAGATCGAGTCCCAGGAAGGTCGCACCGCCCTTGAAGTCGACCAGCACGAAGTTCAGCCGGTCCGAGGGGTGCGTCAGCGCCAGCGACAGCACCAGCGTCCGCAGCAACTCGCTCTTGCCGGAGCCGGTGGCGCCGATCAGCATGCCGTGCGGCCCCATACCCCCCTGCGCCGACTCCTTCAGGTCCAGCTCCACCGGCGCCCCGCTCGCGGTCAGACCGATCGGCACTCTCAGATGCTGGTGGGCGCCCCGTCGCTGCCACAGGGCGGCGGGTTGGTACCGGTACAGGTCGTTGATCCCCAGCAGGCCGGTGAGCTGGATGTCGGTGGCCAGCGGCTCGGCCGAATCGCCCCCGACCGTACTGCGGAACGGAGAGAGCACCCGCGCCAGGGCCGCGGCCCCCGCAGGACCGAGCCGGTCCGCACGGCCGAGCGGGGTCGACTGCTCCCGCCGGTTCCGGTCGGTGCGGACCAACTCCACATCGCCGTTCTCCACCTGGAGCCGCAGCGTGGTACGCCCGGGACGCCAGCGCAACGCCCCGGACAAGTCGATGACCAGGGCGTTGCGGTAACCGGTGCCTTCGAAACGATGGCCGGAGGGCACCGTGCCGCCGTCCACGAGCACGACGACCAGCGGCTCCTCCCGGCCCGGCGCGGCCGTCGGGTCGAAGGCCGGCCGCTCGGTGAACTCCGCCCCGATGATGTCCTCCAGCTCGCCCAGCGCACCGGCGACCATCCTGGCCGGCCCGGCGCCGTCGTTGGACTGCGGATGGAGAGAGTGCGGCAGCCACTTGGCCCAGTCCCACT
The DNA here is from genome assembly GCF_042871745.1 of Streptomyces sp. NPDC005576. NCBI lineage: Bacteria > Bacillati > Actinomycetota > Actinomycetes > Kitasatosporales > Streptomycetaceae > Streptomyces > Streptomyces sp. NPDC005576. Next base: position 27,039 of record NZ_JBIAJC010000014.1, on the reverse strand, counting down.
CGTGCTGCGCCTCCTCGGACACGCAGAGCGCGATCCACAGGTCGTCCGGACTGTGCAGGGTGGTGAGCTGACCCACCACGGCCCGTGCCAGGTCCCGCACCTGCGCCCGGTCGCCGCGGACCAGGACCCGCGACCAGGCCCGCAGATAGACGGCGATGGGCTGGTCCGGGACGGTGGTGTAGGCCCGGATGAAACTGCGCAGGGCGTGCGCCGACAAGGGTTCGAGGTCCTCCACCGGGCGAGTGGACACCGGTGCCAGACGCAGGCCCAGATTCTGCTCCCCGACGGCGATCCGCACCTCGCCGAAGTCCTCGTCGGTGGTGCGCCGCTCCCACAACCGGCTGGTACGCACCAGCGAGGACAGCGCGGCCGGGTGCGGGTGGCGCCACGTCAGCGCCTCACGCTGGGCCTCCACCGCCCGTCGGATACGCCGCCGTACCTGCGAGAGGTACCGCAGGTAGTCGCGCCGCTGTCCGTTCATCTGGGTCTTGCGGTCACCACGGCGCTGCATCACCTGTCCGACGAGCATCATCACCGCGGAACCGCCCATGGTCGCCATGGCGACGTAGGAGAGCACCCCGCTGCCCGGCCTCATGAGCGTCAGCATCATCGACATCGACATCATGGCCATCGGCATGAAGGTCCAGATGGCAGCCGAGTTGGGAGTCGCTTCCGCCATCGCGGGCGGTTCCTGGAGGCTGATCTCGCCCTCGGGCATGTCCGGACCTCGCCGACGGGCAGGACGGCGGAAGAGCACGACACTCAACGGACGGTCTCCTTGCAGTGGGACTGGGGCCTGTACGGGGTCGGCTCGCGGCGCCGCGGGGCCGGGCACGCACGCTCGCGGTGTCGCCGGAACGCCCTGGTAGCTCCGCTACGAGGCTGCCCCGCCGCCTTGCGGTCAACGGCGGTGCGGGGGAGGCGGCCAGGAGAGCACTGCCCCGGGCGGAGTCGGGCGGGTGCGCCGCGACTCACCAGCATGGGTGCGCACGTGTCGTACCGGCCGGATTCCCCGCGGAATTACGTCATTTCTACGAAAGGGCCCACCGGCCTCGGCAACTAGGGTGAAGCCCATCCCCACTTCCCCTTCCCCCCTGTCCCGTTCCCCTTCCGAGAGGCCCATCCCCCGATGACCGAGGGTGCATTGGCGGGACTGTGCCGCCTGACCGTCAGACTCCAGGACCGCGTCGTGGATCTGGCCGTCCCGGTGGACATACCCGTGGCGGACCTGCTGCCCGCAGTGCTCCAGTTCGCCGGCACCGAGGTCGAGGAGACCGGCATCGAGCACGGAGGGTGGGTCCTGCAGCAGCTCGGCCGTCCACCGCTCGACGAGGAAGCCACCCTGGGAGCCATCGAGCTCCGCGACGGCGAGACCCTCCATCTGCGGCCCCGCGCAGAGGCCATGCCGGAAGCACACTTCGACGACCTGATCGACGGAATCGCCACCGCCATGGAACGGCACAGCGGTCACTGGACGGATCAGACCACCCGGCGCCTCCTCCGCGGCCTGACCGGTTGCCTGCTCGGCGTCGTCCTCGTCGCGCTCATACTGCCCGGCTGGGCGGCCTCCGAACGCACCCTCGCCGCCGTGACCTGCGCCGTACTGCTGTACTCCGTCGCCGCCGCGGCGAGCCGGGCGCTGGGCGACTCCGCCTCCGCCGCGCTGCTGGGCTGTTCGGCCGTACCGTTCCTGGCGCTCGCCGGCTGGGCGGTACCGGGTGGCCCGACCAGCGGACCGCTCGCCCTGGAGGCGAACGGGTTCCGGCTCCTGTCGGCCGGCGCCGCCGCCACCGGCGCCGCCGTACTGGCGCTGGTCGTGGTCGGCGCCTTCCCCCAGCTCTTCGCCGCCACGGCGGTCTGCTGCGCCTTCGCCACGACGGCCGGTGCGCTGACTGCCGGTTACGAGCTCCCGATGGCACACGTCGCCGCGGCGATCGCACTGCTCGCCGTCACCGTGGGCGCCTTCGTCCCGGTCATCGCCTTCCGGGTGTCGGGCATGCAGATGAGACCACTGCCCACCAGCCCGCAGCAGTTGCAGGAGGGCATCGAACCGTACGCGAGCGAGGAGGTCACCGCCCGGTCGGTGGTCGCCGCCACCTGGATGACGGCCCTCTACACCGCGGTCGGCGCGGTCTGCACCGTCAGCCTCGCCCTGCTGGCGCGGGAGGCGGAGCTCGCCGAGACGCTCACCGGCGCGGTGCTCTCGCTGCTGCTCCTCCTCCACGGCAGGAACCTGGGCAGCACCCGGCAACGCCTCGCCGTACTGCTGCCGGGCTTCTGCGGGGCGGTCCTGCTGGCGCTCGGCCGAGCCTCCGCCGAGCCGACGGACCGGCTCACCGTCTTCGTCGCACTGGTCCTGGCGACCGGTGCGCTCACCCTCGCCATCTGGCTGATCCCCGGCCGACGGATGGTGCCCTACTGGGGCCGTGCCGCGGAACTGTTGCACTCGCTGACCGCGATAGCGCTGCTGCCGCTGGTGCTGTGGACGCTGGAGGTCTACTCCCGTCTGCGGAACATGACCGGCTGACCACATCCCCGCAACCCGACGACCGAGGATCGGAACGAACCGTGCAGTCCAAGCGCGACCAGGTCCAGGCCCATCTGTTCCTGATGAACCGACTGAGCTCCGGTCTGCTCCTGGCCGATCCCGACAACCCGGAGAGCCCCGGCGGGCGCACCCACCGGGGACTCTTCTTCGGACTGCTGGGCGCCCTGGTGGGCTGCCTGGTGGCAGCCCTCTGGGGCGCGGTCTCACCCGGGACGAAGACCTCCTGGCAGGAGGAGGGGACCATCGTCATGGAGAAGGACACCGGAAGCCGCTACCTCTACGTCGACGGCCGGCTGAGGCCGGTGCAGAACTACGCTTCGGCCCGGCTGCTGCTCGGTGCCGACCCGAAGACGGCCTCGGTGACCAGCAAGTCGACCCAGGGCACCCCGCACGGGAGGCCGGTGGGAATCCCCGGTGCCCCGGACGACCTGCCGGGCGCGGACCAGCTCACCGGCGACCCCTGGCAGATCTGCTCCGACCTGCGGGTGCAGGTCTCCGGGCAGACGTCGGTACGCACCCGCCTCGCGGTCGGGGCGGCCATGGCGGGGAAGCCCCTGCGCGACTCGGAGGCGGTGCTCGTCGAGGCACCGGACCACACCCGCCATCTGGTGTGGCACGGCACCCGGCTCCGACTGGACCAGGACAGCGGAGCCGCGGAGTCCCTCGGGTACGGATCGGTCCGGGCCAGACCGGTGTCCGAGGCGTTCCTCGACGCACTTCCGGCCGGCCCCGACCTGGCGCCCCCCACCGTGACCGGCCGCGGTGAGCCTGGTCCGGAGCTGGCGGGCCGGCCCACCCGCGTCGGGCAGCTGTTCACCCTCCGGCCGCCGGGCTCCGCCCTCGAGTACCACCTGCTGCTCAGGGAGGGGCTGGTCCGGCTGGGTGCCACCGGAACGGCCCTGGTGCTGGGCGACCCGCGGACGCGGACCGACGCGTACGGGGGCAAGGCCCCGGAACCACGCCCGCTGACCGGGGACGAAGCCCGGGGCCATCTCGCCACCGCAGCGGCCCCGTCCGGCCTGCCGGACACCCCACCGCGCGCCCTCGACGTGCCGGACGGGTCGGATGCCTGCGTCCAGATGAAACCGGGCGACGGCGAGAGCCGGGCGCCGAGCGTGGCCGTGGTGGCGGGGGACCTGCCCCCGGAGGACGTGGCGCTGCCCCCCACGGACCATGTCGCAGAGGCATGCCTGCCCGCGGACGTCATCGCGGTACGCCCCGGTGAGGGCGCGCTCATCCGCGCGCTGAGCAGTGCCGGGACGCAGATGGGCGACACCACCTACCTGGTGACGGACACCGGGGTCAAGTACCCCCTGGCCTCGGAGGAGGTCCTGGAGGACCTCGGATACACCGTCGCTGAGGAGCGAGGACTCCCCTCGGCGGTTCTCGCCATGCTGCCGACGGGCCCCGTACTCGACCCGGAGGCGGCGGCCGGCGCGGCGGCGGCCACCGTCCCGGACCTCTGCGGGAACGGCGGTAGTACAGGAACGTCTTGAAGAACCGTCACCTGACGTATGGATTGGCGCGTTGAAAAACAGAATCGTTGACGGCAGCAAGCGTGCGTGTGGCCGACAAGGGAGAGAGACATGGCAGGCAAACTGAGGGGCGATTTCCTCCAGGACGCCAGGGTCCAGCAGGGCATGCTGGATGCGGCGACCGAGATCAAGCGCATCGAATCCCAGGGTGCGCAGACCGCTGAGCACCTGGCCGCCTCCTACAAGGGCGCCGACGGCGCGGCCTACCACAACCTCGTCCAGGGGTGGCTGGGCTACATCAACCAGATCGTCACCGGCATGAACACGATGGCGGAGACCTCGAAGTCGGCCTCCAAGACGACCGCCACCCTGCAGCAAGGCGCGGTCGACGCGATCCGCTCCGCGGGCGCCTCGCGTGCCTACGGCGCGCTCTCCGGCAACAACTGAGCCGTCCCCGCCGCGGCCGTGAGGTCACGCCCTCCGTCTCAGCATCACCTTCGCAACCAAGGAGTACACCATGGCCGACGACGGCATCGTCTTTGTCGACTACGCCGGTACCAGTGACGTCGCTGACACCCTGATCGCCTACAGCAAAGCGATCAACGGGGTGTTGGAGCAGCTGGAGAACAACGTCAAGAACTGGCTGCCCTCGTCCGAGGGTGACGCGGTGGCTGCTTTCACCAACAAGGTGAACGAGTGGCAGCGGCACGTCGTCGAGGCGGTCGACTCCGTCACCCATGACGCCAAGCTGCTCGCCGAGATCACTTCGGGTTGGAACACCACGGACAGCAAGCTCAGCGACCAGTGGCAGAGCACCAGCCCGATCGGCTGACTCTGGTTTCCCAGGAGGCGACATGGCGACCGACGCCCAACTCACCACACTCGATTCGGCGGCGCTCCAGAAGTTCATCGCGGGACCGCTGACCGAGTTCATCAACGACCTGGTCAAGGTGAGGAGCGACGACGGCAACACGCTCGCCGTGCGCTCGGTCGCCAATGGCTACACGCAACCGGACACCTTCTACCTGACCAAGCCCCTGGCTCTCGGGTACATGGGTGCCGACGACACGGTGCACGGCAGCGCCTTCAACAGCAAGACGCTCTCCTTCGCCCAGGCGCTGGACGGCATTCTGCAGGCGCAGAGCGACAGCGTCCTCCCGCACGTCAAGGAGGGGCTGCAGAAGGTGATCACGGAGTTCATGAAGCAGCAGGGCGCGAACCTCGAATCCATCAAGGCCAGCGACTTCCTGGAGTACGTGAAGGTCGACAGCGCAACCACCCTCGACCCGACCAAGATCCCCGCGACCACCTGACGCCACCGGCCGGGGGGGGGGGGGGGCCCCCCCCCCCCCCCCCCCCCCCCCCCGGCCCCCCCCCACCCCCCCCCCCCCCCCCCCCCCCCCCCCCCCCCCCACCCCCCCCCCCCCCCCCCCCCCCCCCCGGGCGGCGCGCCCCGCGCACCCGCCCCGGGCCCCCCCCGCCCGCGTGGCCGACCGGCAACACCCGACGCAGCACGTCACGAAGCATGGAGCCGAAGCGCGATGGCCGACGACGACTGGGGCCGCACCGTACGGCTCCTGACGGGATACGAGGTGCCCGACCGGGCCACCCTCTTCGACGAGCTGAAGGGCAGCGACGGCAAGACGCCCCTTCTCAACGTCAAGATCGAGAACGTCGGCCTGAACGTCTCGCTCCACGATCTCGGGGGGCAGGTCGGCGCCAACGCCGACGGCCACGCCTATGTGCTTCCGTACTACACGCCCCAGGGCAGCGGGCTCAACCTGCACAAGATCTCGATCGACTTCCTGTGGAACCCCGGCGAACGGCCGTCCCAGGGTCCGGGCATGCCTCTGGACAACTTCATCTTCGGCTCGCAGGTGATGCTGGAAGCGCTCGCCGGACCGCCCTTTTCGACGGAGAAGCTGGGATTCGGCGGCCTGTCCGTACCGGACAACGGAGCCGTCGCCCTCAAGACCTTCTCGGACGTCGCCGGCGCGTTCGACCGGACCGCGGAGTTCTTCACGCAGCACGAAGCCGCCCTCAAGGAGTGGCTCGACAGCTTCGGCAAGGACGACGCGAGCTGGAAGGGGAACGCGGCCGGCGCCTTCCACGACGTTCTCGCCACGCTGCACCGGAACTACGGCGATTACAAAGAGCAGTTGGTCCCGCCCGGGTTCTCGCCCACGAATTTCGCGCTCTACCCGGTGCAGGGCAAGGGCGCCTCCAGCACCAAGCAGGGCGACACGCTCGTCGGAGCGGCCAACGAGATCCACCAGGCGTCCTGGGAACTGTCCCAGGCATGGCACCAGTGGGCCGCCGATCCGGACTCCAACGCCATGGGCATAGCGGCGCGGCTGATCAACGAGGTCGCCCAGTGGGTCCAGGACACCAACCTGTCCAAGACGGGGCTGCACAACCAGCCGTCGGGCGGCATGTGGAGCGGACCCAGCGTGCCCCCCACCACGGTGGTGGCCATGCCCGGCTTCACAGCGGGCCACCCGGTCTGGGGCGACCTCTCCAACCTCGATGCCTGGGCCAACATCGGTACCCACTCCGTCTGGCAGTGGAACCAGAAGGTCCAGGGGCTGCTCGGCGATCCGGCGCGCACCCAGGTCAGCAACGTCAACAACGCCCTCATCCAGGCGTCCGAGGTGGTCGGCCAGGGGTTCAAGACCCTGAACACCACGTCGATCAGCACCTACCAGGGCAGCGGGGGCGGGAACGGGGGCCTGGACGACATCACCAAGGACCTGAACGACAGTCTGGGCAACTTCTCCAACAACCTGAACGACAGTCTGGGCAACGTTTCGGACAACCTGGGTAGCGGGCTGGGGAGTTTCTCGGACAACCTCAATGACAGTCTGGGGAACGCTTCCGACAACCTGGGTAGCGGGCTGGGGAGTTTCTCGGACAACCTGAACGACAGTCTCGGGAACGTCTCCGACAACCTGGGCAGCGCGACGGACAACCTGGGCAGTGTCACGGACAACCTGGGGAGTGCGACGGACAACCTCGGTGCCGGGCTGGGGAGTTTCACGGACAACCTGGACGACAGCCTCGGGAACGTCACGGACAACCTCGGCAGTGCGACGGACAACCTCGGTGCCGGGCTGGGGAGTTTCACGGACAACCTCGACGACAGCCTCGGGAACGTCACCGACAATCTGGGCAACGTCACCGACAACCTCGGCCAGGGCCTCGGTTCCCTCACCGACAACCTCGGCAACGACCTGGGGAGCCTGGACGGCCTTACGGCGAACCCGCAGGACCCCACGGGCACCGGTGGCCTCGGCTCTCCCCTCGTACCGACGCTGCCGAACTACTCGTCCGGCACCGGACTCGGCGCGGGCACCACCACCGTGAGGAATCCGGACGGCAGCACCACGACCACCTACCCGGACGGCCTGGTCACCACCACCGCCCCGGACGGAACCGTGACGGTGCGTACCCCCGACGGGGCGACGATCGCCCTCAACCCCGACGGGACCCCGACACACCTGCCCGACGGGACCACCGTCAGCCTGGGGTCCGACGGATCGCTGGTGACGCAGAACCCCGACGGTACGACGGTCACCCACAGGCCCGACGGATCGCTCATCACCCAGAACGCCGACGGTTCGGTGGTCACCACCAACCCCGACGGCTCACAGTCTTTCGCCTCGCCCAACGGGTCCGTCACCACCTTCGGACCCGACGGCTCGGAGACCGTCGTCTCGCCCGACGGCACCGTCTCGTACACCAGCCCGGACGGGATCACCACGATCACCGCGCCGGACGGCGCCATCACGACCTTCGGACCCGACGGTTCCGCCACCACCGTCCATCCCAACGGCATCACCACCACGGTCGGCAGCGACGGCCTCACGACCGCCACCGGGCCGAACGGCGAGACGATCACCGGCAACACGGTCCCCCTCATCAGCCAGGGTGACACCGGCGGTTCGGTGCTCGACACCATGAACTCCCTCGGGTCCCTCGGGACGAATCCGGTCGCCGACACCGCACAGGCCCTCCAGCCGCCCGCCTACGAGGAGGCCGGCTACGACACCTCCACCGACTTCCCCTCGTACGGGTCCGACACCGGGCTGGGCCTCGACGGTGGTTACGGCGGTTCCTACGGGACCGACCCGTCCGCCGCCGCGGCCGCCGCCCACATGGCGGGCATGGGCGGACTCGGTGGACTGGGCGGGCTCGGCGGCCTGGGCGGAATCAACGGAGCCCTCGGCGCGGACCGCATGCGGGAGGCCATGGGAGACGCGGGCGGGACCACCACCGCCAGGCCCGCCCAAGCGGCGACCGGCCAGAGCAGCAGCACCCCGCCCTACATGCCGCCGGCCTCCGGCCAGGGCGGCCAGAACACCGAGAGCAAGGACCGCGAGCGGGCCAACTGGATGGCCGAGGAAGAGGACGTCTGGGGCACCGAGGACACCGGCAACCCCGCCGTCATCGGCCGGCAGGAGCAGGTGGAGAGCAGCCAGCGCAACCAGTTCATGAGTGGAGATCAGAGATGACATCGATGGAGGACCGGGTCGCCCAGGCATGGGCGGACCTGGAGAAGGCCCAGGCAGTGACCTCGGACGTGCAGGAGAAGCTGGCCAAGTCGTCGGCCACCGCCACCTCGCGGGATCGTGCCGTGGAGGTCACCGTCGGCGCGCAGGGGCAGCTGAGTGGAGTGCGCTTCCTGGAGAACCGCTTCCAGTCCATGGCGGGGCCCCAGCTGGAGGCATCCATCCTCGAGGCCTCCGAAAAGGCGCGGGCGGACATGGCGTCCCGCGTGATGGACGCCTTCCTGCCGCTGACCGAGTTGTCGTCGGGGTACTCCGACATCCCCGGGGCGGCCACCGACTGGGAGGCGATCTTCGGCCAGGTGCTGGGCGACGTCACCGGCAAGAACCGGCCCACGACCGCCGACGACCAGCGCCTGCGCGACGAGATAGACGAGGACGACGAGCGAGCCGCCGACTGACCCACCTGGCCTCCAGCACCCGGGTACCGGTCGGCGTGCAGGGGTTCGGGCTCGCCCTGGTCGGGACCTTGGTCCATCAGGGCTACCGCACGTCGGGACGGGCGACGCACCGGCGGGGCGGGAAGTCCTCGCCCCGGACCTGCGGCTGACCGGGTAGGACGGCAGCCGGGCCCGGGACGACGTAGGGGCATGGTCCAGTCAACTGACGTATGGACCGGTCGCATGACGGACTGAATGCTTGACCCACGGTGCCCGGGCTCCAGATCGCCACTGACCTGCGCCGACGGTCATTCGTGTCACCACCTCGTCCGGAGACGGCTCGGCGGACAGGCCGACGGGCGCGGCGCCGGCCGACTCCCGGGCGGGCAGAAAGGACGGTTCACATGGCAAGCGGCAAGTTCTCCTCGGCTCCCGGCAACCTCGACAGCGCGAGCGAAGTGATGGACACCATCACGAGCATGTGGACGCAGGCGAGCCACCAGCTCACCAGCGCACTGGCCAGTTACGAAGCCTGGCCCGGCGATGCCGGGGACTCCCTGGCCGATCAGATCCGCCCCGACTGGACCAAGACCACCGCCGGTGTCAGTCAGGTCAGCAAGCAGTTGGGCGAGGCGCTGACGTCCGTCGCAGACGGCATCAACGGGACGAGCAGCGCGATCAAGAAGCAGCAGGGCATCACCGTGGACGAGATCAACCGCGCGGGCTCCGGCCGCCATTAGGCCGTGTCCGACCATTCTCGCCGGGCGGGCGGCGCCCGGCACGGAACCTCGCGGCGTTGCCGGATTGCCCGAGTACATCCCGTACACGGGCGATCCCCGCCTTGCGATGCACCGCGCCGGACACCGGATTGCGGGACAGCCCTTGAGGAAGTACGGAGTTAAGAATCGATGCCTGAGCACGGTGTGGGTGGTTCGCAGGGCGGGGGTGGTGAGGGTGGGGGTCTCCACGTCAGCAAGGCGGTTTCCGACCTGATGTTTCTCCTGACCGGTGAGCGGTTCCCCACCGGTCGGGAGCTTCACGCGTTGGCTGCGTCGCGGGCGTTGGTGCAGGTTGCTGAGGGTGTCGATGAGTTGGTGGCGTTCATCGATCAGTCGGTGAAGCGGACGGCCCCGAATTTTCCGGAGCAGGTGCGGGACCAGTTCGTCCGGTCGATGTCGGTGTTCACGGGGACGGGTGGTGGTGCGCAGCGGTACCTGGTGGATTTCAGTGGTCAGTTGCGGCAGGTGTCGGGGGGTGTGCAGAAGACCGCTTCGGACATTCTGGAGACGAAGTGGGAGTTGATCGCTGAGCTGGTTCGGTTGTTGATCGAGCTGGCTGTGCTGGCCGCGTTGGAGTTCTTTTTCCCGGGGACCGCGACGGCGGCGAAGGCTGCGTTGATGGCGCAGGCGCGGTTGCGGATGCTGGCGCGGTTGTTGGAGTTGTTGCATCGGGGCCGGGCGTTGTCGTTGTTGATGGCGGCGTTCCACGAGGGTGTGGATGAGGCGTTCCAGTCGCTGGCGGTGCGGTTGGCGATGATGAAGTTCGCGCCGGCGGGATTGCGTCCGGGAAGCGTCGACTGGAAGAAGATCGGCGAGTCGGCGCTGGTGGGCGGTCTGATGGGGGGCTTTTTCAAGCCGATCCACAGTGTGCTGGACCGGGGCAAGCAGTTCCTGCCGGGCGGTGCGGGAGGTTCGTCGACGGGGGCGATCAAGGGACTGGACAAGGATCGGTCCGGGTTGCCGGGCTACCACGCCCCAACCGGTGGGACCACCACGACCAGCGGGCCGGGCGGGGTGGGTACGCCGGGGGCGACGGGTACGCCGGGGACGTCGGGTGGGTTGTCGGCCGCGGGTGGGCCGTCGGGGTCGGGGCGTGCCGCGCGTCATACCTACGACTTCTTCAACGACGCCACGTCGGAGGGTCTGGCGGAGTCGTTTGCGGAGTCGGCCGCCGGTGTGCTGATGGGCCGGGGGTTCAGCTTCAGTGTGGGGACGGCGCTGGGTGCCGGTCTGAGCTCGATGTCGGAGCAGGTGCTCTTCGGCGGGGTGGCGATCGCGGCGGGCGCGTATCAGAAATGGCGGGGCGCACAGGCACTCACTTCCTCGCCCGGTGGCTCACCCGCCCCCGTCAACTCGCTGTCAACGGCTGCCGACACGAGCGGCACCAGCGGCACGACACAGGGCAGCGGGAGCGGCAGCAGCACCGGGGTGGCCGGCGGGTTGTTGGGAGGTCCGGGTTCCGCGTTCTCGACGGTGTCGGAGGCCGAGGGTGTCGGCTCCTGGCCCGTCGCGTCCGCGACAGGAACGCCGACGGCTGTTCCCGGAACAGGTGACGGCCGTAACACGACGGCGACCGACCCTGCTCCGTATACCGGTACGGGGGCCTCCGGGGTGGGAAACACCGGCGGAGCCAGGTCGGCATCGGACCGGACGCAGACGGTGGACCAGCCGGAGACGGCGGACCGGACGGAGAGTGCGAACGAGCCGCGGACCGCGAATCCGTCGGCCGTGGATCAGCCCGGGACGGTGGGCCGGCCGGAGGCAGGGGACCAGCCGAGCACTGTGGCCCGGCCGACGACCGAGGGAGCGGCGTCGCCGGTCACCGGCGCGGGGCCGGGGGCCGCCGCGACGTCCGGTGGTGGTGCGGGCGACGGCCGGGTGCGGGAGTCCGGGGATCCGCAGCCGGAGAGCGCTGCCGAGCAGGCCGTCGTCGAGGACGGGACAGAAGCGGCGCCGCAGATCAAGGGGTCCCCAGTGCCGTCAGGAGCGGATGTACCCGCCGCTGCCGTGGCAGGGCCCGCGTCGTCCACCGCGACCCCGGCCGCGGCGCGTACGGCGGACTGGGTCCGGCAGGTGCTGGGCTCGGAGCGGGCGGAGACCGGCGGCGGTCCCGCCGTTCCCGATTCCTCGCAGACGTCCGCCGTGGAGGCCGACGCGACCGAAGCCGTCCCGGGAGGGGCAGCCCCGGGAGGCGCCGTCCCGGAGAGCGGTACGCCGCTCGCTCCGGTGCTGGCTGTCCTGGGGGTGCAGCCCGGACAGGTGGCCGTGGCCGGCGACGGTCTGCTCGGCGCGCTCGTCGGCACGGGTGGGGGCGGTCACGTCACGGCCGGGGGAGCCGCGTCGGCTCCCGTGCAGACACGGGTGTCGGTCCAGGCGGGGGAGCGGCTGGCGGACGCGTTGACCGCCGAGCTGAACCGGCCGGCGACCGAGGGGCGTCCCCTCTGGGACGCCCTGGACGGGCGCGCCCAGGCCGCCTGGACCCAGGGTCTGGTCGGAGGCGGCTCCGCCCAGGCACCGGGCGCGTGGGGGGACGACCAGCGTCGCGCCCTGGTCGGCGCCCTGCGCGACCCTCAGGCAGCGCCTCAGGTGGCCGGGACCGGAACCCCGGCGGCCGAGGCGAACGTCCGGCAGCCGGCGCGGCCCGTGCCCACCGACGCCGTGGGCCCGGCCACCGAGTCGGGTACGTCCTGGCAGGAGGGTGCGGAGTCGGCCACGGACGGTACGGCCGCTTCGGAGAGCGGCGGGACCGGCTTCGACGACGACGCGTCCTCCGTCTCCAGCCACGTGAGTGACGACCTGTGGGACACCGGGAGCATCGCCACCGAGACCTCCGCGACGACCGCGGCCGGCGAACCCGGCATGCCCGGAGCCGTCAGCTTCCTGAGCCCGGCCGCCGAGCAGACGCCGACGTTCTGGAACGACCTCAAGGCGGAGACCGACAGCACCCTGCGCGACCTCGGCATCGACCGGACCGTCGACGTCGAGGAAGTGCGTGAGCTGTACACCTCCCTGTCGGCCGACGACCGGGCGCTCGCCCGCAACATGAGTGATCTCGCCTTCCGCATCGCCGCGCGGATCGCGGTCCCCGGGGGCCGTCTCGGACTGCCGGGTGGCGCGACGCTCGACGAAGACTGGATGCGGGACTCCGCCGACGTACAGGTCGCGGCGGCGTCCGAGATCCTGCGTCGGGAGGCTTCCGGCAAGGGCAAGAAGCGGGACCGGACCAGGGAGGAGCTGGAGGCAGCACTCGAGCGGTTCAGGGAGACCGAGTCCGATCTCGCGCAGGCCGTGACCGAGTACGCCCGCTGGAGCGACTACGCACCCGGCACGGGGGCGGCGGAGTCGCGCACCAGCCGTGAGCAGCACGAGGAAGCCACGGCGGCTTTCTACGAGGTCCAGCGGCGTCACGAACGCGCCGACGCCGAGTTGCAGACCGTGCTGGAGAGGGCGCAGAGGGACGCGGCGACCGGCGAGCAGCCGGACGCGTCCGCGCTGCCGACCGGGTCCGGTGAAGCCGCGAGCGAGTCGATGGCCACCACGTCCTCCGCCACCCCTGAGACCTCCCCGGTCTCCTCCGCCCCCGGGGCCACCACCGCCCCCACCACCCCTGTGACCACCACCGCTCCCGCCACGGAGACGGCCTCCTCCGCCGCCGACCCTGCGCCAGGGGAAGAAGCCGAGTCGGAGCCCATGCCTGCGTCCACGCCGACGCCCGCGCCGGCGTCGGCCCCGGAGCCCGTACCCACGGCGGAGCCCTCGGAGACCGTCGAGACGCCGGGGACCTCGGAGACCGTCGAGACGACGGAGGCCGCCGGCACCACCGCGCCCGAGTGGCGTGAGGTCGCTTCAGCGGGCCCCGGCGGTCGCCCCTACCGGGTCGAGGTGCCGGGCGGTCTGATCGAGGCGACGCCCGACGGCACCCGACTGGCCCCGAACGGCTGGGTGGCCTACGGAAGCGATCTCCTGCACCTGGAGAGCGCCATGGTGATGGACGGTTCGGACGGCCGGCTGGTCCCGGTCCCGCCGGAGTTCCTGGAGTACCTGGCGGAGTTCTCCGGGGCCCCCAAACTGACCCTGGGCCTCGACGGGCAGGGGCTGCTGTTCACGGGCGAGGACGGCGGCGCGAACGGGGAGAAGGGCTTCTCCCCGGTCCGGGTCGCGGTCATTTCCCCGCCGTCCGACGGGCCCGGCCCGGAGACCGTCGTACCCGCCCGCGACGACGAGGAGGGGGCCGTCGCAACCGGCCTCCCGGAGCTGCGCCCGGACGTCACGGAGGACCGGATCAGTGGCTGGGCCCGGAGCTGGGGCGTCCCGGAGCGGCGGGTCCACCTCGCGCTGCGGCATCCCTGGTTCCAGCCGAGCGAGCTGGACGGGCTCGCGAACACACTCGCCCTGTCCACAGAGGACCGCGCCCGGCTGTTGGACCTGTCCGAGGAGATCGGGCGCGTCCCGGTGGACATGCCTGCCCTGGCGGCCCAGTCGGGCATGCGCGCCCCCGCGGACTTCCACCGGATCGCCCTGGATCTGCGGATCGATCCCCGCCATCTGACGAACCTGTTCGGCGACCGGCTGCGGGAGCTCGGCCGCGGCATGGCCGAGGACGCCGGCCTCTTGGTCGCCTCGGTCCGCAACGACCTGCTGAAGACATACCCCGGGGCCACGCACCCGCGCGAGCACTCCTGGCTGCTGCGCGTGGCGGCCCATCACGACATCCCCTGGCGCGCCTTCACCGCCGGCGGAGTCCTCGGGTACCTGCACGACCACCGGCGGGAGGTCGGGCCGGCCTCGGTGCCGTACGACTCGCGGCCGGTGGCGGATCTGCTGGAACGCGCCCGCTGGGAACTCCCCCCGGTGTCCGCCGAGTCCCTCGGACACACGCCCCGTCAGCTCGCCGAACTGGCGCCTCGGATCGGCACCTCCAAGCACAAGCTCGCCGAGGCCGCCGGGTACTGGTGGTTCCGGCCCGGGGAGGCGCTCGGACTGCGACGCTCACTGGGCGTCTCCAGCGGCGACCGGTTGCTGGAGCTGGTCAAGGCGACCCACCGGGTCCCCACGGACATCGAGGACCTGGCGCGGCAGCTGGAGATCCCGCGTCCCAAGGACCTCTACCAGGTCGCCCGTGACCTGCGGGCCGACCCGCGCGACCTGGTGGCGCTGCTCGGCGACCGCCTCCGCGGGCTCGGCCGTCCGTCGGAGAGCGGGCCGACCGAGACCCCGGCGCGACTCGCGACGGAGATCCGCGGTCTGCTGCGGGCCACGTACCCCGACACCGGCAAGAACACGCAGGCGACGGCCTGGCTGCTGAAGGTCGCCACGCACCACGGTGTGTCGTGGGCCGACTTCGCTCACCACGGCGTCCTGGCGCATCTGCACGAGCACCGTGAGATCGCCGTACCCGGTACGACACCGTACGACTCCGAGATCGTCGGCGAGCTGGTGCGGAATGCCCCCCGGCGACTGGGGCCGGGGCGCCCGTACACGGCCGTGGAGCTCGACGGCTGGGCCGCGCTGCTCGGCTCCCCCGAGGTGTGGGTACGCCACATGGTCAGACAGCCCTGGTTCGCTCCCGGCCCGGCGGCGCGACTGCGCGGCCTGCTGGGCGTGCGCGACGGCCGCCGACTCCTCCGGCTGGCCGACGCCATCGGCCGCGTCCCGATGGACATCCCGCGTCTCGCGCGGCAGTCGGGGACGGCCCATGCCAAGGACCTCTACCGGGTGGCCCATCTGCTCGGTGCCGACCCCCGTGACCTGGCCAAGCTGTTCCCCGACCGGCTGGCAGCGCTCGGCCGTACGCCGGAGGACCGGGCGGACACCTTGGCGGCGCAGATCGCCCAGGCGCTGACGGACGGGTACCCCGAGGCAGGTCAGCAGCCCGGCGGGCACGCCTGGCTGCTGAGGGTTGCGGCCCACCACGACATTCCCTGGACGGTCTTCACCAGCGGCATCCTCCCCTCCCTCCGCGAGAACCGCGACACCGTCGGCCCCGGCCGCGCCCAGCCCGACTCGGCGCAGGTGGGAATGGTGGTCCTGCCGCCCGCCTACCGCAGGCCGCCGGCCTACTCCGACGTAGCCGGACCTGGCTCGGCAGGGTCCGGGCTCCCTGCCGAGGGCGCGCAACCCTCCACCGGCGAGACCGTACAGCTGCCGCTCGAGACCGCGGAGCTGCCGACCGGGTCCGACGGAGCCGGGCCGGTGGCCGAGGCCGCCGAATCGGCACCGGTCGCGGTGGCGCCGCCCGCCTACGCCGAGCCCGTCCGGCTCACGGAGCAGGAGGCCCTCGCCTGGGCCAGGCGATGGCGTGTGCCCGTGAACGTGGTCACACACCTCGGGCAGTACAGCTGGTTCCGGCCCGAGACGGTGGAGGAGCTGACCACGACCCTGGGCATGACGGACACCCGGCCGGTGCTGACTCTCGCCGGTGTGATCGGCCGCATTCCGACCGACATCCCGGCGCTGGCCCGTGAGGCCGGCCTGCCCGACGCCCAGAACCTCCTCCGTGGGGCCGCCGAGGTCGGGGTGGACCCGCAGGACCTGATGAAGCTCTTCCCTAACATGCTCGTCGTTCCGGATGGCAGCGGGCGCAACAGGTGGAGCGAACACTCCGCCGAACTGCTGGCGAAGCTGAAGGACGTTTTCGGCCGCCGGTCGGCCGATGAGAGGGAGCCCGCTTGGCTGTTCGCCGTCGCGGCCGCCTACGACGTGTCCGGAGTCGACCTCCTCGACGGCCGTTTCGTCGACTTCATGCGCCGACGCGGAGAGCCGCAGATCCTGACGCCGGTCGACGCCGCCGGGGTCGTCGAGGCCGTGGACGACTGGTGGCAGTCCGGTGCGCGGTACGGCAGAACCCACGCCGAGCCGGTCGCCGCCTGGGAGGCGGGGAAACCGCCCGCCCCGGGCCCCACGGCGCTGGCCGCCACTCCCGCCGGGCCGGCCGATGCGCCCGTACTCCCGACGGCCCCCTCGGTCGCCACCGCCACCGACACATACACCGCCACAGACCCCGACACCGCCACCGCCACCGCCACCGACGAGGGTCGGGCGGCCGACCCCGAGCGCCCGGTGCAGGCGCCGGAGGAGTTGGTGGGGTGGCTGAGGGTGCACTTCGGCAACGGGCGGCGGCAGGACGGCCGGCCTCTCCTCCCGCCCCAGGCCGACGCCGCGGAGACCGGGCCGAGCACCGACGCCGTCCGGATGCTCCGGGTGCTGCAGAAAGAGCTCGTCGTCGGATGGGGCGGGCTCATCCAGAGGGCGAGCGGACTGCTGCGGCCCTTCCTCGGCCGCCGGACCATGACGGACGGGGAGCGGAGCCAGCAGGCCGGAAGCGTGCGGCGTGAGGCGCTGATACGGATCGCTTCGGCCCTCCACGAGGCACCGGACCGGACGACACGGCTGCTGATCGAGGCGGCAGCCGGCCGCGACGTGGACATGGTGCTGCCTCCCGGCGGCGCCCCGCCGCAGAGCGGGCCGAGCGCCCGGCGGTTCGGCCGCGCCCAGGCCCTCGAACTCGCCCGCACCGCGGTGGTGGCCGACATGTCCGCCGCGGCTGCGGCGGGCCAGTTCGTCCGCAACGCCACGGCCGAGAACATGGCGGCCAACGACCTGGCCACCTGGTTCATGGAGCTGGTGTCGCGTACCCGGGTCCCGAGCTCGTTCGAGCCGTCCGCCGCACTGGTCAGGATGTACGCCGCCATCCCCCAGGACCGGCGCGGGAACGTCCAGCCGGACGTGCTGCCGTACCTGTACGAGCAGCCCGACCTGGTGGCCGCGGTCGGCGGTAACCCGCGGGTGAGGGTGGGAATGGTCACCCGGCCCGGGCTGGCGCGACTGCTGGGTGCACACCCGAACCTCACCAGGGAACTGGTGTCCGTCCAGAACAACGCCCGGCTCGCCGACGACGCAGCCGCCCTGGTGAAGTATCCGGAGACCGCCGCCGCGCTGGAGAACGACGCGGTACTGCGGCGGCAGATCGTCGGAAGCCTCCGTCTGGTCGACGTCCTCGGCGGAGACCTCACGCTCCTGCGCGCGACCGTGGACAGCCCATGGCTGGAGCGTGCCCTGACGGAGCTGCCACAGCTGACCGAGGTGGTGCGGACGGCCGACGCCCCCCTGAAGGTCATCAGGACGCTGAACAGCCACATCAACCTCCTGCTGGCGATCCGTGCGACCCGGCTCCACCCCGGCGCGAGCGTGGACGTCGACCGGCTCCGCGGGATGCTGGCAGACGCCGGACTGATGCGGGCGATGAACCGCTACCCCCAGCAGCTCTCCACCGTCTTCCGGGTGCCGGGCCTGCTCGCGGCCACCCAGGAGGACCCCGGTCTGCTGGCGGTGCTGGACAGCGACCCGGACCTGTCGGACGTACTGACGGAGACTCCGGAACTGGCGACCCGACTCGCCGGGGTGCCGGAGTTGCTGCGGGTGGCCTTCGGCAACAGCGACCTCGCCGAGGCACTGTCGTACGACCCCCGCCGGTTCGACGCCGCCCTCCCCGACGCCGAACTCCGGGAACTGCTGCGCTCCGCGGCTCCGCGGCGGCAACCCGCACGCCGCGAGCCCGGACCGCAGGCGCGGCCCGTGCAGCGGCTGCTCGCCGATCCGGTGGTGCAGGCGGCGCTCCAGGGGCACAACGAGCTCACCACGGAGTTGATGAAGGCCCCCGCCCTCGTGGAGGTCCTGCTGGCACACCCGAATCTGCTGCGGGCGCCCCACGAGTACCGCAGGCTGCTGGCACCCTCGAACGCCGAGCTGCGAGCCCGGCTCACGCCGGGCTCCCCCCTGCTGGAGGAAGGCGTCCTGCGGTCCGTGCTGCGGGCCCCCGCGCTTCCCCAGTCGATCGCCGAGGCGTTCCGTAGTCCCACCGCTGCCGTGAGCCCCGCCGACCCTCGGAACCAGTACGGCAGGGCACTGGCCGACCGTCCCGGGATGCGGCCCCTGGTGCACGCCGACTCCGGCTTCCGCGAGTTCCTGGTCGCCTTCCAGACCCTGCTCGACCGGATCGACGGGATCACCGGCTTCGGCGAGGCCCTGCGCGTCGAGGGGCGCCTCTCGGCGTTGTTCAGCCGGGACCCGTTCGTCCTGCAGTTCCTCGACCAGAACCCGGCTGCGCTGCCCGCTCTGCTGGCGAACGAGTCGGCGCTGCTGGAGCTGGTTCTGGCCGCCCGCCACGTGACGGGTGCGCTGCGCCAGTTCCCCGAACAGCTCGCCGGCGTGATGGAGCGTCCGGGACTGCTGCGTGCCCTGGCCGCCCACCCGAACGACGTGACCCTGTCGCCGCACTGGACGAAGCTGTTCGAGGACCCGGCGCTACTGGAGGTCCTGGACAGCGATGCCGGGCTGACCCTGGTCGGTGCGCTCGCGGCCGATCCCGACCTGCTGACGGACGCGCTGGGCCGGGAGGCGTTCGTCGAGGAGCTGAAGCGGCCGGGTGGGACCGAGCGGTACGCGGCACTCAGCAGGACCCCCGGAGTGCTGGCCGAGGCGGTGCGGAGCGAGGAGCCCAGCATCACCAGGAGCGGCATCCCGGTTCCGGCCGGGCTGGCCGGCCTCGCCCTGGCGGTCACCGCCCTGCCGGAAGGCGAAGCCGCAGCGCGGATCGACGAAGCGGTCGCCCGCGGTGGTCTCGCCGCTCACCGCGGTGCCGCCATGGGCGCCCTCGGGGCGCTCAGAGAGCGCCCGGAGCTGAGGGAGGCCATCGACCGCGAGTTCGGTGTCATCCTGGCGATGCTGTCGAACCCCGAGCTGACGCCGACGCTGCTGAAGCGGCCCGAGCTCATCCGCTACCTGGCCGATCACACCACCGGCGCACTCAAGGCGGTGCACGACCGCCCCGAGTTCACCCGCGGGCTGCGGGAGAACGGCAGGCTCTACCTCCGGTTCATCAGCGAAACCTTCTTCGTCCACACCCTGGCGAGCCCCACCAGCGACTCCTTCGCCGAAGCACTCGGACGGAACAGGGAGTTCATCCGTGTCCACGAACTCGGCCGTCCCCTGCCGGGGGCGCTGGGCGGCGCGGGCGTCTTCTTGGTCATGGCCAGCGAGGCCGTCTCCGCCGCTGTGGCGGACGGCAAGGACGTGGCCGCCGGACTCGCCCAGAGCCCCGGACTGGTCCAGAAGCTGTCGGCCCTGTTCGTCGACGACCACGACGGGGTCGTCACCGGTCCGCCGTGGGAGACGGCGGAGGCGGTGGCACGGCTGGTCGTGTCCAGCCCGACCCTGCTGCGGGCGGTCGTGGAGGACCCGGAGCGGTTGGACGGACTGGTCGACTGGCCCGAGTCCACCCGCGTCCTGACGGAGAACTCCCGGGTACTGAAGACTCCGGCGGCAGCGGGCGCACTGCTGGACAATCAGCGGCTCCTCGCACGCTTCCACCAGTACCCGGAGCAGGCGGCGACGGTGCTGCGGGCCCCCGGTCTGCTGCTCGTGGCCGACCAGGCGCCGCGGCTGGTCAGCGCCATGGCGCATGCGGAGCCCCTGGCCGGTCTGCTGGGGCGCGACCAGAGCGCGCGGACGCTGCTGTGGAAGCAGCCCGAGATCGTCGACGATCTTTTGCGGAGTCCCGGGCTGGCCCAGGCCCTCAGCGGTCTGCCGGGCCTCGTGGAGGCCCTGGGGAACCGTCCCGCCGTCGCCGGGCTGCTGCGGCGGGCCCCGGGCCTGCTGGAGGTGCTGCGGGCGCGCCGCACGCTGGTCGCCGATCTGGCCCAGGACTCCGCGCTGTGGCGCGCGCTGACGCAGTCGCCCGCCCTGGTGGAGGTGGTGTCGCAGTCGGCGCGGGTGCTGCGGCATCTGCGCAGTCGTCCGGCGCTGGTCGGGGTGCTGGCGTCGGGTACGGACCAGGTCGCCCTCTCAGGTGCTCAGTTGCGGGCGGTGCTGTCGGACGACGAGCTGACGGCGGTACTGGACAGTCAGCCGGGACTCGCGGCGCTGGTACTCCGGTCGCCGGAGCTGGCGGACCGGGCCGTGCGGGAGACCGCGTTCGCCGACCGGGTGCGGGGTCTGGCCCGCGACCCGGGCAGGTTCGAGAGGCTGCTGCGGGCGCCGGGCGTGCTCCTGGCCGAGCTGGACCGGCCGCAGACGGCGTCCAAGCCGACCGGGCAGGCCGGGCGGCAGGCATCCGGACCGGGTGCCCGCGCCGAGCGGTCCGGTACGTCGGCCGTCCCCTGCGGGCAGGGGACCGCGACGACCGTCCGCCCCGAGCGGAGCGGCACGGTGCCCGCTGCGCTCAGGCCGTTGGAGCGCGACCACCGGGAGGTGCTGGTGGCGCTGAGCCGGGACGAGGAAGTCCTGGGTCTGCTGGAGAAGACCGGTCTGCTGGGTCGTGTGGTGGCGTCTCCGGAGTTGGCGGCGCTGGTGGCGGCCTTCCCGGACCTGGCGGAGGAGTGGCAGTCGGCGCCGGGGCGGATGGAGGAGTTCCGGTTTGGTACGTTCCTGGGCCGGGGTGGGGCGAGCTGGGACTTGGAGCGGGACTTCGCGGCGTACGCGGATCAGCTGGGCGCGTTGGACGTGTCGTTGCACGGGGAGTCGCGCGGGTGGGTGCGGGGTGCGGTGGAGCCTGCCTGGCGTGCGGCGGAGTCGGCGCACCGCGCGACGGTGGCGGCCGAGCAGCAGGAGCGTGAGGAGCGGCTGGGACGGTTCCAGGCGCATCTGCCGGAGACATGGGAGTACAGCGGGCACGTCCAGTACGGCAACCGCCTGGGGGAGGGGTCGTTCACCGCCGTGCAGCGCCGGACGCTGACGGCACTGGCGCAGGGGGCGAGCCGTCCGCGGGAGTCCGCTGTGCGGGTCAACCAGGCGCTCCACGCGCACCTGGACAGTGGCAGCGGTGGAGTGTCGTTCGCGTACGTGCTCGGTGCGGACGGCCGGGTGGGCACGCTGGTCTACGGGCTGAGTACGTCCCGGCAGGGCAACGACTACCGGTGGGACGGCCACGGCAGCACCTACGTCTCCGGACCGCTGCGTCTGGAGGCGGCCGAGGACGCCCCGCAGCTGCTCGCCTCCCAGCAGCTGGTCCAGTGGATGGCGAGCGGCACGACGGAGAGCCCGGCCGTCAAGAGCAAGCGCGCGAAGAAGGCGAAGGGGAAGGGAAAGGCGGCCGGCTCGGCCGGGGACACAGGCCGGCAGAGCGCACCGGCGCCTCAGGCCGGTACCGGACCGGTGCAGCAGGCGGACGAACTGGTCCGGTGGCTGGAGACCGCGTTCCGTACCGGGGTGGAGACGGCCGACGCGGACCTCGACGCGGACGGCCTCACCCCGGAGGCCGCGCGGATGCTCGCGGCGCTGAAGCGCGGTCTTCCCTCTGGCTGGGACGCGCTGGTCGGTGAGGCGAGCGGCCTGCTGCGGCCGTTCGTCAGTGGCCGGGCGGTGACCATCGGTCAGGACCCGGAGAGCCGACGCATCCGGGCAGCCCAGTACGAGGCACAGGTGAGAATCGCCTCCGCCCTGCACGCCGACCCACGACGGACGAGAGACCTGCTGCTGGAGGCCGGACGCGCCACGGGCGACGGCGCCGCACTCCCCGGTGGCGCCCGTCCCCGGGCGCAGGCGACCGCGACCGCCGTCTCGCTGGGCGCCGCGGAGGCCCGTCGGCTCGCCCGTGCCGCGGTGGACGCCGAGGCGGCCGAGTTGGTCGCTTCGGGGCTGTACGCGCGGAACGCGGGTATCGAAGCCCATTCCGTCGGACAAGTGGCCTCCATGCTGACCGAGACGGTGCGGCAGGTCCGGGCCACACGCCCGTTCGAGCCCACCGCCGAGATGGCACGACTCTTCATCGGTGTCGACGAGACTTTGCGCGAGTCGGTCCGGCCCGACGCGCTGGTGTACCTGTCCGAGCAGCCGGACCTGCTGACGCTGGTGAGCGAGTCCCCCCGTCTGAGACCGGCCGTCCTCACCCAGGCCGGATTCGCGCAGTTCCTGCGTGCCTACCCGAACCTGACGCAGGAACTGGCGTCCACCGACACCGACGAGCCGCTGCACGAGCACGCGACGCACCTCATGCGGCACCGGGACGTCGCGGCGGCACTGGAATCCGACAGCAACCTGCGCCGGCGAGCCGTCAAGCGGATCACCATGATCAGCGCTCTCGGCGGCAAGCTCCCCCTGATACGGGGCGTCGGAAGCGTCTGGCAGCTGACCGCCACCGTCACCGAAGTGCCGCAGCTGGCCGAGGCGCTGCGGACGTCCGGTGCTCCCATGGCAGCGGTCAAGGTACTGATGGAGAACCCCAACCTCACCCTGGCCATGCGCAGGAACCCGGACGCCGTTCCGAACGCGAGGCGCTACCTGGACCTGCTGGGCAGTGCCGACCTGGTCCGGGCGTTGTACCAGCACCCCCAGCAGGTGGTGACCGTTTTCCGGGTTCCGGAGCTGCTGGCCGCGGCGCAACTGGATCCCCGGGTGCTGGGGGTGCTGGACAGTGATCCGGAGTTGTCGGACGTGCTGGTGGAGAGCCCTGCCCTGGCGCGTCGGCTGGCGGGGTCGCCGCAGTTGCTGCGGGTGGCTTACGCCAATCCGGGTCTGGCGGAGGTGTTGTCCTACCAACCACGGCGTTTCGATGCCGAGTCGGGCGACGAGGACAGGTTGGCGGAGCTGCTGCGGAGCGCGGTGGCGCAGGTGCCCGAGCGGCAGAACCCGGGGCCCGGTGCACGGCCGGTGCAGCGGTTGCTCGCCGATCCGAAGGTGCGCGCGGCGGTCACGGGGGAGAGCGAACTCAGCCGGGCGCTGTTCGACGCCGACCTCGTGGCGGTCCTGCTGGACCACCCGGACCTGCTGCGCGCACCCCACGAGTACCGCAGGCTCCTGGCACCCGAGAACGCGGAACTGCGCGCCCAACTCGTCCCGGGGTCGCTGCTGCTGACCGAGAACCTCCTGCGTACCCTGCTGCGCACCCCAAACTCGCACGCGTCCGTCACCGAGTGGTTCTCGCAGATCGGCACCGCCGCGGCGAGCGCGGACGACAAGCGGCGGATCTTCGCCGAGGCGCTGGCCCGGAACCCCCGGACGCGGGAAGCGGCCTACGCTGACGCCGGCTTCCGGGAGCAGCTCGTCCTGCTGCTCTCTTTCATCGACGAACTCGAAGACGTGCAAGGGCTGCCGGAGGCCCTGCGCACGGAAGGGCGTCTGCTGTCGCTCTTCGAAAGGAACTCCTTCTTCATCCGGCTGCTCAGGCCGCCCGCCACGGCTCTCTCCGCCCTGCTGGCGAACGAGTCCGCACTGCTGCAGCTCGCCCTGGCGAGCGAGAACGCCTCCGGGAGCCTGCTGGAGAAGCCGGAGCTCATCGACGACGTGGCCGGGCGTCCCCACCTGCTGCGGGCGCTGGCCGCCTACGAGAACAAGGTGACTCCCTCCCCGCACTGGGCGAGGCTCTTCGCCGACCCGGACGTGCTCACCGCACTGGAGAGCCAGGACGGCCTGGCCCTGGTCAAGGCGCTGGCGTCCAGCCCCGACCTGCTGACGGACGCGCTCGCGCGGGACGCGTTCCTCGCGGACCTGAAGGACGCCGACCGGCTGCGCGAGTACCTGGCACTCAGCCGATCGTCGGCGAAGGAGTTCGCCAAGGCGGTACGGGCCGCCGGTGAGATCAGCATCACAAGGAACGGGATTCCCGTGGCGGCCGGACCGGCCCACCTCGCCCGGCTGGTCCTCGACTCACCGGACGCGATCCCGGACTTCCTGGACCGCATACCGCCCGAGAACCGTGACCGCTACCGTGAGGCCGCACGGCAGTCGGTGCGTGCGCTGAACGAGCTTCCGCAGCTGCGAGGCGCCGTCCGCCGCGAGTTCGGCATCATCCTGGAGATGATGGAGAACAGCGAGCTGCCCTCCACGCTGCTGAAGCGGCCCGCCCTGATCGACCGGCTGGCCGACCCCACCTGGGGCTCCCTGCAGGCGATCCACGGCCGACCCGCCCTGACCGCCGCCCTGCGGGAGAACGGCACGCTGTACCTCCGCTTCTCCAACGACCGGTACCTGACGAACGCCCTGTCCAGCCCGGCGTACGACGACCTCGCCGACGTCCTGGCGACGAACCGCGAATACATCCGGTCCTACGAACTCATCTTCCCGGGCGCCCTCGCCGATCCTCTGGGCCGCAAAGTCATCGAGGCCAGCGAGGCCGTCGGCGCCGCCGTGGTGGACGACCCGGACGTGGTGACGTCGCTCAGCGACAGCCCCGCGCTGATGGAGAAGCTGTTCGACCTGTTCTACGTCGGTGAGAAGGGTCTCCTGGTCGAGGGGCAGGCGTGGGACGCGGCCGAGTCCACCGCGCGGGCCGTGGTCTCCCACCCCGCCGTGCTGCGGGCCCTGGTCGAACGTCCCGAGCTGCTGGACACGCTGGCCGCCACGCCCGCACTCTCCCGTGCACTGGCGGAGAGCCCCCGCGGGCCGGTGAACCCCCGCACGGTGATCGAACTGCTGGAGAACCGGACCCTGCTGGACGCTCTGCGGGCGTCGGAGGAACAGGCCGCAGTGCTGGTCACCAACGCCGGCCTGCTGGCGGTGGCGATGCGGACACCGGCCCTGGTCGGAGCGATGGCCGGGTCGGGACAGCTCTCGGATCTGCTCGGACGCGAGGACGTGCGGGCGCTGCTGGGGCAGCAGCACGAGCTGGCGCAGGACCTCGTGCGGACGCCTGGTCTGATACCGGTCCTGGGCGGCCTGCCGGGCCTGGTCCAGGCGATGCAGGACGACGCCGCCCTTGCCGGGCGGCTGCGGGCCCGTCCGGGTCTGCTCGCGGTGCTGCGGGCCCGTCGTACGCTGGTCGACGACATCGTCCGGAACACCGCGCTGTGGCGGGCGCTCACGGTGTCGCCCGCACTGGTGGAGGCGTTGTCGCAGTCCGCCCGGGTGCTGCGGCATCTGCGGAGGCGTCCGGCGCTGATCGAGGTGCTGGCGTCGGGGCCGGACTCGGTCGCCGTGTCCGGTGCGCAGTTGCTCGCGGTGCTGTCGGACGACGCGTTGACGGCGGTGCTGGACGGTCAGCCGCGGCTGGCCGGGCTGGTGCTGGGCTCGCCGGAGCTGGCGGACCGGGCGGTGGAGGACGCCGGGTTCGCCGAGAACGTGCGGGTCCTCTCCCGTGACGGCGGCTTCCGGGCACTGCTGGACCAGCCCGAGCTGTTGACGGCCGAGTTGGACCGGATGCGTGCGGCGTCGCGGGTGACCGGGCCGGCCGGGCGCGCCCCGGCGGGTACGCGCCGTGCGGAGCGGCCCGTCGCGGGAACCGGCTCGCGGACGCGGGTTGCCGCTGCCGGTGCTTCCCGGACCTCGGAGCCGGAGCCGCAGTCGATGGTCCGCCGCGTACCCACCCTCCGGCCGTTGGAGCGCGACCACCGGGAGGTGCTGGCGGCGCTCACCCGGGACGGCGAGATCGTGAACCTGCTCGACGAGGCGGATCTGCTGCCCCGGGTGGTGGCGTCTCCGGAGTTGGCGGCGCTGGTGGCGGCCTTCCCGGATTTGGCGGAGGAGTGGCGGTCGGCGCCGGGGCGGATGGAGGAGTTCCGGTTTGGTACGTTCCTGGGCCGGGGTGGGGCGAGCTGGGATCTGGAGCGGGACTTCGCGGCGTACGCGGATCAGCTGGGCGCGTTGGACGTGTCGTTGCACGGGGAGTCGCGCGGGTGGGTGCGGGGTGCGGTGGAGCCGGCCTGGCGTGCGGCGGAGTCGGCGCACCGCGCGAGGGTGGCGGCCGAGCGGGAGGAGCGTGAGGAGCGGCTGTCCGTCTTCCGTCCTCACCTTCCCGGCACCTGGCAGTACAGCGGCCGGGTGGAGTACGGCAACCGTCTGGGTGAGGGGTCGTTCTCGGCCGCGCAGCACCGGACGCTGACGGCACTGGCGCAGGGGGCGAGCCGTCCGCGGGAGTCTGCTGTGCGGGTCAACCAGGCGCTCCACGCGCACCTGGACAGTGGCAGCGGTGGAGTGTCGTTCGCGTACGTTCTCGGTGCGGACGGCCGGGTGGATCTGCTGGCCTACGGGCTGAGTACGTCCCGTCAGGGCAACGATTACCGGTGGGACGGCAACGGCAGCGCCTACGTCTCCGGCCCGCTCCCGCTGGAAGCAGCCGAGGACACTGCCGCGCTGACCGCCTCCCAGGAACGCGTCACACGGATCGAGACCCGTCGGGCCGAGAACCCGGGCTCCGGAAGGCGCAGGAAGACCGATTCCGGTGCCGTGCGTGGCGTGCCGGGGGGGAAGACCAGCCGGGCCGGGGCGGCGTCGGTGGTTTCCACCGCGGGTGTGGTGGTGCCGGTGGCGGTGGAGCCGCGGGGGTCGGGTGCGTTGGTGGAGCGGTTGCTCGGGTTGTCCGGG
>NZ_JBIAJC010000013.1:0-283678 GCF_042871745.1 Streptomyces sp. NPDC005576 | reverse complement strand
CAAGGGCTCCCACTTCCTCGCCTTCCTCGGGCTCGCAGCCGCCCTGACCTGCTACAGGAAACTCACCAGGATCGCCACGTGAGACATCCTCTTAGAAAGGTCGAGGTTATGGTGACGTTCCTGACCGTGTCCGAGCTTCATGACTCGCCCCACGAACAGCCCGGAAGCAATGGACAAGATGGTCCATATTCCACACAACATAAGCATTTGATCACTCAATTCCGCACGGTGATTGCGCAATCGATTTTCAGAGCTGGTCCGGTCAGCGGCTTGCGACGCAACAATTCACAGTCACACTGCACTGTCGCGCGGTGTAGCGGCCCATTCCGACGACAGCAGGACGGGGGAGTGGACAGAAGGATGTCGATGACCATTTACCTCTCCCTTCGGTTCTTTCTCCACATGAGCCATGCAAACATGCCGACCACCAGTGCGAAGATGAGCACGACGACGATGTTTCCGGCAGTTCCGCCAGGAATCCATGAACCGCGCCCGTATGCCAGTTCCACGGTCTCTTTCTCCTGTTCGTGGGCGGTGGAGAACGGGCCTGAGCCGCCCGTCCCGTAAGAAAGTGGTGAGCTGCGGGAGTGCTGGTTCGGCAACTCCGCCGACGTGGGCACCCACAACATCGGCCCAAGGCGACATGCCTTTCCTCTGCAGCAGCATGAAGTACGCCTGCTGCGGAAGCCGGCGGCCTTGTCGCTGGAGGGGGCTGTGGGCCGGCGAACAGCGCCGGGTCTTGGTCAGGCTGCCCTTGCCGTCAAAGGTGTAGCCGCCGGAGTCGCTCCGGTTCGCCGCGTCGCGGGGCAGCCACCGGAAGGTGCTGCCGTCACCGGCGGTCTTGCGGCTGCCGCGCGCGTCGTAGGTGTAGGCGTACA
Source organism: Streptomyces sp. NPDC005576 (assembly GCF_042871745.1). Lineage (NCBI taxonomy): Bacteria > Bacillati > Actinomycetota > Actinomycetes > Kitasatosporales > Streptomycetaceae > Streptomyces > Streptomyces sp. NPDC005576. The sequence continues at coordinate 282,800 of NZ_JBIAJC010000013.1, read as the reverse complement.
CGTCTTGCCACCCCCTGACGTCGCGACACCCATGAGCCGGCCGGCGGTGCCGTCGTTGTACGTCGTCGTCTGCCCGGTCAGGTTGTCCGTAGACCAGCGCAGTGGGGGACGGTCATCGGTCTCCGTGGCAGGGCAGGTCCTCGGAGAGTTGACCGAGCGACAGCAGGTGGAGTCGAACGTCCGCACCGGAGCCGTTGCCGCGCGGGCCTCGGCGACGGGAGAGTAGACCCGTGCGACGGCCCGTGCGACGGGCCGACTGGGCTCGAGCGCGCACTTCAGCCCGGAGGCTGAGGCGCTTGTGGGGTAGGTGCCGGAGATGGACGGTTGACGAAGCGGGCCAGTGCGGTCAGCGGGTAGGTGAGCCGGTACATGTCGTAGTGCAGGTACATGTCGCCGGGGAAGCCGGTGCCCGTGAAGGCGTCCTCGTCCCAGTTGCCGTCTCTGCGCTGCTGCTGCGTGAGCCAGGTGATGCCGCGCTCGACGCTTTCGGAGGCGGGGTCCGCGGCAAGGAGGGCGATCAGTGCCCAAGCGGTCTGGGAGGGGGTGGAGGGTCCGCGACCGATCCAGGCCGGGTCCGTGTAGGACCGACAGTCCTCACCCCAGCCACCATCACTGTTCTGGCAGGTTTGCAGCATGGCCACAGCCCGTTCCACGGCTGGATGACGGGGAGCGACGCCCGCGGCGAGGAGGGCCGGTAGGACGCTGGACGTCCCGTACAGGTGATTGACTCCCCACCTGCCGTACCAGGAACCTCGTTCGTCCTGCTGGTCGAGGAGCCAGTCCAGAGCTCGCTGTGCGGCCGGCGTGTTGCGCCGACCGTGGGCACACAGCGCCTCCAGCACGTGTCCGGTGACGTCTGCTGAGGGCGGGTCGGTGAGTGCCCCGAAGTCGCAGAAGGGCAGTTGTGCGCAGAGCGTGCTGGTGTTGTCGGCGTCGAAGGCGCCGAACGCCCCGTTGCGGCTCGCCATCCCGGTCATCCAGGCCAGGCCCGTCCGGATCGCGTCGGCCGCACCGGGATGGCGGACCCGTGACAGGGCCAGGACCGCTTCGGCGGTGTCGTCCGTGTCCGGGTAGATGTCGTTGTCGAACTCGAACGCCCAGCCGCCCGGAAGCAGCGCGGGCCGTTTGACGCGCCAGTCTCCGTACGTGTGGATCTGCTCGTCGATGATCCATCGGGCGGCTCTGACCAGCGCTGCATCGTCGGGTTGCGTCCCGCTGTCGGCGAGGGCGATCACCGCCAGGACGGTGTCCCACACTGGCGACGTGCATGACTGGAAGCGGCGCCCTCGGCTGTCCGTGACCGTATACCGGTCCAAGCCTGCGAAGGCCCGTGCGAGGACTGGATGCTCGTGGGGATAGCCCAGCAGGGTCAGGGCGATCATCGAATACACCCAGGGGGGCTGGATGCCTCCCCAGCAGCCGTCCTTCTCTTGCCGCGCGAGGATCCACTCCTCCGCCCGGCGCAGGGCCGCCCGCCGGAGCCTGCCGATCGGCCGGTCGTGGTAGCGGTGCAGGACCCGATCGAGGCAGGTGAAGATCCGCCCGATACCCCGGAGCGGCGCTTTCGGCACGGGCTGCGGGCTCCGCAACTCGTCCAAGCGGAAGGGAAGTTCGCGAACCGGCCGCAGGGTCATGACAATGCTGAGCGGCACGATCGTCTGGCGGGCCCAGTACGCCCACCGGTAGAGGCTGAGCGGCACCCACGACGGCAGAAAGACGACCTCGGGCGGCATGATGGGAATCCGCCGCCAGTCCCACACGCCGAAGAGCGCCAGCCATACCTTGGTGAAGACTCGGACGTGCTCCAGTCCGCCCGACTGCCGGATGTACTCTGCGGCGCGTTCCATGGGGGGATCGCTCTGCGGGTAACCCGCCAGGCGCAGCGCCACATACGCTTCGACCGTGGTCGACAGGTTGGGGGGACCGCCGTGGAAGTTGGTCCACGTGCCGTCCTCGCGCTGGCGGCTGCGGATCCAGCGGGCCGTGTCCTGGGTCGCGCGCAGAGTGCGAATGCCGAGGAACTCGCGCATCAGCAGATCCTGCGCCTCCATGGTCACGTTGGTCTCGACCTCGCCCGCCCACCAGCCTTCCGGTGACTGCAGGGAAAGCAGAGCCTCCCGAGCGCGATGCATGGCGGCTGCGGCACGTTCACGGGTGGACGGCGTTTCGGTGACGGTCATGTGTGCCCCTCACGATGTGTGCGGACGTGCCCCTCGGCGAGCGAGCCCCGTGCCACGGCCTGCCGAGGAACTCCGCCTATGCCCGGACGGTGACCGGCAAACTGCTGTGGCCGCGCAGAGCCAGACCGGGGCGTCGCCGTGGCGCCCCGGCCGGTTCGACGGCCGAGAACCGCCGGACCATCTCCGAGAAGACCGTTACCGCCTCCAAACGGGCCAGATGAGTACCCAGGCAGTAGTGGATGCCGGAGGCGAACGACAGATGACCCGGCCCCTCACGGCCGACGTCGAACCGGTCCGGGTCCTTGAAGCGCCCCGGATCCCGGTTGGCGGCCGCCAGCAGCGTGACGACCGTCTGACCGGGCACCAGATCGACACCCGCGAACGTCACCGGCTCGAGGACGGAACGGCCGTCCACCGGCACCGGTGCGTCGCAGCGCAGCATCTCCTCCACCGCCCGGACCGTGTCCACCCCGCCGGATCGCCACCGTTCCCACAGCCCCTCCTGCTCGAACACCAGGCGCAGGCCGTTGCCCAGCAGGTTGGCCGTGGTCTCGAAGCCCGCTCCGAACAGGAGAATCGCGGAGGAGACCATCTCTTCCAGCGTCAGACGCTGCTCGTCGTGCGAGTGGACCAGGCGCATCAGCACCCCGTCGCGCAGATGCTCACGCCGGTCCGTGAGCCACGCGGTCAGATACTCGACGAACGCCGTCTCGGCGAGCGCCGCGCGCTCCAGCGCGTCGGCAGACGCCTCCGCGGACAGCACGGCGGAGAAATCGGCCGCCCAGGGCTGAAAGAGCTCGACGTCATCCTCGGGGAGCCCCAGTAGGTCGGCGATCACCTGGAGCGGCAGCCTGCGCGCCACCTCCGGCACGAAATCCGATGCCACCCCTGGTCGCAGACCCGCCAGCAGACCGGCTACGCGCTGTCTCACCGCCGGCCCGAGGGCCTCGACCTGAGCGGTGGTGAACGCCGCCGCCACCGCGCGGCGCAGCCGCGTGTGGTCGGGGGGATTGGAGAACACCATGCTGGCGCGGACGCGGCCGAGCAGTCGCTCGAGATTGTCCGAGGACGCCGAGGTGAACTCGAACGCCATGAGGTCGGCGCCCTTACCCAGTGCTGGATGGCGCAGAGCCGCCTCGCACGGACTGAAGGCGCTCAGCACCAGCACGCCTTCCGCGGTGAGGAGCACGGGGGCCGCTTCCCGGAGTTGCCGGTAGAGCGGAGCCGGGTCCTGGTCTCCCGCCGGGGCCAGCGCGGCGTAGAACAAGGCGTCCAGGTCGTTGTCACGCACCGTACGAATCCGTTGGTCAGCCACAGAGCCACCTTTCCAGGCCGGTGACATCGCACCAGGTCTGTGTCATTCGTCCCTACCGCAGGAGCGGTACAAACAGAGAACATAATTTCTGGTCGTTCGTGTTCGAATGCGCTGCACCGCTGCCCTGCTGTCGGTCAGCAGGTCGCCGACGACGCGGCGGCCCCTCCACCGTTCGGAGTTTCCGGGTTCGCCCACTGGTGAGGGACAGCCTTGAGGGGCCGCCCGGTACATGGAAAAAGAGTGGTTCGGGTGAGTAGTACCCGATCACCGGGTAGGCGGAGATCACCGAAGGAAACGATGCCTTTGCGCGGCTTACCCGCTCCGAGAGGACAAACAAGCGGGCAGCGGGGTTCGGGGCCGGGACGCGAGCGCCGGTACGCCCTTTGCGGGGTCCCGTCCGAGGAAAGAGGAGAGACATGAACGACATCGACCGTGAGCGCGGGAAGAAGCCCTCCGACAGCGCCGCCGACGAGCTTCTCCATGAGATCGAGGACGCCGAGACGGACGACGTGACCGGCGGCGAGCGGTCCACGGAGGACGGTGAAGCCGCGGACGCGCTGACACCGAACGAAGAAGCGCAGGAAGACGCGCGAAAGAACTCCTGAATCATCCGGTGCGACAGGCCGCAGGCCGTGCGCACGACCTGGGATGGCGGCAGGGGCATTCGGAGCGCATGGAATCACCTGGCCGCGATGCGAAAGGCAGAACGACATGCGGGCACTGACCTATCAGGGAAAGCGGGACGTCAGGGTCGAGACGGTCCCCGATCCGACCATCGAGCAGCCCGACGACATCATCGTGCGGGTCACGTCGACCGGGATCTGTGGCTCCGACCTCCACCTCTATGAAGTGCTCGGCCCCTACCTGGACCCCGGCGACATCCTCGGCCACGAGCCCATGGGTGTCGTGGAGGAGGTGGGACCGGAGGTGACCGCACTCTCCCCCGGCGATCGCGTGGTGATCCCCTTCAACGTCTCGTGCGGCCACTGCTACATGTGCGACCGGGGCCTGCACTCCCAGTGCGAGACGACCCAGGTGCGTGAACGCGGCACCGGAGCCTCGCTCTTCGGATACACCAAGCTCTACGGCCAGGTTCCGGGCGGGCAGGCGGAACTTCTGCGCGTCCCGTTCGGCAACAGCCTGCCGATCCAGGTACCGCAGGGCCCGCCGGACGACCGGTTCGTCTACCTGTCCGACGTGCTCCCCACCGCCTGGCAGGCCGTCGAGTACGCCGCGATCCCGCCCGGCGGCACGGTGACCGTCCTGGGCCTCGGCCCGATCGGGGCGATGGCCGCACGGATCGCCCAGTACCGCGGAGCCGGCCTGGTCATCGGCGTGGACCTCGTCCCCGACCGGCTGGAGCGCGCGAGCGCGTACGGTGCCAAGTGCCTGGATCTGCGCCGTTACGGCAAGGACCTCGGCGACGCGATCCGCGAGCTCACCGACGGACGCGGTACGGATGCCGTCATCGACGCCGTCGGGATGGAGGCGCACGGCGCCCCGGTCGCCAAGGCGGCCCAGTGGGCGGTCGGACTGATGCCGGACGCGGTCGGCGAGCGCTTGATGGACAAGGCGGGGGTGGACCGCCTGTCCGCGCTGTACGCGGCGATCGACGCGGTGCGCCGCGGCGGCACGATCTCGCTCTCCGGCGTCTACGGCGGCTCCGCCGATCCGCTGCCCCTGATGACGATGTTCGACAAGCAGATCCAGCTCCGCATGGGGCAGGCGAACGTGAAGCGCTGGGTCGACGACCTCCTGCCGCTCCTCACCGACGACGACCCGCTGGGCGTCGACGCCTTCGCCACCCACCACCTGCCGCTGGAACAGGGACCGGAGGCGTACCGGACGTTCCAGGAGAAGGCCGACGGCATGATCAAGACCTTGCTGAGGCCGTGAGGGTCTGAGGCTCTCCGGCCCGGAGGGCCCCAGGGCGCTCCCCGGACGACTCCTCGCTCCGCGGAGCGGGCGGCGCCCCGAGGGGCGCCCTCGCTCCGCGGGTGATCGTCCGATGGTGCCTGATCACCCGACAGGTGCCTGTCGGCTGTGTTCCTCGACCGACTTCTCGACGGTCTGCGCACACACGGTGAACATCTCGGGGCCTGCTCCGGTGGAGCTTCCGGTGACTGCGATCCGCGCGTGCCCTGTGCTGCCGGTCGGTCGGGGCGCTCGCCGGGTGTCAGTCCCGAGGAGCCTCCTCGCTCACGGTCTCCCCGAAACGCCAGGAGCCCCGGCCGTCGCCCGCCTCCGCGCGCAGTCCCGTCTCCCAGGCGATGCGGGCAGCCCGCGCCCGGGGCACGAGGGGGAAGTCCTCGGGGCTGACCTCGAGGTAGTCATGACGGCCGACGGGGTACGCGCGCAGGATCGCACGCAGTCGGCCCTCCTGCTCCTCCCGCGCAAGGCGGTCGTCGGCGACAGCCCGGGCGGTCTCGCGCCCGGCGAGACGCGATCCCCGCCGGGCCACCACGACGACGGCGAGGACCGCGGCCAGCGAGAACGCACCCGCACCGACCGCCTCACCCGTCGTGTCGGCCTGACCCGGCGTCTGAGGCCGGAGTTCACCCCGGGGGTCCTCGATCACCCTCAGCAGTTGACCGACGTCGTACCGGTCGTTCGGACGCCTCATGGCCGGCCCACGGACCCGGGTGCCGTCCCGCCGCTCCAGTTCGTAGAAATAACTGGCCGTGCGGCCCCCGGACTCGCGCCACTGGCTCACGACCGTGGCCGTGACCGCCACGCCTCTTCGCTCCAGCACGAGATCGTCGCGGGCCAGGCCGGCGGTGTACACGGACATGGCGGAGGTACCCACGATGAACAGCGTCGCGTAGGCGCTGGACTCCTTGGCGCCCAGTTTCGCGATCAGCAGGACGAGCAGAACCGCGTGGATCCCCCACAGGGGAATCAGCAGAACGAGCCCGAAGTCGTCGGCGAGGGCGTAGAACGCCACCGTCGCACCGAGGGCGTAGCAAGCGATGCCGACCGCCAGGAGGACGGGGTGGCGCGCACGCCGTCTCCGTGCCGCGCTCTCCGTGACGTCACTCATGACGGCTCCTCCCGGGCGTTCCCCGCTGACCCGACGAGCAGCCACCGGACCCGCGACCACCCCTCGGCGGAGCCGCGGTGTGCAGGCACCGCACCGGCGGCGTTGCCGAGGACGACGACCCCGTGGACACCGCTCGTCGGCGAGCATGGCGGTCAGCGACGGCGAATCCCTCCACAGGATGCATGTCATCAGCCGTCGGCGGTAGACCGGCGACACACGCGCCGACACGGCCCTCCCACTCGGTCCGCTATACCGCGCCGTCGAGCGGCTCTTCGTCCATGGAGGCGATCTTGCGGAGGACGTTCGCGGCCAGGGACCGTTCGTTCTCCGTCAGTGAGCGAAGGAGCTGCTCGTTGATGCGTTTCGCCGGAGGGATGAGTGAGTCGAGCAGCGCGGACCCTTCGGCGGTGAGCCTCAGCAGGGTGCGTCTGCGGTCCTTCTCGTCCCGCACTTGGCTCAGATGTCCCTGGTCGACCAGGCGGCGGACCATCTGGTTGACCGTGGAGCGGTCCAGGGACGTGTGGTGCGCGAGGGTGCGCTGGTCGATGCCGGGCTCCTGGCGCAGGGCATTGAGGACGGCGAACTGCTGTGAGGTGATGTCGCGGGACACGTGCCGGAACCAGAGCGAGGTGTGCACCTGCTCCGCGCGCCGGATCAGATGCCCGACGTAGTTGTGCAGCTCCAGTGCGCGCGCCACGATGCTCCGTTCGTTCTGCTCTCGAGGTGGTGCCGGACACCACCAGCCCCCGGGAGTCTACGAGTGGCCGGCCCCACCTCGTGGCCGTGGCGCCGTCAGGGGGCCTGCCGCCCCGGGCGCTGCTCGTAGGGGACGGCCCGGGACCCGTCGACGCCCACGTCCAGCCGGCCGACCCGCTCGATGTCCAGGACGATCCTGTCGCCGTGGCCGAGCGGTCCCACGCCGGCCGGTGTGCCGGTCGCGATCACGTCACCGGGGTGCAGGGTCATGACGGACGACGTGTAAGCGATCAGTTCACGGACGCCGAAGATGAGATCCGCGGTGTTCGTCCGTTGCCGGGTCTCCCCGCCGACGTCGCAGCGCAGGTCGAGGGAGTCGGGGTCCGGTATCTCGTCGGCGGTGACGATCCAGGGCCCCATCGGTGTGAAGGTGTCGAAGGACTTGCGGGTGGAGCGGTCCTCGCCGGAGCGGACGGTGATGTCCAGGACGCAGGTGTAGCCGAAGATGTGGTCCAGCGCGTCCGCCGCGTCGACATGGCTGGCGGTGCGGCCGATGACGACGCCCAGTTCGCCCTCCTGGTCGGTGCGCTTGTCCGTATACGGCAGAAGGACGTCCTGGCCCGGCCCGATGACCGACGAGTTGGCCTTGAGGAAGACGCCGAGGTCGGCGATGGAGGTGGTGTACTCCATCTCGGCCTTGTGGTCCAGGTAGTTGACCGGCGCGCCGATGATCTTGCCGGGTCGGGGCAGCGGCGCCTCCAGGACCACCTGGGCCAAGGGGATGCGCGGGAGTCCGGAGAGGGCCGGCCGGACGGCACCCTCACGGGCCGTGGTCTCGATGTGATGGTGCAGCGCTCCGGCAGGGCCGGGTGTGCCGGGGCCGGCGAGTTGCTCGGTCACGTCGACGAGGTCGTCGCCGTCGACGACTCCGAGCCGTCCCTCGTTGAACAGGGCCAGACGCATCTGGGCCTCCTTGCGGGATAGCGGGATAGCGGGATTCGGGAAGGGAGCTGCGGGGTACGGGAACGCGAGGCCGGCTCGGCCGAGGTTCAGGCGCCGGGGTCGGCGTCTTCCGCGCGGTACAGGCCGAGGGAGCGCATGACGGGTTCGTTGCTGTAGGAGAACAGGACCACGTCGTTCGAGGCGGAGCGGTTGAGGTGCCGGTAGGACGCCCAGCCGGGCACGGTGAAGGTGTCGTTCTCCGACCACTCCAACCGCACGCCGTCCACGATCGTGGTGCCCTCACCGCGGACCACGGTGAAGATGGTGGAGGCGGTGTGCCGGTGGCCGGCTCCCTGGAAGCCCGGGCGCAGCCGCTGGACCCGGCAGCCGATGGTCGGCATGACGGGTCCGCCCGTCCACGGGTTGGTGTATTCCAGGACGATGCCGTCGACGTCACTGCCCTCGGCGGTGTCGGAGATGCCCTCCAGGGCACGTCGGGTCTCCTCCCAGGTGTAGCGCGACACGGGGGAGTGGGGCCCGTCCTGGGTGAGCCAGACCGGGTTCAGCCGACCGTGCAGGAACTGCCTGCTGCCCGCGTCGTCAGGGCGGGTGACGGGTTGGAGGCGCTGGGGGTACTTCTCGTAGAAGCCGGCCTCCAGGGCGTTGACGAGGGGGTAGTCGAGGGCGTCGAGCCAGATCATCGGCGCCTCGCCCTCATGGGTGTGGTCGTGCCAGTGCCAGCCGGGGGTGAGCAGCAGGTCGCCCGGCTCCATGAAGACGCGCTCGCCGTTGACCGTCGTCCACGCACCGCTGCCCTCCAGGATGAAGCGGAAGGCGTTGGACGTGTGCCGGTGGGCCTGGGCGGTCTCGCCGGGCAGGATGATCTGCAGCCCCGCGTACAGGGTGTTGACGGTGGCGGGTGGATCGGTCAGGCCGGGATTCACCAGCATGAGCACCCTGCGTTCTGCCTCGTCCAGCGAGAGCGTTTCGGAGAAGTGCAGCAGATGCGGCCGCAGTTCCTGCCAGCTCCAGCGGTACGGCACGGCACGGCTCTTCGGCTGCGCGGGGAACAGATCGCCGTAGAAGCGCCACAGCGGTGCGGCGCCTGCCGTCTCCAGGGCCTTGTAGGCGGGGTCGTCGGTGGTCATGCGTCCTCCTTCGGTCGTGCTCACACGGCGGGAACTGCTGGTGCGGCCGGTGTCCACACCCATGAGATGTCGTCGAAGTCGTCGGGCTCGCGGCCCTTGAGGAGCAGGTTGCGGAAGGTGGCACCCATACCCTCCACGTGGCAGATCTCGCCGAAGCGGCGGGCGTTGGTCTGGATGCGGGCCGCTCGTTCCGTGCGCTGCGCGGCGTATGCGGTGAAAGCGTCGGTGGGGTCGCCGAACCGTCCGAACGCCTCGCCCAGTGCCACCGCGTCCTCCAGTGCCTGGCAGGCGCCTTGGGCCAGGTACTGGAGCATCGGGTGGGCGGCGTCGCCGAGGAGGACGATCCGGCCGTGCACCCACGTGTCGAGGGGGAGCCGGTCGTAGAGGGGCCACCGCCGGTCGCGCGAGACGAGCGGCAGGGCATCGCGGACGGTCTGGCAGGTGCCGGCGAAGCGTTCTTCGAGTTCGGCCTCGGTGCCCCAGTCGTCGGAGTCCGGCAGGTAGTGGTCGCTCTCGAAGACGGCGACCTGGTTGTACAGCTCGCCGCGGCGTACGGGGTACTGCACCAGGTGCATCCGGGGCCCGGCCCACACCATCACGGCCTCCGACGCGGCGTGCTGGGACATGCGACCGGTCATCTTCTGCGTCGGCAGAGCTCCGCGGAAGGCCACGTAGCGGGAACAGACCGGCTCTCCGTCGCCCACCAGGGCCTGGCGCAGGCGGGAGCGGAGGCCGTCCGCAGCCACGACCGCGTCCGCCGCCAGGACCGGGTGGGACTTTGCGAAGTGGAGCCGGGCCCCCGACTCGTCCTGTTCGACATGGGTGACGGTGTGCCCGGTGCGCAGGGTGACGGACGGGTGCTCCTGGCAGGCGGCCAGCAGTGCGGCGTGCAAGTCGGTGCGGTGGGTGACGAGGTAGGGATGGGTGAAGCGCTCGGTGTAGGCGGCACTGCGCAGGTCCAGTGACGTGACCTCGTCACCGGTCAGGGCATCCATCATGACGAGCCGGGGCGGGGCGACCGCCGTGTGCCGAACGGCCGACAGGACACCGAGTCGATCCAGGGCGAGGGAGGCGTTGGGCGCGAGCTGCAGACCGGCGCCGATCTCGCCGAACCGGGCGGCTCGTTCGACGAGGGTGACGTGGTGCCCGGCGCGGGCGACCGACAACGCCGCGGCCAGCCCACCGATGCCGCCCCCGACCACGGCGATGCGGAGAGGATCTCGGGTCACGGGCATACGGCCTCCTGGTGTGGAAGGGAACGGAGGGCACCGGCAGAAGGGCCGGCGCAAATGATCCGCACACCAATCGTTGGTGTGCGGATCATGTTGCGACGGTGTTTCCCCGATGTCAATGGGTTGTCGACGGAAGGACCGCTCGGGTTCCTGGCCGCCCGACGGGCGGTTCAGGCGTGCGGGCTCCGAGGCATCCACGGGGTGGATCCGGAGCATCCGGAATACGGATCACGGCAGGGCTGGGCAGGCCGCCCCTCAGGACCGCATAGTCGTGGCACATCCCCTGGGCCGGGTCCGCCCGTGCGACGACGTCCTCGCCCGCGGTTCTGTCGCCACGGATCTTCACCCTCTCCCGTCCCACGTTCCGGAGTGCCGCCATGCCCCCTTCCGCCGCACACCCGGCCGCCGGACGCCGACCCCTCCGCCGCACCGTGCTCCCGAGAGGAGCCGAGCCCCGCGGTTACCGCGTCGGCGCCGACAGGGTGGACCGGCGCACGACCAGTTCGGGCCGGAGCACGACGTGGCCGTGCTCGTGACCGGCGCCGTACGTCGTGTCCTCGATGAGCAGATGGCCGGCCTTCCGCCCCATGGCGACGGCCGGCCGTCGTACCGAGGTGAGCGGCACGGCGGCGGACGCCGCGTACTCGATGTCGTCGTAGCCGACCAGCGCGATGTCCTCGGGGATTCTCAGTCCCGCCGGGTACAGAGCCTGCACCACCCCCAGAGCCAGCAGGTCGTCGGCGCAGAAGACGGCGGTCGGCCGGACCGGCAGGCCGAGAATGCGGTGCCCGGCGTCCCTGCCGGCCTGCACGGTCAGGGCGGGGCACGACAGTTCGTGCAGGGAGGCTCCGACGAGTCCGGCCCGGCTGACGGCAGTGCGAGCGCCTGCGCGCCTGTTCCGTACCGAGGGGAGCGGGTCGGGGCCTGTGACGTGGGCGATGGAGCGGTGCCCTCGCTCGAGCAGGTGGTGCACCGCCGCGTAGCCTCCGGCGACATCGTCGATCCCCACGGAACAGGCCGCCGCTTCGGGCGCGTCCTGGTCGGCCACGACGAAGGGCACGGCGTGCCGGCGGAACGCGGCCATGGTCCGGTCGACCCCTTCACCGGCTATCAGCACCACACCCCGCACCCGGTGCGAGACGATCAGGGAGAGGTGCCGTGCCTCCTCCCCGGGGTCGCGGGCGTCGGTGCAGACCATGACGCCGAGGTCGGCTTCGCGCGCGGCCTGCTGGACCCCGGTGGCCAGTGCCGTGAAGAACGGGTCGGCCGGCCCGGACGTCACGACGGCGATCACGCGCGAGGCGAGGCCGTGCAACTGCCGGGCGCCGTCAGTCCTGATGTAACCGATCGCGCCGATCACGTCCAGCACCCGTCTCCGCGTGGACTCGGCCACCAACTCCGGCCGGTTGAGCACGTTCGAGACGGTTCCGAGCGACACACCGGCTTCGCGTGCGACGTCCTTGATGCCCACCCGGCGCCGCCTCGTGCCGTCCTCCCGTACACCGGTACCGGTCTCCTCCGTGCGTCCCGCGGTCCGGCGTGGCGGACGCGGCACCGGGGGCAGGGGGGCCACCGGCTAACGGCCTTGCGCGGGCGCCGTACTGCCCCGTGTGACCAGACGAGGGGTCATCGTCGTCTGCATGGCCCTGTCCCGCCGGCCTTCCACCCGCTCGATGAGCAGGCGGGCGGCGGCAGAGCCCATGGTGTGTCCGGCCTGGTCGACGCTGGTCAGCTGGACGGTCGCCAGCGCGGCCAGGGCGGTGTTGTTGTAGCCGACGAGCGAGAGGTCGTCGGGGATGCGCAGGCCGAGTTCGTGGGCGGCGCGGTAGATGCCGAGGGCCGCCACGTCGGCTCCGGTCATGACGGCGGTCGGGGGGCGGTCCTGCGTCAGCAGGGTCATGCCCGCCTTGAAGCCGCCGTCGTCGGAGTACGCGGCATGCAGTACCCGCGCGTGCTCGGAGAGTCCGTGCCGTTCCATGGCTTCGAGGTACCCGGCGGTCAGCACGATCTCCGGGGTGCGCTTCCACCGGTTGGCCTTCGTGCCGGGGGCCGGGACCAGGGCGATGTCGCGATGGCCGAGCGAGACCAGATGGTCGACGACCAGCCCCGCGCCCACGTCGTCGGCGTCGACCACCGAGTCGTGTGCGTCGGAGCCGTCGTGATGGCCGAGGACGACGGTCGGCGTGGACGCAGCCGTTGCCAGTACCTCGTCCCGCGACGTACCGGGCGCGATGAGGATCAGGCCGTCCATCTGACGGTCCACCATGGAGCGAATCGTCTTGGCCTGCTCCTCCGGGCCGAACCCGGCGGCACCGATCAGGACGGTGTACTCGCTGGTACGGAGCTCGTCCTGGACGCCGTCGAGGATGTCGGCGAAGAACGCGTTACGGACGTTGTCGAGCAGGACGCCGATCGTGTAGGTCCGGCCGCGCATGCCCCGTGCGGCCGCGTGCGGCCGGTATCCGAGTTCGGCGATGGCGGCCTTGACCCTCTCCTGCATGGCAGGGCTCACGCCGTAGGCGTTGCGCATCACCTTGGAGACCGCGGCCGTGGAGACGCCGGCGTGGCGGGCGACGTCGGTGATGGTCACGCGCTTGTTCTGTCTGGGTGTCGCAGCCCGGTCCATCGTAAGTACTCCGGATCTTGTAGTCGTGAGTATAACGGTCTACACCTTCACCCCCCTGTGTCGTCAAGGCTACGTGCACAACACCACGGTGTTACCTCTCCGTGTCTTGACGGAGCAAGGAGAGGGGTGCAGGGTGATGCCAATCCGAGTAGAGAACGTTTTACACGTTCGTCCGACGCGGCAGGGCCCATCACGTTGCCCGCCGTGCCGCCCCCTTTCCTCGCCTTCTCTCCGTACTTCTTGGGAGTCTTCCGTGTCCCCTCGTATGCCCCGTACCCGTCGAGTGCGCCCCAGCCTGGCCGTCGCCGGCACGGCTTCGCTCGCCCTGCTCGCCACCGCCTGCGGCGGCAGCGGATCCGGGTCCTCGTCCGCGCCGAAGGAGTTCAGCTACCTCAGCGTCACCGAGAACACCGCGGTCAAGACGGCACTCACCACCCTCTCCCAGGGCGCCTGCAAGGCGGAGAACACGGCACTGCCGCTGAAGGTGGAGACGGTTCCGCAGGCGAGCCTCGACCAGAAACTCCAGCTCCTCGCCGGCCAGGACGCCCTGCCGGTCCAGTTCGCCGCCGGCAACGCCCCCGCGCTGACGAACCAGCTCAACAAGTCCGGGAAGGTCGCCGACCTGGAGACGGAGCTCAAGGGCCTCGGGGTCCTGGACCAGATCGAGCCCGCGGCCGTCTCCACGGTCAAGGCGCTGTACGGGGGCAAGCTCGCGGTCCTGCCGTACGAGTACAACATCGAGGGCATCTTCTACAACAAGAAGCTCTTCTCCGACAACGGACTGCAGGAGCCCACCACCTGGGACGCCCTGGTGGACGCGTCCGCGAAGCTTCGGAGCACGGGCGTGCAGCCCTTCTCGGCCTCCGGTCAGCAGGGCTGGCCCCTGACCCGTCTGATCAGCGACTACCTCTACCGCAGCCTGGGGCCGGACGCGCTGCAGAAGGTCGCGGACGGCAAGGCGAAGCTGACCGACCCCGAGTACCTGAAGGGCGCCGAGGAGATCGCGGCCCTGGGGAAGAAGGGTTACTTCGGCAAGGGGGTGGGTTCCATCGACTACGACACCGCGATGAACCAGTTCCTGACCGGCAAGGCCGCCATGTTCTACATGGGGAGCTGGGCGCTGAGCAACATCTCCGACGCGAAGCAGAACAAGGTGGGTGCCCAGAACGTAGGGTTCATGCCCTTCCCGGCGGTCACCGGTGGCAAGGGCGCGATCGGCCAGTACCCCTCCAACGTCGGTCTGGGGATCACCCTCGCCAAGAAGTCCTTCGACTCCAAGACGGGTGACTGGGCGGCCTGCATCGCGAAGAACTACGGCGCCACCGCTCTGAAGGACCAAGGCGCCATTTCCGGCTTCAAGGTGAACGGCGACGTCAAGGACGCCAACCCGGTCACCACGCAGGTCCGGGAGACGATCGGCGCGTCTGAGCAGAACGTGCTCTGGTTCGAAGCGCTGTTCAACACGAAGGCCACCACGGTCAGCCAGACCAACGCCGCCTCCCTGGTCAGCGGCAGCATGAGCCCGCAGAAGTTCATGCAGACCGTGCAGGACGCCCTGACCGCCAAGTGACCGCCGAGTGACCGGCCGGGGGCGGCGCACCGGCCTCCTGGGCCGTTCCGAAACGTGGCCCGGCGCACCCCGTGTGCGCCGCCCCGGTCCTGCCCGACAGGTCCCCCTCCACGGCAACTTCACGGCAACTTCCATGCAACGAAGTGGACTCCACCCATGCACCGCGTCCTCGGTGACCGCAGGGCCATTCTGATCCTGCTCGGTCCCGCTCTCCTCGTCTACTCCCTGATCATGCTGGTCCCGATGGTGTGGTCGCTCGGGTACTCGTTCACCCGGGGCAACACCATCGACGGCTTCACCGGCAACGGACTGGACAACTTCCAGCGCCTGCTCACCGACGACGCCGTACGGGAAGCCCTCTGGTTCACCCTCGAGTACGCCGTCGTGGTGACGGTCGGACAGGTCGTCGCGGGCTACCTGCTCGCACTGCTCTACGTCTTCTTCCTCAAGCGCGCCTCGGCTCTCGTGCGCACACTCGTCTTCTTCCCCGTAGTGCTCCCGACGGTCGCCGTCGGCCTGCTCTTCCAGAAGTTCTTCCAGGTCGCACCGCAGACCGGTCCCGTCAACTCCCTGCTGAACATGGTGGGTCTGGACTCGATCGACTTCTTCGGCAGCGCCGGGAGCGCCTTCTGGGTGCTGATCACCATGGACATCTGGCGCTCCATGGGCTTCTACGCCGTGCTGCTCTTCGCCGGCCTGGTCGACATCCCCGACGAGGTCCTCGAATCCGCCCGGCTGGACGGAGCGACGGGACTCAGGCTGGTCCGCCACATCGTGCTGCCCCTCTCCCTGCCGGTGCTGATGTCGTCGCTGATCTTCAGCATCAACGGCACCTTGAAAGCCTTCGACTCCATCGTCGCGCTGACCAACGGCGGTCCCGGCAACAGCACGAGCCCGCTGACCCTGTACATGTTCCAGACGTCGTTCACCTACGGCGACTACGGCTACGGCAGCACCATCGCGCTGCTCCTGACCGTGGTGTGCCTGATGGTGAGCCTGGTCGTCTACCGCGTCTCGCGGCGCGACCTCACGGAGGGCTGACCCATGGCCATCGAGACCCCCACGAAGACCTCCGTCGGACACCCGGGCCGGGACGCGTCCCCGCGAGCAGCTCGCGGCCGGAAGGGCCGCGCCGGCAGCCGGATCTGGGTGAAGATCGTCGTCGCACTGCTCCTGGTCGTCGAGTTGTACCCCCTGATCTGGATGTTCTTCACGTCGCTCAAGACCAACGACGACTACCTGAACCACTCGACCTGGAGCCTGCCCACGACGTGGGAATGGGGCAATTACTCCGAGGCGTGGACCACGGGCAACATCGGTCTGTACATCCAGAACAGCCTGCTCGCCGTCGTCCCGGCACTGGCCCTGATGCTGCTCCTGGGCACGGCCGCGGGCTTCGCCCTGCAGGTCATGGTCTGGAAGGGCCGCGGCCTCACGCTGCTGATCTTCCTCGCGGGCATGATGGTGCCCCCGCAGATGATCCTGCTGCCCCTGTTCACCGCCTACTTCCAGACCGGCCTGTCGGGCACGCTGTGGCCGCTGATCCTCACCTACACCGGCACCGGCCTGCCCCTGACCGTCTTCATGATGGCCACGTACTACCGTGCGGTTCCCCGCGAACTCTTCGAAGCCGCCACCATCGACGGCGCCGGCATCCTGCGCGCGTTCTGGACCATCAGTGTCCCCATGGTCCGCAACGCCCTGCTCACGGTCGGTCTGGTCCAGTTCTTCTTCATCTGGAACGACCTGCTCATCGCGCTGACCTTCACCAACGACCAGGACCTGCGCACCATCCAGGTCGGCCTGCTCAACTTCACCGGCGACTTCGGTGCCACCCAGTACGGCCCCCTGTTCGCGGCCATCTGCATCAACGTCTTCGGCACCCTCCTGATCTACCTCTTCCTCAACCAGAAGGTCATGAAGGGCCTCACCTCGGGAGCGGTCAAGGGCTGACCCCCGCCCGCCACCGCGCTCGCTCCCGCACGTGCTAGAAAGGTCCTCCCGTTGCTCCCCCCTCCCCCCTCCCCGGTGTCCTTCGAGCACCTTCCCGACGGACTCGGCGTCGGAGTCGCCGCCCCCCGGCTCACCTGGACCCTGCCGCCGGGATCCGGCCGGCAGCAGGCGTACGAACTGGAGGTCGACCGCTCCGGCACCGTCCGGCGCACCGGACGCGTCGACGACGACACCCACGTACTCGCCCCCTGGCCCGGCGAGCCGCTGGCGTCCCGCGAACGCGCGAGAGTCAGGGTCCGCGTCTGGACCCCCGACGCCGAGGAGCCGACAGCCTGGAGCGATCCGCAGACCGTCGAAGCCGGCCTGCTGGCGCCCACCGACTGGCAGGCGGTCCCCGTCGGCGCCGGATGGGACGAGGACCCGGAGGCCGAGCGCCGCCCGGCCCGGGTCCGCAAGGACTTCCGGCTCGACCGCCCCGTGGCGTACGCCCGTCTGTACGTCTCGGCGCACGGCCTGTACGAGGCGGAGATCAACGGCCGCCGGGTCGGCGACGAGACACTCGCCCCGGGATGGACCGTCTACCCGCACCGGCTGCGCTACCGCACCCACGACGTCACCGACCTCCTCACCGAGGGCGCCAACACCGTCGGCGCCTGGCTCGGCGACGGCTGGTACCGCGGCAAGTACGGCTTCGACGGCGGCACCCGCAACATCTACGGGAAAGATCAGGCGCTCATCGCCCAACTGGAGGTGCGGTACCGCGACGGCACCATCTGCGTCGTCGCCACCGACGGCAGCTGGAGCGCGGCACCCGGTCCGATCCTGACCAGCGGCCTCTACGAGGGCGAGACCTTCGACGCCCGACTGCACGATCCGCAGTGGTGCACCCCGTCGCCCTCGCAGACCGCCGCCGACACGTGGACGCCCGTACGGACCGGCCACCGTGACCCCGCGACCCTGGTCGCGCCCATGGGGCCACCGGTCCGCCGCACCGAGGAGATCGTCCCCGTCTCCCTCACCCGCACCGAGGACGGACGCCACCTCCTCGACTTCGGGCAGAACCTCGTGGGCCGCCTCCACGTCACGGTCGACGGGCCGGCCGGCACCACCGTCGTCCTCCGGCACGCTGAAGTACTGGAGAACGGCCGGCCGGCGACACGACCGCTGCGCGAGGCGTACGCCACCGACACGCTGATCCTCTCCGGCGAAGGCCCGCTCAGCTGGGAGCCACGCTTCACCATCCATGGCTTCCGCTACGCCGAAGTGTCCGGTTGGCCGGGCGAGTTGACCGCCGACATGGTGACGGCGCGCGTCCACCACACGGACATGCGCCGTACCGGCTGGTTCGAGTGCAGCGACCCCCAGGTCAGCCGCCTCCACGAGAACGTCGTCTGGAGCATGCGCGGCAACTTCGTCGACATACCCACCGACTGCCCCCAGCGCGACGAACGCCTCGGCTGGACCGGCGACATACAGGTCTTCGCCCCCACCGCGAGCTTCCTCCACGACTGCGCGGGGATGCTCGACTCCTGGCTCACCGACGTCGGCCTGGAACAACTCCCCGACGGCACCGTCCCCTGGTACGTGCCCGTCATACCCGGCGCCCCGATGTGGACGCCGATCCACCCCGGGGCGGCCTGGGGAGACGCGGCCGTGCTCACCCCCTGGACCCTCCACCAGCGCTTCGGCGACCTCGGTCTGCTCCGCCGCCACTACCCCATGGCCAAGAAGTGGGTCGACCTGGTGGAGCGCCTCGCCGGCCCGACCCGCCTGTGGGACACCGGCTTCCAGCTGGGCGACTGGCTGGACCCCGCCGCCCCGCCGGAGGACCCGGCGGCCGGCGTCACCGACCGCTACCTCGTCGCCACGGCCTACTTCGCCCACTCCGCCCGTCACCTCGGCCGTGCCGCCGCCGAGCTGGGGAAGGCCGCGGATTCCGACCGGTACGCAGCCCTGGCCGCCGAGGTGACGGAAGCCTTCCGCCACCGGTACGTCCTGCCGTCCGGCCGCATGACGAGCGACAGCCCCACCGCCTACGCCCTGGGAATCGCCTTCGATCTGCTCACCCCCGAGCAGCGCCGCGACGCGGGGGACCGGCTCGCCGAACTGGTCCTCGCGGACGATGCCCGTATCGCCACCGGCTTCGTCGGGACACCCCTGATCTGTGACGCACTCACCGACACCGGTCACCTGGACGTCGCCTACCGGCTGCTGCTCCAGACCGAGTGCCCCTCATGGCTGTACACCGTGACCCAGGGCGCGACCACGATCTGGGAACGCTGGGACAGCCTGCGGCCCGACGGGAGCCTCAACCCGGGCGGGATGACCTCCTTCAACCACTACGCGCTCGGCGCCGTCGCGGACTGGCTCCACCGGGTCGTCGGCGGCATCACCGCCACGGGCCCCGGCTACCGGGAGATCGCCTTCCGGCCGCGTCCCGGAGGAGGAATCACCTGGGCCCGCACCCGCCATGAGACCCCGTACGGAACCGCGGCCCTTTCTTGGGAAACGACCGCCACCGGCCTGACCGCCCGCTGCACCGTCCCCGAGGGCACCCGCGCCGTCGCCGAATTGCCCGGCTGTCCGCCGATTTCCCTCGGCGCGGGGGAACACGTCCTCGATACCGCCGCAATCGCCGGTATGGCTGCCTGAACGAATCGCACATCCGAACTCTGGACTGCCTGGCGCGATCACTGCCCGCGCCGGGCAGTCCAGGCGTTTGTGGGACCTGTTCAGGAATTCGGTATTACTGCCGTGGATGCGTGTGATCCAGCGGGCTGATGGAGGGGGCTTTCCGAGGGGAGTGAAATTGAAATTTTCAATTTTATTTCATCCCGGGAGATTCTGTTTCCGCTGGTAGGTGGCTTACTCGAAGTGGTGCTGTCGAAGGGTTGACCCTGGGATGAACAGGCAATAGCTTTCCCTCTGTTGGGCGAGACGCTTCGCGAGTCGGCGCCGAGATGCGCACGAATCGCTGTCGCGGGACGCGGCAGAGGCTGTCTCGAAAGAAGCGGAAGGCGAGACGCATGTGCATGCCTGCGATGCATGCATCACATGCTTTCTTTTCAGGCCGGGGTCACCCGAGAGCCTGACCTCTTGGGTGACCCCATTTCCCCTCGTGACGGAATATCGAGCAGCCGTCCATACGTATTCGGAGAGCCGCTGTGAACAGAAGAAAATTCCTCTCTGCCGCCACCTTCACCGCATTGGCCGTGGCCATGGTCCCGGTCATGGGCGGTCAGGCAGTGGGCGCTACCGACTCCGCCTCGCAGGACCGGGCCGACGCCCTGCTGGCCAGGATGACGGCGACCGAGAAGGAGGCCCTCGTACGCTGCGACTTCGCGGCCGTGGCGCACCTCGGTATCCCCGCCCTGACCATGGTCGACGCGTCCGCCGGTCTCCGGGGCGAGAAAGGGGTGACGGCCTTTCCCGTTCCGGTCGCTCAGGCGGCGACCTTCGACGAGGACCTTGCCGGCCGCATCGGCCGGGCGATCGGCACCGAGGGCAGGGGCAAGGGGTACAACAACCTGCTGGGCCCGACCGTGGATCTGACGCGGACCTGGCACTCCGGCCGCCAGTCCGAGGGCATGGGGGAGGACCCGCTGCTCGCCGGCCGCCTGGGAGCAGCCGTCACGGTCGGTATGCAGAGCCGTCAGGTGGCCGCCACGGTGAAGCACTTCGCGGCGTACACGCAGGAGACCAACCGGTTCTTCACCGACACCAAGGTGCCTGATCGCGCCCTGCGCGAGATCTACGAGGCGCCCTTCCGCCGCGTGGTCGCCGCCGCGCCGACCACGTCCGTGATGATGGCCTACCCGAAGATCAACGGAGCCTTCGCCGCGCAGAACCCCGCCCTCTTCGACGACCTCAAGAGGGGGCTCGGCCTCCAGGGCTACACGGTGCCGGACTTCTGGGCGGGCGACGACCAGGTCGCCGCCGCCCGGGCGGGCATGGACCTCGCCGGGCTCGGCCCCGGCGCGGTGACGATTCCCGGGGGCGGGCTCACGGGCGGCGCGATACCGGCCGCGCGACTCGACGACGCGGCCCGCCGCATCCTCGTCACGATGTTCGCGAACGGCCTCTTCGACAGCCCCGTCCCGGCCCCCGCAGACGACGTCAGCACACAGGAACACCGGGACCTCGCCCACGAGGCCGCGATCGCCTCCACGGTCCTGCTCGCCAACGGCTCCTCGGCCCTGCCGCTGACGGCCTCGGTGAGGTCGCTCGCCGTCATCGGTCCCGCCGGCGCCGACGCCCTGACCGGCGTCGGAGGATCCAGCTACGTCGATCCCGGAACCTGGACCACGCCGCTCCAGGCCATCCGTGCGCGGGCCGGAAGCTCCGTCACCGTCACCCATGCACAGGGCACCAAGGGCGACCTGCCCCTGGCCGTGGTCCCCTCGACGGTGTTGCGCGACAGCGCGGGCAGGGCCGGCCTGAGCGCCGCCTGCTTCGCGGGCGCCGAGCCCACCGGGTCTCCGGTGCTGACCAGGACGGACGCGGTGGTCGACTTCACCACCGCACCGGCGGCGAATCTGCCCGCCGTCTGGTCCGCGAAGTGGACCGGCACCCTCGTACCGACCATCACCGGCCTGCACCGCTTCTCCCTGCTGCCCGCCGGTACGGCCACCCTGAAGATCAATGGCACCGAGATCGTTTCCGGCACCCGGCAGATGCGCCGCTTCTTCCTCGGACCGTTCGACTACCCCCTCCAGGGGACCGCGCAGCTGACCGCGGGCCGCCCGGTGAGCATCGAACTGACCTACACCAACGCCACCGCCGAGTCCGGCACCTGCGGCCTGACCCTGGGCTGGCAGCCCGACTCCCTCGTCCCCGCCGCCGTCACCGCGGCGCGAGCGGCCGACGCCGCCGTCGTCTTCGTCAACCGGGTCGCCGGCGAGGCCATGGACCACGCACGACTCGACCTGCCGGCAGACCAGAACCAGCTCATCAGCGCCGTGGCGGCCGCGAACCCGCGCACGATCGTCGTCCTCAACACCGACGGGCCCGTCGCCACCCCCTGGCTGAACGAGGTGGAAGCCGTCCTCCAGCTCTGGTACGGGGGCCGTGGCATGGGAACCGCCCTCGCCGCCGTGCTCTTCGGGGACAGCGACCCCTCCGGCCGTCTCCCCGTCACCTTCCCCACCGACGCGACCCAGGGACCCGGCACCACCTCCGCGACCTACCCGGGCAAGAACGGTTCGGTCTCCTACGACGAGGGCATCTCCGTCGGGTACCGCTACTACGACGCTGCGGGCCAGCAACCCCGCTTCGCCTTCGGCCACGGCCTCTCCTACACCTCCTTCGCCCACGGGTCCCTGGAGGTGGTTTACGACCGGGCGAGCAGACAGGTCACCCTCTCCGTGACGGTCACCAACACGGGCCCACGCAAGGGCACGGAAGTGGTCCAGGTCTACGCCTCCCTGCCGGGTGCGGCAGCAGCGGAGCCCCGCCGCCTGGTCGCCTTCCAGAAGGTCGCCCTGGAAGCCGGGGGTTCACGGCGGCTGACCTTCACCGTCTCGCCGGGGGATCTGTCCGTCTGGCAGTCGGGCGGCTGGGTCCTCGCCCCCGGCCTGTACACCTTCGCCACGGCACGCTCGTCCCGCCACCTGACCGCACAGCGAAGCGTGACCGTCGGCTGACCGCACCCGGCTCGACACCCGGAGCGGCCACGCCCTGAACCGGCCACGGGCCGCACCCCGTCCAGCGCACCGGGCAGGTGTCCGCACGACTTCCTCCCGACCGTGCGAGCCGTGGGGTGCGGAATGCAGAGCACCGCGGCACCGCGCCCCACGGCCTTTTCCGCGCCGGACACCCCCCTGTCCTGCTTCTTCCATCCGACCATCCGACCATCCGCACGGAGCCTTCTCATGTCCTCAGCGCCACAACGCCCCACCGTGCGACGCGGGGCGTACCGCGGTACCGCGGCAACCGTCGCTGCCTCTCTCATCGGGCTGCTGTCCGCTTGCGGCGGTGACGTCGGTGCGGACGACAACACCTTGCGGATCACCGCCAACGTCACCGACCGTGCCTCCATGGACGCGGTGGTGGCAGCCTTCGGCAAGCTCGATCCGGAGGTGAAGGTGTCCGTGAACTACGCCGAAACGGATCAACTGCAGAAGAACCTGGGCACCCAACTCGCGTCGGGTGAGGGCCCCGACGTCTTCACGGTATGGCCCGGCAACGGGAACCCGGCCTCCGTGGTGCGCCTGCAGGAGGAGGGCCGGCTCTACGACCTCAGCGCACGCCGGTTCGCTGTGGACCTCCCCGGAGATGCCGCGTCGGTCGTTCAGGTCAAGTACCACACCTTCGCCGTGCCGGCCAACTACAGCGGCATCGGCGTCGTTTACTCCAAGGAGGCTCTCGCCGCGATCGGCGCCGAGCCACCGAAGACCTGGGACGAGCTGATCGGCCTGTGCCGGCAGGCGCGGGAAGGGGGCACGACCCTGCTGGCGCTGGGCAACGGGACTCCCTGGGTCACCCAACTGGTCAGCTACGCCCTCGCCGCCACCACCGTGTACGGCACGACCCCGGACTTCGACCAGAAGATGCAGGACGGGGACGCGACCTTCGCGACCTCCGGCTGGAAGGCAGCCCTCGAGAAGTACATGACGATGAACGACGAGGGCTGCTTCTCCGCAGACCCCTTGCACACCACCTACGAGGACACCGTCGCCGACGTGGCCGGGAACAGGGCCGTGGGCGTCGTACAGGTCGCCAGCAGCCTGGCCGAGATCCAAGCGCAGTCTCCCGGTCTCGAGCTGGGCATCTTCGTCCTGCCGGCCGGGAACTCGCCGTCACGCACCCGCATGCCGGCCGCGATCTCCGCGGCCTACGGGGTGAACGCGAAGGCCAAGCACATGGAGGCCGCTCTGGCGTTCGCGGACTTCATCGGATCGGCGGCGGGTCAGAACGCCTACAACCGCGCCGGGGCGACCCTGCCGGCCATCCCGAACGACGACTTCGACGTCAAACCCGCACTCGCCGCGATAGCGGAGGAACAACGGGCGGGAAAGGCTGTCCCCTTCATGGACCAACTCTGGCCCCACCCGGGGGTCCAGGAAGAACACTTCGCGCAGGTAGCGTCGCTGTTCGCCGGCCGCACCACGGTCGAGGCAGCCCTGGACGCCCTGGACCGCGCGTACACCTCGGAGTCCTGAGGGCCGTCCCGCGATGCCTGGGGGAAGGCGGTGCGCCTGCCGTCCGCACCGCCCGGGTCGCGTGGTTCGTCCGCGGCTGCCCGGTGGACGCGCCGGTCGGAGCGAATCAGAGGGTGATGGTCTTGTACTCGGTGTACGTACCGAGGCCGACGGCTCCGTACTCGCGGCCGATGCCACTGGCCTTGAAGCCTCCGAAGGGGCCGTCGAACGCGACGGAGGCGCCGTTGACGGTGACCGTGCCGGTGCGGATGCGGCGGGCGACGGCCAGGGCGTGGTTCTCGTCCGAGGACCACACACCGCCGGACAGCCCGTACTCGGAGTCGTTGGCGATGCGCACGGCGTCATCCTCGTCGTCGTACGCGATGACGACCAGGACCGGGCCGAAAATCTCCTCCCGCGCGATGCGCATCGAATTGTCGACGTCGGCGAAGACCGTCGGGGTGACGTAGTTGCCCTTCTCCAGCCCCTCGGGGATCTGCGGGCCGCCGGTCACCAGACGGGCTCCTTCCTCGATGCCCAGCTCGATGTAGTCGCGCACGCGCTGCTGCTGGTCTTGACGGATCATCGGGCCGATGAAGGTGTCCGGGTCGGTGGGGTCCCCGACCTTCAGCGACTCCACCAGCTCCTTCAACGCGGCCACCACCTCCTCGTACCGGGAGCGCGGGGCCAGGATCCGGGTCTGCGCGATGCACGACTCGCCATTGTTGAGCAGCGAACCGAACTTCAGCCCCCGTACCACCTCGGCGATGTCGGCGTCCGGCAGGATCACGGCGGCCGACTTCCCGCCCAGTTCGAGGCTGATCCGCTTCAGCTGCTCGCCGGCGATCGACGCGATCCGGCGCCCGGCCCGCGTCGAACCGGTGAAAGCGATCTTGTCCACGCCCGGGTGCGACACCAGGTACTCGCTGGTCTCCCGCTCTGCCGGCAGGACGCTGACCACGCCTTCCGGCAGACCGGTCCGTCCCAGCAGTTCGGCCAGCAATCCCATGCTCAACGAGTTCTCCGGTGACACCTTCAGGACGACCGGGTTCCCGGCGAGCAGCGCGGGGATGATCTTCGATGTCGCCGAGGAGAACGGGGAGTTCCACGGGATCACCGCGGCCACCACGCCAACCGCCTCGCGCCGCACCACACTGCGTCCCGGCGCATCGGGATCGCTCGACGCCAGAGTTTCTTCCCAGGCGAACTCCTGTGCCGCCTTCAGGTAGGCGTTCGCCTGTCGCGTCAGACCTGCCTGGCCCGCCAGGGTGAACCATGCGGCGGAGCCGTTCTCCGCGGAGGTCAGCGCCGCGATCCTCTCCGCGTTCGCCTCGCGCAAGTCGTTGAACCGGCGCAGGAGGGCGATGCGTTCGGCGGGGGCCGTCCCACGCCACACGCCGGTGTCGAAGGTGGCACGTGCCGCAGCCACCGCGCGGTCGATGTCGGCCGGCCGGGCCTGTGCCGCCCGGCCGATCAGGGACCGGTCGTGCGGGGAGCGGATGTTCAGCAGTTCCCCGTCGCTCGGAGCCACCCAGGACCCCGCGACGAAGAGCCTGTCATAGGTGATCATTTTCCGTCCTCCGGATAGTTGACTCTTATCTGTCACATCACTGTAGCGCTTCATAAAGAGAGTTCTACGTGGGCGTTGCACTAAGCCACCTATCCACCTCATCAGCGGTACGGTGACGGGGTGAGAGCCGATGCAGCGCGCAACCTGGAAACAGTCCTGACCACCGGAGCCCGCATGCTCGCCGACGATCCGGGTGTGAGCATCGCGAGCATCGCCCGCGAGGCAGGGGTGGACCGGCGCACCGTCTACCGGCGGTTCGCCTCCCGCGAGGAACTGCTCGCAGCCGTCTACGAGTGCCGGCTCGAAGCCGTCGAACGGGCCATCGCGAACGCCAGGCTCCGCGAGGCCCCCGTCGCCGTCGCCCTGCACCGCTACGTGGAGAACATCATCGGAGTCAATCGGACCTGGCCCGTGGAGCGGACCCGCATGCTCGCCGACGACGCAATCCGCGCACGGCGGGACGCGTCGAGCCGGAACGTGGACACCTTTCTCCGGCGCGCCGTCGACGAGGGACTGCTCCGCCCCGGCGCACCGGAGGGGTGGGCCGGCGCGCTGCTGCCCCAACTCATGCATCTCGTGGCCCGGCAGATGCCCGGCCTGACCGCCGCGCAGGCGGCCGACGTCGTGGTCGACACCTTCCTGCACGGGCTGGGAGCGACGGCCTGACCCGAGCGGCACTCGCCCGCGCCGCCGAGGAGGTGTCCCGCGGTCCCGCAGGCCGCGAATCGCCTCTCCGGGCTGCTCCGGCCGCGGTCACGGGAATCGCGGGACCGGCGGCCGCGCACCGGCGACATCACGTAGACGGCGGAGCATGGAGGATTCCCTCATCGCCGCCCCAACAGAACTCCGCTGACTCGCCGTCGACCGGTGTGCAAAGCTGTCGATCACACGAGAGGGGTGGGGGCGCTGGTGCGGGGGCGTACGACGGCCGGGCGACGGCGGCGCAGCGCGATCGGTGCCGCGCAGACCGCGTTGACGGTGCTGATGGTGGGCGGACTGGTCCTGGGAACACTGCTGCTCCACCCCGACACGGGCTTGTGGACCAAGGGTCGCGGGCCACTCGGCGGCAATTCGGTCCTGGTGGTCGGGCTCGCCCTGCTGTCACTCGCCGGCGGCTTCACGCTGCGCGAGAAGTACCGCGACCAGGTCGACGCCGCGGCCAGGGAACTCGACCCAGTGGGGCAACGCTTGGTCGACGGTGTGAGGCACGTCCTGCTGGCCGCGTCGCTGGCCGTTCCGCTGCTCGTCCTGGTCCTGCACCGGTTCGGTTCGCCCGGCAGCAGTCAGGGGGGCGGCCACGGGCCGGCGCAGCGCCCCGCTCCGCAACAGGACCCGGTACCCGCCCTGCCCACCGCGCAGCCTGCCGGGCACGGCGGCCACTCCACGCACTTCGGGCCGGTGCGCGTCCTGCTCGGTCTCGGCATGGTCCTCCTCCTCGTGGTCGTCGTGTTCGCCGGGCTGCGCCTGTGGCGCCGACTGACCCGCCTGCCGCCCGCGCCCGAGGCCCCGGCGACGTACGCGACGCTCGACGACGAGCAGGACCGCCTGGCCCGGGCCGTGAACTCCGGGCGCCGCGCCCTGCTGGACGGAACCGACGCCCGTGCAGCCGTCATCGCCTGTTACGCCGCCATGGTGGAGTCGCTCGCCGACTCGGGCGTGACCCGGCGCGCCTCGGACAGCCCGCAGGACCTGCTGGAGCGGGCCGTCGCCGACGGCTTGCCCACGGAGGCGGCCGCCTCAGCGCTCACCGGACTCTTCCGCGAAGCCCGTTACTCCACTCACCCGATGGACGGCAGCCACCGCGACCGGGCCGCGGCAGCGCTCGCCGAGATCGCGGAGGGTCTGCGGTCGCGACCCTCCGGACCCGAAGCCGTGACAGGTGCCTCATGAAGACGCCTGCCCGAATCCAGGCCCTCGTCAACTCCTTTTCGTCCAAGCCCGGTTCGGTACGCCACTCACTGGTCGTACTGGGAACCGCCGCGGTCGCGGCCGAAGTGCTGCTCGCCCTGACGGACGGTGTCGCCGCGGCTGCCACCGGCCTCGCCCTCATCACGGCGGCCGCGCTGGGCCTGGGGCGCTATGCCGCGGGCGGCGCCGCCCAGGACAGCAGCCATCGCGGGCCGGAGCGTCTGATGGCCGGCCGCGCCCCGGCGCTCGGCGAGTGGCAGCGCATCGTGGCCAAGACTCTGGCGGACGACGGCGAAACGCACCTCGCGATCGTCATGCGACCGCAGTTGCAGCGGCTGTTCGCCGCCCGGCTGTCCGAACGGCACGGCGTGGCGATGTACCGGAACCCGCAACGGGCCCGGGCGCTGGTCGGAACCGAGCTGTGGCCGTGGATCGATCCCGGGGAGACCACTCCGCAGCCCACTCTCCCGGAGCCCGTCCTGCGCTCCCTGCTCGACCGCCTGGAAGCCTTGTGACCCGTCGCGCTGCCGCCGACCCCCGCAGCCCGCATCCCGACCCCGCTCCGTGAGGAACCCACCGTGACCAGCCCGCAATCCACTCCGGAACACCGCGCTCTGACGCCCCGACAGGCGGGTGAAAGGGCCGCGGCCGTGCTCGACGAGATCCGCAAGGCCGTGGTGGGCAAGCCGGAACCACTGGCGCTGGTGATGCTCGGCATCCTCGCCGGCGGCCATGTCCTCATCGAGGACCTGCCGGGACTCGGGAAGACGCTGCTGGCACGCTCGTTCGCCGCAACCCTCGGCCTGGACTTCCGCCGCATCCAGTTCACCCCCGACCTGCTGCCCTCCGACGTCACCGGAGCCTCCTTCTACGACCAACGGACCGCAGACATGGTCTTCCGGCCCGGTCCGGTCTTCACCCACCTGCTGCTCGCCGACGAGATCAACCGCACCCCGCCCAAGACCCAGGCGGCGTTGCTGGAGGCGATGGCCGAGTCCCAGGTGTCCATCGACGGAAGCACCCGGTCGCTGCCGGAGCCCTTCGTGGTCGTCGCCACCGCCAACCCCATCGAGTACGAGGGCACCTACTCCCTGCCCGAGGCCCAGCTCGACCGGTTCCTGCTGCGGGTTCGTATGGGCTATCTGGCGGCGTCGGAGGAAGCGGGCATGCTGCGCGCGCGGGTCGACCGGGCGGTACCCGAGGCGGTGCTGCGCACACTCAGCAGTCCGGGGGAGGTGCTCGCCATGCGGGCCGCCGTCGAGGGCGTCGAGGTGGACGACGACCTGCTGGAGTACGTCGTCGCACTGGTCCGGGCCACCCGGGCCCACCCGCACATCCAAGTCGGCGCTTCTCCGCGCGGCGGCCTGGCCCTGGTGCAACTGGCACGCGCCCGTGCCGTCCTGGACCTTCGGGACTACGTCACCCCGGAGGACATCAAGTCCGTGGCGGTGCCGGCCCTCGCGCACCGCGTCACCCTCAAGCCGGAGCTGTGGGTCCGGCAGATCGACGCCGACGACGTGGTGCGCGAGATCGTGCAGTCCGTGCACGCCCCGCAGACCCTGCCGCGCACGCCGATCGCCTCATGACGGCGCCCGTGCGGGCCCGTGGCGCGGCCGCCGCTGTGCAACGGGCCCTGGGCGGCCGCCCCGACGTGGCCGCGCAACCCCCGCCGCCACCCCCGTTCGGCTGGCGCGCCGGTGAACGCGCCCTGCGCCTGGGCACGTTGGCCGTCGTCGCGCTGGTCGCCGCGCTCGTCACCGGGCACGCCTGGGTACTTGCCCTCGCCGCCGGCCCCCTGGTGCTGCTCGCCCTCGCCCTGCCGGGCGGCCCGCTTCCGGATGCGGTGAGGGCCGAGGTGGAGGCGGAGCCCCGGCGATGTTTCGAGGGCGAACAGGTGACGGTGCGCATCGCGGTGGCCTACGACGGTGAGCCCGGGCGCCTCGACCCCGGCGTCACCCTGGGGCACGGGGTCCGGCTCGACCACCTCGCGGTAGGACCGCACCGCGTCGAACTCGTCCTGACCGCACAGCGGTGGGGCCGCTGGACGCTCGGCACGGTCGACGTAGACGTGTACGACCGCGGCGGAGTGGCCCGGCGCACCGTGCGGGCCGATCTCGGTGAGATCGCCGTCTTTCCGCTGCCCGGACACGCCGGCCTCACGCCGATCCCGGTCCGGCTGCCGCAACGGCTCGGCGAGCACACCGCCAGTCAACGCGGCGAGGGCGGCGAGGTCACCGGTGTGCACCCGTACGTACGCGGCGAACGGCAGCGGCGCATCCACTGGCCGGCCACCACCCGCCGAGGCACCCTCCAGGTCCACCAGTTCGCCGCGGAGCGCGCCGCCGACACCGTGGTGCTGCTGGACGTGCTCGCCGACGTGGTCGACCCGGCCACCGGCGCGTCCTCGCTCGACGACACCTTCCGGGCCGCCGCCGGACTGGTCCGCGCCTACCTGCGCACCCACGACCGGGTCGGCGTCGTCTCGATCGGTGGCGCGACCCGCTGGCTGCAACCGGGCAGCGGCCAGGGGTACTTCTACCGCATCGTCGAGAGTGTGCTGGAGGTCCGCAAGGACCTCGCCCACCGCAACGAGGGGCTCAGCCTGCTCGCACCGCCCGCGTTGCCCGAAGGGGCGCTGGTGTACGTCATCACGCCACTGACCCACCAGCGGATTCTCGACATCCTGCACCAGGTGCGCGGACGGACCAACCCGATGGTCGTGGTCGAGATCCCTACGGGCGGGCCGGTGGTCGAACCGGGCGACACCGAGGGCGAACTCGCGCTGCGACTCTGGCGGGCCGACCGCGACGCCATGCGTTTCGCCCTGGTGGAACGCGGCATCGCGGTCGTCGCCCACCGGCCCGGCGAGACCCTCGACCTCGCCCTCGCGCCGCTGCTGCGCACCCGCATCCACGGGGGGACCCGATGACCACCGCCTCCACCCGGAGCGCCCGGCAGACTCCGTCTCCGGCCGAAAGTCGCGCCGCCCGGCTCCTCGCACGCCTCACCTCCCGCATCACCGACCGCTTGCTCGGAACGGCCCTCGCCCTCGCCGCCTGCAACCCGCCGGTCGCCCTGCACGCACCGCCGCTGGTCGGAGTGCTGGTCCTGGGGGCGGCGACGGCCGCGTGGTGGGCCGCCCCGATGGTCGACGCACGCCCCGTCCTGACCTCCATGCGCTGGCGGACCATCGCGGCCCGCCGCAGGACGACCGTGCTGCCGGCCGCGGCGATCGCGGTCGCCGCGGTCACCGACCCCGCGGTCTGGCTGGTCGTCTGCATCGCCGCCCTGCTCCTCGCCTACCTGCTCGTCACCGACGCGTGGACGGCCGGTGTCACCGCCCCGCCCGGCCGCCCGCAGGCGACACCCGCAGTGGCCGCCGCCGCCGCGACCGCGGTGGTACTGCTGGCCGCCCAAGCGCCGGTCTCGAGCACCTCATGGGCGCGGCTGCCCGCCTCGCTCGCCGTCGCCGCGACCATCGTCTGCCCGGTACTGGCGCTCCGCGCCCGTACCGGCGCCCCGGCTGACCGCCGACGCCACTGACAGGTCCGGCCGGACGAGGCCCACCAACGACATGGACGGCTACTTCACGAACCGCGGAGAGCCCGTTCCCGACTGCCCCGACTGGAGTCTGGTCGCCGGCATGTTGAGAGCTGCCCGCTCCTACGAGTAGGCCTCACCGCGCCGGTACACGAGCGGCCGTCCGACGGCGCGTGAGACGGCTCCCGCCGGGTCTACTCGGCATCGCGACGCCGGCGCGCGCGCTCCAGCTCAGCGGCGTCCGACATCCATGAGCCGTGCCGTTCGAGTGCGGCGCAGCCGCCGCGGACGAAGGCGCTCACCAGGGTTCGGTATCCGCCGATCCCGTCGACCAGGCTGTACTCGACCCGGTACTCCGTATCCGCCCCGCCTCCGCCCGCGCCGACCGTCGTGACCCGGGCGACGGAGTCCGCGTAGAAGTGGAGCTGGATCCCTTCGCCCATCTCCTCGTCCTCGATGGTGAACACTTCGTTGTCCGCGGCGGAACGGTCGCCGACGAACTCCCAGAACTCCGCGGTGGCTGTGCGGGATTGGTCCGAGCGCCACTTCCTCCCGACGTCCTTGTCGTCGGTGAACGACAGAGCCGTCTTCCTCGCACTCCCGCCGACGTCGGCGCGGTCGCCGGCAGCCTCCTCGTCCTCCTCCACGGGTGTGTTCCTGGAGCGGTCCGCGGCCTCCGAGCACAACAGGAAGCTCACGGTGCGTACCGCGTCGTCGACGAGTTCAGGGTGTGCACGGCGCACGGCCGCCTCGACCGCCGTCGCCATCCGGTCCCAGTCGCGCTTGTCCGTGGCGCGCTTTCCCCGTCGCGGATCGCGTCCGATCCGCATTCCCGCGCACGCCCGCTCCGCGGTGGTGATCACTCGCATGACCTCGGGCAGCAGCGTGGCCTCGACGGCTGCGGGTATCCGCCTCGGAACCGTCGCACCGTGCAGATACTGGCCCGTGTACCTCAGCAGGGCGCTGTCGAGCGGACCGAGTACTGCTCCGCGCTCCGCGCGACGCCGGTTCGCGTGGTGCTTCCGTGCCCGCTTCTCGTCGGGCGTCTCGGTCGCCGAGCGCAGCGCCGCGCAGACCTGACCGCGATCGAGCGCATCGATGTCGGCTCCGTGGGCGATGAGCCGATCCCTGTCCCACTCGATGCGCCGGAAGAGCGCGTCGACGTCCGCGGGCGCGGAGAGGAGGATCGGGTCCAGGAGCGCGACGGCGGCAGTCTCGTCGAGCGGGCCACGGCTTCCGGCGGCGTCGCACAGGGGGAGGACCGCACTCCACAGCAGCAGGTGTCTGGCCAGGTCCTCCTGGACCACCGCGGCGTGGGCTTCCCCGATCGGAAAGGTGAACGTGCGAGGTTCATGGTTGGCGTCCGCCCCGGCGCCGAGCATCAGCTTCAGCTCACCGTCCTCGCGGATCACGTTCGGTATCCAGCCGCTCCTGCGTGTGAAAACGATGTCTCCCATGGGGGCGATCCTCCCACCGGGCGAGACGGGAGCGACCTGCCTGCCACGCGCTCGTCCGGTGCCGATCCCGACCGGCGGGATCTGCTTCACCTCACCCGGGCTCCTCCCACGTGACGTGTTCGCCCCGGGCGCAGTGCACCACCCTGTCCGCGAATCCCTGCCTGACGGATTCGGCCAGGAAGTCCGAGAGCGGGGACCGCATCACTCCGTACTCCTCGTAGTGGACGGGCAGTACCTTGCGGGGCTGTAGCGTTTGTACGAGTTCGGCCCCCTGCCGCGCGTCCATGGTCACCAGGAGACCGCCCGGCAGGGTCGTCCCGCCGAGGTGGAGAACCGCCAGAGGCACGCGGGGGTAGCGGCGCGCGATCTCCTGGATGCCCGGAAACATCAGGGTGTCCCCGGTGACGTAGAGGCGCTGAACCGGTTCCCGCTCCACCGCGCCGAACTCCCACATGCTTCCCATGACCGGTGGCAGCAGCCGGTGGGCGCCCTTCGGTCCGTGTCGGCCGGGGAGGGCGGTCACGCGCACCTGCCGTCCCGCGCGGACCACCGTCTGGGACTGCCAGGTTCTCAGCCCCACGGCGCGGGAGAAGCCGTGCAGACCCTGCAGACGGCGCGAGGCGTGGGGCGTGGTGAGGATCGGAAGGTCTCTGGGCAGTCCTCTTCGGGCCCGCCGGTCCCAGTGGTCGCCGTGCAGGTGGGACAGTACGACCGCGTCCAGGTCCGGAAGGTCGGACAGCTCCATCGCGGGATCGCGCAACCGACGGGACGACAGTCCGTTGCCGAGGTACGCCCTCTCCCCGCGGTGCAGGAAGTTCGGATCGGTGAGCAGGGCGAGGGGGCCGTACCTCACGAGGAGAGTGGCGTTGCCGATGAACGTGATGTCCACTTGGTCCGCCGACGGGATGCCGGGCATGGGGCCACCTCCTGCGGTCGCGGTGGGATCGGGGTCGGACACGGGACACGGAGCCGCCCCTCTCCGGGCGCTCCGGAGCGGTCCCCGCTGCCACACCCCGGCCGGGGAGAAGGCCGACGCCGACTGCTTGCCGGGGCGGCCACCCTCGGCGGGGCCGGGGATCCGATCCCGTGATCAGTCGTTTCCGTTGCTCCCCGGGTCCTCGCTCTCGTCATCGTCCCTCTCACCTTCTGCCTGGGAGGGCGTGGCGCGGGTGGGGTCCGGCTGCACCGAACCGTCAGCGGTTTCGTCGTCGCGTTCGCCTTCGGCCTGACTGGGAGTGTTCCCGCTCATCTTGTTCTCCTTCGTGTCGCCGTCGATCGGCGTGGGAGGGGAGGTGGGGACGGGCTGTCCGCCGCTGTTCGCCTCTTTTGGCGGTGCGACAGCCGGAGGAGAGGAGGAGCGCGGGGCGCCGGGCCGCGATCACGTCATCGGCACACGGCCGGAAGCGGCGATGCCCGCAGCGCCGAGGAACGCGAGAGAGCACGCCTCACCGGCCCCCGCCTACGTACGGCCGGTGCACCACGACTGGTGTCCTCCCCGTCCTTTCCAGCCTGCACCCCATGACCGTGACCAGCGAGCCGGCACGCCTGACGGGCCCGATGCGGTGGGGCCCCGTTCCGCACGATGTCGGGAGGCGACAGGAAGAGGACGTACGGAAGGGGCCGGAGAATGCCGGCCCGTCCGACACGTCGTCCGTCCCGGTGCCCGGCGGCCCGCCCCGGCCGGGAGGAACGGCCGAGCACCGGTATGCGGACCGTGTCCGGACACGGGCTACCCGACGCCCGGAACCGGACCGGCGCCGGGTGCGTCGTCGACTTCCTGGCCGCGCAGCCGCGCCTCCACCCGCCCCTCGACGATCCGCGTGTCGAAGGCCGGCTGCGGCGCGGTCGCCGGTCCTTTGACGTTCCAGCCGTCGGAAAGGCGGAAGACACTGCCGTGCCACGGGCAACGTACGCACCCGTCCTCGACCTCACCGTCGGACAGCGGGCCCCCCATATGGCTGCACATGTCGGCGAGCGCGTGCACCTGTCCACCCGTCTCCCGCACCATCACGACGGGCACATTGTCGACGAACCGGCGCACGGCCTCGCCGACCGGGAAGTCGGCGACCGCACCGACCTCGTGCCACCCCGGCTGCACCAGGTCCTGCACCGCGTCGGCATGGTTTGCCCCCGAAGCCTGCCGGTAGGCCAAGTGGCCTCCGATCGCCCCGCCGACGCTCACCACGGACAGACCCGCGAACCCCAGCGCCTTGCCGAGCGCGGTGCGCCCCCGTACCCGGGCGGTGAACGATCCGGCGTACAGCGCGACGGCCGTGATGTTCGCCGCCGCGTGCACGAACCCGACGCGACGCTGGCGGCTCTGCAGCTCCGCCCAGTCCACCCAGCCCGCCAGAGCTGCCGGGCCCGCGGTACCGAGGCCGACCCCGATCAGGGCGCAGGCCGCCCTGCGCTGGCCGGGAAGGAGGTCGAGTACCGCCGCGGAGAGCCAGCTGCCGAGCGGCACCTGTACCAGCAGGGGATGTACGGGATGGCCCAGCCAGCGGCCGTGCAGCACGTCGCGCAGGGAGCCCAGCGGCAGCGCCCGGACC
Source organism: Streptomyces sp. NPDC005576 (assembly GCF_042871745.1). Taxonomy (NCBI): domain Bacteria; kingdom Bacillati; phylum Actinomycetota; class Actinomycetes; order Kitasatosporales; family Streptomycetaceae; genus Streptomyces; species Streptomyces sp. NPDC005576. The sequence continues at coordinate 247,935 of NZ_JBIAJC010000013.1, read as the reverse complement.
TTCTCCTGGACCAGGTCGACGGGACCATCGAGGGCGGTGGTGCGCTCCAGACGGCCCATGGCCCGGAGGATCGCACCCTCCCCCGGGGACGAGGGCCGCAGGAGCTTCGTCGCTCGCTCCGCCGTCCTGTGCGTGGCGGTGCGGCTGGCGGTATCCGACTTTTCTTTCATGGGTGCCAGGTATCCATTCGACCGCACCGGAAACGGCCCCGCCCGGTTGTCAGGCGATTGCCTGACCGACACACCCCGGCGGCTGCACCGGACCCGTGTCTCCAGCCTCTCGGGTCAGAACGCCTGGGAGGGCTGGGGAAGGGCTGCCCGGGGGATCGTCGCCGCCGCGGGCACGGGGGCGGGTGCGTGGACAACCCTGTCCCGGGTGAGAGCGCCGTGGCGGAGCCCACCGCAGGCGATGGCGGCGGCGATCAGCAGTCCGCCGGACACGAGGGCCGTGCGGGCGCCCGCGAACTCCATCAGCAGGCCCAGCAGCGGCGGCCCGGCCAGCCCCCACGCCGTTCCAGCGCTCCGCCAGACGCCCAGGACCCTGCCGCGCATCTCCGGCGACGGCTCCGTCTGCAGCACCGTCGCACCCGCCGTGTCGGAGACGGACTCCACGACGGCCATGGGGATGACCACCAGTACGAGGACCACGAGCCCGGGGGACATGCCGGCCGCCGCTTGCAGCAGCCCTCCGCAGGCGGCCATGGCGCCCACGAGCCGGACGGTCGGATTGAGCAGCCGGCCGGCCAGGAGCGCGCCGAGGACACCTCCGACGGCGAGCACCGTGGACACCAGGCCGAAGTCGCTCTCCCGGGCGTGCATCGGCCCGATCACGAGGACGGCCAGGGTCAACTGGTAATTGCGCCCGAAGACGGAGCTGAGTCCGGTGATCCCCGCCAGCGCCATCAGCCGGGGGCGGCTCACGAAGTAGCTCAGTCCGGCACGGGCGCCCGCGGGCACCACGTCGTTCCGGGCGGGGCGGGTGCCCTCCGGGGTGGTGGGGACCTGCTTCTGCCGCTCCGGTCCGGAGGGTGCGGCCGGCTTGAGCGTGGGAATGATCGCCGCGACGAACAGGAAGGAGATCCCGTTCGCCAGGTAGGCCGACGACGGACCCAGCATGCCGACCGCCACGGCGGCCAGCGCCGTCCCCGTGAGCCTGCCCGCACTGTGCACCATCGAGCCCAGCGCGATGGCCGACGGGACGTCCTTCTCCGGCACCAGGTCGTTGCCCAGCAGCGCCGTGGCGGGCCCGTCGATGGTGTTCACGACGCCGGTGACGGCGGCGAGGAGGAGCAGGACGGGCATGCTGAGCAGGTCGAAGCCGATCAGGGCCGCCGTGGAGAAGGCGACCAGCCCGAGTACCCCCTGGCTCACCGCCGCGGTGACCTTGCGGGGCCACCGGTCGACGGCCGCGCCCCCGACGACGCCGAGCAGCAGCCCCGGTGCCGCCTGCACCGCCAGCGAGAGGCCGGTGGCGGCGGCGGAGCCCGTGACCTGGAGAACCAGCAGGTTCTGCACGGTCAACTGCATCCACGTACCCGTGTTGGACACCAGGTTGGCCACGGACCAGCGGCGCATGCTCGGGGTACGCAGACATCGCCAGGGACTGCCTCCGGCGCGCTTCCGGTGCGGTGCGGGGGCGGCGGAACGGCGTGCGAAGGGGCGTGCGAGGGGGCGACCGGTGGCGGCCGACGGGACGTGATCATGGGGCGCGGGCACAGCGCAGCACCTCTCGGAGGGGGCCGGGAGCAAGACGCACGGCGCCCCCTGCGGAGCGGCTGATGAGGTCCTGGATGCCGGGAGGGCGGGGACCCTCGGGGGGTCGAGCCAGCCGTCCGGCGCACTTCATCTTCACAAACGCTTCCCCGTGCGGGGAAACCCACCGGTCGGACGGCTGCCCGCACCGACCGCCTTGCCGCCCCAACTCCGGTGTCCGGCACGGCACTCGGGAACCCGGTGTCGTTCCTCACACGGCGTCTTCGGGCCCCGGTGCCGACCCCTGACCGAAAGTGACGCCGACGCTCCCGCGGGGCGGAGGCAGGGACGTGCGCGGGTCCAGGGCGGAGTGCGCCCGGGCGGGGGCGGGACACCCGAACGGCGCAGGGGGCCGCCTGCGGAGGGAGCGAACGGAGGGTCACCGAAGGTCACCGCACCGTCTCCGCAGCCAACCGAGGGGTAACCGCTGCGGCCCCGCCACGGAGCAGCCCCGGGAAGGCCCGTGGCGTGCGGCGACGGGGACCGTACGCGTCGCGGACCGCCCTTCCCGGCGCCTGCCGCGGGGTGTGACCCGAGATGCGGAGGAACCGTACTCCGACAGGATCCAGGTGTGGGGACGCGTTCCCTCGTCCCACCGGAAGGGAGAGTCAGCACATGGCGCCTTCGGTAACTGAGCCGATGCCCTGGCGGCGTGCCGCGGTGACCGGCGGAGCCGGATTCCTCGGTTCGCATCTGTGCGAGCGCCTGCTGGACGGTGGGGTCGAGGTGGACTGCGCGGACAACCTCTCGTCCGGGTCCGCAGCGAACGTGGCCCACCTCGCAGGGCGGCAGGGATTCCGGTTCCTGGACGTCGACGTCTCGGATCCCTCCTGCGCACGGAAGCTGGCCGGCCCCTACGACCTCGTGCTGCACTTCGCGTGCCCGGCGTCCCCCGCGGACTACCTGCGGATGCCGCTGGAGACCCTGGACGTCGGCAGCCTCGGCACCCGCAACGTGCTCGGCATCGCCGCCCGGGACCGGGCGAGACTCCTGCTGGCGTCCACGTCCGAGGTGTACGGCGACCCGCTGGAACACCCCCAGCGGGAGGACTACTGGGGCAACGTCAACCCGGTCGGGCCGCGCAGCGTCTACGACGAGTCGAAGCGGTTCTCCGAGGCCCTCGTCACCGCCCACGCGGGCACCCTGGGGACCGACGCCGGCATCGTCCGGCTCTTCAACACCTACGGTCCGCGCATGCGCGCCCATGACGGACGGGCCGTTCCCACCTTCATCTGCCAGGCGCTCGCCGGTGAACCGCTGACGATCGCCGGGGACGGCAGCCAGACCAGGTCGCTGTGTTACGTCGACGACACGCTCGACGGTGTCCTGCGCGTCGCCGCCAGCAAGTCCGTGCGGCCCGTCAACATCGGCGGCAGCGACGAGACGACCGTCCGGGAGATCGCCCGGCGGATCGTCAAGCTGACCAGCTCCGCCTCCCGGATCGACTACATCGACCGTCCGGTCGACGACCCCGAACGGCGTCGGCCCGACACCACCCTCGTGCGCGAGATGTTCGGCTGGGAGCCGCGGGTGTCCTGGGAAGAGGGGCTGGAGCGCACCATCGCGTACTTCTCCGCGCTGCCCGTCACCCGGGACAACCACCCGGCCGGGAACCTCTGAGGAGCGTGCCCATGCGTGTGCTCGGAATCAACGCCCTGTTCCACGATCCGTCCGCGGCCCTGGTGATCGACGGCCGTATCGTTGCCGCCACCGAGGAGGAACGCTTCAGCAGGCGCAAGCACGGCAAGCGCCCCCTGCCCTTCTCGGCCTGGGAACTCCCGGAGCTCTCCGCCCGCTGGTGCCTGGAGAGCGCCGGACTCACCCCGGCCGATCTGGACGCGGTCGCGTACGCGTACGATCCCGGCCTCGCTCTGCCGGCCGAGCGGATGGGACTCGACGACCCCTGGGACCACCTGCGCCAGGAGTACGCCCGGCGCGCCCCCGCGTTCCTGGCCGAGGCGCTGCCCGGTCTCGACCCGGACAAGGTGCGCTTCGTCGCCCACCACGTCGCGCACGCCGCGTCGGCCGGGCTCGCCGGCCCGCTGGGCGACTGCGCGGTACTGGTCCTCGACGGACGGGGCGAGTGCGCCTCGCAGCTCGCGGGCCAGTACACCGGCGGCCGACTGGTCGAGCTCGGCACGCAGCGGCTGCCCCACTCGCTGGGCCTGTTCTACGAGGACCTGACCGATCACCTCGGTTTCCTGCGCAGCAGTGACGAGTTCAAGGTGATGGCCCTGGCCTCGTACGGGAAGCCCCGGTTCGCGGAGCGGATCGCGGAGCGGGTCCACGGAGCGGGCGACGGAGGATTCCGTGCCGCAGGGGTGGAGTGGAGCCGCTTCGCTCCGCGCAGAGAGCCCGGCGGCCCCTACACCGAGGAGCACGCGAATCTCGCCGCCAGTGCCCAGCGCTGTCTGGAGGAGACGATCCTCGACATCGCCGGCCGGCTCCACGAACGCACCGGTGCGGACCGGTTGGCACTCGCGGGCGGGGTCGCCCTCAACTGTGTGGCCAATACGCGCCTGTACCGGGAGAGCCCTTTCGACCGGATCTGGGTCCAGCCCGCCGCAGGGGACGCCGGAACGGCCCTCGGTGCGGCCCTGCACCTCGCCGCCGAGCAGGGGCCGGTCCTCTCGATGAGTACGGCGGCCCTCGGCCGGGGATGGAGCGACGAGGAGATCCGCCACCTGTTGGAGGCGGCCGCCCTTCCCTTCGAGGAACCCGAGGACGTGGCAGCCGCCGTGGCGGAGGAACTGGCGCAGGACGGCATCGTCGCCTGGTTCCAGGGCCGCAGTGAGTTCGGTCCCCGGGCGCTGGGCCACCGTTCCCTGCTCGCACATCCCGGCCGGGCCGAGAACCTGGAGCGGCTCAACGCGGTGAAGGGGCGCGAGGAATTCCGGCCGGTCGCTCCCATGGTCCTGGCGGAACGGGCGGCCGAACTCTTCGACGGCCCGCTGCCCAGCCCGTACATGCTCTTCGTCCACGACGTCGCCGAGGCGTGGAAGGAGCGCATCCCCGCGGTGGTGCACGTGGACGGCACGGCCAGGATCCAGACCGTCGACAGCGGGGCGGAGCCGCTCGTCGCCAGGATGCTCGCCGCCTTCGAGCGGCGCACCGGACTGCCCGTCGTCGTCAACACCAGCCTGAACACGGCGGGGCGGCCCATGGTCGACCACCCGCGCGAGGCGCTGGAGTGCTTCGGCTCCGCCCCCGTCGACCTGCTGGCCATCGGACCGTTCCTGGTCCGCCGGGCGAAGGCGTTCACATGAGGGCCGGCGACGCGGACTCCAGGACCGGTGACGTGGCTCCGGACACGGAGCCGCCCCACCCGCCCGAGGCGTACTCCGTGGTCATTCCCACCGTCGGACGCCCGTGTCTCGACGACTGCCTCCGGGCCCTGGCCCGGGCTGCCCATCCACCGCCGCAGGAGGTGATCCTGGTGGACGACCGTCCCCGCCCCGACGGCCCGCTGAGCGTCGAGGGCGCCGGTCCGCTCGCCGGCCGCGTCCGGATCCTCGCCACCCACGGCCGGGGGCCGGCGGCGGCCCGCAACGCGGGGCTGCGCGAAGTGGCCGCGCCCTGGGTGGTCTTCCTCGACGACGACGTACGCGTACGGCCCGACTGGGGCGCCCGGCTCGCCGACGACCTGGCAGGTGCCGGGCGGGAGACGGTCGGCGTGCAGGGACGGCTGACCGTACCCCTGCCCGACGACCGCCCGCCCACCGACTGGGAACGCTGCACGGCCGGTCTGGAGGAAGCCGCCTGGGCGACCGCGGACATGGCCTACCGCACCGCGCCGGTGCGCGGGGCGGGTGGCTTCGACGAACGGTTCCCGCGCGCCTTCCGGGAGGACGCCGATCTCGCGCTCCGGATGACGGGGGAGGGCTGGACCCTGACCCGAGGGACCCGCTCCACCTTCCACCCCGTGCGCCCGGCGGACCGCTGGATCTCCGTCCGGGTGCAGCGCGGAAACGCCGACGACGTCCTGATGGGCCGACTGCACGGACCCGGCTGGTGGACCCGGGCCCAGGCTCCGCGGGGCCGTCTGCCCCGCCACGCCGCGGTCACCGCGGCCGGTCTCGCCGCCCCGGCCCTGGCCCTGGCCGGCCGGCGCCGGGCCGCGGGGCTCGCGGCCGCTCTCTGGGCGCTCGGTACCGCCGAGTTCGCGTGGGCCCGGATCGCCCCGGGACCACGCACCGCCTCCGAGATCGCCACCATGACCGTCACGAGCCTGGTGATCCCGCCGCTGGCGGTCGGCCACTGGGCCGCGGGCCAGGTGCGGCACCGGGGCGTGGGCCCCCGGCCCCGGGAAGGTGCCTCATGACCGTCCCCCGCGCGCAGCCCCCGCGCCTCGCGAACGCCGCGCGCAGCCACCGCCCGGCCGCCGTGCTCTTCGACCGGGACGGGACGCTCGTCCACGACGTCCCGTACAACGCCGATCCCGGACGCGTCCGGCCCGTCCCCGGGGCGGCCGAGGCCGTACGCCTCGTGCGTGAGGCGGGACTGCCCACCGGTGTCGTCAGCAACCAGTCCGGCATCGGCCGGGGGCTGCTCTCGCACGAGGACGTCCGGCGCGTCAACGAGCGGGTCGACGAACTGATCGGCCCGCTGGACGTCTGGGTCTACTGCCCGCACCTCGCCGACGCGGGCTGCCCCTGCCGCAAGCCCCGCCCCGGCCTGGTGATCGACGCGGCCGGGCGGCTGGGAGTGCGTGCCGAGGAGTGCGTGGTCGTCGGGGACATCCGGGCGGACGTGCTCGCGGCCAGGGCAGCGGGTGCCGAGGGCATCCTCGTACCCAACGCGGCGACGCTGCCCGAGGAGACCGAGGCCGAGCCGGGGCGGGCTCCCGACCTGCTCACGGCCGTACGACGGGTGCTCGCCCGCCGTCCCGCGACGGAGCTGACCCCGGCTGAGGAGCTTTCCCGCGCCGAGTCGCTCGCCCGGGCCGAGGGGTGGCCGGGATGAACGTACTGGTCGTGCGACTCGACAGCTTCGGCGACGTGCTGCTCGCGGGGCCGGCGGTGCGGGCCGCTGCCACCCGGGCCTCGCGCCTCACCCTGCTCTGCGGCCCCCTCGGCGAACCCGCCGCGCGGATGCTGCCGGGCGTCGACGACGTCATCGTCTGGCAGGCGCCGTGGGAGGGCGTCCGGCCGCCGATGGTCGAGGACGCCGACGTACCCGGACTGGTCGCCGAGGTGCGCGCGGGGGCGTACGACACCGCGCTCGTCCTCACCTCCTTCCACCAGAGCCCGCTCCCCACCGCGCTGCTGCTCCGCCTGGCGGGCGTCGGCAGGATCGGAGCCGACAGCGTCGACCACCCCGGCCAACTGCTCGACGTACGCCATCAGCGGCTGCCGGACCGGCACGAGGCCGAGGCCGGACTGGACCTCGCTCTGGCCATGGGATTCCAGCCCCGGGCGGGGGACGACGGGCGGCTGCGTGTGCTGCCCGTCCCCGACACCGCCACCCTCACCGGCAACGGCCCCTATGTGGTCGTCCACCCCGGGGCGAGCGCGCCGGCCCGGTCGTGGGACGCCGAACGACACGCGGAGGCCGCCCAGTCGCTCGCCGACGCCGGCCACCGGGTCGTGGTCACCGGAGGACCGGCCGAAACGGCCCTGACCCACCTGGTGAGCGGTGACGTCGCGATCGATCTCGGGGGCCGTACCACCCCCCGGACGCTGGCCGGTGTGCTCAGCGGCGCCGACGCGCTCGTCAGCGGCAACACCGGCCCCGCCCACCTGGCGGCCGCGGTCGGAACCCCCGTCGTCTCGCTGTTCGCCCCGGTCGTCCCCGCCTCCCGCTGGGCGCCCTACGGAGTGCCCACCGTGCTCCTCGGCGACCAGCGGGCGGCGTGCGCGGGGACCCGGGCCCGCCACTGCCCGGTCCCCGGCCACCCGTGCCTCGGTGACGTCACCGCCCACGACGTGGTGAGCGCGGTGCGGAAGCTTCTGAAGGAGAGCGCATGAACATCCTCATCTGGCACGTGCACGGCTCGTGGCTGACCTCCTTCGTGCAGGGCCCGCACACCTACCTGGTGCCGGTGACGCCCGACCGCGGACCCGACGGGCTGGGCCGCGCCCGGACCTGGGACTGGCCGTCCTCGGTCCAGGAGCGCACCCCCGAACAGCTGCGCGACAGCCCGATCGACCTCGTCGTCCTGCAGAGACCGCACGAGATCGGACTCGCCCACGCGTGGACGGGCCGCCGTCCGGGACACGACGTCGCCGCCGTGTACGTGGAGCACAACACCCCCCACGGGACCGCCGTCGACACCGCGCACCCGGTCGCCGGCCGGGCGGACATCCCCCTCGTCCACGTCACCCACTTCAACCGGCTGATGTGGGACAACGGCCGCGCCCCCACCTCCGTGATCGAACACGGGATCATCGACCCCGGCCCCCTCTGGACCGGCACCGAGCCGAGAGCCGCCGTCGTCGTCAACGAGCCCGTGCGGCGCCGGCGCACCACCGGTACGGACCTTCTGCCGCGCTTCGCCGAGGCCGCGCCCCTCCACGTGTTCGGCATGGGCACCGAAGGCCTCGCCCACCACCTGGACCTGCCGCCCGCGCTCTGCCGGACCTCCGAACTCCCGCAGAGCCGGCTCCACCCGGCCATGGCCCGCTGCCGGGTGTACCTGCATCCCGTGCGGTGGACCTCACTCGGGCTCTCCCTCCTCGAAGCGATGTTCCTGGGCATGCCCGTCGTCGCCCTGGCGACCACCGAGGTCCGCGAGGCGGTGCCGCCCGACGCGGGGGTGGTCTCCAACCGGCCCGAGGTGCTCAACGACGCCCTGCGGCGCTTCCTCGCGGACTCCGCGTACGCCGAGCGGACAGGCGGCAGGGCGCGCGCCGCGGCGCGCGCCCGGTACGGCGTCCAGCGCTTCCTCGACGACTGGGAACGACTCATGAAAGAGGTCACCCGATGACGCAGCCGAAGCGGAACGCCCGCCGGGTCGCTCTCGTCTCCGAACACGCGAGCCCTCTGGCGGAATTGGGCGGCCCGGACGCGGGTGGCCAGAACGTCTACGTCGCGCAACTGGCCCGAACCCTCGCCCTGCGCGGCCACGACGTCACCGTCTACACCCGCCGGGACGACCCCCGCGCTCCGGAGACGGTCCGGACCCCGCAGGGGGTGAAGGTCGTCCACGTCCCGGCGGGGCCGCCCACGGCCGTGCCCAAGGACGAACTCTTCGCCCACATGCCCGAGTTCGGTGCGCACTTGGCCAGGATGTGGCGGCACCGACGGCCCGACGTCGTCCACGCGCACTTCTGGATGTCCGGACTGGCCGCTCTCACCGGCTCCCGGGACACCGGCATCCCGGTGGTCCAGACGTACCACGCGCTCGGCACCGTGAAGCGCCGGCACCAGGGCACCGAGGACACCAGTCCCCGTGAACGCGTCGGACTGGAGGCACGCATCGGGATCGAAGCCGACGCCGTGATCGCGACCTGCGCCGACGAGGTGAGAGAGCTCGTCGCCATGGGCGTACCGCGCGACCGGATCGACGTCGTGCCCTGCGGGGTCGACACCTCGCACTTCTCACCGAGGCCCGGGGCACGCCGGCCGAAGGGTGCCCCGCGCCGCCTCCTGGCCGTGGGACGGCTCGTTCCGCGGAAGGGTTTCGACCGCGCCATCAGGGCGCTGGCCGAGGTGTCCGACGCCGAACTGCTCATCGCGGGCGGCCCGGAGGCAGAGCTGCTCTTCGCCGACCCGGAGGCCGAGCGGTTGCGCAAGATCGCCTCGGAACACGGCGTTGCCGAACGGGTGCGGATGCTCGGATGCGTACCGCAACATCAGATGCCCGACCTGGTCGCCGGCGCCGACCTGCTCCTCTCCCTGCCCCGCTACGAGCCCTTCGGTATCGCTCCCGTCGAGGCCATGGCCTGCGGGACCCCGGTCGTCGCCACGGCTGTGGGGGGCCAGCTCGACACCGTGGTGGACGGCGTGACGGGCGTACACGTCCCGCCCCTCGACGAGGCGGACCACGACCTGGCCGGGGTCATCCGTTCGCTGCTCGACGATCCCGCCCGCCTCGCCCGTTACGGCGCCGCGGGCCGGACCCACGCACTCGCCCGCTTCACCTGGGACGAGGTGGCCGACGGCGTCGCACGGGTCTACTCCCGGCTCTGTTCCCGCTCCCTGCCCTCGGAGGTGGCACGATGAAGATCATCGCCCCCGGCCAGCACTGTGACGACCTGGCCCGCGCACTCCCCGCTTTCCGCACCACCGCCGCGATCACCGAACGGTGGGGCGCGGCCCTGGCGGGCGTCCTGTCCGACGGCGGCCGGCTCCTCGTCGCGGGCAACGGCGGCAGCGCCGCCCAGGCCCAGCACCTGACCGCCGAACTCGTCGGCCGCTACCGCGACGACCGGCCGGCCTACTCGGCACTCGCCCTGCACGCCGACACCTCCTCGACCACCGCCATCGCCAACGACTACGGCGTCCAGGAGGTGTTCGCCCGCCAGACCTGCGCGCACGGCCGGCCCGGAGACGTGCTCATGCTCCTGTCGACCAGCGGGGCGAGCGCCAACCTCCTGGCCGCGGCGACGGAGGCACGCCGGATCGGCATGGCCGTATGGGCCCTCACCGGCCCCGAGCCCAACCCGCTGGCCGCGTCGAGCGACGAGGCACTGTGCGTCGAGGCCGCGGTCTCCGCGACGGTCCAGGAACTGCATCTCGTCGCCGTCCACATGGTCTGCGAGTCCTTCGACCGGGAGATCGAGGCCCGCGCGGTCCGGGGCGACAGGCCGATGACGGCGAACGGGACGCACGCCGAGGAGGACTTCGCATGACACGCCGCGCCCCCCTGCTGGTCGTGGGCGACGCCCTGCTCGACCGGGACCTCTCGGGCCGCGCCGAGCGCCTCGCCCCCGACGCACCCGTCCCCGTCCTCTCCCGCAACGAGCGGTCCGCGCGCCCGGGCGGGGCGGCACTCGCCGCGTGCCTCGCGGCGGCGGACGGCAGGGAGGTCACCTTCGTCACCGCGCTCGGGGACGACAGCGCCTCCCGCACGGTGAGGGAGATGCTCCGCGACCGGGTCCGTGTCGTGGAGATCCCCCTCACCGGGGCGCTGTCCTGCAAGACCCGGCTGATGGCGGACGGGCGTCCGCTGCTGAGGCTCGACGACGGTGACGGCCGTGCGGCCGCCGCCACCGCGCAGGCGGAAGAGGCCGTCTCCGGGGCGGGGGCCGTCCTGGTGGCGGACTACGGGCGTGGCACCGCGGACCGGCTGCGCGACGCGCTGACCGCGCGGGCCGCGCTGGTACCCCTGGTGTGGGATCCGCACCCGGCGGGCGGCCCGCCCGTCACCGGCACCCGGCTGGCGACCCCGTCGGCCGCCGAGGCCCGGAGCTTCGCCGACCGCGAGACGCCCGGACCGGGGGGCGAAGGGACGGAGAGGACCACCGGGCTGCGGGGCGCGGCCGGTGACGCCCGGCAGCTGCTGGAATCGTGGGACGTCGCCTCGGTCGCCGTGACCCTGGGGGAGGACGGCGCGCTGCTGTCCCAAGGGGGCACGCCGCTGTTGGTGCCGGCCCCCCACCGGGCGTCCGGCGACTGCTGCGGCGCTGGGGACAGGTTCGCGGCCACGGCCGCCGGCCGGCTGGCCGACGGTGAGCTGACCGAGCTCGCCGTTCGCGAGGCGGTCGACGCCGCGACCCGGTTCGTGGCCGACGGCGGAGCGCACGGCGTCATGCGGAGAACCGCCTCCGAGGAACCCGCGAGCGCTCCGGCGGGAGGCGCTTTCGAGGTGGCCCGCCTGGTCCGCGCGCGGGGCGGCACCGTGGTCGCGGCCGGAGGCTGCTTCGATCTGCTCCACGCCGGCCACGTCGAACTCCTCCAGGCGGCCCGCACGGTGGGCGACTGCCTCGTGGTGTGCGTGAACTCGGACGCGTCCGTACGGCGCCGCAAGGGCGGCGGCCGCCCCGTGGTGACGGTCGCCGACCGGGTACGTGTGCTGGAGGCGCTGGACTGCGTCGACGCGGTGGTCGTCTTCGACGAGGACACCCCCGAACGCGTGCTGGGCGAACTGCGGCCCGACGTCTGGGCGAAGGGCGGCGACTACGCGCTCTCCGACCTCCCGGAGGCCGCACTGCTGGAGAGCTGGGGCGGACAGGTCGTCCTCCTGCCCTACCTCGACGGCCGGTCCAGCACCCGGCTGGTGGAACGAGCCTCCCGGACCCCCGCGCCCGGCACCGGCTCGACGACGTCCCCCCGGCGGTGAGCGGAAATGGCCCCCGACGTACCGGACGCTCTTCCACCGCCTTCCGGGAGTCGGCCCACCGTGCTGGTCCTGCGCGCCCTCGGGCTCGGTGACCTGCTCGCGGGGGTGCCGGCGCTCCGGGCCGTACGGCGTGCCTTCCCCGGCCACGAGACGGTGCTCGCCGCGCCGGGTTCACTCGGCTCCGTCGTACGGGCCGTCGCGGCCGTCGACGCGCATTTCGTGACCGAGGAGAACGGCCGCCGGGTCCCGCCCCTCCGGCACTGGCGCGGCGCGCCGCCGGACCTCGCGGTGGACCTGCACGGCAACGGGCCGGAGAGCCACGACGTCCTCGCCGCCCTGACACCCGGCCGCGTCCTCTCGTACGCCCGTCCGGACCCCGGTCACCCCGCGCCACCGCTCTGGCGGGCCGCGGAACACGAACGGCTGCGCTGGTGCCGCTTCCTGGAGGCCCACGGCATCGCGGCAGACCCCGCCGACGTCCGCATCCCACCGCCCGCGGCGCCGTCACCCGCGCCCGGAGCCGTCGTCCTGCACCCCGGCGCCGACGCGGGAGCACGCCGCTGGCCGACCGCGCGCTACGCCACCGTCGCCGCCGGCCTGCGGTCCACCGGCCGCAGGGTCGTGGTCACCGGAGGACCGGGGGAGGAGGACCTGTGCGCCGCGGTCGCCGCGGAGGCGGGACTGGACGCCCGGGACGTGTTCGCGGGCTCGCTGACGTTCGGTCGGTTCTCCGCCCTCGTCGCGGGAGCGGCGCTCTTCGTCAGCGGGGACACCGGGCCCGCCCACCTGGCCTTCGCCCACGGCACCCCGTCGATGACCCTGTTCGGGCCGGTCGCCCCCGGACTGTGGGGTCCTCCGCCCGATCCCCACCACGCCGTGCTCTGGCACCCGGGCCCCCCGGGCGACCCGCACGCGGACGAGCCCGACCCGCTGCTGCTCAGGCTCGACGCGCCCCGCGTACTGGAGCAGGCGCTCCGCAGCCTCGGGCGCGGCGACCACGACGGGAGAACGGCCACCCACGGGTGAACGCCCCGGCTCCGAGGGGAGGGGCGGCCGGACCACGGTCGTGGTCATCACCCGCGACCGCAGGAGGAGCCCGGTCCGGACTCTGGACGAGGACGGGATGGGCGGCCCCCACTCCGGACCGCCGGGACGGGCGCCACGTCGCCACGAGAGCCCCCGCGAGCAGCAGTTCGGCGATGTCACCGCCGTAGTACATGATCTCCGCCCCGCCACGCACCTGGTCGACGGGGGCGTGCACCTCGATGAAGAAGCCCCCGTACATCAGCTGGGAGATCGTCGCGTGCGCGGCCACGGCGACACCGACGGCCAGAAGCCGGACGGGCACTGCCGGCCGGGACGGCGCCGGGTCGGGACCGGCGACGGCGTGCGCGAAGAGGCACCCGGAAAAGAGGAAGTGAGCGTGGAGCACCCAGTGCAGGGACGGGTGGCCGCTCGTCACTCCGTACAAGGGCGTGAAGTACAGCACCGCGAGGGAGCCGACGCTCAGCAGCAGTGCGGGAAGGGGGTGGGCGAGGGCTCGCACGGGCCATGCGTGCAGCAACCGGGTCAGCGACCTGGCGCGCGGGGCGGGCAGGGTCCGCAGCGCCAGGGTGACCGGCGCACCGAGGACCAGACCCAGGGGTGCGTACATGCCGAGCAGCAGGTGCTGGGTCATGTGCCCACGGAAGTCGTCGTGTGCGAACGTGGCGACGGGCGGGAGCAGTGCGGCGCCGAGCAGCACGCATCCGCTCAGGAAGCTCGCCGTCCGCCACCGGGCCCACCCACGAGCGGCGTTACGGCGTCGCGCCCGCCGGGCGAGGAGAAGGTACCCGCCGGCGAGGAGCACGACGACCGCGAGCGCGGCCCACGCCTCCCACGGAGTGGCGCCCGTGCCGTGTCCGTACGGGTGGCCGTGCGCGTGATCCTGCATGTGATCGTGCGTGTGGCCCGGTGTCAGGAGTCGCGTCGGGTGCATGGGGGCCGCCCGTCAGTCCCGCCGGCCCGGCGACTCCGGGTGGCCCGGGGTGGCAGAGGCGTCGGGAGCGTCCGGGGCGTCCGGGTCGAAGGGGAGGCCGCTGCGCTGGAGCAGGTGCCCGCCGGCCAGCAGCACGGCGCCCAGCAGCAGGAAGCCCATGTCCCACCAGACCCGATGAGGGCCGCCGTGGACGTGGTGGATACCGAGGATCTGGTGGTCCAGCAGGCCCTCGACGATGTTGAAGAGGCCCCAGCCGGCGAGGACCCAGCCCCAGAGCACCCGGGAGGCCCACACCCGGCGGCGGCCGTGCGTGACCCGGCCGTAGAGGACGGCCAGACCTCCCAGGACCGCCAGCCAGCAGACCGCATGGAAGATGCCGTCCCACACGGTGTTCATCCGCAGGCCGGACACGGTGTTCGGCGAGTAGTACTTCACGCCGATCCGGTCGTCGTAGGTGCTGGTGAGCATGTGGTGCCATTGCAAGATCTGGTGCAGCAGGATGCCGTCGACGAACCCGCCCAGCCCTACTCCGAGCAGAATGCCCGGCAGCCGGATGCTCGTCGGCAGGACGTGCTCACGGGCCTGAGCCGTAGGTGCGGCCACAGTCGGTTCTCCTCACGGTGTCGACGGAGCCTCGGGGCCCGAGGCCGATGGAGAAACGGACGCGGAGGGGTGACACGGCGGGCGGCGCGACGACGGTCGATCTGCCCGGCGCGTCCGTCCTCTCCGGTCCGTGGGTTCCTTAGCCGGAAAATTCTGAGCAAAACGCCCGGTGGGCTCTCGGAGAGGAAAATGCGCCGGTTGCGCCGTTCCCTGGCGCGCTTCCCTGCTGACGCCCGGGCGGACCGGCCACTCAGCTGTCCGTGGTCGGCGGGCTGGACGCCGGGGCGCCCGGAAGCTCACGGAGCGCGCTGCGTCCGTCGCGCCATGCTGCCAGCAGGTGTGCCGCGAGCCGGTCCTCCAGGAGACCCGTGGCTTCGATGCCGAGGACGACGTCGGCGGCCAGCCATGGTTCGTCCTCCAGAAGACCGCCGATTACCTCGTGCCGGACGACCTGTTCGTGCACGGCGTCCGCCTCCACGTGCTCGTCGTAGAAACGCTGGGCCGCAGGGCCCGCGCCCGCCCGCCGCAGTGCTTGCGCGAGCCTGCGCGAGCCGGGGGAGGAGGTGATCTCCACCGCGGCGAAGTGCCCGACCAGCGCCCCCCGCAAGGAGCGGTGCAGCCCGAAGAGCGACATGAGGTTGACGGTGGCGAGCACTTCGGCCGGGGCCACGTCGACATACGCCCCGTACGAGGTGTCCAGGCCGAGGTCGGCCAGCAGGTCCGCGAACAGCTGTGCGTGCACGTCTTCGGCCCGCCCCGCCCCGAACTCGTCGTACTCGATGGCGACCATCGCGGCCTTCGCCCTCCCGCGCAGCCTCGGGACGACCCACACATGGGGATCGGCCTCCTTGAGGTGGTAGAGCGAACGGAGGGCGGCGTACTCGCGCAGCTGCCCCAGCCGCGCTTCGCGCATCAGGTGATGGCTGACGCTGGTGCCGTCGTCGCCCACCGGTTCCGTCAGAAGCGCTCCGACCGCCTTCGCCACGTCCGCGTCGCCCGACGTCTCCGCCCGCACGGCGGTGAGGAAGTGCTGTTCGGCGGCCGACCGCACGGCCAGGAGCGCCGGATCCCATTCCAGATCCTCGTCGACCGACGCGAACCCCCGGTAGTGCGTCTCGTAGAGGACGTAGAGCAGCAGCTGCACGTCGTCGCCGAGGGGATCGGCCCGGCGCACCTCGTCGTCGGACGGCAGGCGCGTACGGTCGCCGGTGAGGTACGCCACGACGCCGGCGGAGAGGTCGCCCCTCGGAAGGGGGAGACGGGGCGCGGCCCCGTCGCGGTCCGACGGGCGCGCCGGACCGGCGCCGTGCGCAGGGGTGGCGGTCGCGGTGGAATTCACGGTGCGGACTCCTCACTCTCGTTGTGGTCGCCGGGCGGCCCCGGACGGCACGGTGGCTCCGGCCGGGCGTCGTCGGAAGGTGCAGCGGCTTTCTCGCGCCGCCGGTGGCTCGTGTCGCACCACGGGTAGGTGCGGCTGCGGCGGCAGGTGCAGACGGCCACGACGAACCGTTCGGACGTCACGCTCCGTCCGTCGGGCGTCCGCATCGTGACGGGGCCCTCGATCAGGACCGGGCCCTCGGGGTCCACGCTCACCAGGCGTGCCCGACCATGGGCGCCGCGCGCGGGCACAGGTCCCGTCGCCTCAGGATCGGTCCGGTCAGTCTTTCCGTGCACGGATGATCACCAGTTCCTCGGTGCTCTTGCCCACGGGCAGCAGGCCGCGGTCGCGGAGCCAGCCCAGCCTCCCGCGCAGCACCGGGCCGAACGGAATGGACAGGCGATCGCTGACGGTCGCGCTCAGGCCGGCCCGCTCCAGGCGACGAACGCTCTCCTCGGGGTCGCTGAGGGCGGAGTGCACCATCAGCAGCAGGCCGCCCGGCCGTAGCGCGGCGGGTGCCGCGTCGCAGATGCGGTCGAGCAGGGCCCGGCCGTCGGGGCCGGCGTCCCAGGCCCGCTGCGCCCCGCGGCGCGGGAGCGAGGGGCGGGGCGACGGTACGTAGGGCGGGTTGCTGACCACCGCGTCGAAGCGGCGTCCGTCCACCGCTGCGAGCAGATCACCCCGGTGCACGGAGACCGGCAACCCGGCGAGCGAGGCGTTCAGACGTGCGGTGGCGACCGCCCGCCGACTGATGTCGACCGCCGACACCCGCGCACCGAGCCGGGCCGCCCTCAACGCCAGCGCACCGGTACCGGTGCAGAGGTCCAGAACGTCCATACCGGGCCCGATGCCCTCGCGCCGCATGGCGGCGGCCAGAAAGTAGCTGTCGGTCTGTGGGGCGTAGACCCCCGGAAGCCGCACCACTGTGCCGGTACGCGGCAGGATCTCGCTCGTACGCAACGCGGTGCTTCCCATGTGACGTCCTCTCTCCCGGCGGTACGCCCGACAGGCAGGCCGCCGACGATCTTCTGGTTCCGACCCGGCGGCCCCCCGTGGCCCTTCGGCACCGAGGGACCAGCCGGCAACAGACTCGGCCACCCGCTCCTGCCCCTCGATCGCGCCCGTACGCCCTGATCGGGCGAGGCGGGATCACCGCTCGGGGCGGGCGCGTGCTCATCCTGTTGCCGGGCGGGGGCGCGGCGGGAGAATGGGAGCAAAAGGTGTGGTCCGGCACCGGCTGGAGACGGCGGACGTCCACGCGCACGAGTGACCTCTGGGGTGAGTCTGGCGTGAGCAGGGACGGCGATGTGCGACGGATGTTGAGCGGATTGTTGTCGGACAGCCATGCGATGTCGTTCGAGCACCTGCCGGGACTGGTGGAGCGGCACGCCGCGACCGCGGGGTTCACCGACGTCCGGGTGTACCTCGGAGATCTGCAGCGCGATGTTCTGCGGCCTGCTGCCGGCGCGGGGCCGGACGACGCAGCCGGACCGGCCAGACGTCAGGCGGACTTGACGGTGGAGGGCACGGTGGCGGGGCGGGCGTACCAGCACGGCACGATCGTCGTGGCGGCCGGCAGTACCGAGGGGGCGCACCGTTGGTGGGTGCCGCTGCTGGACGGAACCGAGCGACTGGGCGTGCTGCACCTGGCGGGCGCGACGGACAGCGAGGACGTGCGGGACGCCATGGTGTCGCTGGCGTCGCTGGTGGCGATGCTCGTCGTGGGAGCCAGGGACACCAGCGACTCCTACGCCAGGCTGGCCCGCGTCAAGCCGATGAACGTGGCTGCGGAGATGCAGTGGCAGCTGATGGCACCGCGCACCTACGTGGACGGCAACGTCGCCGTCGCCGCGGCGATGGAGCCGGCGTACGAGGTCAGTGGTGACGCCTACGACTACGCCACGGCCGGCGACGTCGTGCACCTGTCGCTCTTCGACGCGATGGGACACGACACCGCGGCCGGGCTGACGGCCAACCTTGCCATGGGCGCCTGCCGCAACCGCAGGCGCCAGGGCGTCGCTCTGGGCGATCTCGGCGCCGCCATCGAACTGGTTCTGCTGGACCAGTTCTCGTCCGAACGCTTCGTCACCGGCATTCTGGCCGACCTGAACACCACCACCGGCATGCTGTCCTGGGTCAACCGCGCCCACCTGCCGCCGGTGGTGATCCGCGGCAGGCGGTGGACCACTCTGCTGGACTGCCCGCCCGCACACCCGATGGGTACCGATCTCGGTCTGCCGTCCTTCGTCTGTCGCGATCAGCTCCAGCCGGGCGACCGCCTCGTCCTCTACAGCGACGGCATCACCGAAGCCCGCAACGCGAAGGGCGAGGAGTTCGGGGAGACAGCGTTCCTCGACTTCCTCGTCCGTCACCACTCCGACGGTCTGCCCGTCGGCGAGACGCTCCGCCGGCTCATGCGCTCCCTGCGGGCGCACCACGACGGTTGGCTCCGGGACGACGCCACCATCCTGCTGTGCGAATGGTTCGGCCCCGCCACCCTGTCCGCCTCGGCCGCCGCTTCCGCACCCGTGGCCGGCGTCCCGCGGCCGTGAAGGCGTGTACGAGCGTTACGGCCGCCCCCGGCCGAGGCCCGCGTCGGTGGGAGACCCACCGGGTGAAACCGCGTTTCACCTGTGTACCGAGTGCTGAGGTTCCCGGGCGGCGATGGGCTGCTCGGTCCAGATGGTCTTACCGTCGGCGCCGTAGCGGCAGCCCCAGCGTTCGGTCATCTGCGCGACCAGGAACAACCCGCGACCGCCCTCGTCGGTGGTGCGGGCTCTCCGCAGCCGTGGCTGGGTGCTGGCGGGATCGCTCACCTCGCACACCAATGCCCGGTCGGTACGGATCAGCCGTACCTCCAGGGAACCTCCGGCGTACCGCACCGAGTTGGTCACCAACTCGCTGATCACCAGCTCGCTGGCCATGACGGTGAGATCGTCCAGTTCCCAGTCGTGGAGTTGCCGTGACACCGCGGACCGCATCGGGGCGACCAGTTCGGGACGGGCCGGCATGGACCAGTGCGCCGTTCGCGCGTCGTCGAGGGTCTTGAGGCGTCCGGTCAACAGCACGACGTCGTCGGGCGGCCCCTCGGGACCCGCGTTCCGCAGTACGTCGGCGGAGACCTCGGACAGTTCCTTCCGGCGCCCGTCCGACGGCGTGGAGGCGCGGTGCAATATGCCGGGCAGGTCGGCCGGGCGGCCGTCGCCGGGCGAGGAGCCGATCACATGGAGAAGGCCGCGGGTGTACAGGGCCACGAGGGTACCGTCGGCCACCGCCCGCTCGCTGACCTCGAACGGCGCTCCGCCCTCGCCCAGATCCGGACCAGGACGCAGCGGCATCAGAACCGCTGGATCACCGGGAGGCAACAGCACCGGCGCGCTACCCCCGGCACTGGCGGCGACACACTGCCCGCGGACGGGGTCGTGCACGAGATAGGTGCAAGCCGCGCGAACACGCTGCACGTCGTCGCCGGACTCGGCGTCGAGGCGCTGGACCAGGCCGTCCAGATGTGTCAGCAACTCGTCCGGCTCCAGGTCGAGTTCGGCGAGGGTATCCATGGCGCTGCGCAGACGTCCCATGGTCGCACTCGCTCGGAGGCCGTGTCCGGCGACTGTGCCCGTCACCAGGGCGACCCGCGCGGAGGAGAGGGGGATGACGTCGAACCAGTCGCCTCCCCCCACGTTGCGGCGACCGGCCGGGAGGTGGGTGGCGAAAGTGGTCGCGGCCGTGGTGTCCGTCGTGGCGGACGGCAGCAGTTGACGCTGCAGGATCACTGCCGTGCGGTGCTCCCGCTCGTACTGGCGGGCGTTGTCCAGTGCGAGCGCGGCCCGCGAGGCGACGAGCGAGAGTTGCCGCAGATCGCCCTCGTCACCCACCCACTCCTCCCGGCACTGGATGACGACCGCCACACCGAGTACCAGGCCCCGCGCGCACAGCGGCATGACGATCTTCGACTCGGCGCCCGCCGGGAGCAATCGCCGGGCGACCTTGGGATCCACGCTCCGGCTGAGGGCATCCGCAGCGCCCAGACGTTCCATCACCACGGCACCCTCGACGAACACCTCCCGCAGTTGGGGCAGTTGCGGGGGCATGGGCACCGGATCGCCGATGTCGAGCTGACCCGGAGGGGGGTCTCCCGCAGCGGCCGTCCGGACCATGCGGGGGCGGGGGGCCAGAGCGTCGTGCCGACAGGGCTCATCCCCGTTCAAGACCTCCTCGGCGAGGTCCACGAACGCCAGGGCACCGACGCCGGGAACAAACAGGTCGGCTATGGCCCGCGCGGTCTCGCGCACGTCGAGGCTGCTTCCGATGCGCTCACCCGCGCTTTCCATCAGCGCTTGACGCCGGCGCAGCGCGTCGATCTCGGGGGCGTCGGGCACGTTTCACCTCCGTACCTGGGGCCACGCCATCAGGGGGAGTGAGGGAGCGAACATCGGACTCGGCGCGGGGAAGAGTGGCGGCTCACTCCCCGACTCCAGTATGCGGCGGGTCCGCCGGGGGGCATGTCGAGCCCACGGCCCACGTTGACCGCCGTCGGCGTTCAAGCGCTTTCCCGGAGGACCGGTGCCGGGGTCACGGCGTCCGGCGCCCGGGACAGGGGGTGGAGTCCGGGTCCGGCTTCCCCCGGGGTGCTCTCCCCACAGGCCCATGGCAGGCCCTCGTGGATTCAACCGTCCGACTGCGCGAGATCCTGCTCTCCGGACTGCGCGCCCCGTGCACTACGGTGCGCGGCTGTCCGGCTACCCATAGGAGGCGGACGGCACGGTCACAGCGCGCTTCGCGGACGGACGTACCGAGAGAGCGCCGGCCTTCTCGTAGGTGCGGACGGCGTCAACTCCGTCGTCCGCTCGCTCCTGCTGCCCGACGCACAGGCCGAGGGCACCGGGCTGCGGCTCATCCACGGCAAGATTCCGCTCGCGGACCGTGGCCGAACGGACGTCCCCGGCCGGGTCTTCGACAGCATCTTCACCGTGGTCACCGGTGGTCCGGGCAGCCCCCATCCGGGCCCGGGCCCCGTGGAGGTCGGCAATCGGCCCGATCGGGCAGGCGCGGCCCACACTCCGCCCGTGGTGTTGTCCCCGGTCGGCGACCTGGCGATGGGTGCCGGCACCGCCCTCCGGGACGCCGGTGAACTCAACTCGCGCCCTCGCCGACGCGGCCCGTTCGGGCGAGCCACTGAGGGATGCGGTGCGCGGCTACGAGGCCCGGATGACCGACTACGCCTTCTCGATCGTGGCCGAATCCCGGCAGACGGGGCGCAAACGGGTCGGGCAGCGGTAGATCCCGCCGGCCCGGGGGTGGGGATGCCGGGGCACGTGGCATCCGGCCGGCCTGGTGACGCCCGCCCCGGGCCCCGGCGTGCGTACGTGCTCGCCCCGGGCGGTGTCCGGCGGGCACGGCGTCGGGTAGCGGTCGTACACGGGGCCATGGCGCGGTTGCACGGGTACAAGAGGCGGGGAGACGGAAGCTACGGCGTCAGCACGATCCTGCCGAAGACCTCACCCGCGTCCATCTTCCGGTGCGCCAGCACCGCTTCGTCCAGGGGCAGCAGCTCGTGCACCACCGTCTCGACGTCGCCGCGAGCGGCTGCGAGGAACAGCTCGCCGCGCACGGCACGCCGGTCGGCTCCGCCGACGGTGGCCGCGCTGAAGGTGGCGAAGGACATCGACTTCTGGAACGCCGTCATGATCTTCGTGCCGAAGTCCGCAGGGGGCGGGCCCGCGACAACGCCCACGGCCACCATGCGGCCGTTCGGGTTGAGCCTGTCGAAGAACGACGGCATGTCCGCGCCGGCCACCACGTCGATGATGACGTCATAGCCTGCCGGAGCGTCTCTCCCTCCGTCGCCGGATCGCTCCAGCACGTGGGTGGCGCCGAGGCGGCGCAGTCGTCTCCCGCGCTCGGCCGACGATGTCGTGACCGCCACCGCGCCGGCACCACCGCGCGCCGCGAGCTGCACTGCCATGATCCCGATGCTGCCGGCCGCACCCCGCACCAGGACCGTCTGGCCGGGAGCGAAATGGGCGTGGCGAAGCCCGAAGTGGGCCACCACGCCGGAACTGCCGAGCGTCACCGCGTCGACGGCGGAGAGGCCACTGGGCAAGGGGAGGATCTCCTCGACCGGCGCGACAGCCTGTTCGACGTAGCCTCCCCCCGTGCCGGTGAAGCCCCACACCCGGCGGCCGATCCACGCGCTGTCGACGCCGTCGCCGACGGCGGTCACCGTGCCCGCGACCTCGCCACCCGGGATGTGGCCCTCCCTGAAGCCGTAGGCGGCCAGAGCCCCGCTCCGGATCACGCGATCGACGCCACCGACGCCCACCGCCTCGGTGGTGATCAGCACCTGCCCCACAGCGGGTACCGGTACCGGGAGATCGACCACGGCCAAGCCTTCGGGCCCTCCGAACGTCCGGATCGTGATCGCCTTCATGCCGTCTCCAAGTTCTCGGATTGCGCGGGCGCGGTCCTGCTTCGGTACCCACTGCCGAACGCCGCCGACGGGAGGGCTTCGCACCGTTGCCGGGGGTAGGCCCCAGCGCTGCGCCACGCGGTCGGACGGTAACGGACGCCCCCGTCCGTTTCGGTAAAGTGAGAGTGGTGACCGCCCCTTTGCCTCACCCCCTGCGCTCCGACGCGCTGGACAACCGCGCACGCATCCTCGACGCGGCCCGAGCGCTGTTCTCGGCCGAAGGCCTGGACGTGCCCATGCGGGAGATCGCGCGGCGTGCCGGGGTGGGGCCCGCCACTCTGTACCGTCACTTCCCGACCAAGCAGACGCTGGTCGCCGACGCCTTCGCCGACCAGCTGCACGCGTGCCGCGCCATCGTCGACGAAGGGTGCGCGGATCCTGACCCGTGGCACGGCCTGTGCCTGGTGATCCAGAAGATCTGCGAGCTGCACGCCCGGGACCGGGGCTTCACCGAAGCCTTCCTGACGAGCTTCCCCGGGGTGACGGATGTCGCAGCGGGCCGTGAATACACCTTGCGGGCGGTCGCCGAACTGGCCCAGCGAGCGAAGGAGACGGGGCACCTTCGGTCCGACTTCGTCCTGGACGACCTGATTCTCGTACTCATGGCCAACAAGGGGATCCACACCGCGTCGACCGACACCCGGGTCATGGCCTCCCGGCGCTTCGCAGGGCTGGTGATCCAGGCGTTCGAAGCCCGCCCCCAGCACGCACCCCTGCCACCGGCGGCGCGACTGGCACCCGCAGCACCGCGCGGCCTGCCGCGGTAGCGGTGGGGCCCGGCGCTATACGAGGGGCAGCGGCGGGGTCAGGACGGGCTCGAGCAGCTCGGCGAGCTGCCGGCGCTGAGCTTCGTCGAGCCTGCCCGTCGCAGGAGCCAACGCGGCTCTGAACTCCTCGAACATCTGCTCGGCGAGTTCACGGCCGGCATCCGTGATGAGGACGTCGACGGCGCGTTTGTCCGTGGGGTTGGGGGCGCGTGTCATCAACCCGCGGCGTACGGCGCGGTCGACGAGGCCGGAGAGTGTCGATTTGTCCAGGCCGAGGAAGGCGGCGAGGTCGCTCATGCGGGGGCGGCGGTCGCGCAGGATGCCGAGCACGCGCAGCTGGGTGAGGGACAGGTCGTGCTCGGCGCCGAGGCGGGTGAGCACCCCCATGATCTGGAAGGCGCTGCGGGCCAGGCCGTCCACCAGCACGTCCTCGGAGTCGTCGATGGCCATGGAGACCAGACTACTTGACATGGTTCGTAATCCCAACCACTCTGGAGTCGATTGGTAATACAAACCAAATCGATGGAGGACCACCATGCGTGCTGCGATTGTCACGGCTTACGGCGCCTCGCCCGCCTACGGCGACCATCCCGAACCCGTCGCCCGGGGCGACCACCAGATGGTGGTCGAGGTCCTGGCGGCGGGGCTGCACCCCCTGACCCGGGCGAAGGCGAACGGCACGCACTACTCCGCCACCGCCGCCCTCCCGCTCGTGCCCGGCGCCGACGGCGTGGTCCGCGACCCACAGGGGCGCCTTCGCTACGTGGTTCTGGAAGACAGTGCCCTCGGCACGTTCGCCGAGCGCACCGTCATCGACGTGCGCCGCAGCGTGCTCCTGCCGGAGGGCGCCGACCCGGTACGCATCGCCGCCGCGATGAACCCGGGCATGTCCTCCTGGGTCGCGCTGCGCCGCCGCATCACGTTCCCCGAAGGCCGGCGGGTCGCCATCCTCGGTGCCACCGGCAGCGCGGGACGGATGGCGATCCAGGTCGCCAAGCGATTCGGTGCCACCCAGGTCATCGCCGTGGGCCGGGACGCCGCACGGCTCAAGGCGCTGCCGGCCCTCGGCGCCGACCTGGCGGTCACCTTCGAGGAGGCCGGGGCGGCGGCCGACGTCGATGTCGTACTCGACTTCGTGTGGGGTACTCCCGCCGCGAGCGCGATGCTCCCCATCCTGAAGGGGCGGGCCGACCGGAGTGTTCCGCTGACCTGGATCCAGATCGGGTCGATCGCCGGAGAAGCCGCGCCGATTCCCTCCGCCGCGCTGCGTGCGGCCCGGTTCGAGATCGTCGGCAGCGGCATCGGCTCCGTCTCACCCCGCGACTTCATCGCCGAACTCCCCGAACTGGCCGCAGCGGTCATGGCAGGCAGCCTCGACGTCAACGCCCGCCCCGTGCCCCTCGCCGACATCGCGCGCGCATGGGACGACGGGAGCAGCGAGCGCCTCGTCTTCGTCCCGTAGCGTCGCTGCTCCCGGTCCCGGCCTGCGGAGGGCTGAGGAGGGTAACGATTTCGAGCGGCTCGCGGAGTCCCTGGAGCGAATCCGCGCGACCGGTTCCGAACGCGATCCGCTGCCCTTCGCCGGTCGCCGTGTCCGGCCCGCCGTGATGGATGGCATGGAGGCGGGCATGTGGTCCTGAACGGGTCACGGCGCCTGAAGGCTCTCCGTCTCGCCTGTGAGGACGGGCGGCCGCCCGCCCCCGCGGCGGGTGATCCGCGCGCCGGTGGGAGCGTCGGCAGCTGCGACCCGGGGGAGTCGCACTGAACGGGCCCAGACCGCCCGGAAGAGGCGCCCGTCCAGTGCGGGAAGGCCCTGCCGGACCGCCGGGTTCAGCCGCCCCGCTGCCCGCTTTCCGCTTCCTTCGTGGCCCGTCGCCCGTCGCCCGTCGCCCGTCGCTCGCCGTCCGGCGTTTGTCGCCCGGCGTCCGGCGACGAGGGTGGACGAGACTGCGGCAAATGAAGGGCGCGCGGCCAGTTGGAGCATGCGCGGGGTGTACACGCGCATTGCGTGCCGGACGTGCAGGCGAACCCCGTGCAGAGGTACTGACTCCATGCGCCCCTGGCGGCCGGCGTGCACGGAACCGACGATGACTCACGGTTCGGACCGCCGGCACCTGACGGCATGTCATGGGCCGGGCCGGGGACACCCGGCTTCCGTGCCGGGCCCGCCGGTCGGCGGACCCGGACACCTTCCGGAAGGACGTCCATGTCACACAGACCCACAGCCCTGCTCCGCCTGTTATTACCGGCGGCGCTCGCCGCAGGCGTCATCGTGCCGCTCTCAGCGGGCGTCGCCTCCGCCGCACAGCCGATCTGTCTGAGCGGCTCCCTCCAGTTCGACTACCAGTCCGCCGAGGGGGGTATCCCCAAGCCGACTCTGACCCGGGCCGCCCGCAATGCCTCGGTGGAGCTCTGGGGCCGGGAAAGCGCAACCGAGACCGACCACAAGCTGAACACCGACACGCAGCTGACCGGGGCGGCCGACGGCTCGTTCAACCTCTGCTACACACCGGTCAACACCACGGCGATGGACCACCTGTACGTGCGCTTCGCCACCCGCAACAATCAGGTGTGGCGGGTGGCCGACTCCGCCGGCTCGGTGTACACCTACGAGACGCCGAAGCAGTCGAACGTGTCGGCGAGCGTCGCTCTCGGAACCGTCAAACCGGCTACCGCGGCCCGCGCCTGGCACGCCTTCGACACCGTCAACCTGCTCTGGTCGCGCCGGGTCAACTCGACCACGCCGTGCTGGACGACGGCCGAGACGAGCGCTGCGAGCTGCACCACGCTGACGGTGCGCTGGCAGACCGGGTCCACCGACGGCCCGTACTACGACCTCTCCAACACCGTCCACCTGGCCGACGCGGACCCGGACTCCGAGCACACCGTGCTGCACGAATCGGGCCACTTCTTCCAGCACCGGCTGTACAACGGCACGTTCCCGGCCATCACCAACTGCAACCCGCACTACATCGAGTCGGTGTCCTCCGCCAACTGCGCCTGGATCGAGGGCTTCGCCGACTCGACTGCCGCCTACCTGCTGGGCGACCAGCGATACGTGTTCTCGGACGGCTCGTCCTACCCCTTCACCGCCGCCGCGAACTGGCAGACCGGCGACCAGGTGCAGGGGAACGTGGACGGCTCGCTGCTCCAGCTCTGGAACCAGGTGGACGGCAGCTGGGACCGCACCATCACCACACTCGCCTCACACACGCCCGCGACCTTCGCCGACTGGTTCAAGAACGTCCGCCCGACGGCCGTGCCGCCGCTGTCGACCACCGGCGCCGCGCTGACCGCGCTGGACACGCACGCCATCAACTACGGCCCCACCATCGTCGGCGACAACGCCTACCACGCGCTCAGCAACGGCGGTGGCGTCGCCCTCCAGCGCGGGGGGACCTGCAGCGTCAGCATCTCCTCCGGCGCCCAGTTCGCCGCGCTGGACACCTCCCGGGCCTCGCAGCGCTGGAAGTTCACCGCCAACGGTGATGGAACCGTACGGATCTACGACAGTTGCCCGATCCCGCTCTACCTGACCGCACCGACCACCGCGGGCGGCCAGGTATCCCTGCTGGCCGTCAACCTCGGCGCCGCCAACCAGCGTTGGCAGGTGACCCAGAACTCCGCCGGAACGTACACCTTGACGAATCCGGCCACCGGGTTCGTCATGGACGGCAACGCGACCGCGGGCCAGGCGGTCACCGCCAACACCGCTTCCGCCGGCTCGGCCAGTCAGAAGTGGGCGTCGATCTTCTCCATTTCCTGACACCGGTGCACTCCGGTCCTGACGTTCTCCGATCCGTCATGCACCAGGGTTCGGTCGTGCACCGGGAGCGCTGCGTCCGCGGCACACACAGCACCTGCCGGACCGGAGTTTCCGCCGGGAGACCACGGGCAAGCGACCGGCATGGACAGAAACGAAGAGGTTGTGGAGACCCAGGGCGAGCTTCATCACGTGGTGCTGGCGGCCGACACCAACGGCGACGGCAAGCCCGATGTGTGGATGACGGACACGACGGGGGACGGCACGGCGGATCTGTACCAGTTCGACACCACCGGAGACGGCGAGGTCAACGTCACCATGGTGGAACGCGCCGCGACCGTCGGTGAGGACCGTGTCGTGGTCGAGGGCGACGGTGGTCACCCGGTGGAAAGCTGAGTACACGTTCGCCGGCGTGTGTGCGGACCGACCAAGGTCGGCCCGCACACACGTGTGTTCTCGTGTGCCCGCGCCGGGTGTGTGCCGAGCGGGCTGACCGCCCGGTCCGACCGTCGAACCTCGCACAGCCCCGCAGCTCACCGCTCGCCACCCGCCACCCGGGACCGGGTCGTGATCCCCGTGCCCTTCGCCCTCGCCCCTCGGATTCGCGGTGCGATCCCTCCCGCTCACCCCGCCGATCCGTCCCCGGCGGGCGTGCGGCTATCCTGACCGGCGAACCGGACACGGGGTGCCCCGCGCGGGGCTGAGAACACACCCGTCGAACCTGAACCAGCTAGCACTGGCGGAGGGATGTCTTCATGGCGGCGCCGTATGCGCAGAACGACCGTGCGGTCACGGGGCGAGAAGCCCCGGACCCGCGAACCGCTTTCGGGGGCCGCATGCCCACCGCCCCCGGTGATCTGCGGATCGAGACGCACGGAATAGCGCCCGTGCCCGAGGACCGGCGTTACGGCGCCCCTGGCCGGCTGTTCACCGTCTGGTTCGCGCCCAATCTGACGATGACCGGCGTCTTCACCGGCACGGTGGGCATCGCTCTGGGCCTGGACTTCACCACGGCGCTCGTTGCGGTCGTCGTCGGAACGCTCGTGGGGGCGGTACCCGCGGCCTGTCTCGGCACCTGGGGAAGCCGGACCGGTGTGGGGCAACTCCCTCTCGCACGACTGGCGTTCGGCCGTGGAGTCGTTCTGCCCGGCGCGCTGCAGTGGCTGTCCTCGATTGCCTGGGACGCGTTGATCGGCCTGTTCGGCGGGGACGCGCTGGCCCAGCTGTGCGGCTGGCCGTTCTGGCTGGGCGTCCTGGTCATGATGGCCGCCCAGGGAGCGCTCGGCGTACTGGGCTACGAGGCGATCCACCGGCTCCAGACCGTCATGACGTTCATCCTCGCCGCTGCCTTCGCCGTACTGTCGGTCAAACTGCTGCACGGCGTCGATCCCGCAGCCTCCGGCACCGCGCACGGCGCCGACCGGGCGGGCGCATTCGTCCTGACGTGCACGATCGCGCTGAGCCTGTCGCTGTCGTGGGCCCCGTACGCGAGCGACTTCAGCCGTTATCTGCCGGCCGGTACCTCGCGGCCGCGCATGTTCTGGTACACGCTGCTGGGCATCAGCGTCTCCTTCGTGGCGGTTCAGACGCTCGGACTCTGGGGTGCGTCCGTCTTCACCGATCAGACCGCGCGGGGAATCGACACCCTTCTGGGCGGGGGCGCGCTCGGGGCGTTCGGTCTGCTCGCCGTGGCCCTCGCCGCGCTCTGCAGCAACGCCATGAACGACTACAGCGGCTCCCTGGCACTGCAGACGCTGGGGGTGCACCTGCCGCGCCCCGTCGCCGCCGCCCTCGCCGCCGCGCTCGGTTTCCCGCTCGTGCTGTGGATGCACGCGGCCGACACCACGGCGCGGTTCCAGAACGTGCTGCTCCTGGTCGGCTACTGGATCCCCGGATTCGTCGCGATCGTGGCGGTCGACTGGGTGGCGAGGGCCAGGGACCGCCGTGGTGCCCCGATCGACCTCGCCGCGGAGAGTGCCCGCGACCGGCCGTGGTGGCCGGCGCTCGCCGCCTTCGCGGTCGCCTTCGCCGCAGCGGTGCCGTTCATGAGCACCAGTCTGTACGTGGGCCCGGTGGCGAAGGCGCTGCACGGGGCGGACCTCGCCTACGGCGTGGCGTTCCTCGTGGCCCTGTCGCTCTACACCCCGCTGCGGTTGCGGCACCGCTCCTGACGGGAGGCTCGGATCACCTGGGCAGGTTGCGGCGGACACGGGGCGCAGGGCGCCTTCCGTTCGCCAGGTGTACGGCAGGGTGTCACGAACCCACCCCCGCCCGGTATCCGGGAACCGCTGTCCTTGGGGCGACTCAGCCACCCCCTCACCCCAGAGGTCGTCCCCATGACAGAGCTCGACCGTCGCAGGTTCCTGCGGATCGCCGGTGGTACCGCGGCCTTCACGATGCTGAACGAGAGCATCGCGAGGGCCGCCGCCATTCCCGCCCAGGGCACTACCGGCACGATCCAGGACATCGAGCACGTCGTCGTCCTCATGCAGGAGAACCGTTCCTTCGACCACTACTTCGGGGCAATGAAAGGGGTGCGGGGCTTCGGGGATCCCCGGCCGGTACTCCAGGACAACGGCAAGTCCGTCTTCCACCAGTCCAATGGGACGGAGGACGTCCTCCCCTTCAACCCGCAGGTGGCCGACCTCGGGATGCAGTTCCTGGAGGGGCTGGACCACGACTGGGCCGGTGGGCACCAGGCTTACAACAACGGCAAGTACGACAAGTGGGTCCCGGCCAAGACCGCCACGACCATGTCGTACATGACGCGGAACGACATCCCGTTCCACTACGCGCTCGCCGACGCCTTCACCGTGTGCGACGCGTACCACTGCTCGTTCATCGGAGCCACCGACCCCAACCGCTACTACCTCTGGTCCGGCCACACCGGCAACGACGGCACGGGCGGCGGTCCGGTCCTCGGCAATCAGGAAGCCGGCTACAACTGGAAGACCTACCCGGAACGGCTGGAGTCGGCCGGGGTCTCGTGGAAGATCTACCAGGACGTCGGCGACGGCCTGAACGCCGCCGGGTCCTGGGGCTGGATCAACGACGCCTTCCGCGGCAACTACGGCGACAACTCCCTCCTGTACTTCGACAGTTACCGCAACGCCCAGCCCGGCAGCGCCCTGTACGAGAAGGCCCGCACCGGCACCGACGTCAAGGCGGGCGGGTCGTACTTCGACCGGCTCCGCGCGGACGTGGCCGGCGGGACCCTGCCGAAGGTCTCCTGGATCGCCGCTCCCGAGGCCTTCAGCGAGCACGCGAACTGGCCCACGAACTTCGGCGCCTGGTACATCTCGCAGGTCCTGGACGCGCTGACGTCGAACCCGGCCGTCTGGGCCAAGACCGCCCTGTTCCTCACCTACGACGAGAACGACGGCTTCTTCGACCACGTGGTCCCGCCGTACCCGCCGGCCTCGTCCTCCTGGGGGCTGTCCACGGCCGACGTGTCGAAGGACCTGTACCCCGGCGGCACGAACTACGCGGCGGGCGCGTACGGACTCGGACCGCGCGTACCCATGATCGTGGTCTCGCCGTGGAGCAAGGGCGGTTACGTCTGCTCCGAGACCTTCGACCACACCTCGGTGATCCGCTTCCTGGAGAAGCGCTTCGGGGTGCGGGAGCCGAACATCTCACCGTGGCGCCGCGCGATCTGCGGGGACCTGACCTCCGCCTTCGACTTCACGCGCGCGGACCGGGCCCCCGCCGCACTCCCCTCCACGGCCGGATACCTGCCGACGGACAAGAACCGGCACGCCTCCTACCACCCGACCCCGCCGGCCACGGGCACCCTTCCGAAGCAGGAGCGGGGCTCCAAGCCGACCCGACCGCTCGGGTACAGCCCCTACGTGGACGGCCGGGCCACCGTTTCCACCGGCAAGTTCACCCTGACCTTCGCCGCCGGCCCCACCCTGGGCGCGCACTTCCACAGCACGTCGGGCAACCGTACGGACGGCCCCTGGCCCTACAGCGTCGAGGCGGGCAAGACCCTTTCGGACACCTGGAGCACCAACGGTTCGACCGGCAACCGGATCGACCTCACGGTCTGGGGCCCGAACGGTTTCCTGCGCACCTGGCAGGGCCCTGCGGCGAAGGCCGGGCCCGAGGTCACCGCCCGCCACGCGGCGGACGGCACTCTGAGGCTCACCCTGACCAACGCCGCCCCGGCCGCCGTGCACCTCACCGTGACCAACGCCTACGGCGGAGCGGCCCAGACCTTCAAGGTCAAGCCCGGAGGGAGCCTCTCCCACACGGTGGATCTGCGCGCGACGGCCCGCTGGTACGACGTCGAGGTCGTCTCCGACGCCGACGCCACCTTCCTGCGCCGCTTCGCCGGGCACGTGGAGACCGGTGCCCCGGGCGTCTCCGACCCGGCGATCAGGACGGTGTGACGCGGCCTCCGGCTGAGTCGGCGGCCGCCCGCGGACCGGTGGGTCCGGGGCGGCCGGCCCGTGGCGGTCCGGGTCAGCGCCGGGAAGTCCGCTCCGCCCGGTCCATCAGTCGAAGAACGCGTCGCTGCGCACCACTTCGATCCGATCGTCCAGCGACTCGACGAGTTCGGCGGCATCGCTAGGCGTCCAGCTCCAGGCGTTGACCGCACCGGCGATGAAGAGCGGTCCGCTGCCGGCCGACGCGTGAAGCCGGATGAACGCTGCCCGACCCGTCCGGTCGGTCGGTCGGCAGCCGGGCGGACGAGCCGCGCAGTACCCCGGCGTCAGCCCTTCGGCCGCCCTTTCTCGCCGTACGAGCGGATGACGTCGTCAAGGGTCTTCCGCACGCTCTCGGGCTCACTCCGGCTCGCCTCGCGTCATGACGTCCAGCGGTCGGCTTCACCGGTCCGGTTGCGACGGGCCAGCATCCGCTGGGTGGCGGACAGGGCGGCACCGCTGCCCAGCCTCGAACGAAGCGCCGCCCGGGCCGCGTTGGCCCCGGGGGCTCCGTGCACCCCGCCGCCCGGGTGGGCGGACGCGGAGGCCAGGTACAGCCTTTTCACCGGCGTCTCCGGGCGGCCCGTGCCCGGCACCGGACGGAAGACCAACTGCTGGTGCATGGAGGCCGTGCCGCCGTTGATCGCGCCGTTGCGGAGGTTGCCGTCGGCCGCTTCGAACGAGGCCGGTGACAGAATCCGCCGGGCGCGGACCCGGTCGCGGAAGCCGGGTGCGTACCGCTCGACCTGCGACTCCACCCGGTCCGCCATCCTCTCCCGCTCGTCGGCGTCCCACACCCCCGCGAGGCAGTCCCCCCCGGCGTCCCCCTTGGTCCGGTGCGGAACGTGCGTGTAGGCCCAGGCCGATTCCGTACCCCGCGGTGAACGCGTCGCGTCTGCGGTGGTCATCTGCCCGCAGAGGAGGAACGGCCGGTCGGGGATCAAGCCTCGCGCGATCTGCGCGGCCCACCGGGTGAGTTCGTCCACGCCCTCCGCGAGGTGCACCGTGCCGGCCGTGGCGGCGGCCGGAGCACTCCAGGGGATGGGCCCGTCCAGCGCCCAGTCCACCTTGAAGGTGGCGAAGTCCCACTGGAAGCGGCGCATGTCGTCGAGGATGCGCGGCGGCAAGTGCTCCGCCGGGACCAGCGACTCGTACAAGCTGGGCGCCGACACGTCCGCGAGGACCGCCCGCCGGGCGGGTACGGCCTCCCCGGAGGCCGTACGGACGCCCACGGCGCGGCCCTGTCGCACGACCACCTCGGTCACCCGCTCCCCGCACCGCACCGCGCCCCCGCGCGAGCGCAACCGGCTCACCAGGGCCGCGGTCAGAGCCCCGGCGCCCCCGACCGGGACGGGGAAGCCGTGAGCCTGGCCGAGCATCGACATCAGCCAGCCGAAACCGCCGCTGCCGGCCGCCTCGGGCGCCAAGTCCGCGTGCAGCGCGTTGCCCGCCAGCAGCAACTTTCCCCCCTCGCCGAGGAACTCCTCGTCCCCCAGGCGGCGTACCGGCAACACGAGACTGCGCGCGAGCCGCAGACCGCCCGCCGCACGGAGGCGTGCCGCCAGGACACCTCCGGCGAGGACCGGCGGGAAGGGTGCGAAGAGCGCCTTCACGATGTCCTCGCCGAGCCGGTCCCAGATGTGGCAGAGGCCGAGCCAGCTCTCGCCGTCGCCCGGTGCGAAGCCGTCCAGCGCGTCCGCCGTCACCGTCCGGTCGCGGTCCAGCACGGCACAACTGCCGTCGAGCAGCGGGTGGGCGAGTACATGGGGCGCGTGGCTCCAGCGCAGGCCCTCCCGGTCGAGATCGAGGGCGGCGAGTACGGGGGAGGCGGCTGCCAGGGGGTAGAACGAGCTGAACATGTCGTTGATGTAGTCGGGATGGACCTCCCGGTCACTGCGGACGGCGCCACCCGGTTCGGGCTGCTCCTCCAGCACTTCGACGGTCCAGCCCGCGTCCGCCAGCACGTTGGCCGCGACCAGGCCGTTGGGTCCGCTTCCGATCACTACCGCGTCGACCATGGTGCCGCCTTTCGGTGCGCTGCGGGCCGGGCCGTCGGGCCGGGCCTCGGGGCCGGACGCTGTCAGGCCGGCCGCCCGGGACCCGCCTCGCCGGCCTCGTCCGTGGCCGGGCCGGACTTCTCCTCGACCAGCCGGGCGAGCCGCGCCAGCATGCTGCGGTGGCGGATCTGCAACGCCGCGTCCAGCACCACGTTGTGCAGAGTTGCTCCCAAGCCCTTGAGCGGGTGCTCGTCGACGATGACGAGGGTTTTGCCTTCCCCCCAGGCGCGGATGTCGATGGCGATACGTGCCGACCCCAGCGGGCCGCCGCTCGCCTCGAGTTCCAGCGCTCCGGGCCGGTCCAGGCGACGGACGACCGTGTGCCCGGTGAGCTCCTTCGGCCCCACCCGGAGGACATATGTGATCGAGGACCCCACCTCCGGCCACACCCCCTTGTCCGGCCGGGAACGGGTGGTGCCCACCACCCATTTGCCGTACAGGGTCGCGTCCTCCAGTACCGCCCACACGGCAGACGGTGGCCGGTCGATGAGGTGGTGACGGACTGCCATGGTTCTCCTCGGGTCGGTGGGGTCCCGGTGTGTGCCGCGGTCCGTGCGCCTACCCCGCGCGTGCGCCGCCACCCTCGATTCAACCGCGCTCGGGGCGATCCCGCAGGTCGGGTGTGAGGCGGTCGCTGCCATGGCCGCCGTCGCCCGCCTCGCGCGGAATTGTCGCTCCCCGCTCTCGGGACGGGGAGGCGAGGAGCGGCCTTCCCACGCGGGCGCCCCGGTGGAGCCAAGGCGGACGGATCCGTGGCAATCGTCAGAAGGTGACTGTCTCGGCCTTCACGATGGAAGCGCTCATGTTGCGCTCCATCATGCGCAGGGCCGCCTCGGCGAGGTCGGGGTGGATGTGCGCCACCGCGTCCTCGGGCACGGTGACGCGCAGTTGCCGGATATGGGCATCCAACGCCGAGTACAGGACGCACTGTTCGGTCACCTGACCCACGAGCACGACATGGTCCGCGCCGAGTTGCCTGAGCAGGTATTCGAGCGGTGTCTCGTAGAAGATGGAGTGTCGTGCCTTGACGACGAAGAGGTCCTCGTCGACGGGCATCACCGGGCGCACCAGTTCGGCGTTCTTGCCCGCGAGGCTCGTCTCGACGAGCTCCCCGTGATGCGAGCGCCATTCGCCGAAATTGTCGTTCGCGTAGATCACGGGAACGTCCTCGGAGCGGGCCCGGTCGAGAAGGGCGGTCAGGGAGGGCAGCGCGGTCCGGACCGAAGGCACCAGATGTTCCGCATCGGGATGGTCATACGTGTTGATCATGTCTATGACGATGAGCGCACTCTTTCCCATGGCGCCATCCTCCCACCGCGTTCTCGGGACCACCTTTCGTCGGGTGCCCCCACCGATGCTCCCCGATGGCCGTAGGCGGCCGCGCCGCTGCCGGACGCCGAGGAGCGACGCATGATGGATGTCCGGGGCGGCCCCTCTCTGGCCGGGTGCGCGGCGCACCTGCCGGCCCGGCACGACGCCCGCCGGGCGCCTCGTGCTTCGCACCGGGAGTGGGAGAAGCCGTCGCCACGCCGACGAAGGGAGCCCCTTCATGGAGAGCAACCGATCCGGCGGCAAGCGGATCGTGGTCACCGGCGCGACCGGCAACGTCGGGACGAGCGTGGTCCGGGCGCTGGCCGATGCCCCCGAAGTCGCCTCGGTTCTCGGTCTGGCACGCAGAAAGCCGTCGCTGGAGATCCCGGGCGTACGGTGGGGGACCGTCGACCTCTCGCGGCCCGACAGTGCGGACCCGCTCGCCGAACTGATGCGCGGCGCGGACGCCGTCATCCATCTGGCCTGGCGCTTCCAGCCCACCCACGACCCCGTCGTCACCTGGGCGAGCAATGTCCTGGGGTCGATGCGGGTCTTCGACGCGGTGTCACGGAGCGGTGTGCCCGCCCTGGTGCACGCCTCCTCGGTGGGCGCCTACGCGCCGGGCCCCAAGGAGGAACCCGGCGTCGACGAGGAGTGGCCCACGCACGGCTGGCCGGACGCGGCCTACTGCCGCGAGAAGGCATACCTGGAGCGCGTCCTCGACACCTTCGAGCTGCGCCACCCGCACATCAGGGTGGTCCGGATGCGGCCCGGCTTCCTCTTCAAGAACACGGCGGCGCCCGAACAGCGGCGGATCTTCGCCGGGCGGTACGCCCCCGGACCGCTGCTCCGGCCCGACCTGCTGCCGTTCGTGCCCGATCTGGAGGGGCTGCGTTTCCAGGTGCTCCACACCGACGACGCGGCGCAGGCCTACCGGCTGGCGGCACTCCGGGACGTACGTGGGGCCTTCAACCTCGCGGCCGACCCGGTGATCGACGCCCGCAGGCTCGGGGAGCTCCTCGACGCCCGGGTCGTCCGCGTTCCCCG
This sequence comes from Streptomyces sp. NPDC005576, assembly GCF_042871745.1. NCBI lineage: Bacteria > Bacillati > Actinomycetota > Actinomycetes > Kitasatosporales > Streptomycetaceae > Streptomyces > Streptomyces sp. NPDC005576. Next base: position 212,159 of record NZ_JBIAJC010000013.1, on the reverse strand, counting down.
AGCCGTGGTGCGGGCGGCGCTGGCGGCCTCGTGGCACGTACACGCCGTACCGGCGTCGCCGCATCTCTTCGACGCCGTGCTCCGGCTGCCGCTCCTCGACGCGAGCCGGGCGCGGGACGTCCTCGGGTGGCAGCCGGACCACTCCTCGGAGGAGGCGCTGAAGGCCTTCCTGAGCGGTGTACGACGGGGCGAGGGAGAGGACACCGCGCCGCTGACCGGGGGAAAGCTCGACTGACCCGCGCCCGGCCATCCGGTCGGAGGAGCGGCCGGGGCCGTCCCGACGAGAACGGCCGCCGCTCCCTCAGCGTCCCCGGCCGTCCCCGTCCTCGTCCTCGTCGATGACGTGCACCGCGGCCTCTTCGGCCGAGGCGGCCCCGCCGTCGATGCCGACGTCCTCGGCGAACACATCGGTGTGCCGGCCGGTCGGGTCGTCGGCCGTACCGAGACGGCCCGCACGCGCACCACCTTCGATGCGCTCCTCCGGCTCGCCCTCACCCTGGGCGACATCGCCGATGCCGTCTCCGTCGGGCGGTTCGATGTCGGGGACCTCCTGGGCGATCCGCTGGTCCAGGGATTCGCCGCGGCGCTCCTCGTCCCCCGTCGTACCGAACTTGTTCACCCCCAGGGGGCGCTCGGGAGGGGAGTAACCCTCCTCCATCTGGTCGTCCAGATTCCGCTCGCCGAGGGCGTCCTCCATGTCGAGCTCGTCGTTGGGCGGGTCCTGGCCGTCGCCCTGCGGCTGGTAGACATCGTCGCCGCGTGCCTCGTCCGGCATGACTTGATCCTCACGTTCGCATCGATGGGCATGGTCTGATTCGCTCGCCGCTGTCGTGCCGCGGCAGCGGGACGGCGTCAGCGCCCGAGGGCCTTTCGCAGTTGCTCCTTGTTCATGGAGGAGCGCCCGTCGACGTTCTTCTTCCTGGCTTCCGCGTAGAGCTGGTCCCTCGTCGGCCCCTGCGCACCCTGGTGGGAGCGTTCGCCGCCACGCTGGGGGGCGGACTTCTTGTCCTGCGTGGACGTCTTGCTCGCCGTCCTCGACTCACCGGCCCGGGCCCGCTCCTTGTTCACCGTCCGGGCGGCGATCTCCTCGGCCCGTGACTCGGAGGAGCCGCGCTTCTGCTGGCTCTCTTTGATGTGCTCGTACTGGCGTTCGCGCTTCGCATTCGATCCTGCGGGCATGGCTCGTTCCTTTCCGCTCGTCGTCCCGGAGGGCGTCCGGCCTCCGAGGGCCCGGCCGGTCTCGCGCCGCCCTCACGGAGGGACGTAGACCCGCGTGTCCGGGAACAGGTCCCACTAAACAACGGTGAGCGGGAAAGGGCGCTCGGGCCACCGCCCGCTCCGTGGGCATCCCGGTGACGGCCCCCACCTGCGGGAGCCCAGGACGCCATCTCCGCGATCAGGGCGCCGGGTAGGGGTGATCCGCGAGCAGGCGCGCCAGATGGACCGTGTTGGCGGCGAGCGTGCGGGTCGTCGACGAGACCGCGTCCGGCGTCTCGTCCAGGTCCTGGTAGTCGGTACCCCGCATCGCCTCGCCGACCCAGTAGGTCACCGCTCCCGGGGCGAGGGAGAACCCCACGTCGTCCAGCCCCTGGAAGAGGTCCGCGCTCACTTTGTGCGCCCCGTCCTCGTTGCCCACGACGGCGACCGCCGCCACCTTCCCGTAGGTGAGCGGGCGACCCTGCTCGTCACTCTCGGACAGTTCGGCGTCGAGGCGTTCCAGCACGCGCTGGCAGAGGCTGGAAGGGTGGCCGAGCCAGATGGGCGTGGAGACGAGGAGGATGTCGGCGGCGAGTACCTTCGAGCGCAGGACGGGCCAGCCGTCGCCGTCGCCCATGTCGAGCCCCACGCCCGGGAGGACGTCGTGATCGGCCACCCGGACGATCTCGCCCGGCACCCCGAGGCGCTCGAATTCCGCCATGACCTGCTCGGCGAGCAACTGGCTGCTGGAGGGGGCGGGCGAGGCGTTCAACGTGCAGACGAGGGCCAGTGCGCGCATGTCGGGGGTCTCCTTCGAAGCCGGGAGCGGGCGGTTTCCCCTCCGGTGCGGACGCGCGTCCGCCCGGCGGGGGCGGCGACTACTTCTCGGGGTCGTGACCCCAGTTCATGAGCGAGTAGCGCCAGCGGGTGCCGGAGCTGTCTCCCGAGGGACGCTGCGCCAGGTGCCGCCGGACGTAGCCGGTGACCTTGCGCATGTGCGCGAGGTCGTCCTCACCGAGATCGCCCTTCTTGGTGCGCAGCAGCTCGACGATCCGGCGGCCGGACGCGTGGCCGGTCGACTCGCCCCCGTCGTCCTTCTGGCCCACCTCCCGCGAGGCGTCCGTCCCGAGCCACTTCTCCAGCTCACCGGCGGTCATGTTGACGGCTTCGCCGAATTCCTCGACGGCGGTGCGACGACCTTCGTCGTCCCTGTCGCCCCCGCCGCTCATGAGCCGCCGTTCTTCTTGTGCAGCGATCCGGGCTTGTGCACCGCCGACCTGCCCGTCTTGTCACTCTCCACCTCGTACTGGGGGTCGTCCTTCGAGGCGTCCACCGTGCGGCCGGCAGCCTCGGTGCGTCGGTCGATCTTGCGGGTGACGGAACCTTCGACGTCCTGCCCGTGGCTCTTCCAGGTGACGTCGTCGCCCTTGGACACCTTCGTCTCCTTCTTCGGGCTCTTCTTCGCCATGGGAACCTCCCTCTGCCACCGGCCGCGGCCGGACCGTTTGGGCGCGCGGGGTGCACGCCTCATCCAGCATCGAGCCTGCCGGGTGGGTACGCATGCCGGTCCGCAGCCGGTGTCCGGCGGGACGGGGGAGCGTTTCGAGGGGGGGGAGGTGCTTTACGCGCCTCCGGCCCGGATCGTGCGCCGCTCCACCCCCGCTCACCCCGTCAGGTGACCCACGGCAGGCATGGAGCAAGGGGGCCGGGGGATGCTGGTGGGGACGCCGGTGCGTGGCGGAACGGCTCGCGCGCCTTCCGCCACGCACCGGCGGGGCCGTTGTCCCCGCCTCCCGGCTTCACGACGACCCTGCGTCGATTCCGCCCCGCCGGGCAGGCTGGATCCATGACCGACACCTACACGTACGAAGGCCCCGCCACCCTCGTCATCAACGGCGACGAGACCGCCGTGATGGCCGTATTGCACGCCGCGGGTGCCACCGGGCACTGGTCCGGCACCATCCACGCCGACGGCCTGCAAACCTCGTTCTGGCCGGCCGTGCAGAGCGGTGGCGTCGAGCTCCGCATGCCGGACGGCCGCCGGGGGGCGGCCCAGATCGACATGGACGCGGAGAGCGGAAGCGCGACGGTCGGCGGCGACGGTCCGGCACCCTTCTGAGCGGTATCCGGGCGGGGCGGGCGGCCTGATCCGCCCCCGCCCGGTCCGCGGGACCCGCAACTCCGCGTGTACGCCACACCTTCCCCAGGCGCCCGGAAGGCCCGTCGCCCGGGTCGCCGCCCCGGCCGCTCCGGGTCAACCTGGGGGAGGAGCCGACCCCCGGCTCCCGGCCCGGCGGCGCGGCCCCGGCCCCGAGCCCGTAGCCGGAGGTATCCCGAATGGGCCTGCGTACCTGGATCACCGAATGGCCCGTCTACCGGCAACTCACCGGCGACGACCCACTCGGACGGGGCCACGCCGCCCGCTCGCCGCACACCGACGCCCTCCGCCCCCGAACGGACACCGCCGACCGGATCGTGCGGTCGGTGTGCCCCTACTGCGCGGTCGGCTGCGGCCAGCAGGTCTACGTCAAGGATGACCGGGTCGTCCAGATCGAGGGCGATCCGGACTCGCCCGTCAGCCGCGGCCGGCTCTGCCCCAAGGGCTCCGCGACCCTCCAGCTCACCACCGGAACCGCCCGGCGGCACGAGGTCCTCCACCGCCGCCCGTACAGCACCGACTGGGAGACGCTGGACCTGGAGACCGCCATGGACATGGTGGCGGACCGGGTCGTCGAAACCCGCGCGCGGACCTGGGAGTGGGAGCGCGACGGCGCGCGCACCGCCCGGACGATGGGGATCGCCAGCCTCGGTGGAGCGACGCTGGACAACGAGGAGAACTACCTCATCAAGAAGCTGCTGACCGGTCTGGGCATCGTGCAGGTCGAGAACCAGGCGCGGGTCTGTCACAGCTCCACCGTCGCCGGGCTCGGCACCTCCTTCGGACGCGGCGGCGCCACGACCTTCATGCAGGACCTCCAGCACTCCGACTGCATCGTGATCCAGGGCTCCAACTACGCCGAGGCCCACCCCGTCGGCTTCCAGTGGGTCATGGAGGCCAAAGCGCGCGGCGCGAAGATCATCCACGTCGACCCCCGGTTCACCCGCACGAGCGCCCTCGCCGACCTGCACGTACCCATCCGGGCCGGCAGCGACATCGTCTTCCTCGGCGCGATCATCAACCACGTGCTGACGGAGGAGAAGGACTTCCGCGAGTACGTACTGCGCTACACCAACGCCTCGTTCCTGGTCTCCGAGGACTTCCGGGACACCGAGGACCTCGACGGGGTGTTCTCCGGCTTCGACCCCGAGACCGGCACCTACGACCCGGTGAGCTGGCAGTACGAGGGCGTCGACGTGCAGGCTCCCGCCGGAGACCCCGACCAGCGCTACGACGAACGGGTCGAGGAATCCGGAGGTTCCGAGACGCACGGCTCCGGCGGCGCCCAGACCGAGAGCATGCCGCCCCGGGACGAGACCCTGAACCACCCGCGCTGCGTCTACCAGGTCCTCAAGCGCCACTACGCCCGCTACACCCCCGAACTCGTCGAGGAGACCTGCGGGATTCCCCGGGCCACCTTCCTCGACGTGTGCGAGGCGCTCACCGCCAACTCGGGCCGCGAACGCACCAGCGCCTTCTGCTACGCGGTCGGCTGGACCCAGCACACCGTCGGATCGCAGTACATCCGGGCCGCCTGCGTCCTCCAGCTCCTCCTCGGCAACATCGGCCGCCCCGGCGGCGGTATCCAGGCACTGCGCGGCCACGCCTCCATCCAGGGCTCCAGCGACATCCCCACCCTCTTCAACCTGCTCCCCGGCTACCTGCCGATGCCACACGCCCACTTCCACGAGGACCTGGAGTCCTTCATCGCGGCGAGCCGCACCGACAAGGGCTTCTGGGGCAACATGCGGGCCTACTTCGTCAGCCTCCTCAAGGCCTACTACGGTGACGCGGCGACCCCGAAGAACGACTTCTGCTTCGACCACCTGCCGCGCCTCACCGGCTCCCACAGCACCTACGAGACCGTCATGGCCCAGCTGGACGGAGAGTGCAAGGGCTACTTCCTGATGGGGGAGAACCCCGCCGTCGGCTCCGCCAACACCCGGCTCCAGCGCCTCGGCATGGCCCGACTCGAGTGGCTCGTCGTCCGCGACTTCTCCCTCATCGAATCGGCGACCTGGTGGAAGGACGGTCCGGAGATCGCCACCGGCGAGCTGCGCACCGAGTCCATCGCCACGGAGGTGTTCTTCTTCCCCGCCGCGTCGCACACCGAGAAATCCGGCTCCTTCACCAACACCAACCGCTGGGTCCAGTGGCACCAGGCCGCCGTCGAGCCCGGCGGCGACGCCCGCAGCGACCTGTGGTTCATGTACCACCTCGGCCGCCGGATCAAGGCGCGCCTCAAGGACTCCACCGACCCCCGGGACCGGCCGGTCCAGGATCTGACCTGGGACTACCCCGTCGAAGGACCGCTGCGTGAACCCGACGCCACCGCCGTCCTCGCCGAGATCAACGGCCGCGCACCGGACGGCGCGCCGCTCTCCGCGTACACCGAGCTGAAGGACGACGGCTCCACCTCCTGCGGCTGCTGGATCTACTGCGGGGTGTACGCGGACGGCGTCAACCAGGCGAACCGCCGCAAGCCGCACAGCGAGCAGAGCTGGACCGCTCTCGAATGGGCCTGGGCGTGGCCCGCCAACCGGCGCATCCTCTACAACCGCGCCTCCGCCGACCCCGAGGGCCGCCCCTGGAGCGAACGCAAGGCGTACGTGTGGTGGGATGCCGACACGGGCCGCTGGACCGGCCACGACGTGCCCGACTTCATCCCCGACCTCGACCCGGCACACGTACCGGCCGAGGATGCCACCGGACCCGAAGCTCTGCGCGGCGACGACCCGTTCATCATGCAGGCCGACGGCAAGGGCTGGCTCTACGTCCCCGCCGGGCTGGAGGACGGCCCGATGCCCACGCACTACGAACCGCAGGACTCGCCCTTCACCAACCTGCTGTACCCCGGCGTCTCCCGCTCCCCGGCCCGCAAAGTCCTGGCGCGCGAAGGGAACCGCTACCACCCGAGCGGTGACGAACCGGGCGCCGAGGTGTACCCGTACATCGTCACGACCCACCGGCTCACCGAGCACTTCACCGCCGGCGGAATGAGCCGCTGGTCGACCTACCTCAGCGAACTCCAACCGGAGTTCTTCTGTGAACTCTCCCCGCAGCTCGCCGCCGAGCGCGGACTGGAGCACGGCGGCTGGGCCACCGTCATCACCGCCCGCAACGCCGTGGAGGCACGGGTCCTGGTCACGACCCGGATCAGGCCCCTGACCGTGCACGGGCGGACCGTCCACCAGATCGGCATGCCCTTCCACTGGGGCCCCAACGGAGTCGTGACCGGTGACGCGGCCAACGAGCTCATGGCGATCTCGATGGACCCCAACGCCCACATCCAGGAGGACAAGGCGCTCACCGCCGACATCCGGCCCGGTCGCAGGCCGCGGGGGCCGGCCCTGCCGGAACTCGTCGCCGAGTACCGCCGCCGCGCGGGCATCACCGAGAACACCGGAAAGGAACCGCGGGCATGACCACCGACGAGAACGCCCCGGCCCGCGGGGGGAGCCCGACCCCTTCCCCCGTCCGCCGTCTCCTCTCCGGTCCGGAGGGCGACCCGGCCGCCGACGCCGGCTACCACGACGTCCCGGACCGGGTCGGCTTCTTCACCGACACCTCGGTCTGTATCGGCTGCAAGGCCTGCGAGGTGGCCTGCAAGGAGTGGAACGCCGTCCCCGAGGACGGCCTCACCCTGACCGGCATGTCGTACGACAACACCCAGAGCCTGGGCGCCTCCACCTGGCGCCATGTCGCCTTCATCGAACAGGAGAAGCCCGCTCGCACCGGGCCGCCCGAACCCGACGGCCGCCCGCTGCTGCCACTCACGGTCCCGGGGGAGGAGGCCGCGGACCCAGGGACCACCCGCTGGCTCATGTCCTCCGACGTCTGCAAGCACTGCACCCACGCGGCCTGTCTCGACGTCTGTCCCACCGGGTCCCTCTTCCGCACCGAGTTCGGCACCGTGGTCGTCCAGGAGGACATCTGCAACGGCTGCGGCTACTGCGTCCCCGCCTGCCCCTACGGCGTGATCGAGCAACGCCCGGACGACGGACGCGCGTTCAAATGCACCATGTGCTACGACCGGCTGGGCGCCGGACAGGAACCGGCGTGCGCGAAGGCGTGTCCCACCGACTCCATCCAGTTCGGCCCCCTGGAAGAACTGCGCGAACGCGCGGCCCTGCGCGTCGAGCAGCTCCACGCGACGGGCGTTCCCGAAGCGCGCCTCTACGGCCACGAACCCGACGACGGCGTGGGTGGCGACGGCGCCTTCTTCCTTCTCCTGGACGATCCGGAGGTCTACGGACTGCCCCCGGCTCCCGTCGTCACCACCCGCGACCTGCCCGCCATGTGGAAACACGCCGGGGCCGCCGCCCTGACACTGCTTGCCGCCGTGGGCGCCGCGCACGCCCTGCCCGCTCTCCCGGGCCGGCCCCCCGGAGGCCGCTCACCCGTACGCCATCTGTCCGCACTCTTCGGAAGAGGACCCCGATGACCGCCGCAGCCGACACAGAGGGACCGCGCCGCAAGAGCGGCCGGAAGCGCAGGGGCGAGGAACTCATGGTGCCCCGGGCCGAGTTCCGCTCCTACTACGGCAGGCCCGTCATCAAGGCGCCCTCCTGGTCCGCCCGGGACATCGCCGGGTATTTCTTCCTCGGCGGACTCGCCGGAGCAGGGTCCGTGCTGGCCGCCGGCGCCCACGTCACCGGCCGGACCACGACCGCGACGGCCCTCAAGGTCTCCTCGCTCGGAGCCATCGGCCTCTCCGTCGCCGCCCTCGTCAACGACCTCGGCCGCCCCGAGCGGTTCACGAACATGCTGCGTGTCTTCAAGCCCACCTCACCGATGAGCGTCGGCTCCTGGCTGCTCGGCCTCTACGGACCGGCGGCCGGCGTCGCCGCCCTCACCGCGGTCGGCGGAAGATTCCCCCGCGCCGGAGCGGCCGCCACGGTCGCCGCCGCGCTCACCGGACCGGCGGTCGCCTCGTACACCGCCGTCCTCGCCGCGGACACCGCCGTACCGGCCTGGCACGGGGCGCACCGCGAACTGCCCTACCTCTTCGCGGCTTCCGCCACCGCAGCCGCCTCCGGCATGGCCCTCGTCCTCGGCCCGGTGCCCGAGACCGGTCCCGCCCGCCGCACCGCCGTGCTCGCCGCCGCGGCGGACCTGGCCGCGAGCGCCGCCGCCGAGCGCCGCCTCGGCCTCGTCGCGGAGACCTGGCGCGAAGGCCGTGCCGGAACCCTCCTCCGTACGGCCCGAGCACTCACGGTCGTGGGCGCGGCGGGCGCGCTCGTCTCCGCACGTCCCGGCCGAGCCGCGAAGCCCCTTGCGGTCCTCGGGGGCTGCGCCCTGCTGGCCGGGTCCGCCTGTACCCGTTTCGGGGTCTTCGCGGCCGGCGTCGCCTCCGCCGAGGACCCCCGGTACACCGTGCTGCCCCAGCGCGAGCGCCTGGCGCGGGAGGAAGCCGCCCAAGACAGGGCCACGGAGGGCTGAACCGACCGCCCGTCTTTCGCGGAGCCCCTCCCGCGGGTCAGGAGACGGTCATCGACTACAACAACTACCTCCAGAACGTCACCTCTTACGGCAACCTGTCCCGGGGTGCCTCGAAGACCGCCATCGAGAACAGTTACTTCGAGAACGTCGCCAATCCCTTCAACATCGACACCTCGGCGGCGTCCCTGACCCAGTCGGGCAGCGTCATGGTCAACTGCGCGGGCAAGCAGGTGACGGCCGGGACGACCTTCGCCCCGAGCACCTATGACGCGTACACCCTGGACGCGGCGAAGGACGTGCCCGCGTTGCTCAGGGAGTACGCCGGCCCGCAGAGCACGATCGGCGGCTGACCCCGTCCCGGAGGGGCGGAGGCACCTTGGCCGTTCCCCTCTGAGGACGTGCCCGCCGCAGACACGGTCGCGGCGGGCACGTCCCCGCTCTCCCGGGCCGACGGGGGCGGCCGGGCACGGGGCGGGTGAGGGCCTGGGGCACCATGCAGGAGCGACACCCGCACGTCCGCACCCCCACGACCTGGCAGGACGCGCCCCACCGCCCGACCCCGAGGATGGACATGGCGTACTTCGACAACCCCGTCATACCCGGCTTCAGCCCGGACCCGAGCATCTGTCGCGCGGGCGAGGACTACTACGTGGCCACGTCCAGTTTCGAGTACGTACCGGGGGTGCCGCTCTGGCACAGCCGCGACCTCACGAACTGGCGGCTGATCGGCCACGCCCTGGACCGCCCCGCACAGCTGGAGCTCGCCGGCACCGCGCCCTCCTCGTCCGGTGTGTACGCGCCCACTCTGCGGTACCACGACGGACGATTCTGGATGATCACGACCGTGGTCGGCGGCGCCGGCACGGTGCTGGTGACCGCCGAGGATCCGGCCGGCCCCTGGTCGGACCCCGTACCCGTCGCGATACCCGGCATCGATCCCGACCTGGCCTGGGACGAGGACGGCGACTGCTGGTGCCTCTTCTCGCGCGACGGGATCAAGGGCGTGCGCATCGACCCGGCATCGGGTGAACCGCTGGGCGAGCCGGTGGAGATGTGGTCGGGAACCGGGCTGCAGTACCCCGAGGGGCCGCACCTGTACCGGGTCGGCGACTGGTGGTACCTGCTGCTCTCCGAGGGCGGGACGGAACGCGGACACGCCCTCTCGGTGGCCCGGGCCCGTACGCTGCCGGGCCCCTTCGAGTCGCATCCGGACAACCCCGTGCTCTCGCACCGCAGTACGGACCACCCGGTGCAGAACACCGGCCACGGCGACCTCGTGCGGGCCCACGACGGCAGTTGGTGGATGGTGCTGCTCGGCACCCGCCCCCGGGGCGACACTCCCGGCTTCCACGGCATGGGGCGGGAGACCTTCCTGGCACCGGTGCGCTGGGAGGACGGGTGGCCGCTGCCGGGTCCTGTCGAACTCCGCTCCCAGCGACCCGGGTTGACTCCACACCCGTGGCCCGGGGAGCCGCACCGCGACGACTTCGATTCTCCTGCGCTCGCCCCCCGTTGGGTGACCCTGCGCCGCCGGGACCCGGAGGCGGTCGACCTCGGCGCGAGGCCCGGGCATGTCGTACTCAACTCCCGTGCGGACGGTTTGGACCGGCCCGGCGCCGTCTTCGTCGGGCAGCGCCAGCGCGACCCGGAGTGCGGCGCGCGCACCCGGATCGACGTCGCCGAGGGCGGCCGCGGCGGACTCGCCGTACGCCTCGACGAGGCCCACCACTTCCAGGTGGAGCGAGAGGGCGACACCGTGCGGGCGATCGCCCGGATCGGCCCGGTGCGCCAAGCCGTCGCGGAACGAACTGTACCCGAAGGGCCGTTGACGCTGCGGATCGACGTGACCACAGCCGACGCCCTGCCGCCCACCGTCACGTTCCGTGATGCCGACGACCCGCAGGCCGTCACCGGCCTCCGCGTCGGGGCCCCCGACACCCTGCGGCTCGGATACGAGACCGAACAGGGGGACTTCGAGATCCTCGCCGAGTTGGACGGCCGCTACCTCACGACCGAGGTCGCCGGCGGATTCACCGGCCGGGTCATCGGGATGTACGCGACCCGGGGCAGCGCGGCCTTCGACTGGTTCGAGCTGCGCCCCGCCTGACGCCGTAAGCGCGCCGGCGCGACGCGGCGGCCGGGACTCCGGGCCGGGTCGCGCCGGACGGCCTGCGGCCTGGTACTGCATCACCGTAAACGCAGTACTAGTGGGAGCGGGCTGCCTCCAGCCATTCCAGGACCTCCGGGGTGACCGGGTCGGTGATGTCGGCGAACTCCGTGTGCTTCGTGAGGAACTTCGCCACGTAGGGGCAGACCGGCACGATCCGCAGGCCCGAGGCCCGTACGTCGGTGAGCGCCTGCTGCACGAGGACGGACGCCAGGCCCTGGCCGGCGAACGCGTCGTCGACTTCGGTGTGGAAGAAGACGCGTTGCTCGCCGCGGTCGCGGTAGGCGGTCAGTCCCGCGCGGACGCCGTCGACGTGGATCTCGTAGCGGTGCCTGGCGTCGACGTGGTGGACGCTCGGAGTGGCGGCGGGCAGGGTCATGGAGTGCCTTTCGGTAAGGGGCGGGTTGCCCCGCGGCGCGAGGCTCGCGTTCGGCAGGGCGGGGGCGGGGATACGGTCGCCGGGGTAGCCGTCCACGTGACCGAAGCGACTCGACGCCGCCTCCCACGCTTCGCGTGCCTCGACGATGTCCTGGTGGCTGCGGCCCACGAAGTTCCACCACATGACGATCTTCTCTTCGAACGGCGTTCCGCCCACGAGTACGGCCCGGGCGGGGGCGTCCGATTCGTTGGTCAGGGTCACCGTGCGGTACCCCGGACCGGCATAGCCCAACTCGGCGGCGCCGAGCAGGGTTTCACCCATGCGGATGCTCCCCTGGTCCACCAGGACACCGTGCTCGAACCCGGCGTCCGTGTCCAGCGTGACGGTCACGCGGGGTTCGATGACCAGCTCGGCACCGAGCAGCGGAGTGAACGTCGGCACGGGGGAGGTGTCTCCGGCGAGCGATCCGAGGAACACCCTGATGACGGCGCCCTCGACGTGCACCGCTCCGGGTGCGTGGTGGCGGAAGTCGCGGCCGGCGTGCCGGTGTTTCTCCGGGAGGGCCACCCACAGCTGGACACCGTGCAGGATCGTGGTAGCGGCGGTGGAGACCTCGGTGTGGCTGATCCCCAGGCCGCCGGTCATGAGATTGAGCTCGCCCGGGCGCACGTAAGCGTGGCTGCCGAGGCTGTCGCGGTGTTCGATCTCGCCGCTGAAGAGCCAGCTGACCGTCTGCAGGCCCGTGTGCGGATGCGGGGCCACGTCCATCCCGCCCGTCTCGGAGACGTCGTCGGGGCCGTAGTGGTCGATGAAGCACCAGGCACCGATGAACGTACGGGCCCGCTGCGGCAGGGTGCGCCGGACCGTCATCGCCCGGGGGCCACCGAGGGGAACGTCCCGGGGCGTGAGCACCTCCACCCGGGTGGGCTCGGCCGGACCGCCCTGTTCTGCGGGTTTCTCGGGCCGGGTGGGCCCGTCGCCGGGACCGACTCCGCCCGTGCCGGGCGCCCCGCCCCCCTCAAAGGTGCTTTCATGTTCAACGATCATGTTCTGCATAGTAAGCCGCCGCCCGTCCGGGCGCGCGGGGTGGTTCAGGGGCGACGGCCCCGGTTGAGGAGGCACGGGTGACCAGCACCCGGACGGCCGGCAGCGAGCGCCGGATCTACATCGACAAGCAGAGCCCCAAGGCGTACCACGCCCTGGTGGCGACCTCCGGCGCGGTTCGCGCCGTCGCGGAGGAGGCGGGGCTGAGCCGCACCCTGGTGGAACTGGTCAACCTCCGGGTCTCCCAGCTCAACGGATGCGCCTCCTGCCTGGACGTGCACACCCGCGCCGCACTGCGCGCGGGCGACACGGCCCGGCGTCTGGGGGTGCTGGCCGCCTGGCGCGACACCGAGGTGTTCACCGCAGAGGAGCGCGCCGCCCTCGCCCTGGCGGAAGCGACGACGAACCCCGCCGACGCCGCGCAACAAGAGGGCTCCTACGCCCTGGCGCGGGAGACGCTCTCCGACGACCAGATCGCGGCCGTGATCTGGGTGGCCGTCGCCATCAACGCCTTCAACCGGGTCTCCATCATGAGCAAGCACCCGGTGCGTGCCGTTCCCGGTCAGTGAGCCGGTACACCCCGAGCGGGGTGTACCGGTCGGGGCCGGTCCGTAGTCATCGGGTCAGGTGTCCACCTGTTCGGTTTCTCTTCGAACTCCAATCAAAATGCCCCTCTGCGTGTTATTTGGGGCATATCCCGACATGTACACCTTAGGTTGTGGAACGACTCCACTCGGGTGGCGCGGTGCGCCGCCCGGGCAACGCGTTCCGAGGGTGCCGTGCGGGGCTGTCCCGCTCGGCGGAGGACGCCACGGGGCCAGGAACGAGGAAAGGCAGAGCAGGGTGAACGTGGTCGGCGTCATCATCTCCGGGGCTGTCGCGCTGGTGATCACCGTGGCACTCACCGCGGTCGTCCGCGGTCTTGCCCCGGTCATCGCGGCGAAGGGCGGGCGCCGAGGGCCCCGGCGGACCGTCGGTACGGGCGTCGCGGTCGTCATGGCGACCACCGGCGTCATGCTCGCCGCGCCCCGGCTGGGCCTTCCGGAGCCCGGATCCGGCGTGCGCCTCCTGCTCGCCGCGGCCGCCGCGGTCGCGGTGCTCGGACTGGTGAAGGAGCTGCGCCCGGTGGGGGCCCGTACCGAACTCGTCCTCCACACCGTGCTGGCGGCGCTCGTCGCGGCGTTCTCCGGACTCTCCCCGGTGGCAGCGGTGTTCGGAACCGTACTCATGGTGGTCCTCACCCACGCGCTCCAGTTGCTGGAGGGCTCCGACGGCACCGCGGCCGGAGTGACCGTCGTCCTCGCCGCCGGGCTGCTCACGTGCGCGGCGGCCGACCACCACCCCGGAACCGTGCTGCTGCTCGCCGTGGTGGCCGCCTCCGTGTCCGGCGTCCTGCCCTACAACTGGCCGCCCGCGCGTGTCTTCTACGGCTCCTGCGGCTCGCGTTACACGGGCTTCCTGCTCGCCGGGGCCGTTCTGCTGCTGCTCGCCGGAGCACCGTCCGGAAGCGCCGCGTGGGTCTCCGTACCGGCGCTGATGACGGTGGCCCTCGCCGACCTGGTCCTCGTGCTGCTGTCCCGGCGGAAGGCGGCCCGGCCCCTCCTGGCGCCGGCCCAGGACCACGCCGTCCACCGCCTGCGCCGCCTGCGCCTGACGCCCCGGGGAGCCGCGGTCACCCTGATCCTGGCGACGGCGGCCTGCGCCGCCACCGGGACGCTGATCCACACCGATGTGCTCCATCCGGCGGTCGGCCTGGCTCTGCCCGCCACCGTCGGCATCGCGGTCGTCGCCCTGCTGCGCGTACCGGTGTACTCCCCGGCCGCGCCCCGTACCGGCGTCCGCCGGAAGCCCGCGGGCGCGTCCGTCTCTCCCCAGGCCCCGGCCGCGCCGGCCTCCTCCACGCGGCACGCGGCCACGGTCCCCCCTCCCGCGCAGCAGGTCGCCCCCGAACGGAAGCCCGGAACGCCCCCACCGGCGCCCGCCCCGCACATCGCGGCCACCAGGAAGCCGACCGAAGGGCGCCCCGCGGACCTGGCCGGAGACCGGCGCTGACGGGGGACCGGCGCTGACGGATCGGCACCCGAAGGGCGGAAGTCAGAGTGGGGCGCCCAGCGAGAGGTTCCAGCGACCGGAGCGCCCGCTGAGGGTGATGCGGGAGAGCGGTGCCACGTCGAGGCGCCAGAACGCCGTCGGAGGAAGCGGCACCGCGTGGACGACCGCCGCGCGTACGACAGCGGGCTCGACGACCGCGGTGATCCGCCCCACCCCGCCCGGGTCCGCCTCCCCGGCAGCGGCCGTGGCCCCGTCCGCCCCGGTGAGGGAGTCCAGCCAGCGGCCCATGCGCCCGATCAGCGCGAGCAGTGACTCGCCGCCGTGCGGTGCGGCAGCGGGGTCGCCGAGCCAGGCGGCGACGCCGTCCGGTTCGTCCGCCGCCACATCCGACAACCGAAGGCCCCGCCAGCGTCCCATCTCCCAGTCCCGCAACCGAGGTTCGGCGGTCGCCCGGAGGCCGAGCGCCTGCGCCGTACGCCGGCAGCGCTCCGAGGGGCCCGACAGATGGAGCCCGGCGTCCGGGACCGCCGAGGCGGCGGCCCGGGCACGGCGTTCGCCCGCGTCGTCGATCGGGCCCCCACCGGCACAGTCACCGGCGAACCTGGCCTCGCGCAGCGCGGGGCCGAGCGCCGGTGAGACGAACGTCAAGCGCAGGGTCATCCCCGGAGTCTCCCTCATCCTCAACAGCCGCATGCCGAAGGTGTGTCGGGGGTGGGTGGCGCATCGCACCATGGCGGCGCCCGAACGCAGACGCTATGGTCTGACGAGCATGACGACGGGGCAACGGAAGTCCGGTTGAGAATCCGGCACGGTCGCGCCACTGTGAACCCGTACCTGCGGGAAGTCAGACCCGGCACCGTCGTCTCAGGCACCACGATCGGGACGCGTGTTCCCTCAGGAGGTTCTGCCATGGCACACACTGCCGCACCCGCGACCGGCGTTCCCGCCGTCACCCCCATCTCGCTGAAGGCGATCGCCCCGTGGGCGGTCTTCTTCGGCATCCTCATGCTCGTCCTGCTCTACTTCGTCGGCGCGGAGCAGGGTGCCACCTCCCTCATCTCCGGCGAGGCCGTGCACGAGTGGGTCCACGACGGCCGTCACCTTCTCGGTTTCCCCTGCCACTAGGCATCCCGGGGGACGACTCTCATGAACTCCATATCAGTCCGGGCGCTCCTGGTCCGCGGCATGCTCGCGGGCCTTCTCGCGGGCGTCGCGGCGCTCCTCGTCGCCTACTTCCTCGGTGAGTCCCGGGTGGACGCTTCCATCGCCCTGGAAGAGGCCCACAGTCACGACCATCACGGAGGCGAGGAGCTGGTCGGCCGGACGATGCAGGCCACCGGCGGCCTCGCCACCGGCGTCCTCGTCTTCGGTGTCGCCGTCGGCGGCATCGCGGCCCTCGTCTTCTGCTACGCCCTCGGCCGCATCGGGAGTTTCGGCGCCCGGGCCACCGCGGCCCTGGTGGCGGGGGCGGCGCTGCTGACCGTGTACCTCGTACCGTTCCTGAAGTACCCGGCCAACCCGCCGGCCGTCGGTGACCCGGACACCATCGGTCAGCGCACGGGGCTCTTCTTCCTCATGGTGGCGCTCAGCGTGCTGCTCGCCGTCGCCGCCGTCATCGGCGGGAGGAGGCTGGCCCCGCGCCTCGGCAACTGGAACGCGACCATCGCCGCGTCCGCGGGGTACGTCCTGCTGATCGGACTCGCATACGTGTTCCTGCCGTCGTACGACGAGGTGGGCGCGGACTTCCCGGCGACCCTGCTCTGGGAATTCCGGCTCTCCACCCTCGCGGTCCAGGCAACCCTCTGGGTGAGCTATGGGCTGATCTTCGGCGCCCTCACCGAGCGCCTGCTGTTTCCCTCGCGGGGACGGGGGGCGGAGTCCCACGAGGGCGCTCCCCATCCCGCCGGGGCGGTGAGCTGACCCACTCGCGCGTGTGCGGCCGGAGACTTCTCTCCGGCCGCACACGTCACCGGCGTTTGGGCACCGGTCCGGGGGGCCTCAGTCGGTGGGGAAGTCGCCGTTGAGAGCGGCGGCCATCCGCAGGTGCGGCCCGGCCTCCTCCCGCCGGCCCTGACGCTCCAGGGTGCGCCCGAGCAGCAGCCGCGCGTAGTCCTCGACCGGGTCGCGCTCCAGGACGATCCGCAGCTCCGCCTCCGCCTTGCCGAGCCGCGCCGAGTGGTAGTAGGCGCGGGCGAGCAGCAGACGCGGGGCGACCTGCTCGGGAACCTCGTCCACGAGCCCGCGGAGAATGCGCGCCGCGGTCAGATACTCCTTCGTGTCGAAGAACATTTGCGCACGGTTCCACCGGTCGGCGGCCGTGCCGAACTCGTAGTAGCTCTCGTCCATGGGTTCCTCCTCTGCCGCCGGCGGGGCGGCCGTTCAAGGCCTCCCGTCCGTGTGCTCGCGACAACACCACCCGATGGTTGAAAATTCCACCAAATTGGCGAAGTGGCGGTCGTGCCTGTGCGCCTCCCGCGCAGCCGACGCGCAATAGGTTGACCACCATGAGCAACCTCGATCGCCGGGCCACGCTGTCCATCTGCGGAGGACGGGGCTTCGTCGTGGCCGAACCGGTGCGTGAACTCCTCACTCCGCGCCACGTACGCCTGGGCGAGTCCACCGAAGTCCGCAGGTTGCTGCCCAACCTCGGGCGCCGCATGATCGGCGCCTGGGCCTTCGTCGACCACTACGGCCCCGACGACATCGCGGACGAACCCGGCATGCAGGTGCCGCCCCACCCGCACATGGGGCTGCAGACCGTGAGCTGGCTGCACGAGGGCGAGGTCCTGCACCGCGACAGCCTGGGAAGCCTCACGACCGTACGGCCGAGGGAACTCGCCCTGATGACGTCGGGCCGTGCCATCAGCCACTCGGAGGAGAGCCCGAAGAGTCACGCCCGGCTTCTGCACGGTGCCCAGCTCTGGGTGGCCCTGCCGGAGGCCCACCGCAACGTCGAGCCCCACTTCCAGCACCACGCGGACCTTCCCTCGGTGACGGCTCCGGGGCTCACCGCCACGGTGATTCTCGGAGGGCTCGACGGAGCGACCTCGCCCGGCACCGCGTACACCCCGATCGTCGGCGCGGACCTCGCCCTCGCCGCCGGCGCCGAAACCCGCCTGCCGCTCGACCCGGACTTCGAGTACGCGGTCCTGTCGATGTCGGGCCAGGCCCACGTCGACGGGGTGCCCGTACTCCCCGGCTCCATGCTCTATCTCGGCTGCGGCCGCGCAGACCTGCCCCTGCGCGCGGATTCCGACGCCGGACTCATGCTCCTCGGCGGCGAGCCGTTCGCCGAGGAAATCGTCATGTGGTGGAACTTCGTCGGCCGATCCGGTGACGAGATCGTACAGGCGCGAAACGACTGGGAGAAGGGTTCGCGGTTCGGCGAGGTGCACGGTTACGACGGTGGCCGCCTGCCCGCCCCGGAAGTGCCCACCACTCCGCTGAAACCGCGCGGGCGAGTGCGCTGACCTGGGGAAACCATGGCCGGGCTGGTGGTGCTCCCACTGGCGACCGCCATGCTGAGGCCCTCGACCCGCACCTTGTCCTGTGCTCGTGCTCAGGGGCCCGCTGGGATCGAGAGGGGGCGTGTCGAATCTCGTTCCACCCCGCAGGATTCGACTGGTGGGAGGCATACGGTCTGCTGGCCGTCCGCTACCACCAGGGTATGGGCGGCACCCGCCCTTACGGCTACTGGGTGTGGGCGAACCTCGCGTGTGCCGTACTCATCACCGGCCTGGCGACGGCCGCGGCCTGCGACGGGTCGGCACAGCACTCGTCAAGCTGCCGGGCGACTCCGCCACCCGCCCGGACGGCCCGCGCAACCCGACTTCGGCAACCGGCCGCCTCGCTCTCCTGACGGCTGCCGCCGTCATGGCCCTGCTGCAGCCGACCTGTCCGGGAAGAGCAAGGCGGAGACGGAGCGCATCTGGCTTCCCTTCGCCATGTGGCTGCTCCGGCCTGCGCTTTCCTCACCGGCCCCTGCGCCTTCCTCACCCGCCCCAGCGCTGGGCTCACCGCGCAAGCAGCGCTCGCCCTGCTTCTGAACCACCTGCTGATGACCGGCTGGTGATCCCCGCGCCCGGTGACGTCGGCAGCGATGTCGATAACCCGGCTTGCCGCGTCTGTTCGGTGGCGCTCACGACCGGAATCGGTCCCGTGAGCAGCCTACTGAGGTTGAATTCGTGGTGTCGTCAAGCAGATCCGATGGTCAGGCCGGTCTCGGCGAAGCAGTGGCCCGGGACGTGACCGAGGCGATGCCGGTGGAGCACGACACTCGCAACTGCCGGACCCTGGCCGAGGCACTCGGACGGTCCGGCCCCCACCGGCTGCAGTACTTCCTGTCCCACGGCCGTTGACTACGGCACTGCCCGCGACCGGATCGCCGCCTGGACAGCTGGTGAACTCGCCGACGACCAAGCGGTGCTGGTGGTGGACGATCGGCGACGAGAGGTCCTCGACCGACTGTGGCGGGGCAGCCAGGCAGTACTCCGGAGCCCTGGGGCGTGGTCGGCCTGTGCCAGGCCGCCACCTCACCTGCACCCCGCGACGCGGCCACGTCCTGCATGGGTCCGTACGGCACCGCCCCCACCCATACCGGCCGCCCAACCCCACCACCACTGAAACAACATCACCACCACCGCGCCCACCTGACCAGCAACGACGACCCGCCCCTGGAACTGATTGAATTTGTGCGATCAAGTCCACTCGGTTTGATGTATTGACACCAGATCAAACAACAGGGCTCAATACGAAACAGTCTGACACTCCTGACGCGAAGTAAATCGACTCAAGGAGAGACATGTTCAAGCGCACGCTCGTCGCGACGGTTGCCCTGGCGTCCTCGCTGTTCTTATCCACCCTGACGGGCTCGACGCCCGCGCAAGCCCAGGACAACGGTGCGTCGCGGACGCCGCCGATGGGGTGGAGCAGCTGGAGCTTCGTCAGAAACAACCCGACCGAGGCCAAGATCAAGGCCCAGGCGCAGGCAATGCGCGACTCGGGCCTGATGTCTGCCGGTTACCAGTACATCAACCTGGACGACTACTACATCAAGAACCCCGGCACCACCGTCGATCAGTACGGTCGCTGGGTCGTCGACACCGCCAAATTCCCGAACGGTATGAAGAACCTGGGCGACTTCATCCACGGCCTGGGTGAGAAGTTCGGCATGTACGTGACGCCGGGCATCTCGAAGGCTGCGTACGACCAGAACACTCCGATCGAAGGGACGCCGTACCACGCACGGGACATCGTCTCGAGCACCTCGACCTTCGAGTCGAACTACGGCGGGTTCGGCGATGTCATGTACTTCATCGACTACAGCAAGAACCCCACCGCGGCACAGGCGTTCGTGAACTCGTGGGCGAACCTGTTCGCCTCCTACGGGGTCGACTACATCAAGATCGACGGTGTGCACACCAGCGACCAGGACGACGTCATCGCCTGGTCGAAGGCGCTGAACCAGACCGGCCGCACCATCCACCTCGGCCTGTCGAACACCCTGGACATCAACAACATCAAGACCTGGCAGCAGTATTCCAACAGCTGGCGGACGGGAGGTGACATCGAGTGCTACTGCTCGACCCTCACCACCTGGAGCAATGTCGGGCCGCGTTGGGCGAGCCTGGCCCAATGGGGGCAGTACGCCGGTCCGGGTGGCTGGAACGACCCGGACTCGATCGAGGTCGGCAACGGTGACCACAATGGTCTGACCGTGCATGAACGGCAGAGCGTGATCACTCTGTGGGCGATCACAAGGTCGGTGATGATGCTGGGGAGCGACCTGACCAACCTGGACGCCGGTGACCTCAACATGCTGAAGAACACGGAGGTGACCAACGTCAACCAGACCGACTCCGTGGTGGCCGGCCAGATCTCGAACAACAATGATCTGCAGGTGTGGGCCACGAAGCAGAAGAACCCGGACGGCAGCTATACGGTAGCGCTGTTCAACCGTTCCGACCGGGCCGGCAACGAGACGGTCACGGCCAACTTCTCCGACCTCGGGTTCAGCGGCACCGCCACGGTGCGCAATCTTTGGGGCAAGTCGAACGAAACTCTCACCAACTCCGTCAGCCGGAGTCTGGCCCCCCACGAATCCGCATTGTTCAAAGTCACCCCGTCCGGCTCCTCGACTCCAGTCGGCGGCAACCTGACCAGTAGCCTCTCCGGCCGCTGCGCCGACGATCCGAACAGCACCCTGGTGAACGGCACTCAGCTGGACGTGTGGGACTGCAACGCCGGCGCCAACCAGAAGATCACCTACAGCTCTTCAGCCAAAACGCTGAAGGTGCTGGGCAAGTGCTTCGACGCCCATGGCGGCGCTGCCACCGCCGGTACGCACGTGGAGATCTACGACTGCAACGGCGGCGCCAACCAGCAGTGGAACGTCAACTCCAACGGCACCATCACCGGCGTTCAGTCCGGGCTCTGCCTTGACGTCACCGGGGCCGCCAACCCCAATGGTGCGGGCCTGGAGTTGTGGAACTGCACCGGAGGCGCCAACCAGAAATGGACCCTCGGGTCCGGCGTCAAGGTGGACTGACGAACCGAGCCGTGACCATTGTTTCTGATGGAACGGGCTGTTCGCACGGACCCACTTCCGGTCCGTGCGGACCCTCCACCCCCGCAGCCTCGCCATATTTACGCCGCAGGCTGTCAGCCACAGCGGTTAGTTGGTGATGGGTGGGTCGTCGTTGCTGGTCACGTGGGCGCTGCGGCATCGATGTTGTTCCAGTGGTGGTGGGCCTGGTGCCGGTTGGGGCGGTGCCAGGTGGGCCAGGGCAGGACGTGGTCGCGGGGCGGGGCAGGGCGGTGATCCGGAGGAACCACAGGACCTCGCGGACGCTGGGGGTCGACCTGCCCGAGGCCCAGGGTGCTGTCGGGCGCGACCGGGCCCAGTGCTTCCCCGTTCCCTCCCGGACACTCCCCAGGGTGTCCCACGCCGACACCCGGAGCCCGACCGCCCGGTGCGAACACCCCGTACGCCAGGCGTGCCTGCCTCCCACCGGGCCGCGGCGGCCCGGGGGAGCGCTCGCGATCGTCCCCAAGAGGTGCCTGCGCGGCCGCTTCCTGTCTTGAGCGGGCGGTTGTGGGCGAACCCGGGTCTGCGGTCACCGGCGGATGGGATCATCCGAAGCCATGAGCCGAGAAGACAGCGACGAGGCGTACGTACTCGACATGTGTGACGAGATCCTCGGGGAAGCCGGCCGGCGCGGGCATCGGTTCGATTGGCTGCTGGGAGATCCAGGGGCCACCGGACGACAGGTGAAGCTACCGGTCGATTCGTACTGGCACGGCCACCGACTGGTGGTCGAGTACCGCGAACTGCAGCACGACCAGCCGGTGCCGATCTTCGACAAGCCGGAGAGGCTGACCATCAGCGGCGTGCACCGCGGCGAACAGCGCGCGCTGTA
Organism: Streptomyces sp. NPDC005576; assembly: GCF_042871745.1. Classification (NCBI taxonomy): domain Bacteria; kingdom Bacillati; phylum Actinomycetota; class Actinomycetes; order Kitasatosporales; family Streptomycetaceae; genus Streptomyces; species Streptomyces sp. NPDC005576. The sequence continues at coordinate 190,302 of NZ_JBIAJC010000013.1, read as the reverse complement.
CGACGCCCGCAGGGACACCGGGATTCCGGCCCACGGTCTGCGGCTCGTGGTGATCCGTCCGGCTGATCTCGATGCCGACGGCAGGGGCCGGCTGCGCCGCACCCGGCTTTCCGATCTGGAGACAGTACGGACGCTCCTGATGCGGACCAGTGACGAAGACCGTGTGACCGACGCCTTCAGGTGCTGGCTGATCGCCGAGGGCTGGACCCCCGTCACCCCCACTGACGAATGGACCGACATCGAAGCCCTGCGCGGTGACGAGCGCCTTGTCGGGGAGGCCAAGGGGCGCACCAAGGAGAAGGGCACGGACGTCGACATCGCCTACGGGCAACTCCTGCGCCGGATGACGCACGAATCCCCGGCCACGCGCTACGCCCTGATCGTGCCTACCTCGTCCGTCAAGGCCGCCGAGCGGGTCCCGGCCGCCGTGCGCCGATCGCTCAGGATCGACCTGTACGAGGTGGCGGACGACAACAGCGTGATCCGCCGACCCTCATGACGTACGGACTCCCGGAACCGCTACGGCGGCAGGGAGCAGTCGCCGTCCCATAGGCATGCGGAGGACCGCGACGGCCGTGTTCCGGGACCGGTGGCGGGTGATCCGGTCGCGGAAAACGGATGGTGCCGGCGGCGGGCGCGGTGGTGGGATGGGGCGATGCGGCGTGACGAATCGGTGGCGGTGGACCGGGGGCAGTACCAGGACGCGGTGACGCCCTGGGCGACCGATGCGTGGCGGGATGCCGCCCTCGCGTGGGCGGAGCGGGAGTTGGCGGCCCACGGGCTGCGCGAAGTGGGTCGGCGGACGGTGCGGCTGCGACCGTGGTCCGTTGCGGTGCGGATGCCCGTCGAGGAACTGGGCGCCGTGTGGTTCAAAGCCGGCCCGCCCGAGGGTGCCTTCGAGGCGGCTCTGACCGACGCCCTGGCGCACTGGGTCCCGGGCCACGTGCTGAAGCCGATCGCCGTCGACGCCGAGCGGGGGTGGTCGCTGACGCCTGACGGAGGCCGGCTCTTCCGGGACGCCCTGGACCGCGGTGGTGCGGGCCTGCCCGACTGGGAGAACATGCTGCGCCGGTTCGCCGAAGTGCAGCGGGAGCTGACGCCGTTCACGGAGAGGATGGAAGCCCTCGGTGTCCCGAACCGGCGGGTGGCCGCCCTGCCGGAGATCTTCGACAGGATGGTTGAGGAGAACCCGGCTCTGGGGCAGGCCGACCGCAGGGCATTGCTGGCACTCCGCCCCCGCCTTGCGGACTGGTGCACCGAACTCACGGCCATCGGTGTCCTCGACTCCCTCGACCACTCCGACCTGCACGACGGTCAGGTGTTCGCCCCTGAGCCGGGCCGTTTCGCCTTCTTCGACTGGGGCGACGCGGCGGTCTCCCACCCCTTCTGCAGCCTCCTGATCTCCGCCCGGACGGCCCGTGAACGTTACGGGCCCGAGGCGCTGCCCCGCCTGCGTGACGCCTACCTGGAGCCGTGGACGGGAACGGGTCCCGCGGCTGCTGAACTGCGACGTGCCGTCACTCTGGCGTGGCGGCTCGGAGCGATCGGCCGGGCCCGCTCCTGGGGCCGCCTCTTCGCCGGAACGTCCGGCGGTGCGAGTGGCCTCGGCGAGACGGAGAGTGCCCGCTGGCTGCGGGAACTCCTCACCGAGCCGCCTCTCTGAGGGAGGGGCGGTATCACGGCGCTCCGGACGGCGCCACCGCCCCGTAGTCACTACGGGCTACCGTCGGGCCGCTGATGCATACGGGTGCGTATCGGGGAAGGCGAAGGGCATGACGACATTGCTCGGCGCATGTGTTCTCGGTACTCCGGACCCGCCCGCCCTGGCCGACTTCTACCGGGCTCTCCTGGGCTGGGAGGAAGTCGAGCGGGAGGCGGAGTGGGTCCGGCTGCGTGCAGTCGGACAGGAGCGCCCCAGTCTCAGCTTCCAACTGGAGGCCGGTCACGCCGTCCCCGTATGGCCCCCACGGCCCGGCACCCAGCAGATGCAGGCACACCTGGACGTGCAGGTCGACGACTTGGAGGCGGAGACCGCGCGCGCCTGCGCACTGGGCGCGACGCTGGAGGAGCACCAGCCCCAAAAGGACGTGCGGGTTCTCCGCGACCCTCACGGGCACGTGTTCTGCCTTTTCCTCCCGGGCGCGTGACCGGCGCCGCGTCAGGGATTCCCGGCCCAATGCACGCATGGGGGCGGTGCATGTCCGCCGGGATCGACGCATCCGCCGCATACCCGTGGCGCAGCGGTAGTTGAGGTAGCTGGAGCGCCAACACGGCCCTCCTGGGCGGAGGTTGGCATGCTGCGCGGGTCGACGTCGGCCGAGGCGGGTCCGTCGGCTCGGCTGCCGGTTGGTCACGGCGGGGCCCGCGCATTACCCCTTGGGCCCGTTCGGGGGGTGGATCGGCTCACGTGTTGTCGACACGCACACGCCGAAGTCGCATGTGTGCCAGGTTCGTTCGACAGCCAGGGCCGCGCTCTTCGACGGTCGACCGCCTGGCGGGTGCTCGGTAGGTGCTCGCCCGGCGTTCCGAAGGCCGTCGAGGAGACCCGTTTGCCCTCCGCCCGCCGACGCGCCGGCGCCGGGGGAACGCCGGTGGTGGCGGGCGGGGGTGGCCGGCGGCGAGTGGCTGACGATGCACGCTTTCTGGGGGATGCGCCACGTTTGCCGCCCATCTTCCTGCTTACGGCTGGGTATCGACACGAGAAAAACCTCAACGCCTCTTGTACGACCCCGTTGTGAGCGCTAACAATCGAGCTCTGCCGAGACTGCTGAGCCTCGGCCGCCAAGCCGGGACGACGCTGTCCAGCGGCGCGAGCATGCTTGCTGCCGCCGAGGTCGTTCCGGACAGAGCCGCCTCGACGACAGGATTACCAGGTAACGCTCATGACGAAACTCCGATCCGCATACGCTCTTCTGGCCGTGACCACCGGTTGTGCCCTGCTCCTGACCGCCTGCGGGCAGAACGGCGAGGGGGGAAGCGAGGAGTCGAAGGACAAGAAGGACCTGACCATCGGCATCGCCATGCCCACCAAGTCCTCCGAGAGGTGGATCGCCGACGGCAAGAACATGACGGCGAGCCTGAAGAAGGCCGGTTTCTCCGCGACGCTGCAGTACGGCGAGGACGACCCCGACCAGCAGGTCGCCCAGATCGAGAACATGATCACTCAGGGCGTCGACGCCCTCGTCGTGGCGGCCATCAACGGCGAGGCGCTCTCCAACGTCCTGCAGCAGGCGGCGGACGCCCACATCCCGGTGATCTCCTACGACCGGCTCATCCTGGGCTCCCCGCACGTCGATTACTACGCCTCCTTCGACAACGAGAAGGTCGGCGAGCTCCAGGCCACGTACATCGTCGACAAGTTGGGGCTGGAGGGCGGCGCGAAGAAGGGGCCCTTCAACATCGAGCTGTTCGCCGGGTCCAACGACGACAACAACACCAAGTACTTCTTCAACGGCGCCATGAAGGTACTCAAGCCCTACCTGGACAAGAAGCAACTGGTCGTACGCTCCAAGCAGACCCAGCTCAACCAGGTCACCACGTTGCGCTGGGACGGCGGGACGGCGCAGAAGCGCATGGACGACCTGCTGACCTCGTCCTACTCCACCGGCCGGGTCGACGCCGTGCTCTCCCCCTACGACGGCATCTCCATCGGCATCCTGTCGGCCCTGAAGTCCGACGACTACGGAAGCGCCAAGAAGCCGCTGCCGATCGTCACCGGTCAGGACGCGGAGGTCGCTTCCGTGAAGTCGATCATTGCGGGCCAGCAGACCCAGACCGTCTACAAGGACACCCGGGCCCTCGCCCAGGTCGCCGCGGACATGGTGTCCGCCGTTCTCGACGGCAAGAAGCCCAAGACCAACGACGACACCACCTACGACAACGGCAAGAAGGTGGTTCCGGCCTACCTGCTCGACCCGGTCAGCGTCGACAAGTCGAACTACAAGAAGGTCCTGGTCGACTCGGGCTACATCGACGCCGGGGAGCTTGGGTGACCCCCGCCGCGCCCCGCTCCTCCGCGGCACCCACCCCGGCCACGCCCCCCACCGGCCCCATCCTCGAGATGCGGTCCATCGTCAAGACGTTTCCCGGAGTCAGGGCACTGTCGGAGGTGACCCTCTCCGTGGCGCACGGAGAGGTGCACGCCCTGTGCGGAGAGAACGGTGCCGGCAAGTCGACACTCATGAAGGTCCTGTCCGGCGTCCACCCGCACGGGACCTACGAGGGCGAGATCGTCTTCGACGGCGAGCCGTGCCGGTTCAAGGACATCAGGGCCAGTGAGCGGCGCGGCATCGTCATCATCCACCAGGAACTCGCCCTGGTTCCCTACCTGTCGATCGCCGAGAACATCTTCCTCGGCAACGAGCCGTCCCGGCGGGGAGTCATCGACTGGCGCGAGGCGCTGCGCCGTGCGGCCGAACTGCTCAGGCGGGTCGGGCTCGACGAACATCCCGAGACCCGGGTCGCCGACATCGGCGTCGGCAAGCAGCAATTGGTGGAGATCGCGAAGGCCCTGGCGAAGAACGTCCGGCTGCTGATCCTCGACGAACCGACCGCCGCGCTCAACGACGAGGACAGTACGAAGCTGCTGCGGCTGATGCGGGAACTGAAGGGCCAGGGCATCACCTCGATCATCATCTCGCACAAGCTGAACGAGATCGCCCGGATCGCCGACTCCGTCACCATCCTGCGCGACGGACGCTCCATCGAGACCCTGGACGTCGCGGACCCGGCAACCACCGAGGAACGCATCATCCGCGGCATGGTGGGACGGGACCTCGACAGCCGCTTCCCCGACCGCACACCCTACGAGGGAGCGGCCGACACCGAACCGGCCCTGGAGATCAGGGACTGGACCGTCCGGCATCCCCTCGACCGCAGCCGCAAGGTCGTCGACGGGGTCTCGCTCCACGTCCGCCGCGGGGAGATCGTCGGCATCGCCGGGCTCATGGGTGCGGGCCGGACCGAGCTGGCGATGAACGTCTTCGGCCGCTCCTACGGCCGCTACGAGCAGGGCTCCGTCTTCAGGGACGGCCGCGAGGTACGGACGCGCACGGTTCCCGAGGCCATAGCCAACGGCATCGCGTACGTCACCGAGGACCGCAAGCACTACGGTCTCGACCTCGGGGACTCCGTGAGTCGGAACATCTCCCTCGCCTCCCTGGGTTCCCTCGCCCGGCGCGGCATCGTCGACAGCCACGAGGAACGCAAGGTGGCCGATCGGTACCGGAAAACCATGAACATCAAGGCTCCGAACGTCCTCGAACCGGTCGGCCGGCTCTCCGGCGGCAACCAGCAGAAGGTCGTCCTCAGCAAGTGGATCCTCGCCGGGCCGGACGTCCTGGTCCTCGACGAGCCCACCCGCGGGGTCGACGTCGGAGCGAAGTTCGAGATCTACACCGTGATCGACCGGCTCGCCGCCGAGGGCAAGGCGATCCTCTTCATCTCCTCCGAGCTGCCCGAACTGCTCGGCATGTGCGACCGCATCTACACCATGGCCGCCGGACGACTGACCGGTCAGGTGTCCCGTGAGGACGCCACCCAGGAAGTGCTGATGCGGCACATGACCCGGGACACCACAGCACCACCGGCAGTCACCGCAGGTGCCACCCCCAGCGAAGGACACCAGGCATGAGCACCGACGTCACCACGAACACGACCACGCCGGCGCCGCCGGGCGACAGGTCCGCAGGGGGGCCGGTGGGCCGAGTGCTCCTCGACGGCGTCCGGCGCAACATGCGCCAGTACGGGATGCTCTTCGCGCTCGGCCTGATCGTGCTCCTGTTCGAGATCTGGACGGGAGGTGATCTGCTGCTGCCGCGCAACGTCTCCAACCTGGTGCTGCAGAACAGCTACATCCTCATCCTGGCCATCGGCATGATGATCGTCATCATCGCCGGGCACATCGACCTGTCGGTGGGCTCCCTGATGGCCCTGGTGGGTGGCATCGGAGCAGTGCTCATGGTCGAGCACCACGTTCCCTGGCCCGTCGCGGTGCTGCTCACTCTGCTGCTGGGAGCCGCCGCGGGCGCGCTCCAGGGCTTCTTCATCGCCTATGTCGGCATCCCGTCGTTCATCGTGACCCTCGCGGGCATGCTGCTCTTCCGCGGGCTGACGGAGATCTTCCTCAAGGGGCAGACCCTCGGCCCGTTCCCGGAAGGGCTGCAGAAGGTCGCCAACGGCTTCCTGCCCGAGGTGGGACCGGAGACCAACTACCACAACATCACGCTGCTCCTGGGGATCGGACTCGCCGGGTACGTGGTGTACCAGGAGGTCCGGGACCGCCGACGCCAGCGCGAGTTCACCCTGGAACCGCTCCCCGGTGCTCTGTTCGCGCTGAAGACGGCGGCGCTCGTCGCGGCGATCCTGGTCACGACGATGCTGCTCGCCAGCTACAAGGGCACGCCCGTGGTGCTTCTGATCCTGGCCGTGCTGCTGGTCGGCTTCGGATACGTGATGCGCAACGTCGTGATCGGACGTCATGTGTACGCGATCGGGGGGAATCTGCCCGCCGCGAAGCTCTCCGGGGTCAAGGACAAGAAGGTCACCTTCGCGGTCTTCCTCAACATGGGGATGCTCGCCGCGCTCGCCGGGCTCGTCTTCGCGGCGCGCTTCAACGCGGCCTCTCCGAAGGCCGGTGTGAACTTCGAGCTGGAAGCCATCGCGGCGGCGTTCATCGGCGGGGCGTCGATGAGCGGTGGCGTGGGCACCGTCCTGGGAGCCATCATCGGCGGCCTGGTCCTCGGTGTGCTCAACAACGGTATGAACCTGGTCGGGGTGGGGACCGACTGGCAGCAGGTCATCAAGGGCCTCGTACTGCTGGCGGCCGTCGGCTTCGACGTGTGGAACAAGCGGAGGGCGGGCGCCTGACCCCGCTCGCCATCTGACCGCGCCCGCCGGCCCGTCCGCCGGCGGGCGCGGCGATGCCGCTCCCGGCCACCGACGTGGCCACGGGAGCGGTCTGCGGTCCACGGTGTCGTACCACCGGGACCGGTGCGGTACGGCACGATGTCGGGCGCCGGACCCGGAGAGTCCGGCGCCCGACTCATCAGTTGGGGTGGCTCACCCTTCGTTCGAGGTGGATTTCGGTGAACACGGCGACCTTGGCGCGCAGGGCCCACGGATCGAAGGGCTTACTGATGTAGTCGACCGCTCCGGCCGCGTACCCGCGCGCGGTGTGCTCGGGGTCGACGCCCATCGCGGTGAGGAAGATGATCGGCACGTCCCTGTTCCGAGGCCGGCGCTTGAGGTGGGCGGCGGTCTCGTAGCCGTCCATCTCGGGCATCTGTACGTCCATGATGATGACGGCGAAGTCGTCGTGGTGAAGCAGCGCTTTGAGGGCCTCCCGCCCCGAGGACACCGTGACCAGCTCCTGGTCCAGCGTCTCCAGCACCGCTGTCATGGCCATCAGGTTGTCGGGTTGGTCGTCCACCACCAGCACCTTGGGCAGCGGCTCCGGTTGGGCCTGGACCAGAGCCACCGGGCGCTCGACGGCTTCGAGTTGTCGCTCCAGCAGGTCGCACCGCGCGTCCGCGTCCGCCTGCTGCTCCTGGGCCGCCGCGAGTTGGGTCCGCAGCCGGGCCACCTCCTGCCGCAGGGCGTTCCGTTCCTCCAGCAACTCCGACGCATCGGAGTGGGCGGAAGCCAGTTGCCCGGCGCGTTCGCGCTCGGCAACGAGTGTCGCCTCCATCTGGTTCAGTCGCACCTCCAGGTCCGCGATGCGTGTCGCGCGGTCCAGGAGCGCGTCTCCGAGCACATCGCCGCGGACGCTGGAGCGGCGTGACACCCGGTCCGCGTCGGCCAGCTGCTGCTCGATGATCTGCACAGCGAGCTTGGGGGAGGAACCGGCGTCGACCGCAGATCCGTAGAGGTCGCGTACGAAGTCGATGGTCGCCGCAGTGACGGTGGCGCCGCGGTGCTCCGCGAGGTCCGTGAACAGATCCAGGATCACCGCCCAGGGCGGTAAGCGTGTTCCGTTGAGGTAGCGCGAGAATGTTCCGGGGTCGCGCTGGCGCCTCGCGGCATATCTGCGTACCGAGACCTCCAGCCCTTCGAAGAGCTTTCTCAGGGCCTCGGCGAGTGCCCGGGACTCCTGCGTCAGGTCCTGGCCCAGCGGCCGCAGTTCACCCATGGTCGCGGTCCTCCGTACGAACGTCACCGGATTCGGCGGACGCGATCAGCCGGTCGAAGAACGGGATGGCGAGCCCCGCGACGCCGAGAGCGGCCAGGGCACTCCGCGGAGAGCCTTCCCCCGCCAGCCAGGAAAGCCCTCCTGCCGTCACGCCGCTGAGCACGGCCAGGAGGAAGATCAGTGCCGTTCTGAGCGGCACCAGTGAGCGATTCACGCGAACCTCCATGAGTCTGCCCCGCCCGTGCGGGGCGTCGGTCCCGCTCCGACTCGAGACGGAGCGGGTGACGAACAGAATGAAGTGTCGCCGAACTGTTGCGCTACTTGATCAAGGTGAGGGATGGCGGAAAGAGCTGTTGCGCGGGAGGTTGCTTCCGGAGCAACGGGCGGTTCTTCCAGCTCAGGACGGAAACCCATACCCCTGTTGCCAGTTGGGAGCGTGCAACGTGGGCAGGGAAGCCGGACGGTCCGCCTCGGCGCCCTGCGATCTCGCGAGCTTATGGGGTTTTTCAGGGCAATTCGTCCATCATGAGTTCCATGTCCTTCTCTCACCGGTCGAACCCCCGGCAGCGCCGCACCGCCCCGGACTCGCTCGGCATCTGGCTGGTGGCGGCGGCATTCGCCGTGACGATGATGGGCACGACCCTGCCCACCCCGCTGTACGTCCTGTACCAGCAGGAGTTCGGCTTCTCCACGCTGATGATCACCGTGATCTTCGCGACCTACGCGGTCGGCGTCGTAGTGGCGCTGCTGTGCTGCGGACACGTGTCGGACGAGATCGGACGGCGCCGCACACTCCTGCCGGGGCTGGCCCTCTCCATGGCCAGCTCCGGGATCTTCCTGGCCGCGTCCGAACTCGCGCTGCTGTTCCCGGCCCGTCTGCTGTCCGGGCTCTCCGCCGGTCTCTTCACGGGAACGGCGACCGCGGCCATCGTCGATCTGGCAGGTTCCCGGAGCCCCGAGCGGGCCACACTGGTGGCCACGGTCACCCAGATGGCCGGCCTCGGCAGCGGCCCACTGATCGGAAGCCTGCTGGCGGAGTACGCGCCCGCCCCGCTGCGGCTGCCCTTCGCGCTCGACCTCGGGCTTCTCGTACTCGCGTTCGTGGCCGTATGGGTCATGCCCGAGCCCGTCGCCGCCGCCCCGGGCCGGCCACGCCTGCGACTTGCCCGGCCGCAGATCCCTCACCCCATGCGCGGCGTCTTCCTGCGGTCGTCCCTCGCGGGCTTCGCCGGGTTCGCGGTGCTCGGCCTGTTCACCGCCGTGGTCCCCTCGTTCCTGCGCGAGCTCCTCGACGTACACAGCCTGACCGCCGCCGGACTGGTGATCTGCGCGATCTTCTGCGCCTCGGCGGTCGGACAGGTCGTCCTGGTACCGGTCTTCGGCCCGCACTCCCTCCCCGTGGGGTGCGCCGGCCTCATCCTCGGCATGCTCCTGCTCACCGCGGGCTTCGCCACCGCGTCGTTCGGTCTCCTGCTCGCCGGCGGCCTCGTCGCCGGAGCGGGCCAGGGAACGAGCTTCCGCGCCGGCCTCGCCGACATCAACGCGGCCGCTCCCGCGCAGCGCAGGGGCGATTTGGCATCCGTCTACTTCACCGTGCTCTACGTGGCACTCGCGCTGCCGGTCGTGGGAGTGGGCCTCGCCGCCGACCTGTTCGGGCTGCGCACCGCGGGAATCGCCTTCGGCGTGGTCGTCGCCGCACTCGCGGCCTGGACGCTGTCCGCCGTGGTGCGCAGCGCATCGGACGCGTAGCCGCACGCCCGGCGGGAACCGCCGGACACGGCCTACAGCGGGCGGCGCCCAGTGCGGTCCTGCCACTCCCTCCGGGCGTCGTCGAGCGCTGCCCGTGCGCGCGGGAGCCTCGGATCGGACTCGTGGCGTTCACGTGTCTCCTCCAACCGTTCCTGCGCCACCTCCATCGGCTCGGTCGCCTCCTCGGCCTCGCGCAGAGCAGTCTCGGCCGTGGCGATGTCGGCAGCGCGTGCCTCACGGGACCGGACCGCTGCCACTGCCGCGTTCCGGAGACGCACGCTGAACCGGCGCACCGTCTCCTCGGGGAATTCCTCACCGTCGTAGCGCTCCATGCGCTCCCGCCCGTCCGGCTCGGTGAGGTAGACGTAGGACACGTGCGAGGAGCGTGCGAGCTCGAAACGTACGTGCACGCCGGCCAGAGGCAGCTCGTCCTCGCCGACGAGGATGCCGTGCTCGTGCAGGGTGATCGCGCCCAGCTGCTCGATGCGAGCGCCGCGGTGTGGAGTGCGCAACCGCTGGAGTTCGGCTTCGGCGCGGCGGACCTCGCGGCGGTAGGACGACCTGGCCCGCTTCACTGCGGTCCACGCCTGCCACGTCTCACGACGGGCGGTCCTGCGCAGTTCCCGTACGGCACCGCGGGCGTTGTCCAGAGCCTGCCGGTCCTTCCGGTGCTGCTGGTGGAACGCGTACGTCCATCCGCCGGGGTAGCGGAGGAAGAACCGCCAGGCGGTCCGACACGCGATCAGAGCCACCAGGACGACCACCCACCAGAATGCGATCACGCGCCCCACCCCCCTGCCGCCGCAACGTGCCCGTGCGGGTCAACGACAGCAATAGCGGAGTGCGCGGAGACCAGTCAAATCGCCTGCCGGGGCACAGGACGCCCGACCGAACACCCGTCGATGACGAGGGTCCGGAGCGGCGGCACCTGCCCGCTCCGGAACCTCGCTGCATGCGTCCGGACAGGCCCTACTCCGGTGCGTACGCTTCCACTTCGAGGATCCGTGAGTAGTCGCCGCTGTTGGAGGCGTGGACGAACACCCGGACCCCGTCCGTGGTGACCGGGTCGAAGGTGGTGACGACCCGGTCGAGGGTGTTGCCCCGGTAGGACCCGACGGTCAGCCACGCGCCGCCGGACCGCACCTGCACGTCGAAGTCCTTGATGCCCTGGAGCGCCGCCGGGCGGGCCGGAGTGCCGTAGGTGACGGTCTCGATCCGTCCCAGCTCGACCGGTTCGGGCCACTGGACCGCGAGCCAGTCGGGGAAGACGCCCTTGTCCGCGTCGTTCCAGCCGTAGCCGGAGCCCCAGTGCAGGTAGTCGCTGTCCCCGTCGACGGCGGCGCAGGTCGTGAAGCTCCCGTGGGTCGAGGAAGCGGTCACCGCCCTGCCGTAGGCCAGGTCGGTGCCCGGCCCGGGCGGGGGCGGGGCCTGGACCGTGAGCGGGACCACGACCCGCTGCTTGCCCGAGACCGCGGTCAGGTCGTAGGTGCCCGATGCCGTGCCCGGGGGCACGCGCACGCCCACCGAGCGCGTCACCGGCCGATCGGGGTCGGCGGCCGGCAGGTAGGTCGAGAACACCTGGTCCGAGAGGGTGATCGGCGCCTCGGCGGTCAGCGTCGCGTCGGCGAAGAGGGCCGTCGTGCCGGTGTTGGTCATGGAGACGCTGAACTTGGTCGGCAGGCAGGGGAGTTCGGATCCGGTGAGGCTCGACGGCGAGACCGAGAGCACCACGGGGGTGGCGGACGACTTGAGGGAGACACGCTCGGCGACCGGTGATCCGGCCACCGGCCACCGGGTGTCGGCGCGGGCCTCGTGCGCCGAGCCACCGGTGGCGAGGGTGCTCGCGGTGATGGCGACGAAGGCGACGGCGGTGACCGTGCGGACGCTCTTCACAGCTGTCTTCATGGCTCGCTCCTCAGGCCTGCTGGACGGCGGGGACGCCGTCCTCGACGGCGAGAACGGTCCGGCTGCTCACCGTGCCGTCAGGGACGGTGACCCGGTCGCAGACACGGTGGTCGGCCAGCCAGAGATCCGGGGTGATTTCGCAACTCACATAACCGCGCTGGAAGTTGCCGAACTTCATGTGCGGGTTCTCGGCGAGGAGCACCCGCCCGGTGGCGTCGAGGTCCTGTCCGTCCAGTCCGGACGTGATCGAGGTGCCCACGAACTCGGTCGCCACCACTCGGGAGTCGGGGTCGTGGAAGTCGAGCGCCAGATCGCTCGCGACGCTGCGGTGCAGATCACCGGCGAGGCTGACGACGTTGCGGACGCCGCGGTCCGAGATGCCGCCGAGCAGCCGGTCGCGGGAGGCGCTGTACCCGTCCCACGTGTCCATCGGCACGGCCACGTCCGGCCCGTACGTCGTGTCGAGCAGGGTGATGGCGGTCTGGTGTCCGAGGACGTTCCAGCGGGCCCGCGAACCGCTGAGCCCGTCGAGCAGCCAGCGCTCCTGCGGGAAACCGAGGATGGAGCGCGCCGGGTCGGCGGTCGCCGCGTTCGGGGCCTTGGTGCCGTCCCCGTTCGCCTGGTCGTCCCGGTACTGACGGGTGTCGAGCATCGAGAACTGGGCGAGCCGACCGTAGGAGAGCCGCCGGTACAACTGCATGTCGGGGCCCTTCGGGAACTGCGGAGCGCGCAGTGGCATGTTCTCCCAGTACGCCCGGAACCCGTTGGCCCGACGGATCAGGAAGTCGTCCGGATTGGTGCCGGAGGCGGCGAGGTTCGCCCAGTTGTCGACGATCTCGTGGTCGTCGAAGACCACGATCCACGGTGCGGAGTGGTGGGCGGCCTGGAGATCGGGATCGAGCTTGTAAGAGGCGTACCGCTGCCGGTAGTCGTCCAGGGTCACCGTCTGACGGGTGTTGTGCTCGTCGCCGTCGCCCGGACGTACGCCGCGGTTGATGCCGAACTCGTAGATGTAGTCCCCGAGGAACAGCACGACGTCGTGGCGGCGGGCCGCGAGGTCGCGGTGGGCGGTGAACCAGCCCTCCCAGATCGCCTGGCAGGAGGCGAAGGCCAGCGAGAGGCGCGGCAGGAGCTGCTGGGCGGCGGGCGCCGTCTTCGTACGCCCCACCGGACTGATGAACCCGCCGCAGCGGAACCGGTAGAAGTACTCGCGCCACGGCTCCAGGCCGCGGACGTCCACATGGGCGGTGTGGTTGAACTCGGGGGTCAGCTGGGCCGTGCCGCGCCGCACGATCCTGCTGAACCGCTCGTCGGAGGCGACCTCCCACTGCACGGGGTAGGTGCGTCGGTCCATTCCGCTGAAAGGGGCGAGGGGGTCGGGAGCCAGCCGGGTCCAGAGGACGACCCCGTCGGGCAGCGGGTCGCCGGAGGCGACACCCAGGGTGAAGGGATCGTCCTTGAGCCGAGCGGCGGGCGCGGCGGCGGACTCCTCGGCGCTGGGCAGAACACCGGACAGGGCGAGGGCGGCAGCGGCGGCGGTGACGGTCACGAACCGTCGGCGTGTGGCTGCCGTGAGCGCCGGAGGTGGAGCGAGTCTGGAAGTCACCTCTTCACCACAACGGAGCGCCGTGAACACGGGGCGTCTCCCGGGAGACCGTCGACGGGCGATGAGCCGACTCCTTATTGTCAGGGACCCGGCGGGATCGGGGGCGGGGTCGCGGGCTGCGGAACCGCCGAGCGGGCCCCGGTCCCAGGTCATGAGCCCCGTGAACTATACGAACGCGGAGCGGCGTTCCCGGTCGTGACGCACCCCCGGCGCGCCAGGAAATCACCCTGCGCGGATGCGCACATGTGTCCAGAGTCGGGCTGCGCGAGTCGCCCCGGCCGGTCGCCCTCCGTGTGGCGCTGATGCGGACGGCCCTGTCCTCGTCACCGGTCGTCTCCGACACGGCCCCGATCCGGCCCACTTGGGAGGCGTCATGCTGGATCCGGCTGTTCGCGGGCGCTGGTCGGAACCGGCTGTTCGAGTCAACTGCTCGGGTCAACAGTGCGAGTCAACTGCGCGGGTCAACTGCGGTAGCCAATTGCTGCCGTGCGCCGTACGGTCCCGCCGGGGGCGCGGGAGGCGACGGCCGGCCCTCGTGCCGGCCGGGATTCGACGGGGCGGCCGGGGGCGGAAGGCCGTGAGAGGGGCGGCGCTTGAAGCCCAGGACGCCGGGGGCGCGCCGGTATGGTGGACCGATGCCGTCGGTCAAGCAGTTCCAAGTCACCTTCGACTGCGCGGAACCCGAGCGCCTCGCTCGTTTCTGGTGCGAAGTGCTGGGGTACGTCGTACCGCCGCCACCGGAAGGAGCTGCCTCCTGGGACGCCTACAGGCACTCGCAGCCCCCGGAGCAGCGGGATGTGTGGTTCGCCTGCGATGATCCCTCCGGTGTGGGCCCGCGACTGTACTTCCAGCGCGTCCCCGAGGGGAAGGCCGCCAAGAACAGGCTGCATCTCGACGTACGGGTCGGCACCGGGCTGGTGGGCAGGGAGCGCCTCGCCGCGCTCGAGGCCGAATGCGCACGACTGGTGCCGCTCGGCGCGGTACACGTGCGGACGTTGTACGACGGGAACGACGCGTGCATCCCGATGCTGGACATCGAGGGCAATGAGTTCTGTACCGACTGAGGTGTTCTCGGCAGGATCCTGGGAACCGGGCGAGCCGGAGCCCGCAAGCGCACCGGAGGCCCGGGGCGGGGTGCGTGCCGACCGTGGGGTGCGCGGCCCGTCCCGGAGAGCCCGGGGCGGGCCGCCGGCGGTCAGGAGGCGACGAAGGCGGCGATCCGCCCGAGCACGACCGTGTCGGTCAGGTACCCGATGTGCGTCTGGCAGGCCACGTTGTTGTTCGTCGCGCCGTCCAGCTTGGTGCTGGTGTACGGGAGGATGACGCCGTCGCACGCCGAGTACCAGGTGGCGTACTTGGTGGTGCCGGGCGTCTCGTCGCCCGAGGTGATCCGGGAGATGAACGAGGAGCCGGGGTACATCTGCTGGCACGTCGTGTACATCAGGCAGGCACTGGCGAACGTGGTGCCGTGGTTCGCCCCGGCGATCGAGGCGAGGTGGCTGACGCTGGTGTTGCCGCCCAGCACCTTCAGGTAGTACTGGCTGACCAGGCCGCCCATCGAGTGGTTGACGATCGCGACCGTGCTCGCACCGGTCTGCGCCTTCACGTTGTCGACGTACGTGGCCAGGCCCTGGGCGTTGGTGATGTTGCTGCCGTACGAGTTGTACTCGTAGGCGAACAGCCGTGAACTGGACCAGCCGTTGAGCTGGAAGACGCTCTTGGCGGTCACCCAGTTGGAAGCGTTGCCGGTGTACCCGTGGACGAACACGACCGGGGTGCTGGTCGACAGGGTCTGGACGGCGGTGGTCGGCCGTGCGACGGAGGCGGCCGGCGCGGAGGCCGAATCGGCCGCACCGGCCGTCGACGCCGAGGAGAACAGGGTGAACGCGGCGGCGGCAGCCGCGAGGACGCCGAGGAGACGGCGCGGAGAACGACGCATGGATGCTCCTGAGAAGTGGGCGGATGGCTGCGGTGTGACTGGCCCGACCAGAGTCTCGGAGCAGGAGGCAGCCGGCCATCGGCGAAATCGCCTGCGCTCACCCCTCGCGAGGGGGTGGGGCGGGTCCGGCCTCCCGCTGAGCCGGCCCCACCCCCCTTCCGGGCTCTCCGGTCAGCCGAACACCCCACGCGGTCGACGCGACGGCCCGGACATCCTCCGGTGACGCGGCACTATCCGTGCGCCGCCACGTCGCGCTGTGCGTCTTCGGCCGCAGCGGCGGCCAGGGGCCGCGTCCGCACCGGGATGCGGACACCGTTCGCCGCGAGGCGTGCCCGTACCCGGGCGAGCAGGGCGGCCGGATCGGGCCGCGCCTGCAACGCCCCGAGGACCAGCAGCCACCACTGGTTCAGCCTGGCGCCCAGTTCCCGCTCGCCGGCCACCTCGTCGGTCAGGGTGTAGAGCCCGAAGAACGAACAGACGAGGGTGGTGGCCGTGCCAGAGGGATCGATTCCTCCGGCGAGTTCGCCTCTCGCCCGCGCCTCGGCGAGCAACCGCGTCACGGCCGCGGTCCACCCGGCGAACGGTGCGGGTACGGCCGCGTCGATACTGCGGCGCTCGTTCCACAGTCGGGCGCCGGCGCGGGCTATGACGTCCTCCCGCAAGGTGTGGGCGACATCGAAGCTGAGGGCGACCAGTTTCTCCAGTGGGGGGATGCCCGGAGCGGTGTACCGGGCGTTCAGCTGCGGCCAGCTGGCGAACTGTGCGCGGACGACCGCGAGAGCCAGCTTCTCCTTGCTGGAGTAGTGGAAGTAGATCGCTCCGCTGGTGCGACCCGAGCGGTCACCGACTTCGTTGATGCTGGTGCCCGCGTATCCCTGTTCGACAAATAGGTGTGCTGCGGATTCCAGGAGGGCTCTCCGGGTTGCTTGCGCTCTGTCTTGCACAAGATTTCTACCTTCGATCAATTGTCTGATTATGCATGGCGCAGGGCTGTGCTCGTGTTCCGATGTCGAAGATTCGGCGCGCGGAGATTTTATTATTCTTCGACTGTGCCTGCGCGTGTGTGCCATTGAAGAATTCGTAAACCGGTTCGCAGGCGGGGTGGCGGGCGGACCTGGCGGAGAGCCTCTGCGGACGCGCTCCAGACCAGCTCAACTCGCTGCGGAAAAAGGTTGGTTGCCGGTCGCGTCGTCACTCCGCAGGCAGGCCGGCACGGCGGGCTTCCGGGTGCTCGCTCCGTCGTTGCTCCGCCGTCAAACACTCGAAGTAGTGATTGCGTGACGCGTGATCCCGAAATTAACGTAGCCACTACGATGTTTTCGGGCTCACCCCGGACAGGGCGGAAATGCGTCCGTCGCGGCGTGCCCGGGAGACGGCAGCATTCCGTCTCCGCGTGCGGTCATCGAGATCGTGCGCCATCGCGATCTCAGCAGTCGAGTGCGCCTCTCCGGCAGCCCCGTGTCACTGCACCCGCAGACCGGGCGGGGCCGGTGCACTCTCCGAGAACGGCAGAGAAATGACAGCTCATCGCATTTTCTCCTGGTCCCCGTCGGCGATCGTCTTCGATTGCGACGGAACCCTGATGGACACCGAAAGCCATTGGCAGGACGCCCGTCAGCGGGTCTTCACCGAGTTCGGCCTCCGTCCTCCGGCCGGTTTCGCGGAACGGGCCAAGGGCGTCCACTACACCGAGTGCGGCGCTCTCATGGCCGAGGAGTGCGGAAAACCCGACTTCGCCGACGACATGACGGACTCCCTGCTCAGACACTTCACGGCACTGGTCGCCGACGATCCCGTCACCATGCCCGGTGCGGCGGCGCTGGTACGGCTCGCCGCCCGGCATCTTCCCCTGGCGGTGGCGAGCAACTGTCCTTTGGACATGGTGGAGTCGAGCCTCGACCGCGCCGGTCTGCTCGGCCACTTCGACCATGTGGTCGTCGCGGGCGACGGCGTGCGGCCGAAACCGCATCCGGACGTCTATACGGTCGCTGCCGGCCTCTGCGGGGTTCCCGCGCAGGAGGCACTCGCCGTCGAGGACTCCGTCACCGGCATCGTCTCCGCGCGGAAGGCCGGTCTCCGGGTCCTGGGCACCGGACCGTTCCCCGACGGACCCGGTGCCGAGCACGCCGACTCCTGGGTCGCCAGTCTCGCCGATCCGGACCTGGTGGCCTGGGCGGAGACACACATCGCCGGCGAGGACTGACAGTCCGCCGCAGGGCACGTGGTGGCCGGCGGATCCAAGGTCGGCGCGGGAGCCACCCATCCCGCCCGCCGGGCGGGCGACACCTGTTTCGAGTCGTTCGGGTGCCGCCCGGTCCGTCATGCGGGTGCCGGCCGGAAGAACGGGGCGGCACCCGCACCCCGCAGGCCCTCAGGGACAGGGGCAGGTGAGCGGCAGGATGCGTTCCGACACCTGTCCGGTGATCAGGGTGTCCGTGACGGCGGCTTCGGCCAGCCACTTCGCCGCCGTCAACCGCTCGACCAACGCGGGCAACTCGCCCGGATCCACGGGGCACCAGGCGGCGAGAGCTTCCAGACCGACGCCCGCGCCGTCGGCGCCGAGCCGTCCGTCGAAGCTGGTCCGGGCGGCCAGGGTCAGGGCCAGCAGCCGGGTGGCGGGGGAGGCTTTCGACTTGCGGAGCTTCTTGTCCCCGACGACCCGCTGTGCCCACCCGCTGAGCTTGGGGCGCATCTTCCGGCCGAACGTGAGCGGGCCCGTACCGTCCTCCCCGGGCACCAGGGAAGGGACGGTGATGGGGACAGGGCTCTCCGGCCGGGCCTCGATGATGTCACCCACGGCGCCGGGAAAGGACATCCAGCCGGACTCCGCCAGCTCGGTCAGCAGGGCCTCCGGTTCCGTCAGGTTCAGCCCGTTGATGTCCTGTCCGACGAGGTTGCCGGTGCCGGTGTGCGCGGTGCGCAGGGTCAGCATCACGGTCAGGAGCCGCGCCTCCGCGCCGGGCAGCGGGGCGTGATCGGCCAGGTGTGCGAGTACGGAGCGCGCGTTGGTCCACTGCATCGGCCCGATCAGGAACCTCTCCACCGTCGGCCCCTCACCGTCCGCACTGGCGCCGGTGCGTTGTTGGTGCTGGAGACGGGCGGCGGTGGCGGCGTGCGCGGCGCGCTCGGCCTCCAGCCGCAGGGTGACGTCCCCGGTGACGTCGGACCAGGTCATGAACGCCTGCGCCTTGCGCGAGTGGAGTTCCGCGAGCAGTGCCAAGTCGGGTTCGGTGCGCTGCTGGTAGCCGCGGAACAGATGCCCGAGCTCGACGAGTTCGTCACGCAGGACGACGGGGCGCAGGTCGTGCGGGATGATCCGTTGCGCGATCTTCTCGTACCCGTGGCGGCGGCGCACCTGTGTGGAGCGGGGCTTCGGCACCCTCCGGGGTCCGGCCCCGGGCGGGGGGGCGGGCATGGACGCGGACGTGGAACTGTCGGAGAACTGCGCGGCGACCGACGGGCGGTCACCCACGGGCCGGGGAGCGGCAACCGCCGGGGCGGAGACGACGGGAGCGGTGGCGACGATCCTGGCGCCGGGTGTGGCGGCGGCACAGCGGGAGCAGCACTCCATCGCCTGCCACCATCGACCCTCCCGGTCGGCGAGTACGGTCAGGACGACCGCGCCGCCGCACCGCCAGGTCGGGGGGGGCTCGTACCGGCCGGTGGTGGGACGGATGTGCGCGCCGCAGTTCTCGGCCTTGCAGGCGCAGTACGCGTGGGCCCGCGGTTCGGCGGCTGCCTTGAGATGGGCCTTCAGGTGGGCGATCGCCGCCGCCCGTCCCTCTGCCGTCGACGGCAGACGCCGCTCGACGCAGGACGGCCGGCTGCAGGTGACGCGCACCGTCGTACCGCCGCAGCCGGTCGCGTCCAGACGCACCGTCCACTTACGTCCCACCACGCGCTCGTCCAGTCCGCCGGCCGCCGCCTTCGTCATGCTGATCTTCCTTCCCCGCCGTTCCAACCGCCCGTGGCCGGCCCTGTCACGACGGACCGGCTCGGCAACGGACCCACCGTACGTGGCAGTACGCCCTCCGGACCTGGGAACTCCGTTCGGCTCACCCGGTCATCGGTGCGGAAGAGTGGGGAAGGGTGGGGAAGGTCGGGGCGACCCAGGGCCTGTACGGGGTTGGTTCGCGGCGTCGCGGGGCCGGGTACGCGCGCTCGCGGCGTTGCCGGAACGCCCTGGTAGCTCCGCTGCAAGGCCGTTCCGGCGCCTTGCGGTCGCACGCACCCGGCCCCGCCCCTTCTTCCGCGCGACAACCCCCTGCGGGCCCTGGTCAGGTCGACGATCGGGACCAGCGCATGCGCGAAGTTCGTTCATCCTTTCGCATGCGTGCTCCGCTCCGGTCCCCTTGACGCCCGCCCCGTCCGGACGGGACGCAGCGGGCGGGAGGCGGGCGCAGGGGTCACCCGGTGATCCGCAGATGCGGTCCCAGGGACCGTATGGTGTCGGCCGCCGAGGCGAAGAGCAGGGCGACGCCCACCGCTCCGGGATCGGGTATGCCCGAGGCGCGTTCGCCGACGTAGCTGGCGCGGCCCATCCGCGCCCGGAGCGCCGCCGTGTCCCGCACGCCCTGCCAGGCGGCATCGGCGGCGAGCGCGAGCGCGTGGTCCGGCGGGGTGCCGTCCGGTGCCGCCCGCAGAGCTCCGGCAGCCGGAGTCAGGGCGTCCACCAGCGTCTTGTCACCGGGCTTGGCGTCACCCACCCGGCGTATGGCGGCGAGGCCGTTCTCCGCGCCCGCGGCGAGACCCGTCGTGGTGAGGGCGGGTCCCTCCGCGGCGACCGCGGCGCCGAGCGCCTGGAACAGCAAGCCGAACAGCGGCCCGCTGGTGCCTCCGATCTCGTCCAGGAAAGCACTGGCCGCACTCTTCAGGGGAGCCGATGGATCGTCCTGCGCGAAGCCTTCGCCCTCGCTCCGCAGCCGTTGCGTGGCCAGTACCCCGGCGCTGAGGTTCACCCCGAAGTCGCCGTCGCCCACCTGCTGGTCGAGCGTGGTCAGCTCCGTCTCGGTGGCATGGGCCGAAGCCGCGAACCGGTCCATCCAGCCGCTCGTGAACGTGCTGTCGAAAGCTGTAGCCATGGCGTTCTCCTTGAGTTTTGCGCGCCCCGCTCCCCGGTCACCAGCGCAGTGCCGCGGTCCGTACCGGTGCGTCGTAGTAGCCCAGCGTCCGGGAATCGGCCACCAGCAGAGTGAGGGAGAACCCCCGCATGTCCAGCGCCGTGACGTAGTCGCCGACGAGATGGCGGGCGAGAAGGACACCGCGTTCGTCCAGCACCCGGCCCAGTTCGCCGAAGACGCCGTACAGCTCCAGGGGAGTGACCGCGCCCAGACCGTTGACCAGCGCCACGACCGGTTCCTCCGGAGTTGGCAGGAGGGCGGCCAGCAGGGTGTCCGTCATCTCCTCCACCAGAGCGGAGACGGGGCCCGCCTTCCTGGTGCGGTCGGCGCGCTCGCCGTGGATGCCGACGCCGTACTCCAGCTCGTCGGCGGCCAGTTCGAACGCCGGCCGGCCGGTGGTGGGTGCGGTGTGCGCGGTGGACGCGACGGAGAGCGTCCGGCAGCGGGCGGCCAGGGCAGCCCCGAGGCCGGCCAGTTCGTCCAGGCCGAGACCCGTGTCGGCCGCGCCGCCGAGGATCTTCTCCAGCAGAACCGTGCCCCCTGTGCCCCGGCGCCCGGCGGCGATGTCCTCGGAGTCGGACGCGAGGTCGTCGTCGACGAGGACGCGTGCGCAGGGGATGTCCTGGTGGACGAGGCGCTCGGCGGCGATACCGAAGTTGATCCGGTCGCCGGTGTAGTTCTTCACGATGTGCAGTACGCCCTCCGCGCGGGCCACCGCGAGCGACGCCTGGTACACCTGCCGGTTGTGCGGTGACGCGAACACCCGTCCCGGGCAGGCGGCGTCCAGCATCCCCGCGCCCACGAAGCCCGCGTGCATCGGCTCGTGTCCCGATCCGCCGCCGGAGAGCAGGCCCACACGGCGGGACGGTGCGGTGTGGCGAGCGGCGAGAAAGCCGTTCTCCACGTCGTGGACGACGAGATCCGCATGGGCGCGGGCGAAACCGGCCAGCGCATTCGGCACCAGGTCGTCAGTGCTGTTCTCGAAGTACGCGGCCATCGTGCGCCCTTTCGTCCCTGGGCCGTACGCGGCCGGGTGAGACGACCCTCCAGACAGGTCACTTCATGCTGAAGGTAGGGGCCGGATGTGGCAACTCGCAGGGCGAAACTCAGCCCATTACGTGACGGCGCACAGCAGCACGACCGATCGCTCATGAGCGCCCTGCGCCGGGTCACGCCCCGGCGGACAGCCCGATGGACTCGGCGGCGTGCTTGTCCAGCGCCGCTCGCACCAGCGCCGCAGCGAGCACCGCCGGCTCCGTCCCGCCGGAGCCCGAGCCCCAACCCGAGCCGTCAGGTTCGGAGCCGCCGGAGCCCCGACCGCGGGCCAGACGCAGCAGGGCATCGGGGGAGGTGGGCAGGCCCAGGCGCTCCGCGCCCTGCAACGCCTTGGCGTCGACGCACGGACCGGCCTCCGGCCAGACGGCCTGCACCTCACGTACGAAGATGTCCGCACCGGCCGGTCCGAGTCCCGGCAGGCGCCGCAGCCCCGCGCGCAGCGCCTCCGTGTCGCCGTCGGCCTCCCGGCGGAGCCGTCGCAGGTCACCGGCCCACTGGTCGAGGAGCAGGAGCGCGCCGTCGCCGAGCTGCGTCGCGGTCCGCTCGTCGTACCGCCGGTAGCCGCCCCTGCCCAGCGCGTCGACACGCTGCTGCCAGGTCGCGTCCGCCATCCGCCGGGGGGTGCGCATGCCGTCGGCGAAGAGCGCTTTCGCGGCCGCCACCGCGACGGAGGCACGAATGCGCGCGCTCAGCAGCAGGCTCAGGACGAGGAGCTGGTACAAGGGCTGAGGCGTGTCGCGCAACCGGATGCCGGCTTCGTCGGCGTACGTGCGCCCGTACGTGTCGAGGAGGAGTTCCAGGGTTTTCCGATCGCCCATGTGTCCACCGTCCTCCTCCCTGCCCGGACCCGCACGCGCGGGGCGTCAGGGAGGCGGCAGCCGGGGGCCGGCCCGCGCGTGCGGTGGGAAGGCCCCCGGCAGTGTTCAGCCCCCCTGCTGCTTCAGGTACTCGGCGCGCAGGGCGTCGAGGATGTCCGCGGCCCCGTCGAGTCCCGCCCCGCGACAGCGTGCCGCCGCCGTCGTCAGCCGGTCGATCGCTTCCTTGCGCCGGTCGAGGCCGTTCCCCTCGATCAGCGCGGCGATGCGGATCGCCTCGGCGCGCGGTACTTCGCCGTCCTCCCCGCCCCGGTCGTAGGCGGTGATGGCGGCCTCGGCGGCGGCGAGCGCCTCGGGGAAGCGCTCGGCGTCCGCGAGGACCCGCGCGCGGCGGTAGTGCACCGCGCCGTCCTCGTACCAGGGGACGAAGGACTCGTCCGCTTGTGGGCCGACGGGCCGGACCTCTTCGGCCCGCGTCAGGTGCTCCAGTGCCGTGTCCAGCCCCTCGGCGCCCCGGAAGGCCATGACGAGCCGTGCGAACTCGCACATCATGTGCCTGACCAGAGACGGGTTCGGCGCCTCGGTGTGGGCGGCGAGGGCGCGTTCGTAGGCCGTGCCGGCCGCTTCCCAGCGATCGGCCAGGGCCAGCGTGACCGCGGTCTCGGCGGCCACCAGGGTGTGGGTCGCCCGGTCGTCCTCCCATGCCGCCACGGTGTCGGCGAGACGCAGGAACTCCTCCGCGGCGGGCAGGAACTCCTCCAGCTCGCGCATGCCGCGAGCCAGCAGCAACCGGGCCTGGGCGATCATGCGTTCGTCGACGGAGGACACCGCCTCGTGGGAGAGCACCGATTCCAGCACCGCGACGGCGTCGGCCTGCTGCCCGGTACCCGCCAGGACGCCGGCGAGCTGGAGCCGGATCCCGGTGGCTCGCTCGTACTCCTCCTCCTGGTCGTACCGGGCGGCGGCCTCCGACAGGTGGCGCACCGCGTCGGCGGAGTTGCCCAGATGCGTGGCGGCATGACCGAGCAGGGCGTACACACCGGCCAGTTCGAACTCCGTGTCGCCGTGACGGACGACGTCGGAGACCACCTGGTGCAGCAGCTCCGTGGCCTCCTCCGGCCTGTCCTGTCCGATGAGGAGCTGCGCGAGCAGCGCGCGGGTACGAGAGCCGCGCCACGGCCGCCCGGACGCCTCCACCTCCCGGAGCGCCTGGCGCATCTCCGCCTCGGCGAGAGCGAAATCGCCCCGCTCGCCGGCCAGGTCCGCGACGAACTGGCGTGCGTTGGCGGCCTGGTGGGGAACGGAGAGACGTTCCGCCTCGGTCCGCAGCCTGTCGACGGACTCCTCGAACCGTTTCAGAGCTTCGCCTGCCCCGTCCGGTCGCAGCCGGACCTCCTGATGGGCGGCGAAGGTCACGGAGAAGAGGACGGAGAGGTACGACAGCACGCGCTCCGTCTCCAGATCCTCCCCGGAAACGGCTTCAGCGGCACCGAGCGCCCCGGACCCGAACGGGGCCTCGGCCAGGAGGCGTTCCGCCTCGCGCAGGGCCTCGTCTAGACCCGCCCGGACAGCGTCGGCGTCCGGGCGTCCGGTGACCGCTACGGCGTCCGGTGCGGTACCGTCCAGGTCCTCCTCCCCGGCGGAAGCCCACACCAACGCCCGGCAGCGGGCGGCGAGCGCGAGCCAGGGCATGTCCACCTTCGCGAACAGGTCCGCGGCCGCCCGGAGCCCGGCGTAGCTCTCCGGGGCGTGCGTCCTGTACGAGAACCGGTCGATGGCGCGCTCCTGCGCGACCTCCGCCTTCAGCCGGTCCTCCGGACCGAGGACGTCGTCGTGGGTGGCGGTGCCGTCCGCGAGGCGGTCCGCCACACGGGCCCAGAGCCGGCGCCTCCCGGGGTGACCCAGAGTGGCCAGGCGCCGGGCCTCACGCACCAGGGCGACGAAGTCGTCGGGTACGTCCAGCACGGTGGCGGGTTCGGCGACCGTGGGGGCGGAGGGCCGGGCCGGGGAGATCCGCAGCCCCAGGGGGAGTGGCTCGTCGAGCAGCGGGCGCTGGGCGAGGCGCCGACGACGGCGGTCGCCCACCGCCGTGGTGCCGTTGCGCGCGTCGAACGCGGCGGCCAGCCGGTCCGCTTCCGAGCGGACGTGGGCGAGGAGTTCACCCGTCGTCCAGTTCCGCCCCGGCGGACCGGCGACGGCGGTGTCGGCGTGACCCTCCCCGGCCAGCGCGGCGAGCAGCACCTCCACACCGGTGAGGAAGCCCAGCCGGGCTCCCGGGGCGCCCGTCGCCTCGAAGAGCGGACGGTTCTCGGCGAGGATCTCCAGCCCGCGCCCCTCGTTGCGCGAGAGGGCGCAGAACTCCAGGTGGAGACCGACCTCCTGAAGCATGCCGGTGTTGCCGCGGACCCGCCGGTACCCGGTCAGATGGTGGGACCGGGCCTCGTCGGTCCGGCCGAGGCGCAGCAGCGGCAGCAGCGCACGGGCCTGGCTCATCTGCGGCTCATCCGTGCAGGTGGTGCCCCCGCGGAGGACCGGCTCCCAGGTGTCCAGGGCCGCGGCGTCGTCGCCCCTCGCCATCTGATGACGGGCGAGGTGCCGTATCTCGCAGGCCTCGCAGTCGCTCAGCCCACTGCGGGGCCGGGTGACCCACAGGTCGTACGCGTCGGCGACGCCCACCCCCGTGTGGGACGCGATGTGGTGGCGCATCGCCGCCACCGGCTGGAGGGAGTGACCGGCAGCCTCGTACCGGCGGCGCATCTCGTCGATCCAGCGGTGGACGGAGGCCAGGGGCACCTCGGGCACCTGCAGCAGCGAGGTCGTCACCCACTTGAACCGCCAGAAGACCTGGTGACCCTCCCACTCGCTGAACGACTCGGGAGTCGTGTCCCAGAGCTTGAGCAGCCGCGCGAAGGTGACGGGCGACTTGGCGTGCTCGCCGATGTTCTCGTACGCCGACATGAGTTCCAGCAGCGCCGTCACCAGGACGTCGGGCTTCTCGAAGGCCTCCGCCGCCTCCACGAGCTCCTCCGCGACGACGGTGCGTGCCAGTCCGTGGGGTCGCTCGAAGTTCTCGCGGAGAGCCTCGACCACGGCCTCGGGAGTGTCCAGCATCTAGAGTTCCTTCCGGGGCTCGGAGCCGGGTGCGGCTGTGCCGGGCTGGTGCATGGCGTGGGTGAGCAGGCTGATGAAGGCCCGGTTGAGCAGGGCACTCTCACTCGCCCGCAAGGGGCGACGGCTGAGCAGCAGCGCCTGGCCGTAGAGCGCCTCGGCGGCCGCGACGGCGAGGCCGCGCTCGGTGATCGTGATCGCCTGGCGGACCAGCGGATTGAGGTGGTTCAGGACGAGCTGGGCACGCGGGGCCTCCTGGCGCAGCGAGCCGAGTATGTCCGCCCAGAGACCGTCACTGTCGGAGGCGAGGCTCGACCTGGTCCGCTCGTGCCTCGCCTCCCGGTTGTCGAGGAGCAGCGCCGGGGCGGTGACCGGCTGGAAGTCGCGCAGCACGACGTCGCAGTCGTGGACCCCGATCGTCTCCCGCGCGACCGCGAGGAAGGCGGCCGCACGCAGTTCGGCGGAGGAGTCCACGGCGTCGAGGTGCGCGGTGACGGTGGCCGGGTCCAGGTCCGCGACGGCCGTGCCGGGCCGGATCTCCGGCAGCCGGTGCACGAGGTCGCGGTCGTAGGTGTAGCCGCCGTTGACGACCCCGAGTCCGGCGGCCGAGGCGATCGGGGCGACCTGGCGGAACTCCTCGACGCTACGGGTGACCAGCAGGGTCGGGTGGGTACGCGCGAACTCCTCCAGCGTCACATTGCCGTCGGAGGTCTCGAACGGCAGCCACGGCAGCACGATGCGCAGCAGTTCGTCGTCGTAACGGGCGAGCGCCTTGACGGCGAGGTGGTGGGTGTCGATGAAGCGGTGCAGAAGGGAGGGATCGCTCGCGGCGAGGCCGGTGAGCCAGTCGCGGATCCGCTCGCCCAGGGCGTCCCGTACGGCGGAGAGCGTGCCGTCCTCGTACAGCGCCTCCCGCGACGCGGTCGGCCGCAGGCTGGTGGTGTCGACGACGCAGCGCACGAAGAAGGCCCACTCGGGCAGCAACTCCGGTGCCTGGTCCGTGAGGAGCATCCCCTTGAGGTGGACGCGGTGCCCCGCCTTCTGGGCCGGGCTGACCGCGGCGGGAAGGACGTAGGCGACCCCGCGCAGTCCGGCGGCCGGCAGGTCGAGGTCGATGGTGTCGAGCGGGGTGAAGTCGAAGAGGGTGCGGCAGTACGCCGTGAACGCCTCGCGCTTGGCCAGCGGCGAACGGTGCGTCCGCTCCCAGGGCGGCGTCTCATTGACCCGGTGGGTCTCGCCCCGTGGCCCGACCACGACGACCTCGTGGCGCAGCAGGCCGCCGTAGTGCCGGGCCAGGGAGACGACCCGGTCCGGTTCCGTCCACTCGGCGTTGTCGGCGCGCGGAGTGAGGCGCACGGTGGTGCCGGCCTCGGGAACGGCCGAGGCGGGCAGCGCGCGGATGGTGTACCGGCCGTCGGAGTGGCCGCGCCATTCGACGGCGGGCGCCGCCGGATCGGCCGCGGTGCGGCTGGTCACGACGATCTCGTCCGCCACGACGAAGCAGGCGAGCAGCCCGATGCCGAACTGGCCGATGAACTCGCCCCGGGCCGCGTCGAGCCCGGCGCCGTCCAGGGCGCCGTCCGGAGTCCGCTTGGAGCTGCGCCCGATGGTGGCGAGGAACTGGTGGACGTCGGCCTCGGTCAGACCGATGCCGGTGTCCGTGACGGTGAGGGTGTCCCCGGTACGCACCGTGATGCGGCCGGGCGCCCCGGGGTCGAGGGCCTGACGGGCCGTGATGGCGTCCACCGCGTTCTGCAGCAGCTCACGCAAGTAGACGCGGGGGGACGAGTACAGGTGGTGGGAGAGGAGGTCGACCAGGCCACGCAGGTCGACCTGGAAGGTGTGGGCGGTCTCGGAAGGAGGCACCGGGCGCAGACTTTCGTGTGGTGGGTCCGCCCTCGTCGCGCGGAGCGCCGACGACGACACGGACGGACATGGACGGACACGGACGGACGCTGATGGACGCGGACGGATGAGGACGATGAGGGACGGGCAGGGTGGCGAGGCTCGGGGAGACGTCTCCCCGGGTCAGCGCCCGGCTGCCGCGCGGTGCTTCCGGTAGGCCGCCACGGGGTCGCGGTGGTCCACGTAGTTCCAGGGAAACTCGCTGACGCGGCCCTCGGTGGCCCGGAAGCACTCCCGTGCCGCGTCGCGGTCCCCCGCCAGCGAGAAGGCCATGGCGAAGAGGTTGAGGAGGCCGTTCCAGGAGCCGCGACGGACGAAGTCGGGGTGTCGGTAGGAGTGCTCGGCGGCCTCGTGCAAGGACTGGGCCACGTCCGGCCGCCGCACGTACGCGGCGTCCTCACCCGGGTCGAGGGAGAGCCACTGCTCGATGTGGGCCTCCGGGATCAGCCTGCCCAGCAGGGTGCCAGCCGGGGCCCCGAACACGGACGCGTGCGCGAAGGCGTGCATCTCCTCGTGCGAGCCGCCCCACTTGTCGCAGACCTGCTGCAACTGCTGCGTGTGGGCACCGACGTGGTACGGGTCGCGCCGGACCGTGGCCTCGAACCTGCGCCGCGCGAGGGCCGGACCGACCTGGAGGCCACGCCCGGTGGTCTGGAGCCCGTACCAGGGGGAGGTCCAGCGCGGTTCGAGCTCCGCCGCCTCGTACAGCCAACGCTCGGCCGTGCGCAGCCGGTCGTGGAACACCTCGAACTGCTCACGGGAGACGTGCGTCGCCCTCGCCTGCGTACGGGCCTCCCAGCCCCAGTGGAGGTGGCGCATACCGGCCACGACCCGGGGCAGGGCCGACTCGGGTTCGGCCTCGGCCGCCCCGGTGATCCACTGCTCCACCCGCGCGGTCTCCCCGACGGCCCGGAGCAGCTCCGTCCGGTCCTCGCTCTCGGGGCGCGCCTCGAGTATCCCGCGCACGGTGTTCCAGTCCGCGGCCGCGGCAGCCGCGCGGATACGCGGGACCTCCGGATCTCCGGAGTCCTTCTGCAACCGTGCTGCGGGCCGTCCCACCTGTTTACCCAGCGCGAGCGTCCAATCACGGAGCAACGCCATGTCCCCACCCTCTGACCTGTGTCGTACGGGGAGGTCCATGATCCTTCGTCCCCGTGGGACTAGTGAGTATCACGCCCGACCGACAATCGCACACGGTTTCGGGTGGGCCTCCGGGGCCGTACACGGAAGCCCCGTGCGGAGGGCCTCAACCCTGTGCACAGAGAGTCGGCGGGTCGTCCCCGGGAGGGACGTCAGGAAGCGCTGCTCGCCGCCCCGCCGGCCGGCAGCGGGGCGGCGGACCGCTCGCTCCGCCGCGAACGGTGCGACATCCAGGCCGCCACCAGGGCGCCCGAGATGTTGTGCCAGACCGAGAAGACGGCCGCGGGCAGCGCCGCCAGTGGGCTGAAATGGGCGGTCGCCAGGGACGCGGCGAGACCGGAGTTCTGCATGCCGACCTCGAAGGCCATGGCACGGCTCGCGGGCGGCCCGAGACGGGCGAGCTTGCCCGCGCCGTAACCGAGCGCCAGGCCGAAGCCGTTGTGCAGGACGACGGCGATCAGCACGGTGGCCGCCGCCGACTTGATCGCGCCGGCGCTTCCCGAGACCACCGCGCAGACGATCGCCGCGACGGCCAGCGAGGACAGCCAGGGCATGGCTCCCAGCACACGGTCGACGAGCTTGCCGGCGACGAGCCGTACCACCAGCCCGCCGATCACCGGGAGCAGCACCGTCTTGAGGATGTCGGTCACCATGGAGCCGGCGTCCACCGGCAGGTACGCGCCGGCCAGCAGCAGGGTCAGCGGGGGTGTCACCAGCGGAGCGAGCACGGTGGAGACGGTGGCTACGGAGACCGACAGTGCCACGTCACCGCGGGCCAGGAAGGTCACCACGTTCGACGCGGTCCCGCTCGGCGCGCAGCCCACCAGGATGACACCCGCGGCCAGTTGCGGGGGGAGCCCCAGCAGATGGGCGATGATCCAGCCGAGGCCCGGCATGATCACGTAGTGCGCGACCAGCCCGATGGCGACGGCCCAGGGGCGCTTCGCCACGCCCCTGAAGTCCTGCGGGGTCATCGTCAGCCCCATGCAGAACATCACGACGCCGAGCAGGTACGGCACCGCCTTCGTCCAGCCCTCGAAGGTCCCGGGTGTGAGGAGACCGGCCGCGCCCGCCACGAGGACGAGAACGGGGAAGACGGTGACGGCGCGCCTCGCGGTCTTGCTCTCCGAGCCCGTGCTGTCGGAGCCCGTGCCGTTCGAGCCCGTGTTGTCGGTGAGGGAGTGATCCGGTGTCGTCCGTTCGTTTCGCACAGCCGCGATGAGACGCTTCCTCGCTGTGCTCCCGCAAACCCGTCTCGATATGTGGTCAGTACATTCATCATGTGCCGCGCCGTCGGCCCGGGGGCCGGACACGTTCCACGGCCATCGGCCGGCACGCCGTCGAGGCGTGCCGGCCGATGACGCGTGAGAGACCAGCAAGGGGTGGTGATGCCGCTACCGGGCGGACGCCGCGCCGGTGTTGACGCTGCCGTTGACGACGAACTGCGATCCGGGTTCGACCAGCACGTCACCCTGGGCGGAGTTCTGGATCGTCACGTTCGTCAGGGTGGCGCTGCCCCTCGCCCCTCCGTGCGCCAGGATGCCGGAGCCGTTGCGCGAGTCGGTGATCCGGACGTTCGAGATCTGCGCTCCGGGGACGGAGCCCCCGCCCGTCTTGAACTGGATCCCGTCGTAGGTCGAGTCCTGTATGTCGGTGTCCCTGATCGTGACGCCGGGGATGTCGGGGCCGGCCGCGAACAGGGTGATGGCGCCGAACTCCTGTGCCTCGCCCCAGAAGGCCCCGCCGGTGCGGTAGAGCGCGTTGTTGGCGATCAGGGTCTGCCCCGAGAAGGGCAGCGGGTCGTGGTCGGTCGCCAGCATGATGCCGGGGTAGTTCATCGTGTCGGAGACGATGTTGTTCTCGATGGTGTTGCCGTATCCGCCGTAGACCGCGATGCCGTTGGCCCGCCAGGGCAGCGCGATCGTGTTGTTGCGGAAGTGGTTGTCGTGGCCGATGTCCACCGCCTGGTTCTTCACGTACTTGTTCGACCAGACAGCCAATGAGTCGTCGCCGGTGTTCCGGAAGGAGGAGTTGAAGACCGTCGAATTGCGGGTCCCGTTGGAGAGGTTGATGCCGTCCGCGTAGGTGTTGCGAATGCGCATTCCGGTGAATTCGACCCCGTCACCGGGACCCCAGAGCTCGGGAATGTTGTCGTAGTCGCGGCCCACCCACACCCCGACGTTGGAGTGCTCCAGCCAGACATTGGTGATCTTGGTGTTGCTGCCGAAGCGCCCGTTGAGGCCCACCCCGCCCTCGGCGTTGCCGTCACCGCCGCGGATCGTGCCGGAACCGAAGATGGCGATGTCGGAGATGGTGGTGCTGTCGTCGATGTCGAAGCCGAAGTTCCCCTCGTGCGGGTGGTTGATGCCGCCCGCGTTCTGCGGCTGGATGAGGGAGTAGAGCTGGGAGTGCCACATGCCCGCGCCGCGGATGGTGACGTTCCTGATGCCCACCTGGTTGTACTGCCCCCGGTTGAGCGGGTCGTCGGTCAGGATCTTCTGCTCCTGCCGCCACTGCCCGGCCGGAATCCATACGCAGCCGATATCGCCTTTCTGGTCTGCCGTCACCGCCCGCTGGATCGCGTCCGTGTCGTCGATGCCGTCGTTGGGCACGGCCCCGTAGGCGGTGATGGAGACACAGCCGGCGGGCTGCGCGGTCGGTGCCGCCACCTGCTCCAGATCGACCAGGTCGATGATGTAGAAGGAGGCGGTGTCGCCCACGTCGCGCTGCAGACGGAACTTCGTGCCGACCGGGTAGGTCTGGCCGAGGAGCGCGTTCGACTCGTCGAAGAGCCTGCGGGCGTCGGCCTGTGGCTGGTTGGTCAGACCCTCCGGGCTGTCCGTGTCTCCGTACAGCCAGCTGTGCTTGGAGGAGAGCGTCAGTTTCCGGGCGAAGGTGTTGTTGACGTAGAGGCTGATCGTGGCCTCCGCGCCGCCGCCGCCGGGCGCGTCGGGGACGGAGTTGCGGACCACGAGGGAGTTGGTGGGCACGGTCGAGGTGATCTCGACGTACTCGCCGGTGGAGTTCAGCCGTACCGACCGGCGGCCCGAGGACTCGGTGGCGAAGTTGGTGTGACCGAAGGTGCGCTTCTGGTCCGCGGTGAGCAGCGTGCCCTGGTAGGAACCCTGCTCGGCCTCGTACTCGGTGTACGGGACTGCCGCGCCGCGGCCCACCACGATGGCGCGGGAGAAGACGTTGTTGCTCTCGTTGGTCTCGGTGAGGACACCGGTCGCGTCCGCGGTGGCGGTCAGATTGGCCCCGCCGCTCTTCGCGGTCCAGGTGCCGCTGATCGGTACGGTGACCGTGCCTCCGGCGGGAACGGCCCCGGTGGTCCCGTCGAGCGTGGTGCTCTCCACCTGGAGGCGGGTCACCGTGGAGGAGCTCACCGCCGTGGTACCGCGATTCTTCACCGAGACGGCGAAGGTGACGGCCGCACCGACCGCCGGGCTGGAGGGGCTCGACGAGATGCCCGTGACCTGGAGGTCGGGCCCGGGGCTCTGCGCGACCACGAGCTTCGAGCCGGCGGTGCGGCTGTTGTTGCTGTTGTCCAATTCGACGACCGTGTCGGTCGGGTCGACCACCGCCGAGACGGAGTACGTACCCATCGGGCGCTTGCCGACGCTCACCGGGACGGTGGCGGAGGCACCGGCCGCGAGCGCGTTCACGGAGGCGCTGCCGAGGACCTGGCCCTCCAGGCTGACGTTGACCGTCGTCGCGGGCGCCGCCGCCGAACCCGCGTTGCGCACGGTGGCGTTCACGGTGACCGCGTCACTCTCCGACGGGGACGCGGGCGACCAGCTGAGGTCGGTGAGGGTCAGGTCCGGGTTGGGTGCGGCCGTACCGACCACCTGGACCTCGGCGACCTGGGCGCCGGGAGCGCCGGTGTTGGAGAAGAACTTCAGCTGTACGTCGGCGTACCGTCCGCTGACCGGGACGGTCACCGTGTTTCCGTTGCCGGACGGCGAGAAGGCGTAATCGGCCTGGCTCTTCAGCGAGGTGAACCCGGTGGCGGACTGCGCCCGGCCCAGCACCTGCAGGCTCTGGGTGCGGGCACCCCATGCCGCGTCCGGCGAGAGCTTGACGACGACGGCCGAGAGATCGGCGTCGGATCCGAGCTTCACCGTCAACGTGGCGGGGTAGCCGTTCGACTCCCAGTAGGTGTCACGCCTGTCGTCGTTGGCGTTGGTGCCCACGTAGGTCTGTGCGTACGACGACGCCTCGATCGGCTTGTTCAGCGCGAGGTTGGTGCCGGTCGGTGCCGGTGTGCCCGGGTCCGTGCCTCCCGCCGCCTCCCCGTAGACCTCCAGCTGGGAGAGCTGCGCCGCGCTCCAGCCGGTGTTGCCGGTCACCAGCACCCGTACGTACCGCACCTGGGCCGCGGTGAAGCCGATGGTGACGGTGTTGCTCGCGGCCGGGGTGAACGACCGGGCGGCCGAGGCGGAGAGGGTGCTGAATGCGGAGCCGTCCGTGCTGCCCTGGACCGAGAGCGTCTGAGTACGCGCCTCCCAGGTGTTCGGCAGCTTCAGCACCACCTGGTCGACGGCGGACGCGGCGCCCAGATCGGCCTGGACCCACTGCGGGAACGTTCCGGGGCTCTCCCAGTACGTCTGCTGACTGCCATCGGTGATGTTCGACGCCGGATAGGCGCCGAGCGAGCCGCCGGCCGACGCGGGCCTGC
Source organism: Streptomyces sp. NPDC005576 (assembly GCF_042871745.1). Classification (NCBI taxonomy): domain Bacteria; kingdom Bacillati; phylum Actinomycetota; class Actinomycetes; order Kitasatosporales; family Streptomycetaceae; genus Streptomyces; species Streptomyces sp. NPDC005576. Next base: position 157,153 of record NZ_JBIAJC010000013.1, on the reverse strand, counting down.
CGAGCGCCAGGTCGCTGGTCCGTCCGGCCGCCGAGGCGGCGACCGGCAGGAGGCCGACGGTCATCAGCGCGGCTGCCACCGCACCGATGACGAACCGCCGCCATCCGCGTTGCTTCCCTCTCATGCTGTCCTCAGTTCCGTGGGCCTGCGGCGCCGGCCGGACACGAGGAGCGCAGGCGCCGCCCGTCCGACGCCACGGCGTCGGGCGGACGGCGAACGGCCGCGTGCGGGCTGCCGGAACGCCGGTGGGGGGTCGATCGGGACATCGGCAGGAGCGAGGAGCAGGCCGCCTGCCGCGAACTCGCGCGCATTGCTTGGTAATTTGAGGGATCTAGTTCATTTTTTGCGGTGCTGAGGTGACAGGTTTCTAGCAGGCTCCGCATTTGTCAACGGTTCTCGCACCGGCGTGACGGCCCTGCGCATCTTCGCGCAGCTCAGCGCGGTCGGACGGGCCGCAGGAAGAGCGTGGGCCCCGCAGAGGAAGGTGCGGAAGTTGCGCGGGCCGCGCCCGACGCAGCGCAGGCGGGCGGGGCGCGGGGCGCTGGTCCGGGTCCGGGTTCGGCGGAGAGGGCCGAGGACCGGGAGGGCCGAGGGCGGTGCGGGAAGGCCGCTCGACCGGCGGCGGCTGGTGCGAGCGGTGCCTCCCGTACGCTACGGGCGGCGGCCTCGCGCCGGACCGCCCGGCGCGGCCGGCGGGTGCCGCCACCGCTCGGGTGGCGACGGGCGCCCGCACCCGGTCAGGTACCGCCCTCGCGCGCCGGTGGCCGGGCCCCCTGCCGGCGTGCCGTGCTGGCGCGGACGATGAGCTCCGGGGCGACGGTGAGGTGCGCCGTACCGGTGGCCGTTCCCTCGATGTGTTCCAGCAGCAGCGCGATGCTGTTGCGGCCGAGCGCGGCGAAGTCCTGGCGGACCGTGGTGAGTGGCGGCGGGAAGAACTCCGCCTCCGGGATGTCGTCGAACCCGGCCACCGCCACGTCGTGCGGGGTGTGGAAACCCGCCTCCCGCAGGGCGCGCAACACCCCCAGCGCCATCTGGTCGTTGGCCACGAAGACCGCGGTGAGCCCGGGGCCCTGCGGCGAGGAGGCGACCCGGCCGGCGAGCTGCTGACCCGCCCGGTAGCCGGACATCGGCCCCCAGTCGCCGCGCAACGGCGTCGGGATCTCGGCGCCCGCCTCCCGGAGCGCGCCCTCCCAGCCGGCGGTCCGGGCTTCGCTCTCCAGCCAGTCGCGGGGGCCGGCGACGTGCCAGACGGTGGTGTGGCCGGAGGCGAGCAGATGCTCGGTGATCATGCGGGCCCCCAGCTCCTGGTCGAGGGAGACACCCGGCAGGTCGAGATCGTGCCCGCCCTCCACGGTCACCACCGGGCAGGGAGCCTGGAGCGTGGTGAGCGCGCGCACCGCGTCGCGCTGCGGCGTGATGGCGATGATCCCCTCCACGCCCCACGCGCTGAGGTGCTCCATCGCCTCGGTCAGCGCCGCCCGGCTGGCCACCCGCAGGGTGACGGCCGAGACGAGGTATCCCCGGTCGCGCGCCGCCTCCTGCACTCCCGCGAGTGTGCTCGCCGGCCCGTGCAGCGTGGTGTTGACGGCGATGACGCCGAGCGTGTGGGTGCGGCGGGTGGCGAGTGCCCGCGCCGCCGAGTTGCGGCGGTAGCCGAGCCGCTCGATGGCCTCGGTCACCTGGGCGCGGGTCTTGACGCTCACGTTCGGGTGCTCGCTGAGAACCCGTGAAACGGTCTGGTGCGACACGCCTGCCACGCGTGCCACGTCCGCCATCGTGGGTGCTCTCGCGGCGTCTGCGGGCCGGGGCAAATCCGTTTCCTCTCTGTGGAGACCGGGGCGTGGGGGAAGGACGTCGACCTCAAGGTACCTGTCCGGTGCAGGTGTACGGAGGCCGCTGCGGCGGAGCGTCCGCCCGAGAGGGGTGTGCGCTCACATCCGGACCCTTCCCGAACGCCGAAATCCTTGGCAGTTACCGCCCGGGGCTTGAGTTGGCGTCATGTTAGCGCTCACAATCTAGCTGCGTCAGTACACGCGACGTGAGGAAGTAGGGACGTCACGGCGTACGGACGTCGCGGCGTACGGACGCCGTGGTGCTCGGTTTCGGGGCGTTCCGAGGAGCAGTTGTCGTTGTTCTTGTTACAGAGACGGTCCAGAGAGACGGTGAACGCGTCATGAGCGAGACCACACTCCGCGCACTGCGCAGTGAGGTGCTGGCCGCCAACCTGAGGATTCCGCAGGCCGGGCTGGCCACGCTGACCTGGGGAAACGTCAGTGGGGTGGATCGCGGATCGGGGGTCTTCGTCATCAAGCCGTCCGGCGTCTCCTACGCGGAACTCACCGAGCGGGACCTCGTGGTGGTCTCGCTGGAGGACGGCAGCGTGGTGGAGGGGCGGCTGCGGCCGTCCACCGACACCGAGACCCACCGCTGTCTCTACCGGGCGTTCCCGTCCATCGGCGGGGTGACGCACACGCACTCCGAACACGCCGTCGCCTTCGCCCAGGCCCGGGTGCCCATACCCGTACTCGGCACCACCCACGCCGACACCTTCAACGGGCCCGTCCCCGTCACCTCGGACCTCACCGCCGAGCAGTGCGCGAAGGACTACGAGTACAACACCGGCCAGGTCATCGTGACCATGCTGGAGGGTGACGACCGACGGGCCCGCGAGGTGCCGGGTGCGCTCGTCTCGCGCCACGGCCCGTTCACCTGGGGCGCCACCGCGACCGCGTCGCTGGAGAACGCGATCATCTGCGAGGCGGTCGCCAAGATGGCGCTGCACACCCGCGCCCTCCGGCCGGACGGAGCCGGGGCGACACCGCCACCGCAACACCTGCTGGACCGTCACTTCACGCGCAAGCACGGCCCGGACGCCTATTACGGCAACCCCTGACCGGCGCGCGAAGGGGACGCCCCCGGTCCGGCGGACACCGCCGGACCGGGGGCGGGGCTGTCCCGTCACACGAAGCGCCACAGGTGGTCGTCCGTGCCGTTGTCGTCCCACAGCACGAGCTGCGCCCCCTGGGCGGCCGACGCGTTCAGGACGCCCAGGACCCGCCCGCCGTTGGCATTCCGGATACGGAAGTAGCCGGCCGAGCCGTGCCGCAGCTGCCAGAGGTGGTCGGTGGTGCCGTTGTCGTCCCACTGGAGGACCCGCGCCCCGGCCGCCTGGGAGGAGCCCTCGGCCCCCAGGACCTTGCCGCTGTGCAGGTTGCGCAGCCGGAACCGCCCGGCGGTGTCCCGTACCGCCTGCCAGAGATGGTCGTCGGTGCCGCTGTCGCTCCACTGGACCGCGAGCCCGCCGTTCGCGGTGGACATGCCGCTGATGCCCAGCACCAGCCCGCTGCGCAGGTTCTGGATGCGGTGGTAACCACTGGGGACGAACCACCAGGCGTTGTCGGTGCCGCCGTTGTCGCTGTCCTGGACGGCCCGTGCCCCCGCGGCGGTGGACCCCGCCCTGATGCCGAGTACCTTCCCGCTGTGGGTGTTGCGGAGGCGGTGCGTGCCGTCACCGGTGTCGAGCGGGGTCCAGAGGTGGTCGGCCGTGCCCGAGTCGTTCCACTGCAGCACGTCCGCGTCGTCGGCCGTGGACATGTCGCGTACGCCCAGCACCTTGCCGCTGTTGGCGTTGCGGAGCCTGAGCGCGCCGCCGTCCGGGACGAGCTGCCAGTCGTGGTCGGGGGTGCCACTGTCGTCCCACTGGAGCGCCACGCCGCCGTCGGCCGTGGACATGTCCTGGATTCCCAGGACGAGACCGCTCTGGGCGTTGACGAGCCGGAAGCCGGCGACGCCGGCCTTGCCGTCGGCGTCCCAGTAGACAGTGGCGTTCTGGTGGTGGTTGTCGTAGAAGGGGATGAGGTTGACGGAGGCACCGTTCGCCTTGGCGGTGAACGTCAGGGGCGTCGCCGTCGCGGCGATCGAGGCGGTGGTGAGTACGGGCAGGACGCCCCCGAGCGCGGTGCTGCCGAACGCGCCGCTGAGCACCACCGGACCGTAGGAGACCGCCTGCACCTGGGGCCGGTCGGGGGTGCCGTTCAGCGCGAGCCGCATGGGGAACCGCAGGGTGACGGTGTCCCCGGAGGCCCAGGTGCGGTCGAGCGCGGCATAACTGCCCGGCGTCAGGGCCAGGTTCTGGGCGGTGCCGTTGACGCTGACCGAGGCGCCCGTGGTCCAGCCGGGGATCCGCACCCGCAGCACCCATCGGCCCGCGGTGCCCGTCACCTTCAGTACGGTGGTGTCCGACGCCGGGAACGTGGTCGTCTGGGTGACCGTGACACCGCGTTCGGACCAGGTCAGGACCGAGGGGACGAAGAGATTCACCCAGAGGCCCGCCGAGTCGGAGAAGTACACCGAGTCCGTGAGCTTGGTGTGCGTCTCCAGGCCGGTGCCCTGGCAGCAGGTGAAGGTGTCGTAGTCCCGGCTGTAGGTACGCCGGCCGCCGGGGTTGAGCGGGGTGAAGTAGCAGACGTGACCGTGCGGGTCGCCGGGGTCCTGCTGCCCGACGAGCTGGTTGGTCAGAGCCCGCTCGTAGTAGTCCGCGTACGCGGCCCGGGTGGGGTCGAGGGTGTACAGCTCGCGGGTGAGCTTGAGCATGTTGTACGTGTTGCAGCTCTCGCACGTGTTGTCGTTCAGGTACTGGCCGATGGCCCCCGGAGCCCTGAAGAACTCTCCGACGCTGTTGCCGCCGATCACGTAGGTGTGGTTCGTCGTGACGATGTTCCAGAAGTTGACCGCGATGTCCCGGTAGCGCGCGGTCCCGGTCGCCTTGTACTCCCGCGCACTGCCGACGATCTTCGGGATCTGTGTGTTGGCGTGCAGTCCGTCCAGACTGTCGGTGCCCGCCGCCAGCGGGTCGATGACGGCCGCGTGGTCGAAGCGCCGCGCCACGGTCAGCCAGCGGCTCTCTCCGGTCTGCTGGTACAGGTCGGTGAGGACCGCGTTCATGCCTCCGAACTCGATCCTCAGGGTCGTCTGCATCTGCGCCGTGGTGAGACGCGCCGTCCGGACGTCCACCCACCCGGCGAGAGCGAGCAGCACGTCGCGCGCCTGGGTGAGCCCGGTCAGCCGCCATGCGTCCAGCAGCCCCGCCAGCGTCTTGTGGACGCAGTAGTAGGGCACGCCCTTGCGTACCCCCGTCTCCACGGTGTCGAAGTCGGACTCGGGGAATCCCGAGAGATAGCCGGCCCGGTAACTGGTGGGCGCGCTCTGGCACTTGGCGAGTTCGGCGACCATGTAGACGAGCCGGTCCAGGAAGACGCTCTCCCCGGTGACCGCGTACGCCTGCGCCCACGCGCTGAGGAAGTGCCCCTGGCTGTGGCTGCGGAACTCGAAGTCCGGCGCCTCCCAGCCGTAGCACTGCTCGGCTCCCCGGGTGGAGAGCCCGTGGTTGGAGCGGAAGTTGTACAGCAGCCGGTCGGGGTCGATGAAGCGGAGATAGGCCAGCGTACGGTCCATGTTCTCCCGCCAGCGGCCCGCCGTGAGCTGGACGCTGCCCAACGGGAAGGGCTGCACGAGTGCGCCCGTCTCGGCGCGGACCGGGGGGACCGCGGGGGAGGTGCCGGTGGCGGCCGCAGCCGGGGCGGTGGCGAGTGCCGGCGCGAGCGCGGCGAGTGCCACCCCTCCCGAGGCGGAGAAGAAGAGTCGGCGGTTCATCGCGGTCATGGTGTGGTCGTCCTTCCGAGGGGGGAGTGGGCGGCGGACCGGGAGGGCTCGGCCGGTGACCAGGGAGTTCGCGTCCCGCTGGTTGGACAAGGGGGGCGACGAGGTGGACGCGACTCCGTACTCGCGGCGCGGAACCGTGGGGGAAGCGCCCGGGGCGCCGTGCCGGAGGCGGGACGGGGGCGGGTGGCGCGGGTGGGCGCTTCGGGCGGCGGTGGTGGTGGTCCGGTCACGACGGCGAGAGAACGCCACCGCGTCGGCCGGGGGGTACCGGAACAACCGTGCGTCATGGAGTGTTAACGCTAACAATGGACATGTCAATAGTGCGCGTCCTGGGTTGCTCGGAACGCTGCCGGTGGAGGAATGCGCAGGTCACCCCGGGGTACGCCGAAGGCCCGGCGCTTCCCGGGGATTCCCTCGGGGAGCGCCGGTTGGTGGCGAAACGGCGGCCCGTTCAGCGGCGTTCAACACGGCCGTCGGTGCGGTGCGGTGCGGTGCCGGTGCCGCGCTACGGGCGGGCCCGGGTCACTCCTCCGTGACGGAGAAGCGCAGCACCGTGCTGGAGCGGTACACCTCCCCGGGCCGGACGAGGGTGCTGGGGTCGTCGGCGCGGTTGGGTGAGTCGGGGAAGTGCTGGGTCTCCAGTGCCACCCCCGCGTGCGGGCCGTAGGGGCGTCCGCTCTTGCCGGTGATCTCGCCCGCGAGGAGGTTGCCGGTGTACACCTGCATCCCCGGTTCGCTGGTGCGCACCTCCAGACGCCTGCCGGAGGCGGGTGCGTGGAGCGTCGCAGCACTGCGCGGCCGCGCCGAAGGAGCGTCACCGAGCACCCAGTTGTGATCGAAACCGCCTCCGGCCAGACGTAGTTGCTCGTCGTCCCGGGCAAACACCCCGGAAAGGCGGCGGGGGCGGCGCAGATCGAAGGGGGTTCCCTCGACCGGCCGGTGGGGGCCGCTCGGGATCAGCGCCGCGTCGACGGGAGTCCAGCGCGGTGCGTGGATCTGGAGCTCGTGGCCGAGCACGTCGCCGCTGCCCTCTCCCTCCAGGTTCCAGTAGGCGTGGTTGGTGAGGTTGACGACCGTCGGCGCGTCACTCACCGCGTGGTAGTCGAACGTCAGGGCGTTGTGGCGGTCCAGCGTGCAGGTGAGCCGGACGCTCAGGGTGCCGGGGAAGCCCTGGTCCCCGTCGGGGCTGCGCAGGAAGAACCGTACGCCGGTGCGGTCGGTGGTGTGGACCGGTTCGGCGCGCCACACCCGGCGGTCGAAGCCGTCCGGGCCGCCGTGCAGGGTGTGGCCGGTGTCCTGGGTGTCCAGCTGCCGGACCACACCGTCCACCACGAGCCGGCCTCCGGCGATCCGGTTGGCGTAACGGCCCACCGTCGCACCGAAGTAGGAGGCCGGCCCGCGTACCGTCCGGGCGTCCGCACCCGCGAGCACCACGTCCGCGAAGTGGCCCCACCGGTCGGGGAGCAGCAGCGAGTGGAGTCGGGCACCGAGAGTGTGGACCTCCGCGCGGGCCTGCCCGGGGAAGCCGAACACCCAGCGGTCACCCGTACCGGTGCCGGGGAGTCGGTACGGGCGGCCGGTCGGGTCCGGATGTTCGTCGGGCGTCTGCGGCGGGGCGGCCGGAGACTCGGGCGGGTGGCGCATGCGGGTATCCCTCGATGTCGGTTCGTGGTCCGGGCGGGGGCCCGGGGGAGTGCGTGGGCCGGCGGACCGGCCCCGGGGTCAGCCCGTGGACTTCCGGTTTCCGCCCAGGAGCCGCTGGAGCACGATGAAGACGAAGAGCAGTGCGCCGATCACGATCCGGGTCCACCAGGAGCTCAGCGTGCCCTGGAAGTTGATGACCGTCTGGATCATGCCGAGGACCAGGACGCCGAGCGCGGTGCCGAGGACGAAGCCGGAACCGCCGGTGAGCAGGGTGCCACCGATCACCGTCGCCGCGATCGCGTCGAGTTCCATCCCGACCGCGTGCAGTGCGTAGCCGGAGAGCATGTAGAACGTCAGCAGCACACCGCCGAGTGCGGAGCACAGCCCGCTCACCGCGTACACCGCCACCTTGGTGGAGCCCACGGGCAGCCCCATCAGGCGGGCGGAGGTCTCGTTGCCGCCGAGAGCGTGGACGTTGCGGCCGAAGCGGGTGTGGTGGAGAGCGACGAAGGCCACGGCGAGGACGACCAGCGCGATGACGACGGCGGGCGAGACGAACAGCCCTCCGGGCATCACCAGCCGGGTCTGGGCGATGGTGACCGTGGTCGGGTCGCTGATGGAGATGGACTCGGTGCTGATCGTGTAGCAGAGGCCGCGGGCCAGGAACATGCCGGCCAGCGTGACGATGAAGGGCTGGATCTCGAACGTGTGGATGACCCAGCCCATCAGGGCCCCGCCACCGGCGCCCACCAGCAGGACCAGCGGAATGACGGCGAACAGGGGCCAGCCCTGCCGCTCCACCAGCCAGGCGGTGAGCATGGTCGACAGGGCAACCACCGAGCCGACCGACAGGTCGATGCCGCCGGTCAGGATGACGAAGGTGACGCCGATGGCGACCACCAGCAGGAAGCTGTTGTCGATCAGCAGGTTCAGCAGCACCTGGGTGGAGAAGAACCCGTCGTAACGCGCCGACCCGACGGCGAACATCGCCACCAGGAGCACCGCGGTGACCACCAGCGGGACGCGGGTGCGGGCGCGGGGGGAGAGGGGGGCGCGGAACGGCCGCGTGAGGGTGTCGGCGACACCTGCTATGCCGGTGCTCATGTACGTACCTCCTGCGGGAGCGGGCCTTCGTCCGCCGCGGCGTTCTGCCGGGAGGGCGCCGGTCTCCAGCGGCTCAGGACCTTCGCCCGGAAGACGGGCGACTGGATGAGGCAGACCGCGATCACGACGAAGGCCTTGAAGACCAGCGTCGTTTCGGGCGGGACGCCCAGGGTGTAGACCGTCGTGGAGAGGGTCTGGATGATCAGTGCGCCGAGCACCGTCCCGCCGAGGGAGAACCGGCCGCCGGTCAGCGCGGTCCCGCCGATGACCACCGCGAGGATGGCATCGAGCTCGATCCAGAGACCCGCGTTGTTGCCGTCCGCGCTGGACACGTTGGAACTGATCATCAGCCCGGCGACGGCGGCGCAGAGGGCACAGAAGACGTAGACCACGGTCAGCAGGCCCGCCGCCCGGATGCCGACCAGCCGGCTGGCGGCCGGGTTGCCGCCCACCGACTCGATCAGCAGCCCCAGCGCGCTGCGCCGGGTCACCAGCGAGGTCAGGACCACGATCACCGCCGCCAGCAGGACGGCGAACGGGAACATCAGCCAGTAGCCGCCGCCGATCATCTTGTACGGACCGCTGGTGACGGTGATGATCTGGCCGTCCGAGACCAGTTGGGCGATGCCCCGGCCGGCGACCATGAGGATCAGCGTCGCCACGATGGGCTGCACGCCCAGCCGCGACACCAGCGTGCCGTTGACCAGGCCGAGTACCACCGCGACGCCCAGCGCGACGGCGACCGCGGTGAGCACGGTGGAGACGCTGCCGGGGTGCGACGAACCCGCGATGTGCTCGCAGGCCAGCGCGCCGGCGATGGCGACCGTCGAGCCGACCGAGAGGTCGATGCCGCGGGTCGCGATGACGAGCGTCATGCCCAGCGACACCAGGATGAGAGGGGCGCCGAACTGGAGGATGTCGATCAGGCTGCCGTAGAGGTGGTCGCCCCGGACGTGGATGGCGAAGAAGTCGTGGGTGAAGGCGAGGTTGCCGAGCAGCAGGGCCGCCAGGACGGCCGAGGGCCAGAACAGCCGGTGGCGCAGCAGCCGTTGTCCGACGCCGCCGGCCGACGGGCCCTTGGCGGGGTGCGGGGTCATGAGTCCTCTCCGGTGGCGATGGTGGCGAGAATGCGTTCCGGGGTGACGGTGGCGTCGTTGGTCAGGGTGGCGACCATGCGGTGGTCCCGCAGTACGCCGATGCGGTGGCTCAGCCGGAGGACCTCATCCAGTTCGGCCGAGATGAAGAGCACCGCCGTGCCCTGGGCGGAGAGCCGGGCGACGAGCTTCTGGATCTCGGCCTTGGCGCCGATGTCGATGCCGCGGGTCGGCTCGTCCAGGATCAGCAGCTTGGGATCGGTCAGCAGCCAGCGTGCGAGCAGCACCTTCTGCTGGTTGCCGCCGCTGAGGTGACGTACCTGCGCCTCCGGGTCGGTGGGGCGGATGTCCAGCGCGGAGATCCAGTGCCGCGTCAGTTCCTCCTGCCTGGTCCGCGAAATCGGCCTGGTCCAGCCGCGTGCCGCCTGCATCGCCAGCACGATGTTCTCGCGCACGGTGAGCTCGCCCACCAGCCCCTCGGACTTGCGGTTCTCGGAGCAGAAGGCGATCCGGCGGCCGATGGCGGCCCGGGGGGTGCGCAGCGAGGCGGTCTCGCCCTGGACGCGCAGCTCCCCGGTGTCCGCGCCGTCGGCGCCGAAGAGCAGCCGCGCGGCTTCCGTGCGGCCCGAGCCGAGGAGCCCCGCCAGCCCGATCACCTCGCCGGGGCGGATGTCGAGGTCGTACGGTTCGATGAATCCGGTCCGTCCCAACCCTCGTGCCTGGATGAAGGGTTCCTCGGTCGTGCGCTCCTCGGCCTCCTCGCGCGCCGCTTCCGAGAGCTCGTCCAGGGTGGCCAGTTCGCCGCCGATCATGCGCTGCACCAGAGAGACGTGGGTGAGCTCCCCGATGGGGTACTCACCTTCGAGCCGGCCGTTGCGCAGGATCGTGACCCGGTCGCAGATCTCGAAGACCTGGTCCAGGAAGTGGGTCACGAAGAGGATGGCCACGCCCCGGTCGCGCAGCCGCCGCACCAGGGTGAAGAGCTGGGCGACCTCCTCGCGGTCGAGGCTGGAGGTGGGCTCGTCCAGGACGAGCACCTTCGCCGAGACGTCCACCGCCCGGACGATGGCCACCAGTTGCTGGACCGCGAGGGAGTGCGAGTCCAGCGGACCGGTGACGTCGAGGTCCAGCTCCAGTTCCGCCAGGAGTTCACCGGCCCGGCGGCGCAGCGCGGACCAGTGGATGAGGCCGAATCGGCGCGGCTCGCGTCCGATGAGGATGTTCTCCGCCACCGAGAGGTTGGAACAGAGGTTCACCTCCTGGTAGACGGTGCTGATTCCGGCGTTCTGCGCCTGGAGCGGATCGCCGAACTCCCGGGCCTCGCCGTCGACGAGGATGGTGCCGCCGTCCGCGGGGTGCACCCCGGTGAGCACCTTGATCAAGGTGGACTTGCCGGCGCCGTTCTCGCCCATCAGGGCATGGACCTCTCCCGGATAGAGCCGCAGGGCGACCCCGTCCAGGGCCAGCACGCCGGGGAACTCCTTGCGGATGCCGTGGGCTTCGAGCACCGGCCGCGGGCGGTCGGCGGGGTTCGTCTCAAGGGTGGGTGGGGCTGCCATCCGCCCTCCTCTCGTCGGGTGTGGCCGGGGGAGCCGACGAGCCGGGGGTTCGTCGCGTACGCTCCGCCGGCGCGGTCCGGTGGTCCTGGGGGTCCGGTCACGTGGGTGCGTACCGGTGATGTCCGGTACGCGCGGTCCGGCCGGTTCGCCTCGGGCGGCGTCAGTACTTGCGGGTCGGCAGGGCCGCCGCTGCCTTGTCCTGCGGGAAGACGCCTTCCACGGTCTCGACGCGTGCCGGGACGCTCTCTCCCGCCGCGACCTTCTTCGCGAGTTCCATCAGCTGGTCGCCGAGGAGGGGGTTGCACTCGACGACGACATTGATCTTGCCCTCGGTCATGGCGGTGAAGGCGTCCTTGATGCCGTCCACCGAAATGATCTTGATGTCGGTACCCGGCTTCTTGCCCGCCTCCTCGATGGCCTGGATCGCACCCAGAGCCATGTCGTCGTTGTGCGCGTACAGCACGTCGATGTCCTTCTGGGACTTGAGGAAGGCCTGCATGACCTCCTTGCCCTTGGCGCGGGTGAAGTCGCCGGTCTGGGAGGCGACGATCTTGAACTTCGGGTCGGCCTTGATGACCTCGCCGAAGCCGGCCTTCCGGTCGTTGGCCGGGGCCGAACCCGTGGTCCCCTGGAGTTCGACGATGTTGACGGGGCCGGTCTCGTTCTTGTACTCGGAGGTCAGCCACTCACCGGCCGACTTCCCCTCCTTGATGAAGTCGGAGCCCAGGAAGGTCTTGTAGAGCGAGGTGTCCTGCGAGTCCACGGCCCGGTCGGTGAGGATCACCGGGATGCCCGCGTCCTTCGCCTCCTTGAGGACGGTGTCCCAGCCGGACTCGACCACGGGTGAGAAGGCGATGACGTCCACGCGCTGCTGGATGAAGGTGCGGATCGCCTTGATCTGGTTCTCCTGCTTCTGCTGCGCGTCGGAGAACTTCAAGGTGATGCCGGCCTTCTTGGCCGCGTCCTGGACGGACTTGGTGTTGGCGGTACGCCAACCGCTCTCCGCACCCACCTGGGCGAAGCCGAGGACGAGCTTGCCGTCGGACTTGTTCCCGCCGGCGCCGCCGCCGGACGGAGTCGTCTCGGCGGAGCATGCGGTCATCGTCGACGCGGCGAGGATGCCGACGGCGAGGGCGTAGGCGATTCTGCGGGCCATGGTGGTGTGTCCTCTCGGAGGGATGTCGTCGCTGCCGACGTGATGCGATCCGGTACGCCGCACGGGGAGTGGGCCCGGCCGGAGACGGTGCGGTGCTTCCGGCACGGCCGGAGACCCGGGTGGTGACGGCGGAAGTTCTGGGATGCGCCGCGAGCAGTGTGAGCGCTAACACTGCGGTATCTCAAGCCCTGTGCGCGAGTTACCTGTTTGTGACATGGCGCCGCATGGAGGGTGGGCCCGAGGGGCGAGGAGGGGGCGCGGTGGCAGTCCCTGGGCCCCGCCACGGGAAGGATAAGTTCCGTTTGCGGCGGCCTAGTTGCGCACCGTCTCCCCATCGCCGCCCGGTGTCCCGGCGCCCGGATCCTCGTCGGGCGGGCGGGCCGCAGGGGGCGTGGGCGCGGGAGTGCGGTGGCGTCGGGCTCGGTCCCCGGCACGGGCTGTGCCGAAGGGGTCGGGGTGGAACACGAAAGGCGAAGCAGCCGCAGTGCTCTTGATTTCACAATTGTTAGCGTTCACACTTTCGGCTGTCGGCGGTCCGCTCATTCGGCTCCGCGCATCACTGCCGCTGGTGGGCCGCCTGTCGGCCACCTTTCCCGAAGGGCAACCCTGGTGACTACCCATCCGTCCCGTACGCCTTACGACCCGTCAGGTCCGGCGGGCGCCGAGCAGTACACCGTGGGCGTCGACTTCGGCACGCTCTCCGGACGCGCCGTCGTCGTCCGCGTGCGCGACGGCGAGGAACTCGCCTCAGCCGTGCACGAGTACACGCACGGCGTGATCGACCGCCAACTGCCGGGCGGGGAGACACCTCTTCCCCCCGACTGGGCGCTGCAGCATCCGGACGACTGGTGCGAGGTACTCCGGACGGCGGTGCCCGCCGCGGTGCGGGCGGCCGGAATCGACCCCCGTGCCGTCGTCGGGGTCGCCACGGACTTCACGGCCTGCACGGTGCTCCCGACCCTGGCCGACGGCACCCCGCTCGCCGCGACGGAGCTCGCCGGCAGGCCCCACGCCTGGCCCAAGCTCTGGAAGCACCACGCCGCGCAGGACCAGGCCGACCGGATCAACGCACTCGCCCACGAAAGGGGCGAGAAGTGGATCGCCCGCTACGGCGGAAAGATCTCCGCGGAGTGGCAGTTCGCCAAGGCGCTCCAGGTGCTGGAGGAGGACCCCGAGGTCTACGCCCGGTGCGCACGCTGGATCGAGGCGTCCGACTGGATCGTGTGGCAGCTCACCGGAACCGAGTCCCGCAACGCCTGTGCCGCCGGGTACAAGGGCATCCACCAGGACGGCTCCTACCCCACGGAGGAGTACCTCGCCGCCCTGCACCCGGACTTCGCGGACTTCGCACGTACCCGCCTGGAATTCCCGCTGGCGGCGCTCGGTTCACGCGTCGGCTCGCTGACCGCCCGGGCGGCGGAGTGGACCGGCCTGCCCGAGGGGACCGCAGTTGCTGCGGGCAACGTCGACGCGCACGTCGCTGCCGCCGCCGCCCAGGCGGTCGAGAACGGCCGGCTGCTGGCCATCATGGGCACCTCCAGCTGCCACGTGGTCAACGGCCCCGCCCTCGCCGACGTCCCCGGCATCTGCGGAGTCGTCAACGGCGGAGTCGTCGAGGGCGCCTACGGCTACGAAGCGGGCCAGAGCGCGGTCGGCGACATCTTCGGCTGGGCCATCAGTCAGGGCGTCCCCGCCGACTACGCGGCAGAAGCCGCCTCCCGGGGCGAGGACCTGCACACCCTGCTGACCCGCAAGGCCGCCGCCCAGCCGGTCGGCGGGCACGGGCTGGTGGCCCTGGACTGGATGAACGGGAACCGGTCCGTACTGGTGGACCACCACCTCTCCGGTGTCGTCGTCGGACTCACCCTGACCACCCGCCCCGAGGACGTCTACCGGGCCCTGCTGGAAGCCACCGCCTTCGGCACCCGGGTCATCGTCGAGACGCTGGAATCCGGCGGAGTACCGGTCGACGAGTTCATCGTCACCGGAGGGCTCAAGAAAAACACCCTGCTCATGCAGATCTACGCCGACGTCCTGCGCCGCCCCGTCTCCCTCGCCGCCTCCGAACAGGGCTCCGCGCTCGGCTCCGCCATCCACGCCGCCGTCGCCGCCGGCGCCCATCCCGACGTCCGCGCCGCGACGGCCGCCATGGGCAGGCTCCACCGGAACGTGTACGTCCCCGACCCCGCACGCGCCGACGCCTACGACGCGCTCTTCGCCGAATACCGCCTGCTCCACGAGCACTTCGGCGTCCGGGACGGACTCCTCCACCGACTGCGCCGCATCCGCAACCAGGCACTCACCAGCACCCCGGCCGACTGACCCGCCGGACGACCGCCACCCGACCCGCTCCACTTCACCCACCGGGAGTCCCCGTGTCCAGCATGGCCCCCTCCGCCCGCGAAATATGGTTCCTCACCGGCAGCCAAGGCCTCTACGGAGAGGAGACGCTCCGCCAGGTGGCCGAACAGTCCGGCACCATCGCCGCCACCCTCGCCGACTCCGCCGACATGCCCGTCCGGATCGTCTGGAAACCCGTGCTGACGGACAGTTCCGCGATCCGCAAGATCTGCCTGGACGCCAACACCGACGAGCGGTGCGTCGGCCTGATCGCCTGGATGCACACCTTCTCGCCGGCGAAGATGTGGATCTCAGGCCTGGACGCCCTCCGCAAGCCACTGCTGCACCTGCACACCCAGTCGAACGTCGCCCTGCCCTGGGCCACCATCGACATGGACTTCATGAACCTCAACCAAGCCGCCCACGGGGACCGGGAGTTCGGATACATCCAGTCCCGGATCGGCGTCGCCCGGAAGACCGTGGCGGGACACGTCACCGATCCGGTGACCAGCGCGCGGATCGCCGCATGGGCGAGGGCCGCGGCCGGACGGGCCGAACTCGCCACCCTCAAGGTCGCCCGCTTCGGCGACAACATGCGCGACGTCGCCGTCACCGAGGGCGACAAGGTCGACGCCCAGCTCCGCTTCGGGGTCTCCGTCAACACCTACGGAGTCAACGACCTCGTCGCCCACGTCGACTCCGCCACCGACGCGGAGGTCGGCGGACTCGTCAAGGAGTACGAGGACACCTACCGGCTGGCCGCGCCGCTGCGGGCCGGCGGCGAACGCCACGAGGCACTCCGGTACGCGGCGCGCATCGAAGCGGGCCTGCGCACCTTCCTCGTCGACGGCGGGTTCGGCGCCTTCACCACCAACTTCGAGGACCTCGGCGGCCTCCGGCAGCTCCCGGGCATCGCCGTTCAGCGGCTCATGGCGGACGGGTACGGATTCGGCGGCGAGGGCGACTGGAAGACCGCCGTCCTGCTGCGCACCCTCAAGACGGCGGCCCACGGCCTGCCCGGCGGCACCTCCTTCATGGAGGACTACACCTACGACCTCTCGCCCGGCAACGAACTCATCCTCGGGGCGCACATGCTGGAGGTGTGCCCCTCGCTCGCGGACCAGGTGCCGAGCTGCGAGATCCACCCGCTCGGCATCGGTGGCCGGGAGGACCCGGTCCGTCTGGTCTTCGACGCCGCGGCGGGTCCGGCCGTCGTCGTCGGGCTGACCGACCTGGGCGACCGCTTCCGGCTCGTCGCCAACGAGATCGACGTGGTCGCCCCCACCGAGCCGCTGCCCGCACTGCCCGTGGCCCGCGCCGTGTGGCGGCCCCGGCCCAGCCTGCGGACCTCCACGGAGACCTGGCTCACCGCCGGCGGACCGCACCACACGGTGCTCACCACCGCCCTCGGGGCGGAACACCTGGACGACCTGGCCGAGATGCTGCGTACCGAACTCGTACTCATCGACGAGTCCACCACGCCCCGGCAGTTCGCCCGTGAGCTGCGCTGGAACCAGGCCTACCACCGGCTCGCCGGCGGCCTGTGACCCGCGCACGGCCCGGGACACCGAGGAGGGGGGCCGGCCGGACGGCCCGGCCACTCCTCGGCCCCGCTCAGCCCCGCGGCGTCAACCGGTCGACAAGGTAACGGAGTTCCCGCATCAGAGAGGCCGCCTGCGCACGGTTCCGGGCGATGCACAGGGCGCCGAACTTCCCGAACTCGGTGACCGGGCTCATCAGATGGAGCACCACGCCGGTTCTGCGGGCGGGGTCGTAGCCGATCGGCGAACCGGTGACGGCCTCGATGAGCTGGGCCGGGCGCAGCCCCCGGTAGCGGCGGTCCATGATGACGTCCGACGCCTCGTAGACGTACTCCGCGCCGTCCACCTCGAAGCGTCCGTCCGGGGTCGGCCCCACGCCGAGCAGCCCCCCGGCCATGGTGAAGGGGTGCTTGGTGGCGGTGGCGCGGAGATTGATCTCGCAACCCAGCAGACGCCACCCGTCACCGGACCGGGCAGCGAGGAAGTCCACGCCGTAGTCACCGCTGCCGACGCCCCGTTCTCGCAGCACCTCACCCACCCGCAGGCCGTGATCGATGAGCTGCCGGCGGTAGTCGGCGGCGGCGGGGAAGGTGCACCCGTGATAGCTCTGGCCGTCGTCGGCGAGGACCTGGTCGTGGGTGGACACCGCCTCCACGGTCCCCCGCTCGGTCAGACGCCCCTGGAAACTCGGGCTGAGCAACGGCACTTGGGTGATCATCTCCTCCGCGATCACCCCGTCGTCCTTCATCAGGGTCACGTACTCCTGCCAGGTGAGCTTGGGGTCCACGAGCACCGCACCGGGCAACGCGCGTGCGACCCGCTCCTCGACGCTCTCACCGCCCGGCGAGGTGATGCCGTCCGCCAGCGTGAGCCGCGCGTTGCCGAGACCCCCGCCGAACGCCGTGCTGTCGAGCTTCAGCACCAGCTCGCGCACCCCGCTCGCGGCGAGTCGTGCGACCGCCGACGCGAGCGTCCCGGGATCGTGACACACCCCGCTGCCCGCCGGAACCGGAATTCCGGCGGCGGCGAAGATCTGCCGGCCGGAGTGCTTGGTGCCCAGCGGAATGTGGGCCGAAGAGGGCTGGGTGGTCGGCAGGTTCAGATCGCGGGCCAGCTCTTCCAGCGGCTCGGACGGTTCGAAGTAACTCAGCCGGACGTCCGCCCCGGCGCTCCGGTGCGACTCGGCGAACTCCCGCAACCGCGCGCGCACGTCGGCGGCACGTGGGCTGACGGGATCGAGCACCTTCGTGCTGAGCCAGCGGGTCGTGGAGTCGTCGAGCGGGAGCACGCGTACGCGTGCGCGCATCCGCCGCAGGCGCTCCTCGTCCGCCGTGCGCGCACCGCCCAGAAGCAGGCCGAGGTAGTAGTCCACCTGCTCCTCGCCGTCGATCATGCTCGGCGCGGTCACGTAGAGCAGGTGGCCGCCGGCCCGGCAGACGGTCGTCACGATGGCGGGGCCGAGCAGCCGTTCGGGGAAGTACGTCGCGCCGGTCAGCCGCTCCAGCACCTCGGGGCCGCACTCCCTGCTCTCGATGTGGATGCGGGCCGTGGGGCGTCGATGCGTTTCAGTCACAGCGTCCTCGAAGCTACGGGTGCCGGATGGGACTACGTAAGGCGACAACTCGGGTGACCGCGCGGGGGTCACGGTCTCCCCCGGCGGCGCGGACACCTGGACGGGGGCTGAGGCCCGTGTGCGCGGATGTCCGCGCTGCCGTTCCGCCCGCGTGATCCCTCGCGCTCCGGATGCACACGCGGGCTTCCACATGCTCAGGTCGAGAGGCCGGAGTGGAGCAGGCAGGGGGATAACCGGCACCAGTACGTGAACGGGGGATCGGTGAGGGTGCCGTCCCCGTCCGCGAGACGAACTCTGCCCCGGGCGGCCCGTCGCGTACAAGACCGCTTTCCGCCGACCTTTTCATGGGGCACTCATCGGGCACCGGTCGGCATTTCCGAGAACAGCCGGCCGCCGTGCGGCGCGTCTCGGAACCGCCGGCACAAAGGAAACAGGGCCGGCAGACGTGCTGCCGGCCCTGTCGGACCTGTTCGGGTGCTCTCCGGAATCAGGAATCAGGAGCGAGAAACCGAGGAGCTCGGGAGTCGCGGGAGCGGGGAGGAGCGCCCCCGGTCGGCCTCAGCAGGCGCCGAGGTCCACCCAGACGCCCCACTGGCCCGTGGTGCCGGGGACCTCGCCCTGCGTCCACCACTGGGCCTTCCAGGTGTGGCCCTGGTACGAGACCGTCTGACCGCCGGTGTAGACCGAGGCCGCGGCCCACGGGGCAGCCGCGCACGGGGTCGTCGCTCCGCCGGTCACCTTGAGGGAGTAGGTCGCGGTGTGGCTCCCGGACGCGCCGGTGCCGGTGACGCTGATCGTGTACGTACCCGAAGCGGCGGCCGACGTCGTCGCCAGGGTGAGCGTCGAGCTGCCGCCCGCCGTGACGGAGGCGGGGCTGAGCGAGGCGGTGACGCCTGCCGGTGCGCCGGTGACCTTGAGGCTCACCGTCTGCGCCGAGCCCGCCGTCACCGCCGTCTTCACCGAACTGGTGACGGAGCTGCCGGCGGTCACGGAGCCGGAAGCCGGGGTGGCGGTCAGCGAGAAGTCGTTGGCCGGGGTCGTGGTGGTGCCGCCGGTGAAGGGCGCGAAGATGTGCGAGAAGTCCCAGGTGTTCTGCTGGATGCCGGAGCAGCCGTCCGCGGCGGCGCCGCCGGGGCAGCTTCCGTTGTCGCGCTGGAGCGCCCAGAAGGAGAGGAAGTTGATGCCCTTCGAGACGGCCCAGTTGTAGACCTGGGTCGCGTTGGCGAGGGTGAAGGTCTCCGCGGGGCCGAAGTCGTCCACGCCCGGCATCTCGGTGATGCCGACCATCGCCCAGAGCTGGGCCGAGGTCTTGGCCGGATAGAGGGCCGCGAGCTGGTTGACGAGACCCTGGGCCGCAGTCTGGGTGTCGTTCGCCATGTTGTGGGTGGCGTTGTCGTAGTAGTCGAACGTCATGAGGTTGGCGACGTCGACGCGTGCGCCGTTGCTGACCGCATTCTTCAGGACGGCGAGAGCGTTGGACGGGAGTCCGGACGTGGTGGTCGGCAGGGTGTAGGAGATCTCCACCTTGCGTCCGTTGGCGGCGGCCCAGTCCTGGACGAGCTTGATGGCCTTGTTGCGGCGGTCGATGCCCGCGGTGTTGCTCAGCGAGTCGACCTCGATGTCCATGTCGAGGCGGGACACGTCGTACGTGGTGATGACCTTCTCGTAGGCCGCCGCGATCTGGTTGACGTCGGTGCAGCTCTCGGCGATCTCGGTGCCCGTGGTGTCGGCCGTGTACCCGCCGAACGAGGGGATGACGTCGCCACCGTTGGCCTGGATGGTCTTGATGTCGCTGCCGAACGAGGACGCGGCGACCGGCATCCCGGTGTCGCCGCTCCAGTACAGCGTGCAGGAACCGGGCGTCGCGGTCTGGAGGAACGCCATCGTGAGGTGCTTGGTGCCCGACTGGGCGGCCAGCGCGGCGGGGCTGTCGCCGGTCCACGTCTCGAAGTACGGGGCGAAGACGTGGGAGGGGAGAGGCGTCGCCGCCTGGGCGGGCCCCCCGATCAGCGTGAGGCCGGCGGCGGCCACCGCCGTGACCGTGGCGGTGACGACCGTGCGGAGCGAGCGCGTGAGTCTCATGGGTGTCCCAGCTGTGGAGGAAGGGGCAAGAACCGCCGACTGCCTTCCGACAGTGGCATGGTGCATGGAATCGGCGGTGACCGAGGCACGTCAATGGTCTGGACCAAGCGCGCGGTAAACCAATTCCCCCTGGGCCGGGCTTTGTGCTGGTGGAGAGTGCGCGATGGACTGGACCACCCGACCGCGTTTTTACCGGCATTTGGCCAACTGTTTCTCTGCGAAGGCTGGTTCAGGTCTCACCCGTCCGTTCAGGCCATAGCGCGCGGTGGTGCTCGAAGGGCGGGTGGTACGGGAGACGAACGGTGCGACGCCAGACCGCCGCTGATCGGTCGGACCGCCGGTCGCGCAGGATCCTCCGTGAGGGGGGAGGGGCACTCGGGGTTGCTGGGGCGGTTGCCCACGTCCCCAGAACGGCCGAAGCGGAAAGGCTGCGGCGAACCGTTTCTCTGGGACCTTGAGCGCCGGGCTCGGAGCGGGTGACGCGCTCTCCGGACGCCGGGGTCGCCCGGACACCGCCACCTTCGCGGTGACGGGACGACGTACCCCAGCCCCCGGGCCCCAGCACGGACCACGCAGGCAGCACCGACCTCACCCACAGGGGGTACGCATATGCACGTCCGCACCGCACCACCGGCGAACAGACGCGCTCGAGCCGTTCTGCTCGTCATCGGGATGCTGGCCGCACTGCTGGCGGCAGCCCTTCCGACCGCGGGAACCGCGCAGGCCGCCGTCCCCGACCGCTGGGGCTTCGCCTACCTGGACACCCCCACGCCGCCCTCCGGCTACGTGCCCGACCCCACCCGCCAGTGGGGCAGCTGGACTTCCCCGTCGGCCAACCCCGTCAAGGTCGACCAACTGGGCCTCGGTTCGTACGTGGCGCACTTCCCGCTGATCGGCGGTCCGGGCGGAATCGCCCACGCCACCGCGGTCAACAAGGCCGCCCACTGGTGCCAGATCGCCGCCTGGAAGCAGGTGGGCACTGGCGAGGACGTGTTCGTGAACTGCTATCTCCCGAGCGGCGCACCCGACAACTCCACCTTCACCGTCCTGTACACCACCAGCAGCGGTGTTCCGGCCACGCCCACCGGTTCGTACGGCTACCTCTACTCCGACAGCGGCGGGACGGTACTCACCCAGTACAACTCCACCACCGCCGTGAACGCGGTGAGCAAGGGTTCCACCGGCATCTGGAAGGCCTGGCTGCCGGGTCTCGGACTGGCGACCTACGCGGGCAACCTCCAGGTCACCGCCGTCGACCCGCGGCAGGGCGCGCACTGCAAGGTGTCCGACTGGGTGCCGGGTGCCACCGGCCAGACGGTCGTGGTCGCCTGTTACGACGCGTCCGACGCGCCGTACGACACCAAGTGGACGCTGAGCTACTCCTACCTGCGGGCGGTCCACGGCCCGGCTTTCCCGCCGAAGTCGTTCGGTCACCTCTGGTACAACGGATCACTGCCCGCGCTCACCAACTACAACTCCAGCGGTGCCACCAACACCCTCGGCGGTTCGGGAGCCCCCTTCGTGGTCACCCTGCCGTCGGTGGCGGTCCCCTCGGACACCGCACAGGTCACCGCCTACGGCAGCGGGCCCGGATACTGCGGCCTGTACGCCCCCTGGGCGAGGTCGGGCGGCACCGTGCAACTTCCCGTCAACTGCTTCGGTCCGGGCGGTGCTCCGGTGAAGGCCCCCTTCTTCGCCGCGTACACCTCGGCGTTCTGAACCCGTAGCGCGACGTCGGTCCCGGGAGCGCTCCTTTCCCGGGACCGACGTCGTGTCACGTGTACGAGCCTGCCGGCTACGGGCTACGGGCTACGGGCTACGGGCCACGGGCTCAGGGCTCCGGGCTACGGGCTACGGGCTACGGGCGGCGGGCGGCGGGCGGCGGGCGACCGCATCGGCATCGGAGTCGACGCCGGTGCGGCCCGCTCGGCCGTGGTCGCAGAGCCCTCGATCCCGCGCGGTGGTCGCGTCGCTCACGGAGTGCGCGCTTTCCATGGACCGGGGGTGCAGGCGGATCGAAGGGGCCCGCGCGCGGCCCCCCGGGCGGCGATCGCGGCATCCGCTCGTAAGGGGCGAGTAAATTTCTCGGAGGCCCGTGATCTTCGGGCCGTCGGCCGCGGAAGGCTTGCCCACGCGTCCAGCCGGTGGGGCGCAGGCACCCGTTCCGGACGTCGGATGCGGCGTGAACACCTTGGCCGAAATGCGCGGCACACGGTCGTGAAGTGCGGATACGCGGTCCTGCGCCCCTTTGCGAGAGAGAAGTCGACACCGTGGGCGCGTTCAGGGGTGTGAACCCGGTTCGCGGTGCGGGACGACGCCGCGCGGTCGCTCCGGGCGCGCCGACCGCGGTCGCGGGTCGCGGTGGCGCCCGTTCCGTAGGCGTCCGGAACCTTGCCAGCCTCGCGAGGGCCGCCCTATCCTCACGTTCAGAAAGCGCTTTCCCCCTCCAGGGTCCCGCACCGGTGAACGTGAAGTCACCTCATCCGCAGGCGACTTCACCGGCGAGCCGCCACCGATCCGGAACGGTGCCGCATGAGGGAGGTCGCCGTGCCGCGGAGTGAAGGGTGTGCGTCATGATCCACGCCCCTCGCACCGTCCGTCGTGGTTCCGGCGGCGACGACCTCCCGTAGTGGACGGAGTGGGCGGTGGTGCGGACGCGGAGACCCCGCGCCGGTATCGCCGACGGTGCAGGCTTGTGGGTCGCGGCAGAACGGCCGACTCGATCCGACCGGCGCGATCAAGCCCGCGCCATGGGTGGTCGGAGCGTATCCGGTGAGTGTCGGCGAGCTCGGCACGACTTCTTGAATGGCATGAGCATGCCATTTGTTCAATCTCGTATCCGAAGACGAACAGAGAGAGACGAGCATGAGGAAAGCAGTCGCACTGCGACTCTCCGCGGCAGTGGCCACGGCGGCCCTGGCGGCGGCGACCGGTGTCATCGTGTCGATGCCTTCGGCATCCGCCGCGACCGGCGGCGTCACCGGCTACGCGACCCAGAACGGCGGTACCACCGGCGGGGCCGGCGGGCAGGTCGTGAAGGCGACGACGGGTACCGAGATCCACCAGGCACTGTGCGGTCGCGCCAGCAGCAGCACCCCGATCACCATCCAGGTGGAGGGGACGATCAACCACGCCAACACCGCCAAGGTGTCGGGCGACAGCTGCAACACCGCGGCGGGGGTGATCGAGCTCAAGCAGATCAGCAATGTCACGCTCGTCGGCGTCGGCAGCGGCGCTGTCTTCGACCAAGTGGGCATCCACATACGTCAGTCCAGCAACATCATCATCCAGAACGTGACGGTCAAGAACGTCAAGAAGTCCGGCTCTCCCACCTCCAACGGCGGCGACGCCATCGGCATGGAGAGCGACGTCCGCAACATCTGGGTGGACCACACCTCCCTGGAGGCCTCGGGCGGAGAGGCCGAAGGGTTCGACGGCCTCTTCGACATGAAGGACAACACGCAGTACGTCACGCTGTCCTACAGCACCCTGCGCAATTCGGGGCGCGGCGGCCTCATCGGCTCCAGCGAGACCGAACTCTCCAACGGCTTCATCACGTTCCACCACAACCTGTACCAGAACCTCGACTCCCGCACCCCGTTGCTGCGTGGCGGCATCGCGCACATCTACAACAACTACTACGTGAACCTCAACGAGTCGGGCATCAACTCCCGTGCCGGGGCCAAGGCGAAGGTGGACAACAACTACTTCAAGGACTCCAAGGACGTCCTCGGCACCTTCTACACCGACGCGGCCGGCTACTGGCAGGTCAGCGGCAACACCTTCGACAACGTGACCTGGTCGGCCCACGCGTCCGACAACAACCCCGCAGGCCCCAACCCCACGTCCAACACCACGGTCAGCATCCCCTACGCCTATACCCTCGATGCGGCCGGCTGCGTGCCGAGCATCGTGACCCAGACGGCCGGCGCAAACAAGGGCCTCCAGGTCTCCAACGGCAACTGCACGCCGACCACCCCCACGACCGACCCGACCACGCCCACGCCGAGCCCCACCACGGCAACGCCGACGCCGACCACGGGCCCGACGCAGCCCAGCGGCACCAACCTCAGTCTCTCCGGGGGCGCCGACGGCTCCAGCAAGGCGAGCGGAACCAGCTACGGCAACGTCAAGGACGGCGACCTGAGCACCTACTGGTCGCCCTCCGGCTCGACGGGCTCCGTGTCGGTCAAGTGGGACGCCGCCACCGCGGTCTCCTCGGCCACCATCCGCGCGGCGTCCGGCTCCAGCATCGGCTCGTGGCGACTCCTGAACGGTGACACCGGCGCGGTCCTGACCTCCGGCACCGGAGCGGGCACCATCTCGTTTGCCAAGACCTCGCTGCGCAAGGTCACCTTCGAGATCACCAGCTCCAGCGGCACCCCCAAGGTCGCCGAGTTCGAGACGTACGCCTGACCCGGGTACGTGGGCGGGGCCGGAGGTCGTCGAACACGGCGGCGCCCGGCCCCGTCCGGCGTTCGGGGAGAACGCCGGACGGGGCCGGGCGGTACGCGGTCAGCCGGTACGGTTCACCCCCACGGCGTCCACCGCGTGGTGAGCGCCGGTCGGGCCGCTGGAGCTCCGGAGCTCGCCCCGGCCGGGCAGGACGGGCGCGATGCGGACTCCGGCGAGCAGGGACCGCACCCGTGGACGGTCAGCCCCGCGGCGGGACGGCCGGGGTGACCGTGAGCAGGTCTCCCGCCTCCGGCAGGGCGAGTTGCCGCAGCCAGTCGTCGTCGAAGACCTTGGAGAGGTAGTTGCGACCGGAATCCGGCAACAGGACGACGACCAGGTCGTCCGGGCCGAGACCGGCCGCCACCCGCAGCGCCCCGGCCACCGCGGTGCCGGCGGAGCCGCCGACCAGCAGCCCCTCCTCGCGGGCCAGGCGCCGGGCGGTCAGCAGCGAGTCCCGGTCGCTGATCCGCTCGTAACGGTCGACCACCGAAGGGTGGAAGGATTCGGGCCATGTGTCGTCCACCGTCTCCGGATGACGGAAATGGCCGATGCTCTCCACGTGGTACGGGCCGCCGTCGCCACCCGAGTAGACCGATGCCTCCGGGTCGGCGCCCACGACCGTCACCCTCCCGCCGCTGACCTCCTTGAGGTACTCGCCGGTCCCCGTGATGGTGCCCCCGGTGCCGATGCCGGCCACCAGGTGGGTGATCAGGCCCGCGGTCTGCCGCCAGATCTCGGGGCCGGTCGTCCGGTAATGGGCCAGCGGATTGGCCGGGTTGTCGTACTGGTTGGCCAGCCAGCCACCCGGAGTCCCGGCGGCGATCCGGATGGCCGTGGCGTGCACGTGCTCCGGATGCTCGCGCGGTACGTCACCCGGGCAGACGACGACCTCGGCGCCGTACGCACGCAGCACCGCGACCTTCTCCGCGCTGCTCTTGTCCGGGATCGCGAAGACGCACCGGTAGCCACGCTGTGCGGCGACCATGGCCAGGCCGACGCCCGTATTGCCCGAGGTGCCCTCGACGATGGTCCCGCCGGGTGCCAACAGCCCCTCCTTTTCGGCGGCTTCGACCATGGAGAGCGCGATGCGGTCCTTCACGCTCCCGCCCGGATTGACGTACTCCAGCTTCGCGTACACCGGTGCGAGGCCCGGACCGGTGACGCGGTTGAGGCGTACCAGCGGGGTGTTGCCGACCGCGTCGGCCAGTGAGGCGTGGACGTCCATTGCGGTGCTCCCTTGCGTCTGCTGGATCTGATGCCACCGGGTGATCCGGGAACGTACGGCCGGCCGGCCCGCGCGGGACCGGGCCGGGCCCTCCGGCGATGGGGACGACGACCGCGGTCCGCCCGGCGCCGCGCACGGGGCGGGGCTCGACGCACCCGGGCTCGATGCACGCGGACGCGGTGGGTGCCGAGGTGTGCGCACCCGCGCGGAGGCCGCGACGGGTGAGGTCCGGGCGGAGGGTCAGGCCCGACAGAGCGCGCTGGAGGAGCGGCGCAGATCTATGTGCAGGCGGGCGTGGAGACGGGCGGTGGCGGTGGCGCACCGGCCGGGAGGCCTCGCGCGGTGCGTACCGGCGACGCGGCCCGGAGGCGGGGCTCCGGTGACGCTCGACCGGTACGGCATGAGTGGCGCGGTCCCTTCGTGCACGGGGGCGTCACCCGGCGGCGACGCCCCCGAACGTACCAGCCCGGAGACCGTTGTGAGAAGGAGGACTCGGCGGGTGCGGACGGTGTGTCAGGCAGCCGGTCCGCCGCGTTCCAGGGGGATGCGCTCACCGGCCTCGACTGCGACCGGCAGACGGTTCTCCCTCGGCGGCAGCGGGCAGGTCGCCAGGTCGGTGTAGGCGCACGGAAGGTTCGCGGCGCGGTTGAAATCGATGTGAACGGCGCCCTGCTCGTCGGGTGCGTCGATCTGCACGGAGCGGTTCGCCGCATAGGTGGTCACACCGGAGGTGCGGTCCGTGAACAGCGCCATCAGCGTTCCGGGACGCTTGCCGTTGAACGTGGTGAGCCGGTGGGTCTCGCCGCCGAGCTCGAACTCGACCTGGCCGGGGGAGTCGTAGACGTGCTCCAGTCCCTCGACCGACGCGCCGACCGTCACCGGACGTGGCTCCTCGTAGGGCAGGAACCTTCCCGGACGGACCCAGTGCGCCGCAGGAGCGTACGCGGGAGTGCCGGTGAAACCCGTACGGAGTGCGTTCCCCGGGTGTCTGGGGCGCAGGATGTCGTGTCCGCCGCGCTTGGCGACCTCGATCACCGCATCGCCGAACCCCGGGTACAGGCTGTCGCGTTCACCGATGACCCCGAAGTCATGACGTCCCGTCACGACCTCACCGTCGATCGTCAGTTCCTCGCCGTCCGCCAGCTCCACCACCACGCCCGCGGCCGTGGCCGACCAGGCGCCCGGCGCGTCCTCGAAGCGCTCCGGCTCGGCGCTCAGCCAGCGCAGGCTCGTGATCGCGAGGAAGCCGTGCGGTCCGGCGAGTTGTGCCTCCTTCTCCGCGTGCCACCGCTCCCACTCCTCGGTGAAGTTCTTCTGGTCGACGTCGTTCCGCAGGACGGTCATGTCCGCTCCCTCGTCTTCGTTGTGGGGGTCTGCGTGATTCTCCAGAACGCAACTCCGTCCCTGTCGCGCTTCATTCCCCGATCCGGCGGACGGGTTCGGCATTCCGAAACGGCATTGTTCAATGAGCCCGGCGCGGGTTAGCCTGCGGAGAGATCACCCGCGTCGGCGTGGCGATCTTCGACCACCGGCGACCGGTACCCGGCCGCCCGACGACCCGAAGACTGCGAGGTGACCGGCGTGCGGGCGCGACCCTTCAGCGAGCACGGCAGTCATCTGCCGCACCACGGCGGGTCCTCCACGCTCCGCGTCGTCCGGCGACACGTCGATCTGCTCAGGGTGAGCAGCGCACTGTGTACGGACACCGCCCCGCGCCACTGGGCGCTCGCCTGCCTGTAGGGCGTGTTTGGGCAGTCCCGCCTCCCGGATCGTGCACCTGCTCCTCGTGCGTCCCTCGATCACGAGGTACCCGGTCGAGGGGTGAGCTCCCTCCGCGTCCGCCGGGTGCCCTCGCGCGGCCGCCCATCCCTCATCATTTTCTGATGCTTCGTCACTTCAACCTGTGCCCCGCCGCGCCGCGCGGGCGCCGTATCAGGTCTGCCCGTGCGCCCCCGAAGGAAAGGATCATGGTGCCCAAGAACACCGCCCGAACAGGGGTGTTCACCGCTCTGCGGGTCCGCGACTACCGGACCTACTGGAGCACCGGACTGGTCTCCAACATCGGCTCCGCGATGCAGGGCGTGGCACTGGACTGGTTCGTCTTCGACCTCACGCACAGCGGAACCGCGGTCGGGTGGGCGGCGGGTCTGCAGTTCGCTCCGGTTCTGCTGCTCGGCCTGTGGGGCGGGGTGCTCGCCGACCGGTACGACCGTCGTTCCCTCCTGCTGTGGGCACAGTCCCTGTACGCCGTCCAGGCGGTGATCCTCACGGTCGCCGTGCTCTCCGGGCACGCGCCCCTCTGGTCGGTCTATCTGCTCTCCTTCGGCCTGGGCTGTGTCTTCACCGTGGAGAATCCCGCGCGGCTCTCCTTCGTCACCGAACTGGTCGGACCCGCGCTGATACCCAACGCTGCGGGGCTGAACATCCTGTCGCTCAACGCCGCCCGGCTCATCGGTCCCGCGATCGCCGGAACGCTGATCGGACTGATCGGCGCGGGCGGGGTGTTCGCGGTGAACGCAGTCTCCTTCGTGGCCGTGACCCTGGGGCTCCTGACGATCCGCGCGCACCCACCCGCGCCCGGCGCTCCCGGAGGCAGGTCCGTGAGCGCGCCGGAGCCCGTGAAGAGCGCGCGATGGGCCGGCGCGGGCGCCGAGGGCCTGCGCTACGTCGCCGCCCGGCCCGAACTGGCAGGTGTGCTGGCCCTTTTCGGGCTGGTGGCCACCTTCGCGGTGAACTTCCCCACGACCCTCACCCTGTTCGCCGGGCGCGTCTTCGACGTCGGCTCCAGTGGCCTCGGCTTCATGTCGACCGCGCTCTCCGTGGGCACCGTCGCCGGGACGCTGGCCGCCACCCGACGCGCCTCGCCCCGGGTACGGACCGTGGTTTTCGGCGCCGTCCTCTTCGGCGTCAGCGAGGCGGTGGCCGCGCTGATGCCCTCCTACACCACCTTCCTGATCCTGTTGCTGCCGACCGGATTCGCCCTGATGACCCTCAACACGGCGGTCAGCGCCTTCGTCCAGTCGGAGGTCAGCGATGCCGTGCGCGGCCGGGTGATGGCCGTCTACACCGTCGTCTCGATGGGCGGCGCCCCGCTCGGAGGTCCGGCCATCGGCTGGGTTTCCCAGCACGCCGGGGTGCGCTGGGGGCTCGCCTCCGGAGCCGCGGCCGCCGTGCTCTCCGCCCTGGTCGTGGCGCTCCTGCTCTCCCGGCGACGGGGCACCGCTGACGCGGGCCGGGCCTTCCGGACCCGTGCCGCAGCGGGTCCGGCCGCCGCCCCCTTCCGTATCCGTGCTCCGTCCCCGCCCCGGAACCGGACTCCGTCCGTCTCGTCGGCGCACGCCGACACCCACGTCCCCGGAACCCCTTCGACCGGAGGTAACCCTCATGACTGATCACGACACCGGGCTTACCGGCCTGCACCTCGCGCTGGAAGCGGACGGCGACGGCGCCCACCCCGCGTCCTGGCGCCGGTCGGGTCGCCCGCCCGGCGAGGTCCTCGGCCCGCGCGCCCTGCGGGAGGTGGTGGCCGCCGCCGAGAACGCGGGCTTCAGCCTCGTCACCTTCGCCGACTCACCGCTGCCGCCCGAGGCGGCGGGCGGTCCGGCAGGCCGGGTGGAGGCCGGCACGCGCGCCGCGTACGTCTCCACGCTGACCGACCGGATCGGCCTCGCGCCCACCCTGCACGTCACCACCACGGAACCGTTCCATCTCGCCACCCAGCTCGCGAGCCTGGATCACGCAACGCACGGCCGGGGCGCCTGGGTCGTCGGCGCGGCGAACGGCGCGGACGACGCCGCCACCGTCGGTGAGCCAGTACGTTCCGCCGCCGCGCTGGCCCGCGAGACCGCCGACGTCATCGACACCGCCCGGTCCCTGTGGGACTCCTGGGAGGACGACGCGGTGATCAAGGACCTGGCGACCGGGCGCTTCCTGGACGCCGACCGCGTCCACCCCGTCGACTTCGAGGGCCCCGCCTTCTCGGTCAAGGGCCCCCTCATCACTCCGCGGCCCCCGCAGGGCCGGCTCGTCGTACTGGTTCCCGACGCATTGGACGCGGACGGCCGCGCCGACGTGGTGCTGGTCGGCCGGCCCGATCTCGCCGGGATCGCGGAGCGCGCGGCCACCGCGAGGGAGGCCGGAGCGCCGTTGGTGTTCGCGGAGGTGGAGGTGGTCCTCGACGCGGACGCCCCGGCGTCCGACCGGCTCGCCGCCCTCGACGAGGCCGCCGCGTGGCCGGAGACCGGACGGCTGCGCCACGTCGGCTCGCCCGAGGCTCTCGTCGGCCTGTTGCGTGAACTCTCCGCCCTGGTCGACGGGGTGAGGCTGCACCCGGCCGTACTCGCCGTCGACCTGCCGGTGCTGACCGAACGGGTGCTGCCGGCGCTGGCCGGGGAGCGGCCCGTGCCACGCCCCGGCGGTACCTTGCGCGACACGCTCGGCCTTCCCCGTCCCGCCAACCGCTTCGCCGCCCCGGCGGCCACGAACGCCTGAGGTGACCGCCATGACCGCACAGAACCCCCGACCGCAGCTGCACCTCGGCGTGTTCTACACGGGAGTAGGACCGCAGCTGATCTGGACCGACCCGGACGCCCCTTCGCACACCGAGATCGAGACGTTCGTCGAGATCGCGCAGACTCTCGAACGCGGCCTCTTCGACGCGTTCTTCCTGGGAGAGGGGCTGCGCGTACGGGAGAACCGGGGCCGGGTCTTCGAGCTCGACGTGGCAGGCCGGCCCGACGCGATCACCCAGCTGGCCGCGCTCGCCGCCGTCACGACACGCATCGGGCTGGTGGCCACCCAGAACACCACCTACAACTATCCGGCCGACCTCGCACGCCGGCTGGCGAGTCTGGATTTGCTCTCCGAAGGCCGCGCGGGGTGGAACATCGTCACCACCGACAACGCCTGGACCGGAGCCAACTTCCGGCACGGCGGCTGGCTGGAGCACGAACGCCGCTACGAACGCGCCGGGCAATTCGTGGAGGCGGCCAAAGAACTCTGGGCGTCCTGGGCACCCGGCACCATCGCCGCGGACGGGAACGCCGGCCACTGGGCCCGGCCCGGCGCCCTCGTGCCGGTCGAGCGCTCCACCGACCTGGTGACGCTGCGCGCCCCGGCCACCGTGCCGGGCAGCCGCCAGGGCCGACCGGTGCTGTTCCAGGCGGGCGACTCCCCGGGAGGCCGCGAACTTGCCGCCCGCCACGCCGACGTGGTGTTCTCCGCCAACACCGAGTTCGGCAAGGCCACCGCCTACGCGGCCGACCTCCGCGACCGGCTGGCCCGCCACGGCCGGACGCCCGACTCGCTGCGGATCCTGCCGGGCGCCAGCGTCGTCATCGGCGACACCCCGGCCGAGGCGGAGGAGAAGGCCCGCTGGGTACGCGGCGAACAGATCAACGGCCCGCGCGCCCTCGCCTTCCTGGAGCAGTACTGGGGCACCGACCTCTCCGGCTATGACCCCGACGGCCCACTGCCGGACATCGAACCGGGCGAGCAGGAGCTCGATCCGTCCCGGGGGACCCTCGCCGTCGACCAGCGCACCGGCAAACTCGCGACCATCCGTAAATGGCGCGAGCTCTCCGCCGAACGCAACCTGTCCATCGTGGAGTTGGTACGCGCTGTGTCGCCTGGACATCCGTCCTTCGTGGGCACCCCCGCGTCGATCGCCGAGGAGTGGACCCGTTACGTGCGCGAGGGGGTCGCGGACGGCTTCAACCTGCTTCCGCACCTGCTTCCGGCCTCCGTGACGGACATCGTCGACAAGCTCGTCCCGGAACTCCAGGAGCGGGGCGTCTACCGCACCGAGTACCGGGGCACCACCCTGCGCGAACACCTGGAGCTGCCGCCACTCGGCACGCCCGGCGA
This sequence comes from Streptomyces sp. NPDC005576, assembly GCF_042871745.1. Taxonomy (NCBI): domain Bacteria; kingdom Bacillati; phylum Actinomycetota; class Actinomycetes; order Kitasatosporales; family Streptomycetaceae; genus Streptomyces; species Streptomyces sp. NPDC005576. The sequence continues at coordinate 125,854 of NZ_JBIAJC010000013.1, read as the reverse complement.
GTGAACCGGTGCGGTCCCGCCCGGCCCGCGGGCGCGTGGGCCGGCGCTGCGGTGAAGGGAGGGGCCCGGGGGAGTCGGGGCGGCGCGAAACCCTCGCCGCCCCGCAACGAGCCCTCCGCGTCTCCGTCGCCTGTCGGCCGGCAAGGCCGTGGGTGAACACCCTGCGGCCCAAAGCCAGTCGGGCATCGGCCAGTTCGGAGGCGATCCGCTGCTCACGGGCCTCGTCCATGAGCACCGCCGTCTCGGTGGGCGGCCCCGACAGCAGGCCGGCCCGGCGCAGAGGGGTCGGGGGGTGGGTCGAGTTGCTGCTGTGACCCCGGAACACGCACACCCGCCGCAGGCGCTCGTACTCGCGAGGCGGAATCGACTCCATGTGCGCCGCGAGCCGCTCCCAGAGGCCGAGCCACGGCTGCTTCGCGGCCAGGGTGTCGCGGCGGGCGAGCCGGCGCGTGTTCGCCTCCCGGAGCAGCGCGCCCTCGACCGATGCCGTCACCAGCAGACGGTCCGTCAGCGACACCGCCGCCGCGGTGGAACCGGCCTGGGCAGCCTTCCTGTCGGCGAGGTACTCGGCCCGTTGGGCCGCGCGCAGCGCCAGCAGGTCCAGTACGACCACGATCCCGATCACCAGCGCGCGGGGAATGAGGGTAGTTGCGTTGACCAGTGCCTGCATCGGCGTCGGGTCGGGTTCCGGAGCGACGAAGCGGAGCAGGGTGGAGAGCGAGCGGAAAGCCGTGGCCACGACAGCCCCGTGCCGGGTGTCCCCATTGCTGAAGTGGCCGAGTTCGTGGCCCAGCAGAGCGAGACGTTCCTGAGGGGTGAGAGTCTCCCAGAACGGCAGCCCGATCATGAGAAGACGTCTGCCGCGCAGGCCGTAGGTCGTCACACACGCGTTGACCGCGGTGTCGAGGACGACAGCGTCCACGCCGCGGGTCCCGGTCGCGCCGCCCACCTCGTCGATCAGCGCGAAGAGATTCGGGTGCCTGCGCGCGACGCAGCACCGGATCGCCCTCGGGCGGCCCACCGAAGCGCGGGAGCAGTGTCCACGCCAACGCGAGCGAGACGACGCCCGGGACCATCCACGCGGTGGCCCAGCCCCTCACCAGGAAGCAGCCACCTGCGACGACCACGGCCAGGGTGAAGGCGTGCACCGAGAGGGCCAGCAGGAACGCCGCTACGGACGAGGTGCTCCGGTGCGGGCTCAGGGACCCGCCACCGGTCACGTCGGCGAGCAGCTTCTCCCCGTGCCGCTGGGCCAGTCTCCTGCGACGGCTCTCCAGGAGCCCGTACTTCTCCTCCGGCGGGCTCGGATCGACGTTCCAGTCGCACCGGTCGCACCAGGTCACGAACCGGATGCTCGTCTCCATGTCCGACCCGCACTGCGGGCACGGCTGGACGGTCATTTCCGCACCGCGCACGGTGCGTTGCCCCCTCGTCCCGGGCGCTCCGCGGGAGCCGCAACTGCCATGTCGCGCACGGCTGATCACACCGCTGCCGCCGGAGCAAAGCGGAATCGGCAGGTTCCGAGGGCGGACGAGCGCCCTCGGAACCCACCCGGGCAGTCAGCCCTTCGGAGTGCGCAGACCCAAGTGGTCGCGGAGCGTCGTCCCCTCGTACTCCGTGCGGAAGACGCCCTGCTCCTGGAGGAGCGGGACCACCGTGTCCGCGAACTCGTCCAGGCCTCCGGGCACCAGGTGCGGGGCGAGGATGAACCCGTCGGACACCTCGCTCTGCACGGAGTCGTTCAGTGCCCGCGCGACCGTCGACGGTGAGCCGATGAAGGTCTGCCGGGCGCTCGTCTCGATCACCAGCTCCCGGATCGAAAGGCCCTCCGCCTTTGCGCGCTGACGCCACTCGGAGGCGGTGGTGAGAGGATCGCGGACCATCCGCACGCTCGCACGGCCCCGGGCCACGGTATGCGCACCGGTGTCCGGCTCGATGTCGGGCAGCGGCCCGTCCGGGTCGTAGGAGGACAGATCCCGGTTCCACACGTGCTCCAGGAACTTGATCGCGGTCTGTCCGCTGACCTGGCTGCGCCGCACCTCGTGCGCGCGCTCCTCCGCCTCGGCGTCCGTCTCGCCCAGCACGAAGGTGGCCGCCGGCAGGATCAGCAGCTCGTCCCACTCGCGCCCGTGGCGGGCGAGACGCCCCTTGACGTCCTGGTAGAAGGCACGGCCCGGCCCGGGGGCGGAGTGCCGGCTGAAGATCGCGTCCGCGGTGGCCGCCGCGAACTCCCGCCCCTGGTCCGAGTCCCCGGCCTGGAAGATCACCGGGCGGCCCTGCGGGGAGCGCGGCACGTCGAAGCGGCCCGCGATGTCGAAGTGCTGGTCGCGGTGGGCGAACGTACCGGCGTCCGCGCTGCGCAGGAACTGCCCGCTCTCCCGGTCGGCGAGGATCTCGTCCTCGGCCCAGGAGTCGAAGAGCTCCCAGGCGGTCCGCAGGAACTGTTCGGCGCGGGTGTACCGGTCCTCCTCCGCGAGGAAGCCGCCGCGCCGGAAGTTCTCGCCGGTGAACGCGTCCCAGGAGGTGACGACGTTCCACGCCGCACGGCCCGCCGAGAGGTGGTCAAGGGAGGCGAACTGCCGTGCCACCTCGTACGGTTCGTTGAAGGTGGAGTTGATCGTGCCGGCCAGGCCGATCCGGTCGGTGACCGCGGCCAGCGCGGCGAGGATACCGAAGGTGTCCGGACGGCCGACCACGTCCAGGTCGTAGATCGCGCCGCCCTGCTCGCGCAGCCGCAGCCCCTCGGCCAGGAAGAGGAAGTCGAACTTGGCCCGTTCCGCGGTGCGCGCGAAGTGGCTGAAGGAAGCGAAGTCGATCTGGCTGCCCGCCTCCGGGTCGCTCCAGACCGTGGTGTTGTTGACCCCGGGAAAGTGGGCAGCGAGGTGGATCTGCTTCAGGATGTCGCTCATGACTGTCCTCCGGCCCGGACCCGGGCGTAACGGTTGGCGGGACGCGAGAGGCCGAGGAGGCCGCGCAGTGAGTCGGCTTCGTACGCGCGGCGGAAGGCGTCGCGGCGCTGCAGTTCGGGTACCAGCCCCCGGGTGATGGCGGGCAGGTCGTGACCGGCGACCGCCGGACGGAGCCGGAACCCGGTCAGGCCCGCCCGCTGCCAGTCCAGCAGCAGGTCGGCCAGCTCGGCGGGGGTGCCGGTGAAGATCTCGGCGTCGCTGGTCAGAGGTGTGCCGGCCAGGTCGTCGAGGCGCTGACGGCGTGCCTTCGCGGCGCTCGCGGTCTCGTCCAGGAAGACCACCAGGTCCCCGAAGACGTGGAGGGTCTCCCCGCCGCGTCCGGCCGCGTCCTGGGCGGCCCGGATCTCCTCGGTCACGGCCCGCGCCCCGGTGGCGTCGTGCGGGGTGACGTAACCGACGTCGGTGGAGCTCGCCACCAGTTCGTACGGAATGGTCGCGTGGGCCAGCGAGGTCACCAGCGGCTGCCCCTGCGGCGAACGGGGCGTGATGGAGGGGCCCTTGACGCTGAAGTGCTTGCCCTCGAAGTCGATGTAGTGCAGCTTCTCGCGGTCGATGAACCGCCCGGTGGCGGCGTCGCGTATCTCCGCGTCGTCCTCCCAGCTGTCCCAGAGCCTGCGGAGCACCTCGACGTAGTCGGCGGCCTCGGCGAACAGCTCGCGCACCAACTCCTGGGCCTCGGGCAGCAAGTAGTCCTGCGGGCGGAACGGCGGCAGATCCCGGCGGCCGAAGTGCGCCGCCTCGTGGCCGGCGGCCGAGACCTTGACCCGGACCCCGGCGCGGCCGGAACTCACGAAGTCCAGTGTCGCGACGGCCTTGGCCAGATGGAACGGTTCGGTGTGGGTGGCCACCACGGTCGGCACCAGTCCCACGTGCCGGGTGAGCGGCGCCACCCGGGAGGCGATCAGGACCGCGTCGAGCCGGCCGCGCACCTGGTCGGTGCGCCGGTCGTCGGCGGTCGGATCGGTGGACTGGAGGGAGAGCGCGTCCTCGAAGGTGACGAAGTCGAGCAGACCGCGTTCCGCCTCCCGCACGGCGTCCAGCCAGAAGCCGGCGGTGAAGAGTTCACGGGCGCGGGACTCCGGCTCGCGCCAGGACGCGGGGTGCCAGCCCGTGCCGTCCAGCGCCACGGCGAGATGGAGGGGTTCGGGAGGTGAGGAGGGGGACTGCGACATGTCGGGGAGAGGCCTTTCCTGATCTGGCTGTTGAGTACGGGGAGGCGGCGGACCGGCCTCGGGCACGCGCCTTCGGGGCGCGGAGGTCAGTTCGCCGGCACGGTGGCGGGGGCGCCGCCCGGGACGCGGACCACGGCGAAGAGGGTGCGACGGCGCAGGGCGAAGCCGATCGAGAGGTAGAGGCGGATGGCGTTCTCGTTGTCGCCCGCCGCGTGCAGGAAGGGAACGTCCCCGCGGTCCCGGATCCCGTCGGCGACATGGCGGACCAGCCGGGTGGCGAGCCCCTCGCCGCGGTGTTCGGCGTCCGTGCAGACCGCACTGATCTCGGTGTGACCGGGGGGCCGCAGCCGTTCCCCGGCCATCGCCACCAGCCGACCGCCGCGCCGGATTCCCCAGTACGCGCCCAGCTCGATGGTGCGCGGGAGGAACGGCCCGGGCTTGTTCCGGCTCACCAGGTCCAGCATCTCGGGCACGTCGGCCGTGGTCAGCCGGACGGCTTCCGGATCGGACCGTGTCTGCAGGGTGTCCGCGACGAGTTGTACACCCTCCGCGCGCTGGACGGTCTCCCAGTGCTCAGGCACATCGTCGATCCCGGTCACCGCCGTCTGCGTACCGGGGCCGAGGAGCGCCGCCAGATCGTCCCAGGCGCGCGGGTCCGCGGAGTCGCCCAGCGCCACGAAGGGGGCGACGTCCGTACGGTAGCGGGCCGCGGAGCCGACGATTTCCGCGAAGCGGCGATGGGCTCCGGTGAGGGCGGCCCAGGCGGCGTTGTCCAGCACGTGCGGGACGAACCGGGCGGGAACGGAACCGGGGCCGGTCCGGGGCAGTGACTGCGGTGAGTGGACGTCGGTGGACATGTGGGGCCGTTCTTTCCTTCGGTGGATCGTGCCGGTCGCGGCACGGTGGACAGGGGCGGGCGGACCGGATCAGCCGACGGCTGCGGGCAGCGGGCGCCCGAGGGCGAAGCGCCGGGCCCCCGGCCGGCCTTCGACCAGGTCCGCCGCCAGCTCGCCGATGGCGGGAGCGAACTTGAATCCATGGCCGGAGAAGCCGGCGAGCACCGTCACGGGGCCCCGGCGGTCGACCACGAAGTCGTGGTCGGGGGTGGACGTGTAGAGGCAGGTGACCGGCTCGGGGACGGCCCCGGCCAGTCCGGGCAGCCAGGTACGCACGTAACCCTCCAGCCGCCCGACCGCCACCGGGTCAGGGGTACGGTCCCGGTGGTCGGGGTCGACCACCGGCCCGACCGCGTGGAACCCGACCTTGACGCCGTCCTCGCTGCCGAGCCCGTACACCCCGCCCGGTTCGTCGAACCCGGCGCCGGGATGGTGCACGAAAGCCGGCCATTCCAGCGCGTCGTCCACCGCGAAGTGCAGGGGCTGCTCCTGAGTGACCCGCAGCGGCGGCAGCCCGTCCACCAGGTCGGGCAGGACGGACGGCGACCAGCCGCCGACCGCGACCACAGCGGCGTCCGCCGCGAGTGCACCGCCGTCCTCGGTCTCGACGGTGACCCCGCTCCTTCCCCGGCGCAGAGCCCGCACCCGCACTCCGTGCCGTACGTCCGCGCCGAGGCCCGCCGCAGCCGTGAGCAGCGCCGTCACGGCCGCGTCGGCGTGCAGTCGGCCGCCCTCCGCGTGCAGCAGCACGGTCGTGTCGGCACGCAGCCCGGGCCACCGCTCGGCCGCCTCCTCCGGGCTGAGAACCAACCCCGGCCGGCCGGCCGCCGTCAGTGCGCCGGCCAGCTCCCCCACGGTCCGGGGCGACCCGTGGTCGACGGCTCCGGTGACCGTCAGCACCGGCAAACCGGACTCCTCCTCCAGCCGCCGCCACAACGGCAGCGCTCGCAGGGCGAGCCCGACGTACCAGGGATCGGCATACGTCAGCCGGAAGATGCGGGAGCTGCCGTGCGAACTTCCGCGATCGTGGCCGGGCCCGAACCGCTCCAGAACCGTGACCCGGTGACCGCGTCCCGCCAGCCGCCAGGCCGCCGCCGCGCCCATCACTCCGCCGCCGACGATCACCACACTGGGTGGCATGACGGGTCTCCCTCTCTGCTCTCTCGCGTCCGGGCACGCCCCCGGCCCGATCGGGGTGCGGTGTGCCGGTGGATCAGGAGTTGGTGATCGGCAGCCCCGGCGGGTTGACCTCCGCCTTCTGCACGGCCTCGTCCTTGAGGTTCCACGCCTCCAGCCACTTCGCGTACTGGCCGTTCTCGATCAAGTAGTTGATCGCCTCCGCCAGCGGCTTCGCCAGACCGCTGTCCTTCTTCGCCGTGGCGCAGATCAGCCCCTGCAGCGAGGCCCCGGCACCCGAGTACGTACCACCGCTCCGGGTGGCCTGAGGGGTGCTCGCGGACTGGGTGATGTGGTACGAGACGGCGGGGTTCGGGCCGAAGTAGCCGTCGATCTTCTTGGCATTGAGCGCCAGATAGGCGCTGTTGTTGTCAGCGAAGTACTTGACGTCGAGCTTCTTGCCCTCGGACTTCAGCTTGTCCCGCCACTCCAGCAGGATCTTCTCCTGGTTGGTGCCGGAGCCCACGGCGATGGTCTTGCCCGCCAGGTTCTCGTAGTCGTTGTCGAAGCTCCAGTCCGCTTCCTTGCTCACCTCGAAACCGAGGTTGTCCTCGCGGTAGCAGGCGAACTCGTACTTCTTCTTGCGCTCCTCGGTGTCCGTGATGTTGGAGAAGCCGGCCTCCGTGCGGCCGCTGTCGATCCCCACGAAGAGGTTCTCCCAGGTCGCGTTCTTCGGATCGGGCTTCAGACCGAAGACCGCGGCGACCAGGCGACCGAGGTCGACCTCGGAGCCGGTGAGCGTCTTCTGGTCGTCGCCGACGTAGCCGAGCGGGGCGGACCCGGCGGGGAGCATGCCGAGACCGATGGTGAACTTTCCGTCCTCGGTGACGGACTTGGGCAGCTGCGCCCGGATTTCCGCGACCTCGGGGACGTCCAGCGTCGTCTCCTTGGCGGCACCGTTCGAGGCGGCGCCGATGACGACCGATCCCTTCGCGGCGCCCGCAGCGGCGGTGGAGTCCTCGGTGTCGCTGTCCCCGCAGGCGCTGAGTCCGGCGGCGAGCGCGAGGACGGTGCCGGCGGTGGCGAGGGTGGTCAGTCGGGATCTGCGGCGGGACATGTCGGTTCCTTGAGGGTGATGGAGTACAGGTGAGAGGACGTGTGGGGAGGGGAGTCCGGCAGAGGAGAGCCGCGCTCCGGCAGATGGCCGGCGGTCGATCACAAGCCGCCGGAAAGGTGATGGGCAGTCAGAGAACCTTTCCCAGGAACTCCCTGGTGCGGGCCTCGCGGGGGTTGTCGAGCACGTCGGCGGGCTTCCCCTGCTCGACGATCACGCCGTGGTCCAGGAAGACGACCTGGTCGGCGACCTCACGGGCAAACCCGATCTCGTGGGTCACCACGATCAGCGTCGTACCTCCGGTCGCCAACTCCTTGATGACGGAGAGAACTTCGCCGACGAGTTCCGGGTCGAGCGCCGAGGTCGGCTCGTCGAAGAGGATCACACCGGGTTCCAGCGCGAGCGCCCGTGCGATGGCGACCCGCTGCTGCTGGCCACCGGACAACTGGCGGGGGTAGCTGGCGGCCTTGTCCGCCAGTCCCACCCGGTCGAGGAGAAGACGGGCCGACTCGCGGGCGCCGTCGCGGTCGGCGAGACCGATGGCGGTGGGCGCGGCCGCCACGTTCTCCAGCACCGTGAGGTTGGGGAACAGGTTGAAGTTCTGGAAGACGAATCCGATCCGGCTGCGCTGCGCCCGGATGGTGCGCTCGGGCAGTTCCTTCAGCCGGCCGCGGTGGTGCCGCACCCCGATCGGCTCACCTCCGACCGTCACATGGCCGATGTCCAGCTTCTCCAAGTGGTTCACCGTGCGCAGCAGCGTCGACTTGCCGGACCCCGACGGCCCGAGGATCACCGTCACCGACCCCGGCTCGACCGTCAGATCGATGCCGCGCAGGACCTGGTTCTCACCGAACCACTTGTGTGCCCGGTGGATCTCCACCGCCACCGGCTCGGCGCGGACGGGGCTCTTCGTGCTCCCGGGGGCGATGACGCTCATGTGCTCGATCCGATCGGGGTCCTGGGAAGGGCGCCCCGGACGGTGGCCCGGAGTCTCTGCAACGGGGTCGGAGGTACGGTGCGCAGCGCGCCCCGTGAGTAGTGGCGTTCCACGTAGAACTGGATCACCGAGATGACGCTGGTGAGGATGACGTACCAGAGGGTGGCGACCAGCAGCAGCGGGACGATGTCCCCGGAGTAGGTGCTGCCGAGGCTCTGGACGGTGCCGAACAGATCGAGGAGCGAGACGTAGAAGACCAGCGAGGTGCCCTTGACCAGCCCGATCAGCTGGTTCACGTAGGAGGGCACGATCACCCGCAGCGCCTGCGGGAAGACGATGCGGCGGAACTGGTAGCCGCGTGGCAGGCCGAGCGCCGAAGCCGCCTCGTGCTGTCCCTGGTCCACCGAGAGCACGCCGGACCTGACCACCTCGGCCGCGTACGCCGCCTCGTTGAGGCTGAGGCCGACCACGGCGACGGTCATGTCGGTGGCGAGCCGCGACTCGTCGAACTCGAAGAAGGCCGGTCCGAAGGGAACACCGAGGCTCAACGTCTGATAGAGGGCACTGAAGTTGTAGAGGAAGAGCAGCACCACGATCAGCGGTACCGAACGCAGCAACCAGATGTAGACCCAGGAGACGGACCGCAGCACCGGATTGGGCGACAGCCGGCCCAGCGCGAGGATCACACCACCGATCAGTCCGAACACCGCGCTGAGGGCGGCGACTTCGAGAGTGATCAGCAGACCGTCGAGTACCACCGGGCGGAAGAACCAGTACGAGAACCGGCTCCACTGGTAGAACGGGTTGCTCACCAGACCGTGGACGAACTGTGCGACCAGGACGACGACCACCGCGGTGAGCACCCACCGCCACGGGTGTCGCAGCGGCAGCACGCGCTCGGCAGCCAGACGCGGGTCGTGTGCCGACGCGGCGCGGGTGGCGGCCTTCGGAGCCGGGCCCTCTCCGGGCGGGGCGGGGGGAGAGCCGGCGGTGACCGGATCTTCCGGGGGTGCGAACGTCTCGGGCATGGGGTGCTCCAGCGGTCAAGGGGCGGCCGGACGGCGCGCGGCACGCGGTCGGGCCGATAGCGGGAACCCTGGCCGGAGGCCCGGGCAGGGCTGCGGTGAAGCGCGAGAGGGGCGGGGCGGACGTGGTCCGGCCGGTCGGTCAGCAGCCGCAGTGCGGTGCGCGGGCCGGCAGCCCGCCGGTACACGAGCGGCAGGCACGGCATGGGCCGCACTCGTGCGACGGTGTACGCGGGGAGGGGAGGGACAGCGCGGCCGACGGCACGGCGGAGCGGAGGCGGCGGACGCCTGCCGTCCTCTCCGGTGCGATCTCCATGCTGGTCATCCTGGTTCTCTCTGCCGCGATGAGTGAGCCGCTGGGACACGCTCGGTGGTACGGGCGACGCACGGGACCGTGGCCGCCGGACCGCCGGAGAAACCCGGGCCGGTCCGGCGTCAGTAACCCATGTGGGGGCACGCGCGTCAACGTGCTCCGGAACCGTGTGAACAGGTGTGCGGCCAGGCCCGGCGACCCTCCGATGCGTCGCCGTAAACCCAGCTGACCAGCGGAAACAGCATCAGGGAAGTGATCGGGCGCCGCACTCGGACCTCATCGGGACACACCGTGGGACGGCGTTCATTTCGTGATCCTGTAACACGGGCTTCACGCCCGGTCATGCGGCGCACACGGTGACCGGAGCCCCTCACGGTCGCCCCGCGAACGGCACGACGGCCGAGGGAGCGGCGGCGCTCGCGTACGGGTGGTGCCAGAGCCCGCGCCGGGTGAGGACCGGCAGGACCCCCTCCCCGAACCAGTAGGCCTCCTCCAGGTGTGGGTAGCCCGACAGGACGAATTCCTCGATGCCCAGCGCCTGGTACTCGGCGATCAGGTCGGCGACCTCCTCGTGCGAACCGACCATGGCCGTGCCCGCGCCGCCGCGCACCAGCCCGATACCGGCCCACAGGTTCGGATGGATCTCCAGCCCGTCCCGGCCGCCGCCGTGCAGTGCGAGCATCCGGTGCTGCCCCTCCGACTCGCTGCGCGCGAGGCCCTCCTGCACGGACCGGACGGTCGCCTCGTCGAAGCCCGCCAGCAGTCGCCCGGCCTCGGCCCACGCTTGCTCGGAGGTGTCGCGGGCGATCACGTGCAACCGGATGCCGAAGCGTACGGTCCGCCCCTCCTCGGCGGCGAGCTTCCTGATCCAGGCGATCTTCCCCGCGACGGCCGCGGGCGGCTCGCCCCAGGTGAGGTAGACATCGCTGTGCCGGGCCGCGACCACGCCCGCGGCAGGGGACGAACCGCCGAAGTAGATCTCGGGGACGGGTTCGGGCACCCTCGCCAGCTTGGCGTCCTCCACCCGCAGGTGCTCACCCGCGTGGTCCACCGTCCTGCCCTGCCACAACTCCCGCACGATGTGCAGGAACTCGCCGGTGCGCGCGTACCGGCCGTCCTTGTCGAGGAAGTCGCCGTAGGCGCGCTGTTCGCGGCTCTCGCCACCGGTGACGATGTTCAGCAGCAGCCGGTTACCGGTGAGCCGTTGATACGTGGACGCCATCTGGGCCGCGAGGGTCGGTGACACGGAGCCGGGCCGGAAGGCCACCAGGAACTTGAGGCGTTCGGTGTGCTGACTGATCAACGCCGTGGTGAGCCAGGCGTCTTCGCACCAGGCACCCGTCGGTGTGAGCACGCCGACGAAGCCGATCTGCTCGGCGGCGAGCGCGATCTGGGTGAGGTAGGGGACGCTCGGCGGTCGGTCGCCGCCCGCCGCCGTGACGGGCGTACCGTGACCGCCTCCCACGACGTGCCGGCTGTCGCCGTTGGTGGGGAGGAACCAGTGGAACGTGAGAGACATGGGGAGCCCTTTCGGTGTGACGGATCGCCGGATCGGCGGATCGCTGGATGGAGGAGGTCGGTGGATCGGGGGTGGGGGCGCCAGTCGGGGGACACGGGATGCGCGCCCGTGCGGCTCGGCGGCGCGGCGGGCCGTCCGGAGGTCAGAGGAGCCCGTGGCGGGGCGGACGGGTGCCGTTGAGCGCCCAACGGCCCAGATGCTGCACCTTCCAGCGCGTCGGGTCGTGAAGGGTGTGGGTCCGGGCGTCGCGCCAGTGCCGGTGGAGATTGAGGGAGTCGAGCGCCGCTCGGGTACCCGCCACTTCGAAGAGCGCCGAGCCCGTCTCGACCGCAGCCTCCGCGGCGACGACCTTCGCCGCCGCGACCGCGAGGGAAGCCTCGGCAGCGGAGTCGTCGGTGAGATCGGCCTCCGCGCGATCGACCGCGCGTGCCGCCTCGGCGAGCAAGGCGTCGGAAGCCCTTACACGCAGGGACAGTTCACCGAACCGCTGGATGAGGAGCGGATCGTCGGACGCCCTCTCCACCCCGCTCTCGAACCAGGGCCGGCTCTTCGTACGGACGAACGCGGCGGCCTCCTCCAGAGCGCCCGCCGCGATCCCCGCGTCGATGGCGGAGTGCAGCAACTGTGCGACGGCGCCGTGCAACTGGGGTCCCCGGAAGGTGAGATGGTGCGGCACCACCCGGTCGGCCGGCACGCGGACACCGTCCAGCCGGACCGTCCCGCTCGCGGTCGTGCGCTGCCCCATGCCGTCCCAGTCGTCCAGAACGGTGACCCCGCTCGCGGTATGCGGTACGTACGCCACCCACAGTTCCCCGTCATCCCCCCTGGCCAACACGGGTATCCAGTGCGCGTAGAGGGCTCCGGTCGAGTAGTGCTTCTCCCCGGTCAGCAGGAAGTCCCCGTCCCCGTCGGCCGTGAGCCGTGTCCGGATGTCCTGGACGTGCTTCGTACCCGCCTCGGACTGGGCGTTGCCGAGACGGCGGCCGGCCAGCACCTCGCCGAAGAAGAACCGGCGTTGCTCCGCACTGCCCCGGGCCCGCAGCACGTTGACGTACACGAAGTGGCTTTGCGGGATCTGCGCGAGGCTGGCATCGGCCGAGGCGAGGGTCCGTACGACACGGGTGAGAGTGGTGTGGCGTACACCGGCTCCGCCGTATGACCGGGGCACCGTGATGCCGAGGAGACCGGAGGCGGAGAGACGGTCGAGTTCGGCGTGCGGCAGCCGGCGCTCCGAGTCCCGTGCGGCGGCCCCCGAGCGGAAGTCGGCGGCGAGTTCGGCCGCGAGGGCGAGCGCCTCCGTGTCGTCGCGGACGACACGGACGGCGGACGGATCGCCGGCGGACACGGGGGGAGGGGCGGGGAGATCGGTCATCGGAACTCCGGAGGTCGGGTGCGAACGTGCGGGCGTGCGGTCGGCGGTGCCGGGCCGACGGGTACGGGTGGGGAAGCGCCGGTGGGGAAGGGCGGCGGTAGGGGGCCCGAGTCGTACATCGCGTACAGGGGTCGGGAAGCCTGCACACCTCCCGCGTGTACATGGCGAGGCGGCGGTGGCCCGGCGACGCACCGGACGACCGGAACGCTCCCGTCGGTGAACTCGTCACCGGACGTCGGACGTCAATGCGCGGTGGCGAACAGCCCTCGTGCGACACCGATCCGCCCTGCCGCGAGCCACGCGCGGAGGTCCGTGCGAAGGCGCTCGCAGGGTGTGCGGGAAGGTACGTCGGAAGAGACGTAACGGCCCGGAGTGACCCCGGAACTCGCTCGCTACGGCAGGACGGTCAGCGGCCGTTGCCGGTACGACAACCGTGGCAGGGGCGACAGACAGCGCTGGAGACACGCGCGAGGTCGACATGGCGCCGCCGCGTGAGGTCCACTCGCTTGTCCATGGTCACCGATCCGCTGGGAGGAGGTGGAGTTGTGCGACCGGGCCCGCGCCGACCGTCCGTCGGGGAACCCGTGCCACCGGGGAACGCGAGACGCGCGGCCCGTCCGGACGCCCGCTGCCCGTTCCCGTCAGGGAGCGTACCGGCAGTCGGGCGCGGGTGGGAGCCGGTACCGGCGAACCGGGCGTCGGCGGCGACGTGCTCGCCCTGCCCGTGCCCATGGGCCACGACCAGCTCGAAGCCCGGACGCGGGTGCCGGCGCAGCCAGGCGTCCATCAACCCGTCGAGGCGCGCCCGCAGGGCGAAGCGGGCCGCAGCGTACCCCTGGCGGCCGGTGCCGGTGACGGCGCGTAGGCGGATGTGGCTGTCGGACGCGGAACGCGCGGGTCGGTGACCGCCCGGCAGCGGGTCCAGCCGCCCGCCTCCACCGCCGGGTGGGCGACTTCCACCGGGCGTCCGGCCGGTTCGCCGAGACCGTGGGCGGCGGTGAACCCGTCGTCGTACACGGTGCCGAGATACCGTTCGGGCCCGTCCGGGAAGACCGTGACGACGACCGCCTCCGGGTACGTACGGGCCGCCCAGGCAGAGACGAGGGCGACGGCTCCGGTGCTCCATCCGCCGCTGACGAAGTTCCCCGAGGCGAGCCGCCGACAGGCATGCACGGCTTCGGCGGGCCCGATCCAGTGGACCTCGTCGAACGCTTCGTGGACGACATTGTGCGGGCGGATGCTGCTGCCCAGGCCGCGCATCAGGCGTGGGCGAGCCGGTGGGCCGAAGATCGCCGATCCCGAGGCGTCGACCCCCACGAGCCGCAGGCCGGGCAGGCGCAGGCGGAGCGGTCCCGCGATGCCCGCGCTGTGGCCTCCCGTACCGACACTGCATACGAGGATGTCGATCCGGCCGAGCCGGGCGTCGAGTTCGGACGCGAGCGAAGCGTAACCGGCCACGCTGTCGGGGTTGCCGTACTGATCGGGCCAGTAACTTCCAGGGGTCCGGCGCAGGAGCTCGTGGAGGCGGGCCAGCCGGGCGGCCTGCCAGCCGCCCTGTCGGGCCGGGCGGTCCACGAACTCCAGCCGGGCTCCGTAGGCGTGCAGCAGCTTCCGCATGGCCGGTTCGAGTTCTGCGTCCACCACCAGAGTGACCGGGTGCCCCAGGGCCTGCCCCGCAAAGGCGAGCCCGACACCGAGTGTTCCGGAGGTCGATTCCATCACCGTTGCGCCAGGCGGCAGTTCGCCGCGTTCCCTGGCACCCAGCAGCATCGAGACCGCGGGACGTGCCTTCATGCCTCCGGCGCCCAGCCCTTCGAGCTTCGCCCAGAATCCCGGGTGCGGCCCCGCGAGGTCAGTGGTGATGCGGGCCAACGGGGTGTTCCCCACCAGGTCGAGGAGCGCGCGGTTCTCCACCGGAGCGCGGACGGCCGTGGTCACGGAGTCCCCCCGGAGAGTCCGCCGTAGAGGTGCACGGAACCAGGACCGCCGTCCAGCCAGAAGAACGGGTACGGCTCGGCGCACACCGCCGTGACGCCCGCCCCGATGAGCCGGGGCAGTACGGCGCTGCCGGTCTGGGCGAACATCACCAGCGGCTTGCCCTGCCGTACGGCGCGGGTGCGCAGGCCCTCGAACGTGCCGTTGCCCAGGGTCATTCCGGAGGCGAGTACGGCGTCGCAGTGGTCCAGGGCCCCGATCGCGTCCGTCGTCACGGGCTCGCCCCACTCCGTGGCGCCGCCTTTCCAGTCGCACGGGATGTAGCCCAACCCGCGACGACGCAACGCCTCAAGGAGGGAGTTGACGACTCCCACCACCAACACCCTTCCTCCTGGGCGGAGTCGCAACAGGCTCACGACGGCCCGCGCCCGCGCCCGCGACCTGAGCAGTGAACTCCCACCCGGCAGTGCCCAGGTCACCGCGCCGGAGGCGGGTCCGTGTCCGTGGGTGTGCATCAAGTAGGCGTCCAGGGCGGCCACGCGGACGGGCAGGAGCGGGTGCCCGAGAAGGCTCCCGGCATCCGATCCGGCGCATTCCGCCACGACGTCGGCGGGCAGCGAACCCGGCTCCACCGCACACGATCCCACCGCACCGGCCAGTCGCAGACTCAGTACTTCGTTGCGGTAGCCGGTGTTCCGCCCGTCGTGGCGCACAGCCTGGTGCGTGGTGAACGCCGACGCGATCCGCAGGTCTTCCGGGAGGGCGCCGAACTCCCCCGAGAGAACCCGCTCGACGAGTTCGGGGTACGAGCCCGCGGCGGCCCGGGGGCCGGTCGGGGCCGGCCCAGCCGGACTCGCACACATCAGGGGGGCCATGGCGTCTCCTTCTCGGTACGGGCGTCCGGGCGCGGCGGCAGATCCCGGCAGGGGTGAGCACCCCGGAGGATCACGTTATCGACAATCGTTTTCATTGTCATCTGTTCCGTGAAGGGATCCGCTGCCGTGTTCGCGCCGCACGGATCGAGCGAGCCCGCAGTGTCCCCGGAAGGGGTGAGACCTTGCCGTTGCGGAGCGGGTGCTTGAGGGGGGTGGGGGTCGAACCGTGCGGGTTCCGGGCCTCTCGCCTCACCGTGTGCCGGGTGGGAGCGGGCCCCGCGGGGCCCTCGCCGCGGTCTGCGGACGCGGGGGTGGCGTCGTCACGTCCGACTCGTCGGTATCCCAGGCGCTGAGCCGCCGAAGAGGGGCTGGTCGCCCTCCTGCTCCAGGGAGCTGATCGGAGTACGGTCGTGCGGACTGAGGACCAGCTCGTCGACCGTGCCCCGGACGGAGGAGTCGGCCGCCTCCGGGCCACGGTCGGCAGTGGTGGCCGATATGGTGCCGGGTCCGGGGAGACGGGTGGTCCGTGTGCCGTCGGCGGAGAACCAGAGGCGCCAGGAGCGGCCCTCGGAGGCGTGGAAGTCGACGACAGCCGGCTCGTGTGGCCAGGCACTCGTCACGCGGACTGTTCATCACCCTTCCCCTGAACGGCCCGGAGGGGCGGCGCGTGACCCGCGCCGCCCCTCCGGCCTGCCGTACTCCGGCTACCGCCGGCTTCGGCTCAGTCCACGTAGGTGATGTCGGAGGAGCTGTAGACGCAGTACGTGCCGTCGGCGCCCGAACCGGTCTCGGACGGCTCTCCGCTCGTCACCCCCTTGTACTTCTTGCAGATGTCGATGTCACGGTCCTTGTCGTCGTAGATCGTGACGCCCGAGATCTTGGCCGTGTCACCGTAGTTGGTGTTGATGCCCACCACGGAGGTGCCCGGCGCGGTGATCCAGACGTTCGAGATCTGGACGTGGCGGGCGTACTGCGTCGAGCAGTTGCCGCAGGAGCGGTACAGCTTGCCGAAGTCGTCCACCTGGAAGTTCTTGATCACGACCGTGCCGGCGCCGTTGTGCTGGAAGACCTTGTCGTCCGCCAGCCGCGCGCCGCCGCCGTCGACCGTGGCGACCTGCGAGGAGGAGCTGCCGCGGAAGGTCGCCGCGTCCTCGCCCACGTCCTCCCACCAGACGTTCTTGAGCGTGCAGGCACCGGCGCAGTGGACGCCGTCGGCGGCGGGGGAGCCGAGGATGACGTTCTGCAGGGTGGCGCCGGCGGCGAGTTCGAACATCGCCGGCTGGTCCTCGTCCTGGCCGTCGCTGCCCAGGTCACCGGTTCCGTAGAAGCGCTTCAGGCCGCCGTCGTAGGTGCCGGACACCTGGATGCTTGCCGAGACGGCCTGGCTCCCGTTGGCGGTCGGCCAGGCGGGCTTTGACCCCGAGGTGGGCGGCGGGGTCGTGGGAGGGGTCGTCGTGGGCGGGTCGGTCGGAGGCGTGGTCGTGCCGGCCGCGGTGAACGTCCAGCGCTTGCTGGCCACCGAGTCGCAGGAGTTCTGCTGGACCAGGGTGCCGGCGGCGGTGGCGGAGTCCTTGGTGTTCAGGCACTTGCCGCCGTTGCTGTTGACGACCTGGTAGACGTTCCCGCTCACCTGCGTGAGGGTCCACACTTGGGTCGCCGCGCCGCTGCACGTCTGCTGCTCCACGGCCTTGCCGGCGCTGGTGGAGGCGTCCTTCACGCCGGCGCACTTACCGCTGTGCGAGGCGATCAGGGTGTAGCCGCTGCCGGAAGCGGTGAGCTTCCAGGTCTGCGCCGCGCTGCCTGCGCAGGAGTTCTGGGTGAGCTGCGTTCCGGTGGCGGTACTCGCGCCCGGGACTTCCAGGCACAGTCCGCTACCGGCGTTCTTCAGGGTGTACGAGCCGGCTGCGGGTGCGGCCGAAGCCGAGCCGGTGGCGAACAGTGCGGTGAGCGTCGCCGCTATCAGTGCGGCGACCGCGAGGAACGAGGCGGCTGCCCTGCCGCCCCGCCTTCTGGCATGCTGATTCTCCGTGCGCATTCGAGGGTCCTTTCACCGCCTGCGGCGTCCTCCGCAGGCACCAGGAAGTGTTGGTGCGGTGGTAAAGGCAAGCTCTCGGCCGGGAAGGCGTGAGGAACTGTGTTCGTTCTTCTGAACCGAGTTCTTATATGCGAACGCCGGTGACGGTACGACAACCGGAATCGGCGGTCAATGGGTTGCGCGCGAACCGATGCGAAGGGGCCCCCGGGCCGCCGACCCGACCGGCGGACGAGCCGGAACCGGACCGGACGGCCCCGCGAACCGGCCTCAGGACTCGCTGACCGGCCGCCGCCGCCGCGTGCCGGTGCTGCTGAGCCTCCGCCTCAGCCGGCGCAGCAGGGGGTGACGCTCGTGCAGTTCCGCCGAGCGGCGGTCGAGTTCCTCGCCGAGCCGCTCCGTACGCTTGTCGATGTCGAGCTCGTCGAGCACCCGGTCCACCTCGGCCAGCAGCGCGCCGTGCAACTGCCACTGCCTGGGGTGCTCCTGCACGTCCTCCAGCAGGAGGTCCGCGATCCGGTCACGCGTCTCCCGGCCCCGCGCCAGCGCCTCGGCGAGCCGGTCCTCGGCCTGCTCGCCGCCCGTCGCGAGCGGGGTGGTGATCAGCCGGGCGAACGCCTCGATCGCCTCGGCCATCCGGGTGAAGAGTTCGGTCAGTCCCTCGCCCACGTCCTCGGGGAACATGGATTCCTCGGTGCGCTGCTTGGCCAGATCCGTCAGGGTGCGGGTCAGTACGCGCAGCACGACCGCGCAGATTTCCAGCGTGTCGAGCCCGGTACGGAGCACGACACGGTTCAGCAGCCCCTGGCGCACCCTCGGGTTGAGCATCAGGCTCTCCTCGGCCTGCCGCAGCGAGGCGTCCACCTCCACGATGTCGTGGTCGAGGCGACGGGCCTCGTGCAGCCGGGCGGCGGCCTCCGGTACGGGGATGTGACCGCCGATCTCCTGGCCCATGGAGCGCAGCATCGAGCCCATCCGGGTGGCCAGCCCCTCGATGGAGGCGCCTGCCGTCTCCACCCAGACCGGTGGCGCGAAAAGGAGGTTGAAGAGGAGCCCGACCCCGGCCCCGATCAGGGTCTCCAGGATTCGGTCCCAGGCGGTGTCGGCGATCTGCGACACCCCCAGGACGAGCATCGCGCTG
Source organism: Streptomyces sp. NPDC005576 (assembly GCF_042871745.1). Classification (NCBI taxonomy): domain Bacteria; kingdom Bacillati; phylum Actinomycetota; class Actinomycetes; order Kitasatosporales; family Streptomycetaceae; genus Streptomyces; species Streptomyces sp. NPDC005576. The sequence goes on along the minus strand of NZ_JBIAJC010000013.1, from coordinate 107,438 downwards.
ATCGCCACCTCGGGGACGAACTCGTTGACCCGTACGACCCTCCCGACCAGCAGGGCGGTGAAGATCGTCAGTCCGAGACTCCACCAGCTCAGGCCCACCAGAGCGCTGAAGCCGATCGCGATGAGGACTCCGACGATCACCGAGTTGACTCTGCGGATGCCGGTGGTCAGGGTCGCGTAGAGGGTGACCTGCACGACCAGCAGCGCCGTCAGCGGAGCGGTCAACGGCGCCGGCTGCGGCAGCGTCGCCTGCGCCACGGAGAACGCGATGACGGCCGCGGCCGTGGATCGCAGGGTCTGCACGGCAGCCGGTTCGGTGGTGCGCCGGACAAGTTCGAGTACGGGTGCGGAAACTCCAGACATTCCTACAAACTGCCCAGAAGATCGCCTTCGCAGCATCCCCGCTTCCAGGTGCCACCGTACGGACGCAACGCGACGCCGGCTGCCACCGGGCGCGGGCCGTTCCGTGCCCGATGGCGAGTGGCGCGCCACCTGCCGGGCCATTCGGCCCCGACCGGCCTCGATCCGGTCCCAGACGCCGTCCATGACCGGCATCCGGTAGCGCCGTGTGCGGTCCGGCCGGGATCGGGCGCACCACCTCCGCGTGCAAGAACGCGAAGGACGGGGCCATGCCCGCGCAAGAGGCTCCTGGAACGTGGGGTGCGACGACCGTAACGTGTCCGGCGAAGCCGTCGTGCGGAGCGGGTCGCGAGAGGGCGGCAGGCGCCGGCACGGTCGCCGGGACCGGCACCCACCCCGCAGGAGGCATGGCGTACCGCATCGCCGCTGGTGAGCGGCGTGGACGCGGGGTGAAAACCACGTTGCGCCGACGATGGTGATGCTGCGACGCTGCCGCTCATGCCCGACAATGACGCACGCCCCGCTCCCCATCTGGCGGACCTCTACTCCCGGGGGCGCCTGAAGTCGGTCCCGCGCCGACCGGCCCGCCGGGGCCCGCTGCTGGCGCACCTCGCCGAGACGCTCTTCGAACCAGAACGCGACTACACGGAACGCGAGATCAACGACGCGCTCCTGACGGTCCACGACGACGCCGCGGCTCTTCGCCGCTACCTGGTCGAGGGGCGTCTACTCACCCGTACCCGCGACGGCAGCACCTACCGGCGCGTGGCGGAGGGCTCCACCGGCTGACACCGGCTGACACCGGCTGACACCGTCAGGGGGCTTTCGTCCGGATCAGGCGGGGTCGGTGCCGGGGCGCGAGCCCGGCATGATCCGATCGCGAGGCGCTCGGTACCTGGGGCGGAACGCGCCCGGTCGAGGCCGTGTGCTGAACTGTCCGGAATCCGAACGATTCAGGAGCAGCATTGTGAGCAGTTTCCGCCACCCGGGTGTCGTCTTCACGGACCGCAGGTTCACCGTCCCCCTCGACCACGCCGATCCCGAGGGCGAGCGGATCGAGGTCTTCGGCCGGGAGGCGGTCGCGCCGTCGAAGGCCGGCGAGGACCTGCCCTGGCTGGTCTACCTGGAAGGCGGCCCGGGGTTCGGGGCGCGACGGTTCATCGGTACGGAGGCATGGCTCGGCCGGGCCCTCCAGGACTTCCGGGTGCTCCTCATCGACCAGCGGGGCACGGGGTTGTCGACGCCGGCGAACCGGCAGACCCTGCCGATGCGCGGCGGCCCCGCCGAACAGGCCGCGTACCTCGCCCACTTCCGGTCCGACAACATCGTGCGGGACTGCGAACTGATCCGCGTGCAGCTCACCGACGGGCGCCCCTGGACGGTTCTCGGCCAGTCCTTCGGCGGATTCTGCGCCGTCCGCTACCTGTCCGCGGCCCCCGAAGGCCTGGCGGCCGTACTGATCACGGGCGGACTTCCCTCCCTCGACGCCCACGCGGACGAGGTCTACCGGGCGGCGTACCCGCGCATCGAGCGGAAGGTCGCCGCCCACTACGCCCGCTACCCGCAGGACATCGCGCGGGCCCGCGCGATCGCCGCGTACCTCGCCTCGCACCGCGTCGAGTCCGCCGGTCACGAGCTGACGCCCGAAGGGTTCCAGTCGCTCGGCATCCTGCTCGGCGGCAGCCAGGGAAGCCACCAGCTGCACTACCTGCTGGAGAACGCCTTCGTCGCCACTCCGGACGGCCCCGCACTCTCCGACGCCTTCCAGGAGGCCGTGCGCACGGCGAACTCCTTCGCAGGGCACCCGCTCTACGCTCTGATGCACGAGGTGATCTACGGCCAGGGCGAGCGGCCCACCGCCTGGTCCGCCGAACGCGTCCGCGCGGAATTCCCGCAGTTCGACGCCGGCTCCGCCCTCGCCGGAGACGGCCCCCTGCTCTTCACGGGCGAGAGCATCCACCCGTGGCACTTCACGACGGACCCCGCGCTCCGCCCGCTGCGCGAGACCGCGGACCTGCTGGCCGCCCGTACCGACTGGCCGGATCTGTACGACAAGGAGCGGCTCGCCGCCAACGAAATCCCGGTCGCGGCGGCCGTCTACCACGACGACATGTACGTGGACACGGCCCACGCCCTCGCCACGGCCTCGGGCATCCGCGGACTGCGGACCTGGGTGACCAACGAGTTCGAGCACGACGGCCTGCGCGCGGGGGGACCCCGTGTGCTGGACCGCCTGCTGGCCATGGTCCGCGACGACGCCTGAGGGCTTCGGCCCTACAGCTCGCGCCCGGCGCGCCGGGCGGTGGTGAGGCCGCCGGCCTCACCACCGCCCGCGGTGCCGGGGCCGACGTGCTTCATCTCAACGGCTCGCTCAGTTCCATGGAACGCAGAGCCGCCGCGAGAGCCGGTTCGTCGCCGAAGTCGAGGGCCGTGTCCGTCAGTTTGATGACGTGTTCGTCGCCGTGCGCCAGGGCCCGTTCGAAGACCTCCTCCTCAGTGACGTCGCCCGGCGGGACGTAGGCGACCGGTTCGGCCGGTGCGTACATCGCCGTCACCGCGGCGGAGGCCGCCCACGCAGCCCGCAGACTCGGCAGCCACAGGGTGTCCGGGAGCGCGGGCAGAGTGCGCAGGACCGCGTTGGGAGCCGTGGCCGCGTGCACCAGCATCGTCTCGTCGCCGTGGCCGTGGGTGGCGTACCGGTGAGTCGCCGCCCGGACCAATTCGGTGAGGCGGCGATATGCCTCACCCGGTTCCGACACGTCCGACCCCCAGACCGGCAGGGCCTCGACCAGGGCGAGCCGGTCCGAAAAGCCGCCGTTCCGGACGGCGATGGGCGTCACCGCGTCCAGGGCGGCTGCCGCACCCTCGGCGCCGGGCAGCGTCGCGAGGTCCGCTACAGGCCGGTGGCGAGCGGCCCAGTAGCCGAGGCCATGAGCGAGTTCCGCCACACGAGGTTCGGTCGTCTCGCCCGACAGCAGTGTGCGCACGGCATGCCCCACCCGGATCACCGGATGCGTCGAGCCGCCGTAGATGCCGGGCAGGAGACGTGGCCACCACCGGGTGAGTACCTCGCGCCAGGGATGTTCGGCGAGCTCGCGTTCGAAGTGGTCGACCCAGTCCGCGGCCCGAAGCGGATCGCCGAGTGCGAGCCGCCAACCGGCCGCCGTGACCGGCTCGACGCGCGGCGGGAAATCCTCGAGCCGGTGGGCGTACTTGTCGAGCCAGCGGTGCACCGACCGGGCCTGTCCGTGAACAGCGAGGGCCTCGACGGCCATCGGCGCATGATTGGTGAGCCGCCCGAGCCGCTCGGGACCGGAGTGGTGGAGTCGCTCGAGCGCCTCGTCCAGAGTTCCTGTCGGATCCATGGCAGGGACAGTAGAGGGGACACCGCGGCGTCTGTAAGGGGCCGAAGACGTAGGTCCGGCCCTGAGCAGGACGTAGGCCCGGCGTAGACCAGGCGTAGGCATGGCCTACGGGTGCAGGTCTTCGGGTGAGGCGAGCGGGTGGCCGGCGGCCGGGTGTCTGTCTCGACGATCGCCTCGGCTCGGCGGTGCGAGAGCCGGGCCCACGATCCAGCGTCTGCCCGCATGCGGTTCTGCCGATCGGACCGACATGGCCCGACGCCGACCAGGTCTGGTGTCAGCATGTCTGCCTCGGTCACGTACTCAGGTGGTCCCATACGGGCAGGCACTCCGCGAGCAGGTCGACGACGTCGCGCCAGGCTCGCTTCGCGTGCTGCGGGTGGTGGCCGACGCCGGGGACCATGGGGTGGTCGACCGGCGGGTGGTGGAAGGCGTGCAGGGCGCCGCCATAGACCGTGAGGCGCCAGTCGACGCCCGCGGTCTGCATCTCGGCGGTGAAGGCGTTCCGTTGCGCGGGCGGCATGATCGGGTCTTCCGACCCGACCCCGGCCCACACGGGGCAGCGAATGCGCGCCGTCTCGCCCGGTCGGCCCGTGGTCAGTGCGTTGACTGTCCCGATGACACGCAGTTTGACGCCGTCGCGCCCGAGTTCCAGCGCGACGGCGCCCCCGGTGCCGTAGCCGATGGCAGCTGTCCGGTCGGGGTCGGTCCGCGGTTCGGTGCGCAACACGTCGAGCGCCGCATGGCCGATGCCCCTCATCCGATCGGGATCGGCGAGCAGCGGCATGCAACGGGCCAGCATCTCCTCGGGGTCACCCAGATAGCGCCCGCCGTGCAGGTCGAAGGCGAGTGCTACGTATCCCAGCTCGGCGAGGGCATCGGCCCTGCGGCGCTCGACATCGCTGAGCCCCATGCCCTCCGGCCCGATCAGCACAGCGGGCCTGCGGTCGACACCGGCCGGGAGCGCGAGGTACCCGATCATCGCCAAGCCGTCGGCCGCATACTCGACCCTGCGCGTCGTCATCGTCGTCATGAGTCTGGACAGTAGTGATCGTCGCGCCCGGCCCGGCCGCCGTTTTGCCACGGGCAGAACAGCCCGGGATGCGCGCCCGGCCCTCCGGGCGCCCCCCGCCTCTGCCCGGGAAGGGGGCCCCGGAGTTCCCGGTCGCGGGCCGATTCCGCAGCCGTGGGCGGTCAGCCCGCGAGCCGTCACCAGACGCGGCGCGTCCGCGCGGGCCGGTGGGGCGCCGCGCGGTGCCGCACGCGTCAGCTCTGCAGCGCTTCCAGGGTCTCGTCGAGGTCCGGGGCGGTCTGCGGGGCGCGGTTGTGCGGCAGCCTGGCGAGCACCGCCGCCATGCCGCAGGTGTTACTGACCGCGGAGAAGACGAGACCCGCACCGATACCGGCCGACAGCCAGCGTGCCGCGGGGAGGCGGCGGCCGGCGAGGATGCCCGCCACCACGAGGGAGCCCGCCGCGAGCCGGACCTGGCGCTCCATGGGCCAGACCGCCTTCGCCCCGCCCGGACGGTCCAGGTCGTGCCCGGTGCTCTCCCAGGCGGAGGTGCCGCCGGCCAGGGTCGTGGTCGCTATGTCGGCATCGGCGAGTATCTCGGCCGCGCGGGTGGAGCGGACGCCCGAGGCGCACACCACGAGGAGGGGGCCCCGCGCGCCGGCGGACTTCAGCGCCGGGAGAGCTTCGGCCATGCGGTCCAGCGGGACGTTGTGCGCGCCGGGTACGTGCCCCGAGGCGTACTCGCCGGGACCCCGGACGTCGATGACGGTGAATTCCTCCAAGCGGGCTGCGGCCTGGGCGGGGGAGAGCGATGCCGGGCTGGTCACGAGCGGGTGTCCTTTCGTCCAAGGGCAAGCGGAACGGGTTCCTGCTGCCCCGAAAAGGATAAAATACCCCTGGGGGTATGTGCGTCATCGGAGGAGTGTGTGGGGAATTCGACATGGCGGCCGACGAGCTGAAGTCCGTCCTCAACCGTCTGCGCCGTGCGCAGGGTCAGATCGGCGCGGTCATCCGCATGATCGAGGAGGGCCGCGACTGCGAGGACGTCATCACGCAGATGGCGGCCGTCTCGCGTGCGCTGGACCGGGCCGGCTTCGCGATCATCGCGACGGGACTCCAGCACTGTCTGACCGAGGATACGCAGCCGGAGGACCGGGAGCGGATGCGGGCCCGCCCGGAGAAACTCTTCCTCTCCCTGGCCTGACGGGGATGCGCCCGGCAACCCGGGCCCGCTCGTCGGCAGCGCGCGCCGGCCTGCCTGCCGCCTGCCGCCTCTTGCCTGCCGACATCCGCGGGCGCCCGTCGAGGCGCCGCGCTGTTGACAAACGCCCTTGCCGATTCCGCACACTGGTCGCCATGAGGGAACAGGCGGACGAACAGGGACAGGCGCAGGGTGACTCCGAGCTGGACGCGGTGCTCTCCGGGGTGGGCCCCCGGTTGCGCCGCCTGCGCAAAGACCGCGAGGTCACCCTCGCCGCCCTCTCGGCGGCCACCGGTATCTCCGTCAGCACCCTCTCGCGGCTGGAATCGGGCGGTCGCCGCCCCAGTCTGGAGCTGCTGCTGCCCATCGCCCGCGCCCACGAAGTCCCGCTCGACGATCTGATCGGCGCCCCGCCCGTGGGTGACCCCAGGGTCCGGGCCAAGCCGGTCGTCCGGCACGGCCGGGTCATGTACCCGCTCACCGCCCGGCCCGGCGGACTCCAGGCGTACAAGCTCGTCCAGCAGGGCGGCACGGGCGAACCCTGCGAGCAGCGCACTCACGAGGGCTACGAATGGCTGTTCGTCCTCTCCGGCCGGCTGCGGCTGCTCCTCGCCGATCACGACCTGGTGATGGGGCCGGGAGAAGCCGCGGAGTTCGACACCCGGCTGCCGCACTGGTTCGGCCCCGCCGGGGAGGAGACGGTGGAGTTCCTCAGTCTCTTCGGGCCGCAGGGGGAACGCATGCACGTCATCGCCCGGCCGAAGGCCGACTGAGCACGCCGACGAGGGTCACCGGGGGCGCCCCCGCCCGCTCGTTCCCGGGAGCCGCAGAGTGTTCCCAGGAGAGCAAGCGACCGCTTAGTATGCGCCGGAGCAGGAGTTACGCCGACAGGTTTGTGGAGGCCTTCATGCAGGCATGGCGAGTGCACCGGAACGGCGAACCGAGCGAGGTGATGACCCTCGACGAGACGGACCGCCCGGTCCCCGGCGAGGGCCAGGCGCTCCTCACGGTACGTGCGGCGAACATCAACTTCCCCGACGCACTGCTCTGTCGCGGCCAGTACCAGGTCAGGCCCCCGCTGCCCTTCACGCCCGGGGTGGAGATCTGCGGCGAGACCGAGGACGGACGCCGGGTGCTCGCCACCCCCGCGCTCCCGAACGGCGGCCTCGCCGAGTACGTCGTGGTGGACGAGGCGGCCCTGCTGCCCGCCCCCGACGCGCTGGACGACGCGGAGGCCGCCGCCCTGCACGTCGGCTACCAGACCGGCTGGTTCGGCCTGCACCGCCGGGCCCGCATCCAGCCCGGCGAGACCCTGCTCGTGCACGCCGCCGCAGGGGGAGTGGGCAGCGCCGCCGTCCAGCTCGGCAAGGCCGCGGGCGCCACGGTCATCGGAGTAGCCGGTGGGCCGGAGAAGGCCGCCGTCGCCCGCGGACTCGGCTGCGACCACGTCATCGACCGGCGCACCGAGGACATCGTCGCCGCGGTCAAGGAGGCCACCGGCGGGCGCGGCGCGGACGTCGTCTACGACCCGGTCGGCGGCGACGCCTACGCCAAGTCCGTCAAGTGCATCGCCTTCGAGGGCCGGATCGTCGTCGTGGGCTTCGCCGGCGGCACCATTCCCGCACCGGCGCTCAACCACGTGCTCGTCAAGAACTACTCCGTCCTCGGACTCCACTGGGGCCTCTACAACACGAAGGACCCCGCCGCCGTCCGCGCCTGCCACGACGAATTGACCAAGCTGGCCGACCAGGGGCTCGTGAAGCCACTGGTCAGCGAGCGGGTTCCCATGGCTGCCGCCGCGGACGCCGTCCAGCGGGTCGCCGACGGCACCACCACCGGCCGCGTCGTGGTCCTGCCCACCGGAGGCGCCCGATGACCGTCACCGTCGACGCCCCCGAACTGCTCCGCCGCACCCGCGAGCTGCTCGCCGCACACCCTCCGGCCACCACCGGCCGCACCGAATTCCTGGGCGCCCGCTTCGACGCGGGGCTCGCCTGGGTCCACTACCCGGCGGGCCTGGGCGGCCTCGACGCGCCCCGCTCCCTCCAGCCGGTCGTCGACGCCGAACTCGCCGCAGCGGGCGCCCCCGACAACGACCCCCGCCGGATCGGCATCGGCCTCGGCATGGCCGCCCCCACTCTCCTCGGCTTCGGTACGGACGAGCAGAAGCAGCGGTTCCTGCGCCCCCTGTGGATCGGCGAGGAGGTCTGGTGCCAGCTCTTCAGCGAGCCCGGCGCCGGCTCCGACCTGGCCGCGCTCTCCACCCGGGCGGTACGCGACGGCGACACCTGGACCGTCGACGGGCAGAAGGTCTGGACGTCCAGCGCCCATCTCGCCCGCTGGGCCATCCTCATCGCCCGCACCGACCCCGACCTGCCCAAGCACCGGGGCATCAGCTACTTCATCTGCGACATGACGGACCCGGGCGTCGACGTACGTCCCCTGCGGCAGATCACCGGCGAGGCCGAGTTCAACGAGGTCTTCCTCACCGGGGTGCGCATCCCCGACAGCAGGCGCCTGGGGCCCGTCGGCGAGGGCTGGAAGGTCGCCCGGACCACGCTCATGAACGAGCGCGTCTCCATCGGCGGGGCCCGCACCCCCCGCGAGGGCGGGATGATCGGCCCCGTGTCGCGCACCTGGCGCGAGCGCCCCGAACTGCGTACCCCCGACCTGCACCAGCGACTGCTCTCCCTCTGGGTGGAGGCCGAGGTCGCCCGGCTCACCGGGGAACGGCTGCGACAGCAACTCGTCGCCGGGCAGCCCGGCCCCGAGGGCTCGGGCATGAAGCTCGCCTTCGCCCGGCTCAACCAGCAGATCAGCGGGCTCGAGGTCGAACTCCTCGCCGACGAGGGGCTGCTCTACGGCGACTGGACGATGCGCCGCCCCGAGCTGGTGGACTTCACCGGGCGGGACGCCGGCTACCGCTACCTGCGCTCCAAGGGCAACTCGATCGAGGGCGGCACCAGCGAAGTGCTGCTGAACATCGTCGCCGAGCAGGTACTCGGCCTCCCCTCCGAACCGCGCACCGACAAGGACGTCGCCTGGAAGGACCTCTCCCGATGATCGCCGCGAACCAGCCCGCCGCCACCCCCGATCTCCTCTACTCGGAGGCGGAGGAGGACCTGAGGTCTGCCGTCCGCGCCCTGCTCACCGACCGGTCCGGCGCGCCGTCGGTGATCGCCCGCACCGAGTCCGACACGCCGTACGACCAGCAGCTCTGGAAGACCCTCGCCACCAGCATCGGCGCCGCCGGACTGCTGGTGCCCGAGAAGCTCGGCGGCCTCGGCGCCTCCCACCGGGAGGCCGCCGTCGTCCTGGAGGAGCTCGGACGGGCCGTCACCCCGTCCCCGTACCTGACCAGCGCCGTCGTCGCGACGGCCGTGCTGCTTGCCCTGGGCCCCGAGGAGGGACCCGCCGCCGGGCTGCTCGGCGACCTCGCGGCGGGACGCCGCACCGCCGCGCTGGCCGTACCGTTCGCCGCCGCGCCCGGCGCCGCCCACACCGCCGACACGGCCGCCGACTGCGGCGCGCTGACCGGCACCGTACGCGGCGTCGCCGACGCGGCCCTCGCCGACGTGCTGCTGGTGCCCGCCCCCACGGGGCTCTACGCGGTGGAGCGTTCCGCCCGAGGGGTGATGGTGGAGCCGCTCGTGCCCCTCGACCTCACCCGGCCCCTCGCCGGGATCACCCTCGACGGAGCCGCCGCGACGCTGCTCGCCGGACCGGACGCCGCCTCGGCAGCCGTACGGCACGGGCTGCTGACCGGTGCGGGCCTGCTCGCCTCCGAACAACTCGGCGTCGCCGAGTGGTGCCTCGCCGAGACCGTCCGGTACACGAAGGAGCGCCACCAGTTCAACCGGCCGGTGGGCTCCTTCCAGGCGCTCAAACACCGCATGGCCGAGCTCTGGCTCCAGGTGGTCTCGGCCCGCGCCGCGGCACGCAACGCCGCCGACGCACTGGCCACCGACGCCGCAGACACGGCCCTCGCCGTGGCCGTCGCGCAGGCGTACTGCTCCGGGGTGGCGGTGCACGCGGCCGAGGAATGTGTCCAGCTCCACGCCGGGATCGGCATGACCTGGGAACACCCGGCCCACCTGTACCTGAAGCGGGCGAAGGCCGACTCGATCGCGTACGGGACGGCCGGCCGCCACCGCGAGGCGGTCGCCGAGCTGGTCGAGCTTCCGGCACCGTAGCCGGGGCCTGCCGGTTCCCGCAGGGTCCCGCCGGGCCACCCGCCTGCCCCTCCCGGCCTGCGAGGGGAGGCATCCGGCCGGCGCGCGGGCGAGGAGCCTTCGCACGGGCGCGCTCCGTCAACCCGGCGGGGTCACCTGTGCGGGCGAAACAGTCACAGCCAGTCAACACCCGTTCGGCGGACACGCAAGTCCGCCGAACGGCGCTCGCGCTCCGCCACACTGGCCGCGAAATGCCGCACACCGGGCGCGGCGGAGGAGGCGGGGCATGGTCATTTCCATCTCACTCGTGGTGTTCCTGTTGATCATCGCGATCATCTTCATGCGCAACGGAGGCCTGAAGATCTCGCACGCCATCGTCTGCGCCCTGCTCGGTTTCCTCATCGCCGGCACGCGGATGGCACCCACGATCCACGACGGCATCGTCAACACGGCCGAGATCGTGAGCGGACTGAGACCCTGACGGCGGGGCCCCGGAACGGGCCCTCCGAGAAGTCCCCGGCCTCTCCCGCGGGCCCCCCGGGGCGCGGACCGCGCACGACCGCCCGCCGCGTTCACCCGCGGCGGGCGGTAACGTCGTGTGCAGGTCCCCGTCCGAATCCCGGCGACCCGGAGCGTGCGCGTGCCGCTCCCCGTCGCGCGTCTGGAGAACTCCGCCATGTCCTTCCCGCCCTCCGGCCGTCACTCCGGCGCCGCGCACCACGAGTACTGCAACAGTGCCCTGTGCTGCCGGTGCCAGACGCGGACCTGGTCCACGAACGTGGCCGGGGAGCGGCTCTGCGGACCCTGCAGTTCCTGCTGCCGCGAATGCGGACGGGCCCCGGCGCCCCACCTGGACGGTCTCGACCAGGGGCTCTGCGGCGAGTGCCGCGGACTCTGCGGACGCTGCCTCACCCCGAAGCGACCGGACGGCTCCTGCGGCTGTGGGTCCTGGCACCGTTTCGCCGGGAAGGACCCCTTCGGCTACGTACTGAACGCCCTGCCGCAGCCCCTCATGCAGGGATTCGGCCGCCGGCTCCCCGCGGAGGTCCACGACCTGATCCGCCAGGAGCTCGGACGGCGGACGGCGTTCCAGCTCCGGGAGCGGATCGAGCGCCGCTGGAACCTCCGCTGGGCGCACGCCCTGCACGAGAAGGACGAAGACGGCCACCGCCGCTTCACACCGCTGGACATCGCGGAAGCCGTCCTGGCGCGGGGCCGCTGCCCGGACCCCGACTGTGAGGACGGCTACCTCATCGCCACCGACCTGCCGTGCGGACGCTGCCGGCAGCCCACGTACCGCTTCGTGCCGTCCGTCTCCGAGCGGAGGGCGACCACCGGCCACGCCCGGCAGACCGCGGCGGAGATCCGGCGCGATCTGCTGGAAAACCGCACCCGCACCCGGCGCGCCCCGCGCGGCTGACCCGGCAGCCGCCCATCAGCCGTGCCGACGACGCTGCGGGTCCATACGCCTACGCCGCCCGGGACGGATGCAGGCCCGCGTACACGCCGCCGCGGCGGATCAGCTCCTCGTGCGTGCCGATCTCCGCTATCCGGCCGCCCTCCATCGCCACGATCCGGTCGGCGGCCCTGATCGTGGAGAGCCGGTGGGCCACCACGAAGATCGTGCGTCCCCGCACCAGCCGGGCCAGGGCTTCCTGCACCAGCGCCTCGGACCGCGTGTCCAGCGCCGAGGTCGCCTCGTCGAGGATGAGTACCTTCGGGTCCCGGATCAGCGCGCGGGCGATGGCCAGGCGCTGCTTCTGGCCACCCGACAGCCGCGCCCCGCGCTCGCCGACCACGGTGTGGATGCCGTCGGGGAGGGACTCGACGAACTCCAGGGCGTTCGCGTCGCGCAGCGCCCGGCGGACCGTGCGCTCGTCCGTGTCGCCGAGACCGTAGGTGACGTTCTCCTCCACCGTGCCTTCGAAGAGGATGGACTCCTGCGGGACGACGGAGAGGAACCGCCGGTACGTACGCAGGTCCAGCGATGCCATGTCCCTGCCGTCGAGCAGGATCCGCCCGGACGCCGGCCGGATGAACCCGATCAGGAGGTTCAGGACGGTCGACTTGCCCGCCCCCGAGGCCCCGACCAGCGCGACCGTCTCGCCCGGCCGGGCGGAGAGCGTGAACTCCCGCACCGCGTCGCCGGAAGCCCCCTCGTAGGAGAACCCGGCGTTCTCGAAGTCGATGCGCCCCTCGACGCGCTCCACACGCTCCTTGCCCGCGTTGATCTCCAGGTCCGGCGCCTGGAGCACCTCACCGGCCGAGCGGACCGACTCCAGCCCCTGGCTGATCACCGGCGCCAGACTCAACAGGGTGGAGACCGAGCCGGTGAGCGTGGTGAAGAACGCGCTCAGCATCACGACGTCGCCCGCGGTGATCGCCAGCCAGCCGTGGTACGCGACCAACGCGGAACCGGCGAGGCAGCCGACGCCGAGCGAGTTGAGCAGGATCCAGGCCATCGCACCGAACCGGCCGTTGAGCACGTCCAGTCGCAGCCCCGCCGTCAGCACCTGGCTCAGCGGGCCGTCCACCCTGCCGAGTGCGGCCTTCTCCAGGCCGTGCGCCCGGGTGATGGGGATCAGGCTCGTCATCTCACTGACACGGGCGGAGAGCTGCTCCACCTCCTGGCGGAACGACTCGTTCTGGGTGCGCAGTCGGGTGCGCAGCTTCATGACGAGGAACGCGGCGGCCGGCACGACCACGAGGAACACCGGCAGGAAGGACGGCACCCGGACGGCGATCACGGCCAGTCCACCGAGGAGGGTGACGATTCCCGCCAGCCCCATGTCGGCGCTCTGCTGGACCATGTGCTCGACCAGTTCGACGTCCCGGACCACCTTCGCCTGCAGGACCCCGGCGCTCGTCCGCGAGTGGTAGCCGATGGAGAGCTGCTGCATGCGCCGGCAGAGCGCCTGCCGCAGCGACGTACCCATCCGCCGCACACTGCCGTTGAGGCAGCGGACGTACAGCAGATGCATCGGGTAGTTGAGGACGAGGACGAAGAGCAGCGCACCCGCGTTCAGCCACAACTCCCGTTCGGGGCTGTGTCGGACGACGACGTCGATGATGTTGGCGGTGATCAGGGGGAGCAGCCAGATGGGGCTGTGCTTGACGATGAACGCCCCCACGGCGAGCACCAGCCGGGCCCGGTCCGGGCGCAGCAGATAGCCGAGAGTGCGGATGGGGTGTTCGCCCCGGTAACGGTGGTCGAGCGCGGAGAGCCGCGGAGGAAGGGTAAGCGTGTGCTGCATCCGGCCAGCCAAGCCGTCCGCCCTCCGCCGCCGCAAGACCCCATCCGCATCGTGGGCGAGCGGCGGGTCGCGGTACCGGTCCGTCCCCGAGCCGTTCTCGCGGAGGGCGCCGCCCGGCGTGCGGGCGTCAGGCGCGACGGCAGAGCAGGAAGAGGTGCGGCTCGGGCGTCGCCTCCGGATGGGCCGGGGTGAAGAGCACGCCGCGTCCGGAGACGACCGTGAAGCCGGCCTCCGTCACCAGCGAGGTGAACGCGGGTGCGTCGAAGCTGGTCGCCCGCACCGGGTGGCCCATGAAAACCACGTCCACCCCCTCCACGTCCAGCGGGACCGTCGCCACGGAGAGCAGTCCGCCGGGCCGGAGGACCTGGGCGAGCCGGGCCAGCAGCGCCGCCTGTTCGGTCCGCGTCATCTGGAGGAGCGAGAAGTGGACGCACACGGCGTCGAAGGACTCCTCCGCCAGGGCGAGTGCGCGGATGTCGGCGCGGACGAAGGACGCCTCGGGGACCTGCCGCGCGGCCAGCTCCACCATGACCGGCGAGACGTCGACGCCGTGCACCTCGTGTCCCGCGGCCACGAGCACCTCGGCCGTCGGGCGGCCGGTCCCGCTGCCCACGTCCAGCACCCGGCTGTGCGGCGGAAGAAGCCCGGTCAGCTCGCGCAGGGCGTCCCGGTGCGCCGGTGCACCGGCGAAGGCCCGCTCGTACGCGGCGCCCAGCGCGTCGAACACCCTCGCCGCCGAAGTGCCGCTCACGTCGTCCATGGGTGTGTTCCTTCCGCGGGCCGGCCGGTCACCCCGGATCGTGCCACCCGGCGCCCCCGCCCACAACGGCGCCCGCACCGCACCCCGTCCCCGAGCGGACGACAGCGCCCCCGGCCCCGTGAAGGGGTGCCGGGGGCGCGTACGCCGTGCGGGGACTCAGGCTCCGGAGGCGTCCAGCATCGCCGAACGCTCCACCACCTTGATCCGCTCGCGGCCCTGCTCGGCGCCGAGCGCCTTCTCGTGGGCGTCCAGGCGGTGCCAGCCCTCCCACGTGGTGTAGCGGACCCCGCGGTCCTCCAGGTGGGCCACGACTGCGTCGGGCTCGGGCTGCGCCGGGGCGGACAGCCGGCCCTCGGCCCGGTCCGCCAGCAGGCATTCCACAGTCTCGTTGGCGTCACCCTTGGTGTGGCCGATGAGACCGATCGGACCGCGCTTGATCCAGCCGGTGACGTACACCGACGTCATGTGCTCCGAACCGGCGATGACGCGCCCGGCCTCGTGAGGGACCGTGCCGGAGGCGGGGTCCCACGGGAGCTTCGGGAGCTCGTCGGAGTAGTAGCCGACCGCGCGGTACACGCTCTGCACGTCCCAGTCGGTGAAGGCGCCGGTGCCGCGCACGTTGCCCGTACCGTCCAGCTCGGTGCGCTCGGTACGCAGACCGACGACCGAACCGTCCTCGCCGAGCACCTCGACGGGCGACTCGAAGAAGTGCAGGAAGAGCTTGTGCGGGCGGTCGCCGACATCGCGGATGGCCCAGTTCTCCAGCGTCTGGGCGACCATGTTGGCCTGCTTGTTGCCCCGGCGGGTCGCGATCGAGCCCTCGTCGTAGTCGATGTCCTCGGGGTTGACGATGACCTCGATGTTCGGCGAGTGGTCCAGCTCGCGCAGCTCCATGGGGCTGAACTTCGCCTGGGCGGGACCGCGGCGCCCGAAGACGTGCACCTCCAGCGCCTTGTTGGCCTTGAGGCCCTCGTAGACGTTGGCGGGGATCTCCGTCGGGAGCAGCTCGTCGGCGGTCTTGGCGAGTATGCGCGCCACGTCCAGGGCCACGTTCCCCACGCCGAGCACGGCGACCTTCTCGGCCGTCAGCGGCCAGGTGCGCGGCACCTCGGGGTGACCGTCGTACCAGGAGACGAAGTCCGCGGCGCCGTGGGAACCGTCGAGTTCTATCCCGGGGATGTCGAGGGCCCGGTCGGCCTCGGCACCCGTCGAGAAGATCACCGCGTCGTAGAAGGAGCGGAGCTCGTCCAGACCGATGTCGTTCGGATAGTCGACGTTGCCGAAGAGCCGGATCTGTGGCTTGTCCAGAACCTGGTGCAGCGCGGTGACGATGCCCTTGATCCGGGGGTGGTCGGGGGCCACTCCGTAACGGATCAGACCGAAGGGTGCGGGCATGCGCTCGAACAGGTCGATCGAGACACCCGGGTCCTTGGCGGCTTCGGATTTCAGCAGCGCGTCGGCCGCATAGATTCCGGCGGGACCGGCTCCGACAATGGCGACGCGGACGGGGCGTGTCATGGGGCTGTGGTTCCTTCGTTCCTCGGGGCGGGTGAACGCTGGCAGGGTGAAGTCAAGGTAAGGCTTGACTTACTACACCCCCCTACACGGTATGTCCTCGCCTTCCCGGCCCGGTGGCCGGGGTCGGCGCGAGGCGGTGCGGAGCCGCAGAGGGCCGACGCGGGCGACTGCGGAACGGTACGTGAAAATGCTTTCAGTATTTTTCCGCAAGGGATTGCGGGCCCCGGGGACGGCTGCTTGACTCGCTCCGTCCCACCACGAGCCGCGACCCCGGGGGAGTCCCATGAGCACGGAGTACGACGTACTGGTCCTGGGGGGAGCGGGTGTCGACACCATCGTGTACGTGCCGGAGCTGCCGCTCCCGTACGCCGACAGCCACATGATCCGCCCCGGCATCACCGCGCGCGCCGGACAGACCGGCGACTTCGTCACCCTCGGGCTCGCCTCCCTCGGGCTGCGGACCCACCACATCGACCTGATCGGCGACGACCACGAAGGCGAACTGGTCCGGGCCTTCCACCACGCCCGGTCCCTCCCCTTCACCGGGGTGCCGCAGCCACTGGGCACCAAGCGTGCGGTGAACCTCGTCGGCCCCGACGCGAGGCGGCTCTCGCTGTACGACGACAGCCGCGCGGCGGAGAGCGACCGGCTGCCGGAGGCCACCGTGCGGGAGCTGGCCGCAAAGAGCCGCCACGCGCACGTCTCGATCACCCACCCCTGCGCCTACACCCTGCCGCTGCTGCGGGAGGCAGGTCTGACGCTCTCGACCGATCTGCACGACTGGGACGGCGTGAACCCCTACCACGAGCCCTTCGCGTTCGAGGCTGACCTGGTGTTCCTCTCCGCCACCGCCCTGGAGGACCCCGGAGCGACCCTGCGCAGGATCGCCCAGCACGGCAGAGCCCGCGTGGCCGTCGCCACCGACGGGGCCGCCGGCGCCCATCTGCTCGTCGACGGCGAGCTGACCCACCTCCCGGCGATCGCACCGCCGGAACCCGTCGTCGACTCCAACGGCGCCGGCGACGCCTTCGCCGCGGGTTTTCTGCTCGGCTGGCTGGCGGGGGAAGAAGCCGCGCGGTGCGCCCTCTTCGGCGCGGTCGCCGGGGCGTACGCCTGCACCGTGGAGGCGACGCGGGCGGACGCCATCGGCCGTGAGCAGCTGCTCGCCCGCGTGGCGGAATGGGAGGCGGGCGCCGGGACGGTCGCCGCCCCGACGGCGGATGCGGTGGCGGCGCCCACGCGCGCTCGCGGCGTTGCCGAAACGCTCTGATAGCTCCGCATCGAGGCCGCTTTGGCGCCTTGCGGTCGCACGCACCGAGCCCCGCTCCTTCTTCCGCTCGACTACCCCGTACAGGCCCTGAGACCCGCGCGCCTCGGCGTGCGTACGGCCCTGGCGGGGACGACCATCGAGTCAGGTGTCCACCCGGTCCGTACGCCCGTACGCCCGCGCGGCGGACTCCGGAAGGCGGTTCCCGTGCCGGAAACACCCCGAAGCCCCTGCCGCGTCACGCTCACCGAGAACGGGCCGCTGCTGCTGGAGGGGCCCGTAGAGGTGACCCTGCCGGACGGCGGCACCGCGGTGTCGGACCGGTTCGTGGTCGCCCTGTGCATGTGCCGCAGGAGTCGCATCCACCCCTGGTGCGACACCAGCCACCGGCGGCGCGTGAAGAATGACGAGAGCTGACGGGGGCGTGCCCGGGCGGGCCCGGATCAGCCCCGTCCGGCGCGTACCGCACGTACGACGACCAGCTCCTCGCTGTCCGCGGCCCGCCCGAGCAGGCCCCGGTCGCGCAGCCACGCCCGCCGGGAGCGCAGGACCGGCCCCAGCGGAACCCGGGCCCGCTCGCACACCGAGGCGGGCAGCCCCGCCCGCTCCAGGCGCGCCACGGTCATGTCCGGGTCGCAGAGCGCCGAGTGCACCATCAGCAGCACCCCTCCGGGCCGCAACGCTTCCCTGGCCCCGTCGCAGACGCGGTCCAGGACGATCCTCCCGTCAGGTCCCGCGTCCCACGCCCTCGCGCGTCCGCGTCCGGGCACGTCCGGCGACGGCGAGGGCACATAGGGCGGATTGCACAGCAACAGGTCGTAGGCGCGACCCCGGACGGCGGCGGTCAGATCACTGCGCCGTACGTCGATGCGGTGGCGGTGGAGCAGGGCGTTGAACCGGGCGGTCAGGACGGCCCGGCGCGCGAGGTCCACCGCCGTGACCGACCCGCCGAGCTGAGCCGCGCGGATCGCCAGCGCCCCGCTGCCGGTACCGAGATCCAGCACACTCGCACCGGGCGCGAGGGCCTCGCGTTCGAGTGCACGCATCAGCAGACGGGTGTCGTGCTGCGGCGCGTAGACACCGGGCAGGGTGAGAACGAAAGGCGCGGGTGATGCCACATCGGTGGCCATCGGGGCTCCCTCGGACGGAGAGACGGGCGGTCTGTCTCAGATTGGGGCGGAATCGCCCTGGTCACCACTTGACGCCCCGCCCGGTGTGGCACCGTCCCCCGCAAGCACCTCCGTCAGGGCGTGGGCCGGTCCCGCCAGCCGGCCAGCAGCCGTTCCCCGAGCCGATCCTCCAGAAGGCCGGTGGCGGTGATGCCGAACGCGACGTCGGCCTCCAGCTCCGGCTCGTCCGCCAGGAGGCCCGCCACGACTTCACGCCGGACCACCTGCTCGTGCACCGCGTCCGCCTCGACGTGTTCGGCGTAGAAGAACTCGGCCGAGGGCCCGGCCCCGGTACGCCGCATGGCCTGTGCGAGGCGGCGCGAGGCGGGCGACGAGGTGATCTCCACCGCGGCGAAATGCCCCACCAGAGCGCCCCGGAGCCGCCGGTGCAGCCCGAACAGCGACATCAGATTGACCAGGGCGAGCATCTCGGCGTGGCCCTCGTCCAGATAGTGCCCGTAGGCGGTCTCCAGCCCCAGGTCCGCCATCAGGTCGGCGAAGAGGCGCGCGTGGACGCGCTCCGCGCGCCCGGCACCGAACTCGTCGTACTCGATCGCCGCCATCCCCGCCTTGGCCCGCCCGCGAAGCCTCGGCAGGACCCAGGCGTGCGGGTCGGCCTCCTTCAAGTGGTAGAGCGACCGCTGGACGGCGTACTCGCGGACGTGCCGCAGCTCCCCGTCGTCCTTGAGGAAGTCCGACACCCCCTCGCCGCGCACCGGCTCCACCAGGAGCCCGGCCAGGACTTCCTCCAGCGGATCGGAGCACCGGGCGTCGTGGCGCAGCGCGGCGAGGAAGGACTCCTCGGCATCCCGTCGCACGGCCAGCAGCTGCGGGTCCCACTCCAGGGCCGGGTCCACCCCCGCGAACCCCCGGTAGTGCAGCTCGTAGCACGCGTACAGCGCCAGATGGAGATCCTCGCCGTACGGATCGGCGGCACGGGCAGCCCCGGGGTGCGGCAGCCCGCCGTCACCCCGCAGATGACCGAGCACCGCGGCGGACAGCGGTCCGCGCTCGCGGGGCAGCCCCGGTGAGTGGTGCGCTCCACCGTCGTTGACGTCCATGATCTCCTCCGGTCCGGTGGTCGGGGCGCGCGCGTCCGTGCCCCAGGGCCGGTCGGCGGCGCTCGGGTCGGGGGGCCGTCCGGCCGTACGACCACAGGTCGGCTGGCCCCTCGATCACGGTACGCCGGACGACCCGTCCGGGCTCCTCGACCGGGTCCCGGTACGCCCACCCCGTCGGTTCAGTCCCTGGGCAGCAGGGACCCGAGGGGCCCCAGGTCCAGGTTGAGGTCCTCGGGACGAACCCCGTGCTGCTCGCACAGCTCGGCCATCCGCTGGTCGAGCATCATCAGGGTGGCGCCGATCTCGTCTGCCTGCTCGTCCGTGAGGTCCCCCAGGTCGACCCGGCGGATCGCCTGCCGTTCCATCAACTGGCGCAGCAGCTCCACCACCGTGAGGACGAGGGTGACGAGGTCACGGCCCATCCGCTCGCGGTCGAGGTCGAGCCGTGCCTCCGTCACAGCGGTCCTCCGTCGGCCCAGGGTGCGGGCACGCGTTCGTTGACCGAGGACAGCAGCGCGTGCAGAGACAGGCGCACGAGCGGAACGTCCGCGATGGCGATCACGAGATCCCCCCTGATGACCACTCCGGTCGCGAGTACCCGGTCGAGCAGATCGACCAGCGGCACCCCGATCGGACCACTCAGCGGCTCGGCGGAATCCCACGGCACCACCTCCCGGGTCATCCCTCCACCTCGCCCACGAAGGAGTACGGCACCCAGGGACCCGACAGGACGACCTGCGCGTCGCCCGGCTCACCCAGCGACTCCGCCAACCGGTGCAACTCGGCCGACCGGGTCTCCGCCACCAGATAGGTGGCGTTGAGGACCTGTACGCCTTGGCCCTCCGAGGAGGGCGCGGAGTGCAGCCGCAGCCTGCGTGCCTCCGCCGCCACCCGGCGGAACGCCTCGTCCACCGCGTCGGCCCTGAGCCCCGCTTCGACGTGACGGCGCTGCCGGCTTTCCTGGATGCTCCGCCGCCGGTTCAGATAAGCAAGACCCGAACCGGCCGCCGGACGTGCCCGTTCCGGCTCGGCTGCCGTCGTGGCAGCCGCACTGTCCTGAGCCGCCGCGGGGGAGAGGAACACCTTCACGCCCCACTCGCGGTGATGGGCGACCCGGTCGAGTGCGCGGTCGAACCGCGCCGCCTGCGACGCGAGCGCCGCCCGGGCGTTCCCGTCGCCGTGGTACAGCGTCGCCATGGGCAGCGGCACGGTGGGCGCGCCGACGGCGACGGCGGTGACCACAGCATGGTGCGCCCGCGCGTAGCGCTCCAGTTCCCGCTGGTCGGCGAGGCGCTCCTGCCACACCTCGTCGGTGAAGTCGTCCGCGCGCACGGTCTGCGCCACGGCCGACAGACGCGACCCGAGAGGCAGCGCGCGCACGGGCTCCTCGCCGGTGAGGCCGGGCAGCCGCCCGAGGGAGACGGAGGTGAGGTCGAGGTCGCGGCACACGGCGAAGACGTAGAGGGCGTCGTTCCCGGGGGAGGTGCCGCTGCGTACGGTGCTGGTCATGTGCGGGCGCGCTCCCTGGGTCTCTTCCGCTCTTCAGCCTCGTCGGAGGACTCCACGGTGTCGGAGGACTTCGCGTCGTCGGGCGACTCCAACGCCTCCAGCCGTGCACGCAGTTCGCGGTTCTCCTCCTGGAGGGCGCTGCGGGACGCGCGCGAACTCAGCGCGGGATCGGTTTCCCACCAGTCGATCCCGGCCTTCTTGGCCGTGTCCACCGAGGCCACGAAGAGCCGGAGCCGGATGGTGAGCAGCTCGATGTCCAGGAGATCGATCTTGATGTCTCCCGCGATGACGATTCCCTTGTCGAGAACGCGTTCCAGGATGTCGGCCAGGTTGGTCGTCTGCGGACCCGGAACGATGTCGGCGGTCTGCCGGTACGCCATGTCCGTCATCGACGTCCGCCCCTTCTCCGCTTCCGGGGACGAGGCGCTTCTTCTTCCTCCTCTTCCTCCTCTTCTTCCTCGTCGTCTACACCGTCCCCTTCGTCATCTTCTTCCTCCTCGTCCCCTTCTTCGTCGCCCTTTTCGTCTTCGTCTTCGTCTTCGTCTTCGTCGTACTCGGCGTCCTCGTCGGCGTCCTCGGCGTCCTCGTCCTCGTCGTCGAAGTCGCCGTCCTCGCCGTCTTCCTCTCCGCCTTCTTCCTCCTCGTCGCCCTCGTTCTCCTCGCCCTCCTGCTCTTCCGCTTCCTCCTCCTCGACGGCGTCCTCGTGGGAGACGACGACCTCTCCGTCGCGGATCTCACCGCGCCAGCCCTCGGCAGGTTCCGAACTGAGGGTGACGTAGCGCTGGAAGTGCTTGAAGTCCAGGCGAATGCGGCGCCCTTGGACCCGCCAGAGGTTGCCCGTCTTCTCGAAGAAGCCCGAGGGGTAGTACTCCACCACCAGGATGATCCGGGTCAGTGAGGGCGCCAGCTCGTGGAAGCTGACCGCGCCGCGTGTGCTGCCCTTGGCCCCCTCGGACGTCCAGACGATCCGCTCGTCGGGAACCTGCTCCTGCACGGTGGCCTTGAAGCCGCGGGTGGACGGACCGATCTTCACCTTCCAGTCACTCGCCATCTCGTCTTCCATCGAGACGCTCTGGACACCTTTGGTGAAGCTGCTGAACTGGTCGTACTGCGTCCAGTGGTCATACGCCTCGCGCAACGGCACGCCCACATCGAGGAACTCGATGATGTTCATGGACTTGCCGCCCGACTTGCTCTTCCCCTTGCCCTTTCCGCCCCCGTCCCCGCCGCCTCCGCCGAAGGCATCCTTCGCCTTGCCCACGACGTTGTCCTTCACCCCCTTCGCCTTCTCGGAGACGAAGGCCTTCAGGGGCGATTCCCCCTGCAGGACCCGCGAGCCGATCGCCGGCAGGGATCCACCGTTCTGGGCAACATCGGTGAGCTGGCTCGTGACGCCCGTGAGCTTCTCACCGGCTTTTTCAGCCAGACGCTCGACCTGCCCGGAGAGATAGCCCGACAACTCCTCACGCAGCCGGTCGACACCGGACACCTGGTCCTCGGAACCGTCCTTCTCGTTGCTTGCCATGGCTCGCTACCTCCGGCGATCGGCGCGCTTGGAAGCCGCCCGCTTGGACGACGTCGTCTTCTTGGCCGCCGCGCTCTTCTTCGCGGGTGCCTTCTTGGCGGCGGCCTTCTTGGCAGGTGCCTTCTTCGCCGCGCTTCTGGCGGGCGCCTTCTTGGCCGCCTTCTTCGCCGGTGTCGCCTTCTTCGCCTGAGCGGCCTTCTTCGCCGGAGGAGCCTTCTTGGCAGCCTTCTTCGCGGACACCGACTTCTGCGGCTCGGCCTTCTTCGCGGCGGTCTTCCTGCCCGGTGCCTTCTTGGCGGGTGCCTTCTCCGCGCCATCTTCCGGCGGACGGGCGTCGGAACGCTTCCTGGAGCGAGGGCTCGGTGCGGGTTCCGGCTCCTCGTCCTCCTCTTCGTCCGGCTCCTCGTCCTCGTCCTCGTCCTCCTCCTCTTCCTCTTCCTCGTCCGGTTCGTCCTCCTCCGGTTCCTCTTCGTCCTCGTCGAAGTCCTCGTCCTCGGGTTCCTCGTCTCCCTCCTCGTCCTCGAACTCTTCGTCTTCCTCCTCGTCCCGGGGCTCGTCGTCGTCCCCCTCGAACTCCTCGCCCTCCTCGCCGCCGTCTTCCTCTTCCTCCTCGCCGGGACGCCCCCGCTCGCCGAGCCGGGAGGTACGGTCGCCGATCGCCTCGGCCAGCGAGACCATTCCGCGATTGGCGGCCGCCGAGACCGCCTGGCGGCCCGCGTCGAGGACCTCGCCGCGCAACTGCTCCTGCAGTTCGGCGATCTGCGGCACGTCGCTCAGCCGTCGCATGCCCTCGGCGGCGAGTTGTTTCGGTTCGAGGCCGAATCGCCGTCCCGCCAGGTAGGTCGCGACCGTGATCGCGAGCCGTCCCTTCTTGGTCCGCCCCAGTACGTATCCGCCCACCACTGCGGCAGCGAGCGTCGCCTTGGCCGTGTCGTCCATGGGTCAGTCCCCTTCCATCGTCCGGTGTGCCGCCACGCCTTCGGCGTGGAGCCGGTCGAGCAGTAGTTCCTCTTGGCGCTCGAACTCTTCGATATCGATGAGGCCGTCCTCCAGATCGCTGTTCAGCGCGGCCAGTCGGGCTCTGAGAACAGTCGGATCGTTCAATTCGCGCTCCGCGGCCCCGTGCACCTTGTCCGCCACCCACACCACCCCGCGGACGGGAGCGAGGGGCAGCAGGAGGATGCCGGTGATCAGCCCCATGCCGCACCCGTCCGGGCCGGTGCGGGCGAGGGGCCGCCGGTGGACACGAAGCTGTAGCAGGGCAGAGGGCCGACGATCCTGAGGTCCACGTGGTCGGGGCGCGCGTCGGCGAGGCGCCGTGCCGCCGTACGGAACTCGGCCTCCCGCGCCCGGTCGACCAGGAACGACACGTTGAGCGCGCAGTCGTGCACCTGCGGCCCTCTCGACACCGCGTGGGCCATCGGCGTCAGTTCGGCGAGGATCTGCTCCCCGGCCTCGGTCGCCCTGCGCGCGAGCGCCTTGGCCACGGCTTCGCCCAGCCGCACCGAATTCTCGTAACCCGGGGTTCTCCGGGCGTCCTGCCGGAGACGCCGTACCTGCGGCTCCTCGGCGACCACCGCGGCGAGCGCGTCCTTGGCGGGGAACGCCTTCAGATTGATCTCCACGCGCCCGGCCAACTGCTCCAGGGCCTCCAGGCAAGCCTTCTCGGTGGCGGCCAACTGCTGGAGCACCGTCTGCTCGCCCGTCGCCACCATGCCGAACCGCATGGGCAGTACGGAGTCGACCTCCGCCAGCCTGACCAGCAGCTCCTGGTGCGCCATGAGATCCCGTCGCCGGGCGCGCAGTCGTGCGGGTGCCTCGCTGACCACGGCGCGTACCGCTCCCCGCCCGATGGCGGTGAGGCGCGCGGGAGGGGTGCCGACGCCGCTCAGCCCGGTCGGCACCGCCGTGGTGTGGCGGACGATGCCGTAGACGTACACACCCTGCGTCGGCATGGCTCAGGCCTCCACGGGCCGGCGGCGACGGGCGCTGCCGGAACGCTCGGGGGCGCGCCGCTTCTTGGGGCGTACGGGCTCCTCCGCCTCATCGGCCTCGTCCTCCCGGTCGGCGTCGCGGTCGTCCGCGCCCACCACCTTGCGGACGCTGTCTCCGACCGATTCCGCCGCCCTGCGCACCTTGCGCTTGCCGATCGACTTGGCCGCGGTCCCGCCGAGCAGCTCGGGGATCGTGGTGCTGCCCGAATCCCGCTCCAGGTCCAGACGGTTGCACGCCTCGGCGAACCGCAGATACGTGTCCACACTCGCCACGACGATGCGGGCGTCGATCTTCAGGATCTCGATGCCGACCAGAGACACCCGGATGAAGACGTCGATCACCATGCCCCGGTCGAGGATGAGTTCCAGCACGTCGTACAGGGTGCCGGAGCGTGGGGGGCAGGTGACTTCGTCGGAGTAGGAGGTCGTGGCCATGCGGGTCCTTCCGGTTCTGGGGCGCCGCGTCACTCGTCGGCGGAACCCCGTCGGTAGCGGCGTACTCGGCGGTACTCCACGAGTTCGCCCTCGTCGTCCAGCCGTACCTCGTAGGAGGCGAGGAGACTCGTCGTGTCCGGGATGCGGGGCACCTCGAGGACGTCGACGACGACGCACCAGCCGTCGTCCGCCCGTCGGACGGCGGAAACGCCTTCCAGCGGATGCGCGATCAAACTCTCCAGGCTCTGGCAGGCCGCTTGGGCAGCTCCCTGCGGGCCGCCGCCGTCCGAGGATTTCCTGCGCGCGGCGGGAGAGGTGTGCGTGGCCCGCTTATGACGTGTTTCTGCCATGGTTCTCAGTCTGGGCGCCCTCGCGCGTGCTGCATCTCGGGCGGAGCCATCGGCGCATACCCGCAGGTCGGCCCGGCGGCGGAACGTGGCTTCGCCGCGTGGGGAGCGGTGGCCAGGCGCATACTGGAAGGGAAACCGGATGGAGTGCGCCATGATCGTTCTGGGTGTGATTCTGCTGGTGATCGGCTTGGTCACCGGACTCTCGTTTCTGTGGACCATCGGCATCGTTCTGCTGGCCATCGGGGTGGTGTTGTTCCTGCTCGGTGCCACCGGGCGTGCGGTGGGCGGCAGGCGCCACTACTGGTAGCGACGACGTCCCGGGTACGGACCGGGGCAGCGGACGTGCGGGCCCCGACGCGGAGTGCCGCAGCGCCACGGTGGGCAGAGCAGTGGGCAAAACCCCGCCAGCCCCCGATCCAGGTGGGCCGACTCGGCGTGCAGTTGGCGTCGGTGCACCGTTTTCCGACCGCCCGGATAGCGGATGTGCCCGCAGGCGCGGAGAGTTGGCCCGCCCGACCGGGCCACGCCGAGCCATCGGTGAGCCGCGCTTGTTCCAGCGCACTCACTCAATGCAATCAAAATATGACAAAGCGCTCAGGCGGCACTAGATTCCCGTCGCAATGAACGTGTGTCGGATCGACCGGAGCGCATCGTCCCCGCGTGGACCGGAAGAGGCACCTCGCGGAGGGGAAACATGACCAGCGCCGAGGCCGGTTCCGGCACCCCCGCCGAGGCGTCACCGCCCGCGGCCAAACTGACTCTGCTCACCCTGACGACGATGGTCGTCGGCTCCATGGTCGGCGCCGGCGTCTTCTCCCTGCCCCGGCGCTTCGCCGCGGAGACCGGGGTCGCCGGGGCTCTGATCTCCTGGGCGGTCGCGGGTATCGGCATGCTGATGCTCGCCTTCGTCTTCCAGAAACTCGCGGTCCGCAGACCCGACCTCGACGCAGGTGTCTACGCCTACGCCAAGGCCGGGTTCGGCGAGTACCTCGGTTTCTTCTCGGCCTTCGGCTACTGGGCCAGCGCCTGCGTCGGCAACGTGACCTACTGGGTCCTCATCATGTCCACCATCGGGGCCATCGCCCCGGCTCTCGGAGACGGCGACACGGCGCTCGCCATCGTGCTCTCCTCGGTGGGGCTGTGGGCGTTCTTCCTGCTCATCCGGCGCGGAGTGAAGGAAGCGGCGGCGATCAACCGGATCGTGACCGTGGCGAAGGTCGTCCCGATCCTGGTCTTCGTGATCCTCGCCCTCTTCTACCTGGACACGTCCGTCTTCGCCGACAACTTCGCCGGGGCCGACTACGCGGGCTCGCTCTTCAACCAGGTGCGCGGCACCATGCTGGCCACCGTCTTCGTCTTCCTCGGGGTCGAAGGGGCCAGCGTGTACTCGCGCCACGCCAAGCGGCGCGAGGACGTCGGCCGGGCCACCGTCCTCGGCTTCCTCAGCGTCTTCGCCGTCTTCGCCTCCGTCACCATCGTCTCGTACGGCATCCTGCCGATGGCCGAGATCGCCGAACTCCGTCAACCCTCCATGGCCGGGGTCCTGGAAGCGGCGGTCGGTACCTGGGGCACGGTCTTCGTCAGCGTCGGCCTCATCATCTCCGTCCTCGGCGCCTACCTGGCGTGGACGCTGATGGCCGCCGAAGTGCTCTTCGTCGCCGCCAAGGACGAGGACATGCCCCGCTTCCTCGGCCGGTCCACCCCCGCCGACGTGCCGGTACCGGCCCTGCTCATGACCACGGCGTTGAGTCAGGTGGTCCTCGTCGTCACCGCGTTCTCGGACGACGCCTTCAACTTCGCGCTCGACCTGACCAGCGCCCTCACCCTGATCCCGTTCCTGCTGGCCGCCGCGTTCGCCGTCAAGATCGCGCGGAGTCCCGAACGCGAAGGCGCCGTCGGCGGCACCACCGGGGGAGAACTCGCGGTCGCCGCCGTCGCGACCCTCTACACGGCCTTCCTGCTCTACGCGGCGGGACTCAAGTTCGTCCTCGTCTCCTTCATCATCTACGCCCCGGCGACCTTCCTCTTCATCAAGGCCCGGCGCGAGCAGAACCGCAGACTCTTCTCGCCGGTCGAAGCGGTCATCTGCGCCGTCTCGGTCGCGGGCGCCGTCATCGGTGTGATCGCCCTGGCCGCCGGCTGGATCGAACTCTGACCCGTCCTACCCCGGCCGCCCTGCCGGGGAACCCCGAAAGGCTTCCCCATGACTGACACGACCGCCCAGGGGCCCGCCCTCGGCGTCCACTCCGAGGTCGGCAGATTGCGCAAGGTGCTGGTCTGCGCACCGGGGATGGCCCACCGGCGACTCACCCCCACCAACGCGGACGACCTGCTCTTCGACGACGTGATGTGGGTGGAGAACGCCCAGCGCGACCACGCCGACTTCGTCAACAAGATGCGGCAGGCGGACGTCGAGGTCGTCGAACTGCACGCGCTGCTCGCCGAGACCATGGCCATCCCGGCCGCCCGGGACTGGCTGCTGGACCGCAAGATCACTGCCAACGAGGTCGGCCTCGGACTCATCGACAACACCCGCGGCTTCCTGGAGTCGCTGGAACCGCGCCGGCTCGCCGAGTACCTCATCGGCGGCCTCGCGACCACGGACCTTCCCGAGGAGTTCCGCTCCGGCTACCTGGCACTGGCCCGCGAGTCGACGGCGGCGCGGGAGTACCTCATGCCGCCGCTGCCGAACACCCTGTACACCCGGGACACCACCTGCTGGCTCTACGGAGGCGTCACCCTCAACCCCCTGTACTGGCCCGCCCGCCACGGCGAAACGCTCCTGATGGCCGCCATCTACGCCTTCCACCCGGACTACCTGAGCGCGAAGGTGTGGTGGGGCGACCCGGAGCAGGACTGGGGCCAGGCCACGTTCGAAGGCGGCGACATCATGCCGGTCGGCAACGGCGTCGTCCTGATGGGGATGAGCGAGCGGACCTCGCGCCAGGCGATCACCCAGGTCGCCGCCTCCCTCTTCCGCGAAGGCGCCGCCGAGCGCGTCATCGTCGCCGGCATGCCCAAACTGCGCTCCGCCATGCACCTGGACACCGTCTTCACCTTTGCCGACCGCGACATCGTGACGCTCTATCCGAGGATCATCGACGCGGTCCACACCTTCTCCCTCCGCCCCAGCGACCAGGCTCCGGGCGTTGAGATCACGGACGAGGGTTCCACCCCCTTCGTCAAGGTCGTGGCCGACGGACTCGGCCTGCCGGCGCTGCGGACGATCGAGACGGGCGGCGACGTGTACGCCTCCGAACGCCAGCAGTGGGACAGCGGCAACAACGCCGTGGCGCTGGAACCCGGCGTCGTCTTCACCTACGACCGCAACACCCAGACGAACACCCTGCTCCGCAAGGCCGGCGTGGAAGTCGTCACCATCGTCGGCGCGGAGCTGGGGCGCGGACGCGGTGGCGGTCACTGCATGACCTGCCCGCTCGTCCGCGATCCCGTCTCCTTCTGACCCCCTTCGCGGTACGGCACAGAACCCCCGCCCGCCCGGCGAGGGGCCGGAACGCGATCAGGCCGAGGCCGTCAGCTTCCCGGGCAGCCAGGCGAGCTGCGCCGCTTCCTGGTAAGGGCCGCCGCCCTCGTGGTCGTTGAAGTCGTACACCTCTATCGACTTGTCGGTGTGGGCGTACGCGTTGAACGCCGCGAACACGGTGGACGGCGGGCAGGTGAGGTCCTCCAGCGCCGTCGAGAAGAGCGCCGGAGCCGTGGCCCGCGCGGCGAAGTGCACCCCGTCGAAGTAGCCGAGCGTAGCCTTGAGCCGCTCGGTGCGACCCCGGTGCGTCTTGAGGTAATTCCCCAGCTCGCGGTAGGGGTTGCGGTCGGTCACCGTGAGGGCGCGCGGGAAGTCGCACAGGAACGGCACGTCCGGCGCCACGGCCACCAGGTCGGGCACCAGGCCCGCGACCGCGAGCGTGATGCCGCCTCCCTGACTGATCCCGGCGGCCGCCGTGCGCGACGCGTCGACGAGCGGGTGGGACCTGGCAGCCTCGACCGCCCGCACGGCGTCGGTGTACAGCCGCCGGTAGTAGTACTCGTGCGGGTCCTCGATGCCGCGGGTCATGACCCCGGGGAACGAGGGCCCACTGCCCACCGGGTCGGCGGTGTCGCCGCCGGCCCAGCCGCTGCCCTGGCCCCGGGTGTCCATGACGAAGTGCGCGAAACCGGCGGACGCCCAGAGCAGATGGGTGTGCGCGAGGCCCCGCCCACCGCCGTACCCGATGAACTGCACCACCACCGGGAGCGGTTCGGTGGTCCCCGCCGGGAGCACCAGCCAGCCCTTGACCGGGTGGCCGCCGAATCCGGCGAAGGTCACGTCGTACACCTCCACGGTCTTCAGACCCGTCTTGGCGCAGAGTGCGAAGCGGGCGTCGAGCGGGTGGCTGCGGGTCCCTTCGAGCGTCCTCGACCAGAACGCGTCGAAGTCGGCGGGCTCCACCGACGTGCTGCGGTAGGTACGGAGTTCTTCGAGGGGCAGGTCGAACAGGGGCATGTGCCGGGCCGCCTTCGTCGTACGGATGAGTGATCACACGGTACGTGCGCCCCCCCCGGCCCGCAGAACCCGTATCCGTCTTCCCGGGAAGGAGGCCCCCGCAGTCGGCGCCGGGAGGGCGGAACGCCGTGCGCGGCGGCGTCGGGCACGTACGACCACCGGCCACCGCGGGGCCAGGGCCACGGCCTTCCGTCGCGCGGACGGGGCGTCGTACGGGCTCGGTGGACGCGGAGGCGTACCCGGCGGACACACGGCGCGACCGGCGGGCCCCGGACGCCCGGATGGCGGCGCCGCGGCCCGGGGCCTAACGTCGAACGGGTAAAGCGTCCGGCCCGTACGGACCCGGGGCGCCGCCGTCGGCAGACATGGGTACTGAAATGACGGACTCCCAATCGAATGTCGCACATCTCGCCGCGCCCCGGAACGAGGGGCGCGGCAAAGGTATGGCGCTCCTCGTCATCACCTCGTGCCAGCTGATGGTGGTGCTCGACATCACCATCGTCAACATCGCCCTGCCGCACATCCAGACCTCGCTGGGATTCAGCACCGAGAACCTTTCCTGGGTGATCAACGCCTACACGCTGACCTTCGGTGGTCTGCTCCTGCTCGGCGGGCGGCTGGGAGACATCCTCGGACGCCGCAGAGTCTTCATCTTCGGGGTCCTGCTCTTCGTGTTCGCCTCGCTGCTCGGTGGTCTGTCGCAGGAGTCCTGGCAACTGCTCGCCGCCCGTGCCCTCCAGGGCGTGGGTGGTGCCATCGCGTCCCCCACGGCGCTGTCACTGATCACCACGACCTTCCGTGAAGGTCCGGAACGCAACAGGGCGTTCGGCGTCTTCGCCGCGGTCTCGGCAGGCGGCAGCGCGATCGGTCTGCTGGCGGGCGGCCTGCTGGTGGAATGGCTCGACTGGCGATGGATCTTCTTCGTCAACGTCCCGATCGGCCTGCTGATCGCACTGGCCACCCCCCGCTACATCCCGGAGTCCGTACGACACCCGGGCCACTTCGACGTCCTCGGCGCACTCACCTCCACACTCGGCATGGTGGCGCTGGTCTACGGCTTCATCCGGGCCTCGAAGGACGGCTGGAGCGATGCGGTGACCCTCGGTGCGTTCACGGCGGCCGTGGTGCTGCTCGCCGCGTTCATCGCCATCGAGCAGAGGTCGAAACAGCCGATCACCCCCCTGTGGATGTTCCGCGACCGCAACCGTGCGGGCGTCTACGGCATCATGCTGTCCCTCTCCGCCGCGATGTTCGGCATGTTCTTCTTCCTGACCCTCTTCGTGCAGAACGTTCTCGGCTTCAGCCCCCTGCGGGCCGGGCTCGCCTTCCTCCCGGTGAGCGCCATCATCGCGGTCGGCGCCGGCTTCGCGTCCCAACTGCTGCCCAAGTGGGGGCCCAAGCCGTTCATGGTGGTGGGCGCGATCCTCGCCGCCGTGGGACTCGGCTGGCTGACCCGGACCGACGCCGACAGCACCTACCTGGGCAGTCTGCTCGGCCCGGTGCTCGTCTTCGGCTTCGGCATGGGGCTGCAGTTCGTGTCGTTGACCCTGATGGCGGTCTCGGGAGTCCGCCCCAAAGACGCGGGTGCTGCTTCCGGCATCCTGAACGCCACCCAGCAGGTCGGCGGTTCGCTCGGACTCTCCATCCTCGTCACGGTCTTCGGTACCGCGAGCCGCAACGAGGCCGACGACCAGATCGCGTCGTTCCTGCAGAAGGCGACACCCGCACAGAAGCTGGAGTTCCGCCGGACTGGCGAGCTGCCTCCGCCCTGGGGCAGCGAGGTGCTGGCGTCCGGCGTGTCCGCCGCCTTCGTCGTCGCGGCCGTGCTCGCCGTACTCGCCGCGCTGATCGCCCTCTTCGTGGTCCAGGTACGCGCCTCGGACCGCGAACGGCTCCAGGGCGGGGCGGCCCCCGCGGTGGACGAGGACGACGCCGTCGCCCCGGTGGGGACGGGGACGTCCGCCGGCCGGGACGGTACGGCCCGTCGGGACGGCCCCCCGGACGACGGACCGGCGCCACCGGGGCGCTGAGCTGAGCGAAAGAGGACGTCGCTCTCCGCCGACGGGCAGGCGGAGCGCGACGTCCTGAGGTGTCGGGAGAGAGCCAGGGAGCTTTCAGGGAGCGGAGGCGAGAGCGTCCGTCCCCGTGTCGAGCCGCATGGCATCGAGTACCTCTGCCAGCGCTTCCATGACGTCGACGAAGGCGCGCTCGCAGCGGACATCACCGTCCACCACCCCGGCGCCCGCCTCGTCCCGCAGCCTGCGCACGCTGCGGAAGTAGTGGAGAGCGGGTTCGACCACGGCACGCGGCGCGAAGACTTCCAACTGATAGCGGAGCTCATAGCACTTGGCGAAGCTCTGCCGTGCGCGGACCAGGCGGTCGGCATCGGCCGGGGTCCGGTCCAGGATCAGGAGTTGCAGCTCGCCGCGCACCTGGGAGAGCGTCCCGAGGTAGGCCCCATACAGCTCGCGCCTGCTGCGCCGCCACTCTCCGGCGGCCTCCCGTCGGTCTTTGCGGGCCTCGACCAGCAGGGTCGACCCCATGGCGATCACCGCACCGAGAAGCGTGGCCACCAGCGTCATCCATTCCATGCTGGAACACGGTAGGGAGACGACGTGATCCACGCCAGGGTGTTACGGAGCGCCCGCGGGGCCCAGCGCCGCTCAGGACGCGTCGGCCCGGACCGTTTCAGCCAAGGGAGGGCCCCGGGCGGCCTTCGGTGCGGCCACGAGGGGCCGGGGGTCAGCCGTAGCCGAAGATGCGTGCGATGAAGAAGGCGGCGAAGAGGACCGCGCCCACCAGGACGACGGCCGCCCACACAGCCGGGTGTTCCCACATGCCTCCGTCCGCACGTTCCTGGTGCGCCTCGTGGGTGGAGCCTTCGGCCGGCGGGGTCTCTCCCGGGGGATTCAGTGCAGTAGTCATGCGTCAACGGTCTCTCCACCCGCGCTCCGGCGCACGCCGTGGCGCGGCACACCACCGGGAGCGGGCGTCAGGGGCGCGCATGCCGGCCGCTCCGGTCGCCCCCCTGCCCGCTCGCCCTCCGGGCGGCCTGCCCGCCGGCGCCCAGCAGCCCCGTGGCCTCGAAGCGGGCCCGCTCCTCCAGCCTCGGGAGCTGCCGCCGGGACACCCAGGTGACCACCTGCGGAAGGAAGGGGCGTACGGGCTGCGCCAGCCGCAGCCACGGCGGCGCGTACACCGTGGGTGAGCGGCGCTCGATGCCCCGCACCAACCAGCCGGCGACCTGTTCCACGGGGTGGACCCGGCGCGCCGGGGGAGGCATGTGACCGCGCAGCTCGCGGAGTACGTCGTACCGGTCGGCGTCGCGGATCATGTCGGTGCCCGTCCAGCTCAGATAGGCGATGCCGACTTCCACCCGCCGGTGGGCGAGCTCGGCCCGCAGGGACTGGGCGAGGGACTCGACGCCCGCCTTCGACGCGCAGTAGGCGCTCATCATGGGTGCCGCGCCGAAGGAGGCCGTGGAGGCGATCTGGAGTAGGTAGCCGTGCGTCGTGAGCAGCCCCGGCAGGAACGCGCGCGCGGTGACGGCGCTGCCGACGAGGTTGACCTCGACGACCCGCCGCCAGCTCACCGGGTCCGAGGTGACGAAGGGGCCGCCCTCCGCCACTCCGGCGTTCGCCACGACGATCGAAGGCCGGCCGAGGCGGGCGGAGACCTCGGCCGCCACCCGTTCCATGGCCGCGTCGTTCGTGACGTCCACCTCGAAGCAGTGCGCCTCGGTCTCCAGGGTCCGCGCCACCAGCTCCAGCGTCTCCCCCTCCCGCCCGAGGAGGGCGACCCGTACGCCCCGGTGCGCCAGCTCCCTCGCCACCGCTGCACCCACCCCGCGCGCCGCTCCGGTGACGACCGCGAGACGTCCTGCCAGCGGATTCCTGTCGCGCATGCTGCACTCCTCGGCTGTGCGGGACCGTGCGTCTACGGCCCGGGGGCGGGGCCCCCGCCCGTTCCACCCAAACACGCCGGACCGGATCGGGCTCGCGCAGAGGGCCGACCGCCCCGGGTGCCCACCGGGTCCTGTACGCAGCCGGGGGCTGCCCCGCCGCGTACGGGGATGGGTGGGGCAGGGCAGGCACGGGACGCGACCCGGCGGCGCGCACGCTGCCCCGTCGCCGGCGCCCCTGCCGTCGCCGTCCTCGGCCGGAGCGCACCGCACCGACTACGTCACCGCCGACTCCTCGTTCCGCTGGTACGAGGAGACGTACGAGTACGCACCCAAGCTCGGCCCGCTGTCCCTGCAGCAGTCGGACCCGATCCTCTACCCGGCCGGACGCACCACCGACGTCACGTGGTTCGGCCCGTTCCAGCGGCCCCGGGTCAACACCAGCATCGACCTGCCCACCCGTACCGGCTCAGAGATCGCCGCGTACGTACCCGGCTGGGGCGACTCGGGCGAGAACCATGCCGGACTCGCCGGCTACGGACCCAACACCCAGACCACCGCGCTCTACCGCAACGGAAAGCTCGACGCGACCACGGACGGCGGCTACCTGTACGCGGACGTGCCCGCGGCCAAGGCGTCCTACCGACTGGTGACCACCACCGCCCGCACCGGGGACTACCCCTTCTCCACCAGCACCAGGACCGAGTGGACCTTCACGTCCCAGGCGGCGGAGGACCCGGAGGAAGTGAGCCAACTCCCGCTGATCCAGCTGGACTACACCCTCGACACGGCCGGCGACGGATCGGCGAGGAGGAACGCCTCCCTCCTCGTCACGCCGTCGCACCTTCCCGGCGGCCCGAAGGCGTCGCTGCGCACCATCGCCGTCGAGCTCTCCTACGACGACGGCGCGCACTGGCGGAAGGCACAGGTCCGCTCTTCCTCGAAGGGGGCCACGGTGCGGCTGAACGCCCCCCGCGGCGCGGACTTCGTCACGGTACGGGTGCACGTCACCGACAGCCGGGGCAACACCGTCACCCAGACCATCGTTCGGGCGGCGGGCATCGCCTGAGCCCTGAGCCCTGAGGCGCCCTGAGCCCTGCGCGTGACCCCGGCCCCGGGTGAGCGACACCCGGGGGAGGCCGGACCGGAGGAATCCGGTCCGGCCCCCGCACGTCGGGTTCGTACGCGTGCCGAGGGCCCCTCATGCGTGTCGCCGTACTCCCCGGGAGTGAGTACGGCGACTCACGCCGTGGGCGGCCCGGCCCACCGACGATGGAAGCCGCCCCGCCGACCGACCGCAGGAGAACCCGTGATCAGCCGCATCGCCGCCGCCGTCGTGCCCTCCCTCGGACACCTGACGACCACGTCCGACGAGGAGTCGTTCCCGGGCTCCGGATCGATCGTCGTCGCCAACCACACCTCTCTCGTCGATCCCGGGATCGTGCTGGCCGCTCTGCTCCGCCACGGGGTCGAGCCCGTCGTCCTCGCGACCGCCGGCCTGTGGCGCATTCCGGTGCTCGGCCCGCTGCTGGTGAGGGGCGGTCACGTGCCGGTCCACCGGGGCAGCGTCCGGGCGGCCGAGTCCCTCGACGAGGCCGTCGCCGCCCTGAGGGACGGCCGCCACGTCCTGATCTACGCGGAGGGCCGGCTGCCCCTGCGGAAGGATTCCGCCGAGTCCGCCCCCGAGAGATTCCGCAGCGGGCTCGCCCGCCTGGCGCTGGCCGCCGACGCCCCGGTCGTACCCCTCGGCCAGGCGGGAGCCCGCCGGGTGGTTTCCGGCGGCGCCGCGAAGCAGATCGCCGGACTCCTCACCGCACCGGTCCGCAGGCCCCGTCTGCACGTCCACTTCGGCAGCCCCGTACGGCTTCCCGGAGACATCCCGGCCGCGACCGCCGCCGCGCACCGGGCCGTCACGGCAGCCTGGCGTACGGCCGCCGCGCACCTCGGGGAGACTCCCGCACTTACCGCGTGACGTGCCGCTCGCCGCGCTCCGCCTGTCGTCGTCCAGGCCCGCGGACCGGACTACGACGTCCTGGTGTCGAGGTCCTCGGGAGTCAGATCCGGGCGCAGCCGGTGCCAGGACGGGTGCCGGAGCAGCCCGGCCCGGGTGCGGGTGGCGTAGGCCACCTCACCGACCAGGCGGGGCAGTACCCAGCGCGCGCCCGGGACCGCCGGCGGCGGGGTGAAAGGGCAGTCGGCACTCGCCGCCCCGTGGAGGAGCCCGGCGAGCGTGCTCCGTTCGCTGTCGCTCCATCCCGTGCCGACGTTCCCGATGTGCCGCAGGCCGCCGCCCCGGCGCTCACCCAGCAGCAGGGCTCCCGGCAGGTCGCTCAGGCGGCCGTGGCCGGGCAGCCAGCCGCCGACGACGACATCGGCGGTCCGGAGGTGACGGATCTTGATCCAGGCACGCGAACGCACCCCCGGTTCGTAAGCCGAGTCCAGCCTCTTGGCGATCAGCCCCTCCAGCCCGGCGGCCCGGGTCGCCTCCAGAGCACGCTCGCCGTGCCCCGCGATGAACGCCGGCGTCGACCAGTGGGTTCCGGTGAGGCCGAGCGATTCGAGGGCGGTACGGCGCTCGGTGTAGGGGAGTGACGCCAGTGGGCCGGTGCCGAGGAGGGGCACGTCGAAGAGGATCAGATGCGCGGGGACGAGGCGGGCCATCCTGGCCGCCTTCGCCGGAGCACCCGCCAGGCCCATGCGCGACTGGAGACGTTCGAAGTCGCTCCGCCCCGCGTCGTCGAACACCACGATCTCACCGTCCAGGACCGCAGCCGTGTTCCCCAGCGCCGTGCCGAGCGGCGCGAGATCCGGATAGGCGGCAGTGATGTCCGCGCCGGACCGGGAGCGCAGCAGCACCGTTCCGTCCCCGGGCAGGTAGACCACCGTGCGCTGGCCGTCATACTTGACCTCGTAGGCCCATCTCTCGTCCACCGCGGCGGAGGGCAGCCGGCCGGGAGTGGCGAGCATCGGGGCGAACCGGGGGAGATCCATGGTTCCGGCCCGTCAGGACGCGCTGCGCTTCCGCGCCGGCGCCTTGCGCGCGGGGGCCTTCTTCGCGGCGGACGACTTGCCGGCGGACGACTTGCCGGCAGCGGCCTTCTCGGCCGTGCTCTTCTTCGCCGCACCCCCGCGGCCGGACGCGTCCTTCTTCCGCGCGTCCCGCCCGCCGGCGGGCATCTCGTGGACCGTGGCATCGCCGCCGTGCTCGCCCCGGCCCTCCTGCGCGGCCTTGACCGAGGCGTTGAGGGCGGCCATCAGGTCCACCACCTTGGCGGGCTCCCGCTCGCCGCCCTCGGCGGGCACGGCCGGCTCCCGGCCTTCCGCCTTCGCCGCGATCAACTTCTCCAGCGCGGTGCGGTACTCGTCCCGGAACCCGTCGATGTCGTCGAGGGCCATGGTCGCGGTGAGTTCCACGGCCCGGTCGATCTCACCTTCGTCCAGCTCGATCGCCTCGGGCGCGAGCTCCCGGGGGCTGCGGATCTCGTCGGGCCACCGCATGGAATGCAGCACGATGGCCCCTTCCCGCACCCGCAACAGCCCCAGGCGTTCGCGGTTGTGCCAGGCGAACTTCGCGACAGCGGCC
Organism: Streptomyces sp. NPDC005576; assembly: GCF_042871745.1. NCBI lineage: Bacteria > Bacillati > Actinomycetota > Actinomycetes > Kitasatosporales > Streptomycetaceae > Streptomyces > Streptomyces sp. NPDC005576. The sequence continues at coordinate 70,505 of NZ_JBIAJC010000013.1, read as the reverse complement.
TTGTCGGAACGCTCCAGCGCCTTCCGCAGCAACGTGTACGGCTTGTTCGCCACCTCGCCGTCGGCCGTCAGGTAGTACGAATCGCCGATCCGGACCGGGTCGATGGTGCTCGCGTCGACGAACGCGACGATCTCGATCGCCTTCGCGGTGGGGAGCGGCATCCTGCCCAGCTCCTCGTCGGTCACCGGCACGGTCTGGTCCTTGGCGACCTCGTACCCCTTGGCGATCTCGTCCTGGGGCACCTCCTCGCCGTCCACCTCGCACACCTTGCGGGTGCGGACCCGGCCCATGTCCTCCAGGTGCACCTGCCGGAAGTGGATGGCGTGGTCCTCGGTCGCGGACACCACTCTGATCGGGATGGTCACCAGCCCGAAGCTGATGGCACCGGTCCACAGGGGTCGCGGCATCGACTACCTCCAGGCGCCCCGCCCCCGGTCGGGGGCGAACGGAGGGCGAGTACCGGCCCTCGGAGGCGCGGGCGGGTGCCCGCGCCCCTCCGGGCCCGTCCGGCGGACACGGCGCGGACGGCCCTCCGGTCCGATCCTCGCCCGCGGAAGCATCCCGCGCATCCGGGGAGGGCGGCGCGTCAGCTCCGGCCGAAGCAGCTCCGCAGCTCGTCCAGGTCGTAGAAGTGGCTGCCCCGGGTGATCGGCTCGCAGGAGGACTTGAAGGCGGTCTCCTTCTCGTTGTAGAGCATGCGGACGAGGTAGCGCGTCCCGCCCGATGTCTGCTTCCCGTTCTTCACGGCGTGCCGCGGTCCGGCGAACAGGTCCCACTGCACGTTGGCCGCCATCGGCGCGACCTGCGCACCGCGCCACGCGTTGTTCTGGTACGTGTACGGGTGGTCGGGATCCGCGGACTCCGTGCTGCCGGGGAGCCCCAGCAGCACGGCGAGCGGCATGATCTCCTCGGCGTGTGTGAAGCGGAGGGCGGCCCCCTTGGCGCTGGCGCCCGCGGCCTTCGCCTCGACCTGGTCGAACAGGTCGTCGAGCAGCACGTTCGCCATGTCGTACGTGATGGTGCGCCCGCTGAACGAGGGACCCTTCTCGTAGAACTCCTCGGCGTCGTCGAGGTACGAGAACCAGCGCGCGTTCCGGGCGGGCACGAAGACGTCGAGGTCGACGTCCGGGGCCTCCACCCGCAGATCGGGCGCTGCGGCGTACAGCTCGTACAGCGAGCGAGCGAAGGCGACCCGGCCCTCGGCGGTCATGGCGGCGACGTAATCGGACGTGAACAGGCGCGACACCACGTCCTTCGCGTTCCGCGCCGTGTCCGGAGCCCCGTCGATCCGCGCCAGCACCGCCGCCAGATCGGGGTCGTTCGCCACGTACTCCTGGTAGCCGGCGTTCTGCGGCTGCTTGTGGAAGTACAGCAGGTTCTTGTCGGTGACCGGAGCCTGGACGAGGTCCGTCAGCTTCGGCTCGGCGGCGGTGAGTCCGCCCGTGAAGGCGTTGGCGCTGGCCGTCGCGCGGGCCACCCCGGAGGTCTTGACCTCGACGGGCTCCTGCGCGGCGACGATCGCGCGGAAGAGGGAGGGCAGCCGCCGCTCCATGCGCTCCGCGGTCTGCCGCTGCTCCCGGACTCCGCGGCCGGACAGCTCCCCGTACCCGACGGAGGAGGCGGCCGCGAGCAGCGACTCGACCTGCGGGCCGAGCCGGGCCCCGAGGCGGGTCAGCGCACCCTTGCCCTCCGCGTCCCGCAGTACCGCCAGCACCGCGTCCCCGTCCTCGCTGTCGGACATGGCGCGGGACCCGTGGCGGGAGACGCTCTCCGTGAAGACCGGGGTGAACGACGCGGGGACGGCCTCGTAGTCGCGCACGTCCTGCTGTGGGGCGTACGTCGTCTTCGTGGTGTAGAAGTGCTCACCGGAGGCGAGGGACCGGCCCGGGGCGTGTGCGGCGGCGGAACCGCCGCCGCCGGCGGCGGTGACCGCTGCCGCGGCCAGGACCAGAGCGGTCATGGAGGAGATCGTGCGCTTCACAGGGGTCCTCGGGTGCTTCGGAAGGGCCGCACGGTCGAGTGCGACGCCACGCAGGTTCACAGCACGGGCCGAACGATCTCCGACTTTCCCCCGAGCCCCGGGTGACCTGCGGGTGAACAGCCGCCCCCGACCCGTCGTCGGTCGGAGGCCGCGGACCCCCTGGTGCCGCGGATCAAGGAGTACACCGTCGAACACCTGGCTGATCCGGAGCCCTCGCCGGAGCGGATCGCCACCGCCCACTCATCTCCCTGCGCTACCTGCACCGGCCCTTCGAAGCCGAGGGGATGACCCTCTCCCGCTGGATACTGCGGCGGAGACTGGACGTGTGCCGGCGCGACCTGGCCCGGCGGGAGGCGTCCGAGGTCACGGTGGCCTCCGTCGCCACCGGTGGGGGTTCGTCAGCGCGGCCCACTTCAGCAGGGCGTTCCGCGCGACCTACGGCGTGACTCCGCGCGAGTGGCGCGCGCAGGCGTGGCGGCCCGCCCCGGAGGACCGGGGAAGCGCGTACGCCGATCCCGTCCGACCAGGGTCGGCCGGACGGGATCCGCGCTCTCGGCGTGTCCGCCCCCGCGCGGGCGGACGCGCCGGTTCAGCCGATCGCCCGGACCGCCGGACCGCCGGACGCCGGCAGGCGGGAACCCCATGGTTCTCCGTGGCCCGACGGTGTGGAATCAGGCGGAGTGCAGAGCGGCGCGCAGGACCCGGACGGCCTGCTCGATGGCGGCCCCCGCGGCGTGCGTCCCGCGCAGTGCGTTGAGCATCACGAAGTCGTGGATGATGCCCTGGTAGCGGACCGCGGTGACGGCGACACCGGCCTCGCGCAGCTTGTTGGCGTAGGCCTCGCCCTCGTCACGCAGCACGTCGGCCTCGCCGGTGATGACCAGCGCCGGCGGCAGCCCGGTGAGCTGTTCGGTGGTGGCGCGCAGCGGCGAGGCGGTGATCTCCGCGCGCTGGGCCGGGTCGGTCGTGTACTGGTCCCAGAACCACTGCATGCCGTCGCGGCGCAGGAAGTAGCCCTCGGCGAACTGGTGGTACGAGGGGGTGTCGAAGGACGCGTCGGTGACGGGGTAGAACAGCACCTGCTGGACCAGCGGTACGTCTCCCCGCTCCTTGGCCATCAAGGTGAGGGCGGCGGTCATGTTGCCGCCCACCGAGTCGCCGGCCACCGCTATGCGGCCCGCGTCGAGTCCCTTGCCCGCACCCTCGGTGACCACCCAGCGGGCGACCGCGTAGTTCTGCTCGATGGCGACCGGGTAGCGGTGCTCGGGAGAGAGGTCGTACTCCGGGAAGACGACGGCCGCGCCCGCGCCGGTGGCGAGCTCGCGGACCAGCCGGTCGTGGGTGTGCGCGTTGCCGAACACCCAGCCCGCGCCGTGGATGTAGAGGATGACCGGGAGGGTGCCGGTGGCCCCGGCGGGCTTGACGATGCGTGCCTTGACCGATCCGGTGGGACCGCCTTCGACGGTGATCCACTCCTCGGTGATCTCGGGCTTCTCGATGTCGCCGGACTGGACCTCGTCCACGGCCTTGCGGCCGTCGGCCGGGGCGAGGTCGAAGAGGTAGGGCGGGTTCGCGGTCGCCTCGGCGAACGCGGCGGCGGCCGGCTCCAGCACGGGGGCGGTCGGCGTGGCGGGGAACTCGGTCATGATGCGTCTCCTGTCGTCCGGACTCCGACGGGGCCGGGTCGGCCCACGGGGCAGCGCCCGGTGCGGAAAAGGGGGGTGATGACCAGGACGCTACGGCGCCGGAGCAGGGGTGACTTGCCCATGAACGCCCCGACTCTGTCCTCTCCGTGCGCAACACCCCGGTCCGTCCCGCACGCGTCCGCCCCCTCGACCGGTCGTACAGGTCGTACAGGTCAGGTCCTACCGGCGTCAGCCCGGGTGGTCCGGCGCTGCCCACGGGTCCCCGGTCTTCCCGGCCGTCTCCACCGTCGACGTGATCCGGACGACCGAGGGAGCGCGGGGTGCCGAGCCGAAGCCGAAGGTCACCGGCGGGTGGACCGGGGCGAGCCCGCCGAGGTCCCTCCCTCCGAGCGAGGCGCTCACCGACAGCACGCGGTGCTGGTCCCGTGCCCCGTACCACTCGCGCCGCCCCGGACCCGCGCTGCCGAGCGTACGGACACCGGGCAGCAGGCGGGCCGGCACGTCGCACACGGCGGCCCAGGTGTGGCTGCGGGCGAGCGGCGCCGGTACCGCGCGCAGCAGCCGTCCCAGCGCCGTCCGGTGACCCGCGACGAGGTCGAGGTCGAGCCGGCCCGCCCGGACGGACCAGCGGACCCCGTCGCGGCGGACGTCCACCGGCACCACCTCGACGTGGTCGAAGGTGTAGGTGTCCGCGACGAAGCCGGCCACCCGGCGGGTGGGAGCCAGCAGCCGGCGCTCACCGCCGGGGTGCTCGATCATCACGTCGCTGAACGCCCCGAACGGCGAGCGCGGCCAGTGCCCCAGCACCAGCCGCGTTCCCGAGGCGGTACCCGCGGCCACGATCCATCCGTCGAAGTACCAGCGCTGCCGAGTCATGCCCGCCAGTCTGTCCCGGGCGCGCGGAGATTACCCGTAGCGCCGCCTACCAGATCACCCCGAGCCGCACCGGACCGCGGGAGGTGGAACCCAGACGCCACCGGACGGAGGAGGCCGGCTCCGTCAGCCGGAGCCCGGGGAAGCGGGCCGCCAGGTGGTGCAGGGCCAGTTGCAGCTCGGTCCGGGCCAGCCACGCGCCCAGGCAGTAGTGCGGCCCCGCCCCGAACGACAGGGTGGGCGTCTCCAGTGGTGCGAACAGATCCTCGGACCACTGGGCCGAGAAGACCGCCGGGTCCCGGTTGGCCATGCCGCAGTCCGCCACCACCACCGCGCCGGCCGGGATGAACACACCTCCCACCTCGACGTCCTCGTGTGCACGACGGGTCGTGCCGCGGTCGTCGCCCAGCGGAATGCCGTGCAGCAGCCGGTCCGCCACCCGTCCCGCCTCCTCCTCGCCCGTGGCGAGCCGGGGCCAGCTCTCCGGGCGCTCGCCGAGCAGGTAGAGCAGCGAGTTGCTCAGCATGGTCATCGTGCTGTCATGGCCTCCGACCACCAGTCCGCAGACCAGGCTCACCAACTGCGCCTCGGGGATGCCGCCCTCCTCGTCGGCGGCGTGTACCAGACCGCTCACCAGGTCGTCCCCGGGGTCGCGGCGCCGCAGGTCCAGCAGTTCGGCACCGAACGCGGAGAATTCGGCCATGGCCGCGCCGACTTCCTCCGCGGGCAGGGAACCGTCCGAGAGCGCGTACTCGCTCCAGTGGCGCATCCGTTCCCGCACCGAGGAGTCGAGCCCCATCAGCCGGCTGATCACGGCCACCGGCAGGGGCAGCGCGAACGCGGCGACGATGTCCACGGGGGCTTCCCGCCGGGCCAGTTCGCCCAGGAGCTGCCCCACGATCGCGGCGATCCAGGGCCGCCAGCGGGCCACCGCCCTCGGGGTGAAGGCGCGGTGCATGGTGCGGCGCAGACGCAGATGCTCGGGCCCTTCCTGGTTGAACAGCAGGTCGGGGTCGTCGACGAGGACGGGCACGTCCGGCAGGGACGGCCCGTCCGGCGTGTACAGCCCGGCCCGCCCGAACCGGCTGTCGCCGAGCACCTGACGGACGTCCGCGTACCGGCTCACCAGCCAGGCCGGCGAGCCGTCGGACAGTTCGACGCGCTCGGGCGGACGCGGCACCCCGAACTCCATGCGGTGGAGCGGGGGCAGAGCCTGGTTCGCAGGATCAGTGTTGTCGGTGACGGGGGCGGACACACGGCCTCCTGGTTGTTCCGGATCGCCGTCGGAACCCGATCGGCGGGGTGGGAGAAGGGAGAGCGGTGGGGGCGGGGGGAAGCGGCGGCGGGGCGCGCGCAGAGGTGGTTACCGCTGTTCACAGCTCCACCAGCACCTTGCCCAGGTGGGCCGACCGGTCGCGGTAGAGGCTCCGGTAGGCGGCCGGGATGGTGTCGAAGCCGTGGTGGAGGGTGTGGTCGCACACGATCTCGCCCCGCCGGACCCGGCCGCCCAGCTCCTCGTGGAGGGCCCGCCAGTTCTCGTCGGTGAACCACTCCAGGGAGAAGATCCCGCGCACGGTCGTGCGGGGGAACATGATGTACGGCAGGAGTCTCGGACCCACCGTGTCCCGGCCCACCTGGGTCGCCCACTGCCAGCACACCGCCACCCGGCTGTTGACGTTGAGCAACGAGAACACCGCGTCCGTGACCGCGCCACCCAGATTGTCGAAGTAGCGGTCGACACCGCCCGGCGCCGCCCACTCCAGCGCGTCGCGCACACTCCCGACGTTGTCGCCCTGGCGGTACAGCACGACCGCGTCGAACCCGAGCCCGGTCAGGTACTCCGCCTTCCGCGGGCTCGACGTCGTGCCGACGACGCGGGCGCCGGCCAGCCGGGCCAGCTGCCCGACCAGCGTGCCCACCGCCCCGGACGCCCCGCTGATCACCAGGGTGTCGCCCGGGCCGGCGTTCAGGAAATGGGTCAGCGTGCCCCAGGCGGTCATGCCGGGGCCACCCATCGAGCTGAGCGCCGTCGCGAGGGGGAGCGCGTCGTCGAACCAGCTCGGGTCGAGCCGCCGGTAGGCCGGGAACACCATCGGGAAGGTGCCCGTCTGCCAGAGCGCTTCCGTTCCGTTGCTGACGAGATGGGACCGCCAGCCGCCGAAGCCCTGCACCAGGTCGCCCGGCCGGTGGGTGGCGCGCGGCCCGGCTTCCAGCACCTCCATGACCGAGTCGGCGCCCATGTGGCCGCCGAGCGGAGTGTCCAGCGCGATGCCCTGGAGGTAGGGATCGACCGACACGTACAGCGTCCGCAGCAGCATCTCGTCCGGCGCCAGGTCCACGTCGATGTCCTCGACGACCTTCTCGTAGATCCGGTCCACGTCGGGGGCGCCCTCGACGTGTTCCCGCACGACCCACTTCTTGATCTTCACTGGTGCTCCTTGTCCACGCCGGTGGAGGTGAGGTGGGCCGTGGCGGAGGGAACCCGGGGGCGCCTCGGCACCGGGATGACCAGGTGGGTCGGCGGGGGACCGCTGTCGTCGACCGACGCGGTGAAGGCCCTTCTGTCGTCGCGGCAGACGAACTGCATGACGTGCCGTCCGGCCGCGGCCGCACGGATCAGCCCGCCGGTGGTCGCCCAGACACCGGACAGATAGAAGTTCTCCAGCCCCGGCAGCCCGGGGCCGTGTTTCTTGACGAGCTCCTCCAGGGTCTCGCCGCTCTCCACGAACGGCTGCCACCCCAGCACGGTCCCGTCGTGATTGCCCGTGTACCTGACCTGCGTGAGCGGGCTCGACACGTCGCGTACGGCGATGGCGTCCCCGATGCCCGGGTAGCGCTCCTCCAGGAACCGCAACAGCGCCGTGCGCGCCCGCCGCTTCGCCGTGTAGTAGCCGCGCCCGTGCCGTACCGGGAGGGTGTGCAGCCGCTCGCCGCCCCGGGTCCGGGTGAGCTGCTCGGGGCCTTCGTCCAAGGCCCGCCAGGGAGCGATGTCGCAGAAGTACGTGGCGTAGACGACCGAGGTCCCGCTCGGCGACAGCTCCGGGTAGTGGCGGCTGCGGAACTGGACGTTGATGCTCGGGTGGCGGATGCCCGTCAGCTCCGCGGCCTGCGCCTCGTCCAGCAGATGGGTGGTGCACGGATCGCCCTCGGGGAAGGGGCGCTTGAGCCCCAGGAAGAGGGTGAAGTACCCCGGGAACACCATGCCCGGTTCGTGCAGGGTCCGGGTGTAGAGCCGCCGGTAGGCGTCGTTGAGATGGCGCCCCTTCAGCAGCTTCATCATCGTGGTGGGACCGTCGCAGGCCGACACCACGATGTCCGCGCGCATCTCGCGGCCGTCGCTGAGACGTACCCCGACCGCACGGTTCCGCTCGACGAGGATCTCCTCGACCTTGGTGTTGTACGAGACCCGGCCGCCGAGCCCCAGGTACCGCCGCTCGATGGACCGCGCGAGACCGAGGGAGCCGCCCTCGGGGACCCCCGCCGACAGGTTGGCGTGCGAGGCGAGCTGGAAATGGGTCGGCAGCACGGGGAAGTTCGGATGTCTCTCGTACAGCACGAAGTTGAACGCCTGCCTCAGCAGCGGGTCCTCGAACCGCGCGGAGTAGTCCGACATCAGGACGGAGATCGACTTGCGGACCGCGTTGAAGTACGGCAGGAACGACGCGAGCATCCGCCAGCGCTCGACCCGGCCCATCAGCCCGACCGGTTTGAGGAAGGGGTAGACCGCCAACGCCTTGCGGAAGGCGCGCAACTGGCGGCAGAAGTCCCTGATCCGCTTCGCGTCGGCAGGCGAGAGCTCGGTCAGATGCTCCTGCAGCCGGTCCGGGTCGGAGTAGAAGTAGACCGCCCGGCCGTCCGGCGCGCGCACGATGTTGAACACGTCGAAGTGGCGGATCTCCTTGCCCTGCAACGCGCCGAGCTCCAGCCAGATCTGGTGCATCTCGTTGCCCGGCCCGCTGCCCAGCAGCCAGCTGACGCAGGCGTCCAGGGTGAAGTCCCCGCGTTCCCAGGCGGTGCAGCAGCCCCCCGGGAGTTCGTGCATCTCCAGCACCTCGGTCCGGTAGCCGTTCATCTGCGCGTAGGCACCGGTGGAGAGACCACCGAGCCCCGCACCGATGATGATCATGGTTTCCCTGCCGCGCGACGGACGCGCCACGGTCCTGCTCCCCTCGGTCGTCACGCGCCGTTGCCCTCCTTGGCGGACCACCGGTCGAGCTGCGGCAGCCGCCCCAGCTTGCCGGTGTGCCACGGCCCGGAAGGGGTGCTCTCCCACGCCCGGAACGGGATGCCCAGCTCCTCGCAGAGGTACTGGGCGGCGAACCGGCCGGTGGACGCGGCACGGATCAGGCCGCCCATGCCGACCCACTGGCCCGCCATGGAGAACCCGCTCAGCCCGGGCAGCCGCATCCGGTCCTTGCCGACGAGGCCGGATGCCACGTCGTCGGCGTCCGAGAACGCCTTCCAGGCCAGGATCGAGCCGTTGTGGTTGCCGGTGTAGCGCCGGGTCGTGGCCGGCGAGGCCACGTCCACCAGCTCGATCCGCCCGGCCGTCTCCGGCCACCGCCGCGCCAGGAAAGCGCGTACGAACCCGGCGACCTGCTGCTTCTGCGCCCGGTACGCCTTGCGGTCGCTGCGGCGCAGCTCCTGCCAGTGGGCGTAGTCGCTGAAGTAGGTGCAGTGCACCACCGACTTGCCCGGCGGGGCGAAGCCCTCGGAGTAGCGGGACCGCAACTGGACCACCAGGCTCCTCTGCAGGGCGCCCGGCAGCCGGGCGGCGTCCTCGGGGCCCAGCAGGTACGTGGTGCTGTGGGCGTCCTCCGCCGGGAGCGGGCCCCGGATGCCGACGAAGGCCGAGACCACCGCGGGGAAGAGGGTGCCCGGCTTCTCCAGCAGCTCGTCGTAGAGCCGGTCGATCCTCGGGCTGCTCCAACGGCCCCCCAGCAGACCCTGGATCGTGGTGCGCCCGTCGCAGGCGGAGACGACGTGGTCGGCGTAGTACCGCCTGCCGTCGCGGAGTTCGACCCCGATCGCCCGGCCGTTCTCCACCAGCACCTTCTCGGTTCTGGCGCGGTAGGTGACGGTCCCGCCGAGCCCGGTGTACCGCTCCTCCACCGACCGGGCGAGCCCGAGCGAACCACCCTGGGGGAAGCCCGCGTTGCCGTGGTGGGCGGCGGCCATGTTGAAGAGGTAGGGGAGCAGCGGGAAGCCCTCCGGGTCCTGGAAGAAGATGTTCCTGAACGCCCTGCGCAGCAGCGGGTCCTCGAACCGGTCGGCGAACCGGTGCATGGGCGTCGCGGCGGTCCGCCAGAAGAGGCGGAAGGCCGGCAGCACCGTGCGCAGGGTCGCCGCCCTCTCCCGTACGGTCCGCAGCGCGGGCGCGGTCAGGAACGGATACAGCTCGATCTCGGTGAACCGCCGCAGATCACGGCAGAACGAGTGGATCAGCCGGGCGTCCGCCGGGGAGACGCGGGTCAGGTGCTCCTCCAGCCGGGCCGGATCGTTCCAGAAGGTCACCGACCGCCCGCTCTCGTCGACCACCTTGTTGAACAGCTCGAAGTTGGTGATGGACTTGCCGTCCAGTGCGCCCAGTTCACGCCACACCTGGTGCGCGTCGTTGCCCGCGGCGGTGCCGATCAGCCACTCGATGCAGTAGTCGAAGATGTAGCCGTCCCGGGACCAGGCGGTGCAGCAGCCCCCGGGCAGCACGTGCTTCTCGAAGATCCTGGTCCGCATCCCGCTCATCTGCGCGTAGACGCCGGTGGACAGGCCCGCCACGCCCGCGCCGACGATGATGACGCGGGGCTTGCTCCCCGGTGTGCGCTCCCGTCGGCCCCACTCGGGGCCCGCCTCATCCCGCATGGTCGGCGTCCTCCGTCAGCAGGGCGCGCACCAGCGCGGCGTTGCGGGGCAGGTGCTTGGGATCGAGCATGTCGGCATGGGTCCCGGACCCCTTCAGCACGCGTGTTCCGGTGGTGGAGCTGCCGTACCAGGCGCCGGGGGCACCGACCGCGTAGAGGCCGGCCTTCTCCTCGTCCGTCACCACCCCGACCGAGGCGGCCACCGTTCCCGTGTTGGGCGTCCGGCCGCAGAACTCCAAGTACTCCGCCGCGTGTTCGAGCACCGTGCGGGTGACCACCTCCGAGCCCGTGTGCAGATGGATGTGGCGGCCCAACTCCGCCTCGAAGGTCCTGATCCCTTCCTCGCCCGGCTCGTACGCCTCCATGATGCGGCGGGAGTCGAGCACCACCACCCGTCCGACCTCCCGGCCCCGCGACTCCAGCTCCTTGGCCACCTCGAACGCGAGGTTGCCGCCGAGCGAATACCCGAGCAGCAGGCAGGGGCCGTCCGGTTCGACCGACTCCACCAGATCGGCGTACCGCGCCACCTTGTCCTCGCCCGGCACGTAGTTGAAGGCGATGGTCCTGTGCCGCGCCAGGTGCGCCAGTTGCTCCGCGAGACCCCGGTAGACCAGGCCGTGGCCGCCCGCCGGGGGGAAGCAGAAGACGGGCCGCCCCGGGCCGGGGTTGAAGGTCAGATAGGGGAGCTCCTCGGCGGACGTACTGTTGACCAGTTCCTCCACCGCCGCGGCCATCCCGTGCAGCGTGGTGACCTGGTACAGCCGGCTGACCGGGATGCTGACGCCGAACTCCGTCCGCAGATGGTGGAGAAGCTCGATCAGCTTGATGGAGCTCCCGCCGGACTCGAAGAAGTCGTCCCCGAGACCAGGCCGTTCCACCCCGAGCAGAGCGCCCCAGTGCCGGGCCATGCTCACCTCGTACAGCGTCACCGGAGCCTCGTGCGCCTCCTGCCGGTCCCCGCCCACCGGCACCGGAAGCGCCGTGACGTCGACCTTCCCGTGCGGGGTGAGAGGCAGCGCGTCGAGTTCGGTGATGTGTGAGGGCACCATGTACGACGGCAGGGCCCCCGCCAGATGGCGGCGCAGGGCCCGCCGGTCCAGCACCGCCCCCGGCTCCGCCACGCAGTACGCGCAGAGCGTGGCGTCCCCCGCGGCGTCCGGGCGGACGGCCACCACCGCCCGGGCCAGGCCCGGCAGGCCCGCCAGGTGCGCCTCGATCTCGCCGATCTCGATCCGGTGGCCCCGCAGCTTGACCTGGTGGTCGCCGCGCCCGAGGAGGTGCACCCGGCCCTCCGTGTCCCAGCGGGCCAGGTCCCCGGTCCGGTAGAGGCGCTCCGGCCGCGCGCCCGCCCGTCGGCTCAGCCGCCGGGTGACGAAACGTGCGGCGGTCTGCTCGGGGTCGCCGGCGTACCCCAGGGCCACGCCCTCGCCCCCGATCCACAGCTCGCCCGGAACGCCCGGTGGCACCGGTTCACCGTGTGCGTCGAGGACATGCAGCGTGGTGTTCGGCAGAGGTCGGCCGATCGGCACCATCCATCCCGGCTCCAGACCGTCGGCGGGCCCCTCGAAGAAGGCGCTGTCGATCGTGGCCTCGGTGAGACCGTAGGAGTTGATCACCCGGGTCCCGGGCCCGCAGAGATCGCGCAGCCGGGTGTACTCCGCGACTTTCCACGCGTCCGAGCCGACGACGAGGAGCCGCAGGAAGTCGAGCCGCTCGCCCTCCCGCGCACAGTGGTCCATCAGGCCCCGTACGACGGCGGGGACGAACTCCGCGCAGTCCACCCGCTCCGCCCGCATGGTGCGCAGCAGCCGGGGCGTGTCGAAGATCAGGTCCCGGTCGGCCAGCACCAGGCTGCCGCCCGAGCACAGAGCGCGCACCAGGTCGCCGGTGAACACGTCGAACGAGGGCTCCGCCATCTGGAGATGGACCTCCGAACCGTCGAGCCGGTACTCCCGGCGCCACGCTCCGTACGCCGAGGCGAGGCTCCGGTGGCTGACCCGGACCGCCTTGGGGCGGCCGGTGGAGCCGGAGGTGTTGATCACATAGGCGGGGGACTCCGGGTCCGTCGGCACCCGCGGGGCCGGACCGTCCCTCTCGGCCCCGCGCAGACCGTCCGGCGTCGTCACGGGGACGGGCAGATCCCGTGCCCATCCGGCACGTGTGCCCTCGACGACGACCAGGTCCGCCCCGGTGGCGCGCAGCACGTGCGCGACACGGTCCGCCGGCTGGTCCGGATGGACCGGAAGATAGGCGCCCCCCGCCTTCAGCACGGCGAGCAGCGTGAGGATCAGCTCCGGCGACTTGTCCAGGCAGACCCCGACGACCGACTCCGCGCCGACCCCCAGCTCGCGCAGCCGCCGTGCTCGCGCGTTCGCCCGCCGGTCCAGCTCGCCGTACGTCATCCGCGCCGTGTCCCCCGACAGGGAGGGCATCGAGACCGCCACCGCGCCGGGCCGGGCGGCGGCGACCTCCTCGATCAGCCGGTGGACCGGGCGGTCCCGGTCGGCCGCGGAACCGGTGTCGTGGGCGGGCAGCGCCGAGGAGCCGCTCCACTCGCCCACCAGCCGCTCACGCTCCGGGGTGTCCAGCATCCGCAGCCGGGGCGTCGGGAGTCCGTCGGCCGCGCGGGTCATGCTGTCCAGCAGCTGGACGTAGTGCCCGGCCATCCTGCGGACGGTCGCCGGCACGAAGAGATCGGAGTTGTACTTGAGCACGCAGTGGAAGCGCCCCTCCGCCTCGTCCTCGTACGCCGACAGGGTCAGGTCGAACTGCCCTTCCTCCTCAGGGAGTTCGATGTACTCCAACCGGTAGCCGTACTGCTCGGTGGCCACCTTGTGGGTGAGCAGGATGAACATCGCCTGGAACACCGCCGAACGGCTCGGATCGTGCTGGAGCCCCAGTTCCTCGACCAGGAGCACGAACGGGTACTCCTGGTTGTCCAGGCCGTTGAGGACGGTGGAGCGGACCTGCTCCAGCAGCTCGGCGACCGTGGGGCCGCCCGACAGGTCCGCGTGCAGGGGCAGCGGGTTGACGAAGTAGCCGTAGACCGAGGCGAACTCCTGCTGGGTGCGGCCGGTCACCGGGCTGCCCACGACGACGTGGTCCTGCCCGGAGTAGCGGTGCAGCAGGACGTAGTACGCGCTCAGCAGCACCATGAACGGTGTCACCCCGTGCTGCTGCGCGAGGCCGTGCACCCGGGCGCTGAGGTCGTCGTCCAGGACGAAGAACTCGGAGGCGCCGTTGTGCGTCTGGACGGCCGGGCGTGGCTTGTCCACCGGAAGGTCCAGCAGCGGGACCTCGGCCGGGAGGTGGGAGCGCCAGTACTCCAGCATCCCGCGGGCCTCCGGGCCGGCCAGGAAGCGGTTCTGCTGGTTGAGGAAGTCGAGGTACCTCGCACCCACCGGCGGCAGCGCGGGCTCCCGGCCCTGCTTCAGGGATTCGTAGACGGCGAGGAGTTCCTCGATGAAGGTGAAGGTCGAGATCGCGTCCGAGACGATGTGGTGGACCGCCTTCATGATGACCCAGCGGCCCGGCGCACGCTTGAACAGGCGGAACCGCACCAGCGGATCGCGTTCGAGGTCGTACGGCTTGCGGTACTCGCGGATGATGGTCTGCCGGATCTCCTCCCACTCCTGGCCCTGGACGTCGAACAGGGCGAGGTCGGGCTCCGCCCCGGGCGTGGCCCGCTGCACCGGCAGCCCTTCCTCCAGGTGGAAGTTGGTGCGCAGCGCCGGATGCCGGGTGATGAGCCTCCGCACGGCCTCGAACATCAGGTCGGGTTCGAGTTCGGCGCGCACCTCCACCGCGCCACCGATGTTGTAGGCGTATCCGTCGGGGTTGAGCTGCTTGAGGAACCAGAGCGCCTTCTGGTTCTGGGTCAGCGGGTGACCGCTCTCGTCGGTGAACACCTCGACGGCCGACGCCGGACCGTCGCCACCGGCCGCATCGGCCGCCACGCGTTCCAGCAGCCCCTGGTACAACTGGTCGGCCAGCCGACCGACAGGGGTACCGCTCAGCAGGGCGACCACCGGTAGGGCGATCCCGAGATCGGCCTGCACCCTGGCCCGGAGCTCCATCGCGAGCAGGGAGTCGAGCCCGAGACCGCCCAGGCCGGCGGACGGGTCGATCTCCTCCCGCGCCGTGCGCAGCACGGTCCCGGTGAGCGAGGTGAACCGCTCGATCACGAGGGAGCGGCGTTCCGCCTCATCGGCGCGCCGGAAGAGGCCGAGGAAGCCGTCGCCCTCCTCGGCGGCGTGCTCGCGGGCGCTCGCGGCGAGTTCGGAGACCAGCGGCGGAGGCGTGTCGTACCAGGCCAGGAAGGTCTGCCAGTCGACGACCGTCGCCACCAGCAGCTGGGCACGGTCCTGCCCGATGACCCGCTCCAGCACGCTCATCCCGGCGTCCGGGGACAACGAACTCATCCCCCTGCTGTACAGGTAGTGGTCGACGAGGCCGAGTTCCTCGATCATGCCCGTCGCCCACGGACCCCAGTCCAGGCTCAGCGCGGGCAGCCCCTGCGCGCGCCGCCGGTGCGCCAGCGCGTCCAGGAAGGCGTTGCCGGCGGCGTAATTGGTCTGGCCCGCGGTCGTCAGCAGCGAGGCGATCGAGGCGAAGAGCACGAAGTGGTCCAGCGGCTCTTCCCGCAGATGGCGGTCGAGCAGGTACGCGCCCATGACCTTCGGCTCCAGCACGGCGTCGAAGGTGGTCCGGTCCATGTCGGCGACGAGTGTGTCGCGTACCTGCCCGGCGAGGTGGAAGACCCCGCGCACCGGGGCGCCGCCCCCGCGCCGGTACGCGTCGAGCCAGCCGGTGAGCGCGTCCTCGTCGGTCACGTCCACCGGTGCCAGGACCGGCTGAGCGCCGAGGGCCTCCAGTTCGCGCAGGAGCGCCACGGCCCTGCCCCGGCCGGTGGCCGGGTCGGTCGCCGCCCACTCCCGGCGCGGCGGAACCGGGGTGCGGCCCATCAGGATCAGCCGGCGGGCACCCCGCTTCACCAGCGTCCGGCAGAGGAGCCGGCCCAGTGCCCCGTACGCCCCCGTGACCAGATAGCTTCCGTCCGCGCGCAGCCTCAACGGCAGGGGGCCTGTCAGCCCCTCGGCGGGGCGGAGACGACTGGTCGCGCGACGGTCGCCCCGTAGACCGATCTCCTCCTCGTCGTCGGTCAGGAACTCGCGCAGCAGGGCCTCGGCGTCGGCGTGCAGGCCGGCCGCGCCGGGCGTCCGCACCGGGTCCAGGTCGACCAGCTTGCCGCGGTGTCCGGCCAGCTCCTGGTGGCGCAGCACCCGGGTGACGCCCCAGGCCGGAGCCGCGAGCGGCTCGACGCTCTCGCCCGGCGAGACGGGCTGCGCGCCCCGGGTGACCACGTGGAGCCGGCCACCGGTACGCCGTGCGGCGAGGATCCTGGCCAGTGCGACGAGGGAGTAGGCACCGGCCCCCGTGGCCCGCGCCAGGCCTTTGCGCTCGCAGGCCGCGAGTTCCGGGAGATCGAGGTTCCAGAGGTGGACGACCGTGCCGCCGAAGGGCGCGCCGTCCCGGTCCAGGTCCGCGAAGAGCCGCTCCAACTGCTCGGCGGACTCGGGCGCGACGGTGAACCCGCCGTCCCCGGGCAGCCGCCCCTGCGCGGCGCCTGCCCGCACCACACGGCAGCGGTCGCCCCGCGCGGTCACCAGCGCGGCGAACGCGTCCCCGAGGCCGCCGCCGTCCGCGAGGACCAGCCAGTCCTGCCCCGCAGGCCCGGCCGCGGTGCCACCCTCGGGGGCCTCGTCCCAGGGGCGGTCGATCCAGGTGGGCTCGGCGAGCCAGGAGTCGATGGTGCTCCGGGAGACCGCGGCCGACGTCTTCTCCACGTCCGCCGCGCGGAAACCACGTAAGCGGCCGAGCGCCGTGCCGTCCTCCGTGTACAGCGCGAGGTCCCCGACGAGCTCGTCACCGTCGCTGCGCGACACCGTGCCGTGCACCCAGAAGGGCCGGTCGCCGATGGGGGAGAGGCTCATCTCGTCGAGCGAGAGGGGCAGCCGGATCCCGGTACCCCGCGAGGCCGCCTCTCCCGCCAGGATCTGGGGCGTCAGCAGGCTCTGGAAGCAGGCGTCCAGCAGCACCGGGTGGATGTGGTGGCGGGAGGCGTCGTCACCGATCGCCGCCGGGGGCCCGACCCGTGCCAGCACCTCGTCGGTGCCGATCCAGACCTCCTCGATGGCCCGGAACGCGGGGCCGTAGTGGTATCCCAGCGCGGCCAGCCCGGCGTAGCACTCCTCGGCGCCGAGCCGGTGAGCGCTCCGTCCCCTGACCGCGTCGACGTCCAGCGCGGGTCCGGCCGAACGCCGCTGCGCGGAGCGGACCACCCCGCTCGCGTGCACCGCGCGTTCCGCGTCCGGTCCGGCGGGGACGGACGCGACGGTGAAGGTTCCGTCCTCCAGTGACACGGAGAGCCGCACGGTCCTGGCCTTGTCCTCGGTGAGGAAGAGGGCCTTGCGCAGGTCGATGTCGGCGAGCACCGCATGGGTGCCGCCGGTGAGGGTCCGGACCGCCTGGGTCGCCATCTCCAGGTAGCCGGCCGCGGGGAAGACCACGGTGTCCTGGATGCGGTGGTCGGCGAGGTACGGCAGGGTCTCGGTGTCGAGCCGGGACTGCCAGGTGGGTTCGGTGTGGCCGGTCCGGCGACCCAGCAGCGGGTGGTCGAGCCGACCGAGCCGGACCTGGGCGACGGAGCCGGGCTCCGTCCAGTGGCGGTCGCGCCGCCAGGGGTAGCGGGGCAGCGGGACCGTCTCGCCTTCGGGATGGAGCACGTCCCACGCGATGGGGACGCCGAGGTTGTGCAGGGTGGCGAGGGAGAGGGCGAAGCGCTCGCTCTCGTCCTCCGCCCGGCGCACCGAGGGCACGGAGACGGCCGTCCTGCCCCTGGCCTCCAGGCACTCGCGGATCGCGTGCCCGAGCACCGGGTGCGGGCCGACCTCCAGGAAGAGCCGGTATCCGTCGTCGGCGAGCCGGTCCACGGCGGCCCGGAAGCGCACCCGGTCGCGGACGTTCCTCCACCAGTAGTGGGCGTCCAGCTCGACGCCCTCGGCGACACCGTCAAGCCCCGTGAGGTAGAGGGGAACGCGTGCCGGGCGGGGCGTGATGTCCGCCAGGGAAGCCAGTAGTTCGTCCTTGATCCTGTCCATCGCGGCGCTGTGGTAGGGGACTTGGACCGCCAGGAACTTGGTGAAGACCTCTTCGGCGCGCAGCGACCGGGCCAGCTCGGCGAGCGCCTCCTCGTCCCCGGCGAGGGTGACCGAAGCAGGGCTGTTGACGGCCGCCACCGAGATCCGCGCCCCGAAGGGCCGCACCCGGTCCTCCGCCTCTGCCTCGGGCAGACCGACGGCGACCATGGTGCCCGCCCCGGCCAGGGTGTGCTGGAGACGGCTGCGGTGGACGGCGACGGCGACCGCGTCCTCCAAGGAGTAGACGCCCGCCTCGTAGAAGGCCGCGATCTCGCCGGTGCTGTGCCCCACGACCGCGTCCGGAACCACTCCGTACGAACGCCACAGGGCCGCCAGCCCGATCTGTACCGCGAAGTTGGCCGGCTGCGACAACCAGGTCTCCGCCATCCGGGACCGGTCCTCGTCGGCCGTCATCTCCTCGAGGAGGGACCAGCCCGCGAGGCGCCGGATCTCCCGGTCGCACGCGGCGACCGCGTCCCGGAACACGGGCTCGCTCGCCAGCAGCCCGCGTCCCATGCCCCACCACTGCGGGCCCATGCCGGTGAACACCTGGACCAGCCGGCGGTCCTGGGGATCGAGTCGCTTCGACCGGACCACCCGGGGGTGTTCCTCACCCCGGAGGTACGCGGCCAGGGCCTCGTCCAGGGACTCCCGGGAGGAGTGGACGACGGAGAGCCGGGACTCCAGGTGCTGGCGCCGGCGCGCGAGGGTGTGTCCGAGATCGGTGAGGGAGACCGCCGGACCCCGCGCGCCGGCGAGTTCGCCGCGGACGCCCTCCGCGATCGGTGCGAGCGCGTCGGGGTGCCGTGCGGTCAGCGGGAGGATGTTCCACCCCCGCTCCGGCACGGGGGACACGGCGGGGCCGGAGGCACGCTCCGGTGCCTCCTCCAGGACGATGTGCGCGTTGGTGCCGCCGAAGCCGAAGGAGTTCACACCGGCCCGGGCAGGCCCCTCGTGCGCAGGCCACGCGGTGACCCGGTCGGGGATCTCGTACGGCGAGGAGTCCCGGTCGATGGCCGGGTTGACGCGCTCCAGATTGATGTGCGGCGGGATGGTGCGGTGCTCGAGCGAGAGGGCCGTCTTGATCAGTCCGGCGATTCCGGCGGCCGACTCGGTGTGCCCGATGTTCGCCTTCACCGAACCGACGTAGCACCGCGCGCCCGGGGCGCGCCCGATGGCGAGGGCGCGGGACAGGGCGTTGGCCTCGATCGGGTCGCCGACCGGCGTGGAGGTGCCGTGCGCCTCCATGTACTGCAGGTCGCCCGGGGTGATGCCGGCCTCGGCGCAGACCTGCCGCACGAGCGAGACCTGGGCTTCTCCGTTGGGGACGGTTATGCCATTGGTCCGGCCGTCCTGGTTGACCCCGCTGGCCAGGATCACCGCGTGGATCGGATCCCCGTCCCGTACCGCGTCCTCCAGCCGCTTCAGCGCCACCAGGCCGACGCCCTCGGCGCGTACGTATCCGTCCGCCGAGGCGTCGAACGTGCGGGAACGGCCCTCGGGCGAGAGGAACCCGCCCTTCGTCTCCGCGACGGTGTACTGCGGCGCCATGTGCAGCAGGACCCCGCCCGCGAGCGCCAGATCGCTCTCCCGGCGCTTCAGGCTCTGGCAGGCCAGGTGCACGGCGACCAGGGAGGAACTGCACGCGGTGTCGATGGAGAGGCTGGGACCCCGGAAGTCGAAGGAGTGCGAGATCCGGTTGGACACCATCGTCATCATGGTGCCGGTCGCGGTATGGGCCGCGAGCGTCTCGAAGCTCAGGTCGGCGAACTGCAGGATCTTGTAGTCGAGCGTGAAGGCGCCCACGTAGACGGCCGTGTTGCTGCCCGCCAGGTCCGCCGGCCGCTGCCCGCCGTCCTCCAGGGCCTCCCAGGCCACCTCCAGGAGTTTGCGCTGCTGGGGGTCCATGTGGTCGGCCTCGCGACGGCTGATGCCGAAGAAGGCGGGTTCGAACTCGTCGAAGCCGTCGATGTATCCGCCACGGCCGCCCACCAGCCGCCCGGGTTTGTCCCGGTGACCGCTCCGGTGCGTGGTGACGTCGTAGCGGTCCGGCGGCGTGGGGATGACGCAGTCCTTGCCGTCCAACAGGTTCTGCCAGAAAGCACGGTGGTCCGAAGCTCCGCCGGGCAAGCGGCAGCCGATGCCGATGATCGCGATTTTGCCCGTCGAAACGTCGTTGGTCGCGTCAGCCAAGTTCGCACACTCCTCATCAAGTGGTCGCGCAGCCGCAGGCGGCGCCCAGGTCAGCGGTGCGGGGCCCGGAGGCCCTTTCAGGCGATGCCGTCCCCGGGCCGCTTCGCGCGGCGCCACGGACGGAAGAGACTGCCGAGGATCTCGTCGGTCCCCGGGAACGAGGTGGGATCGCTGAGACCCACCGCGGCCGGCTCACGGCCGGGCCGCCAGGTGAAGCTGCCGAAGAGGTGGTCCCAGCAGGACAGGTCGGAGCCGTAGTGGCCCGCCTCGGACAGGTCCGTGCTGTGGTGCAGACGGTGTTGTTCCGGGCTCGCCAGGACGTGGTTGAGCCGGCCGATCCGCACGTCGACGTTGGCGTGGACGAAATAGCCCTGCGCGGCGACGAAGAGCCCGGTGGCGAGCACGGCCTCCTGGGAGAACCCGGCGAGCGCCAGGGTGAGCTGCACGAAGCCCTGGGCGAGGACGATGTCGAGGACGTGGTTGACGCCGTTGTTGGCGACATTGACCTTCCGCGGGACGTGATGGACCCCGTGGAGCCGCCACAGGGCGGGATTGGTGTGCCCCAGCCGGTGGACCAGATAGCCGGCGAGTGAGCCGCTCAGCAGAGCCACGGGTATCTCGGCTCCCAGGGGGAGGAGTGGGTCGGCCGGGGAGATCATCCCCACCGCCGAAGTGACGGAGAACTGCGCCAGCGCGCTCCCCGCCATGGTCAGCAGGAAGTAGACGCCGTACCAACGCCATTCCGCCCCCTCGGGGTGCCAGTCGCGCCGGTGCGGAATCAGCCTTTCGAGGACGGTGAGATACATCAGGGTTCCGACGAGGAAAAGAGAACTCACTCGTTCGGGATTCCAGTCCAGCAGCAGCGCCGCCGCGGCCACCAGGAAGGTGGCCGTCAGAAGCACCGGATAGGCGAGGGAGCCGAGAACGCGCCGCCCGGTCGGGAGCGTGGAACGCCGCGGTGGCGTGTTCGCCGTGGAGGGGGCGGTGTCATCTGTGGGCCATTCGTTTCGGTGCACCCGAAATCCTCCGTAGGGATGCGAAATCAGCCTCGGTCCTGCGCCGTTGCAGGGGGTGGGGCCGTCGAATGCATGCGGAAGTCTCAGGGGGCGTACGGGAAGGTGCGCTGTCTTCTGTGGTAGCGCCCGTGCGAAGTCGGCTCCATGGGCGGCGGGAAGCAATCCCTGCGGACCGGGTGACCGATGTGGTCACCCTTCTTTTTTCGCCCTCTGCGAGCTCGGTTGATTCTTTTCCGCTTCCTGCGGATTCAATCCTCGACCGACGAATGGTTGAGCCTGTCCCCCGGAGAGCCCGTAGTCGGCCCCACGATTATTGAACAGGGGCTCGTGCGGATGCGGAACAGGGTCCGGGTATCTGTCGCCGATGTGAGTGACTTAGTCATGTTGGCGTTCTTATGTAGTTTTCTCAATATCATTTTTATGTATCGGGGGAGGTGCCGGGGAAGAGCTTCCCCGTGAGCCCCGTGAGCCACTGGCCCACCGGGGACGCCGCTCGGCCGTCACTCGTGCGACCCACCCAGGAGGCTTCCGGCGGGGCGTTGCACCAGACTCTGACGCACCGATGATCTTTACTCCCCGTCCGGGTGACGCCGCGGAAGGTGAGGCGCCGAGAGCCCTCGGAAAGGGGCGGACGCATGGCCGGACCGAGGAAACGGCCGGGGGCGCGCCGGCCCCGCCCCAGGCGGGACAGCCAGGCCGTGGACCGCATGTTGCGCACGGTCGTACGCCGTCGCAAGAAGTCCTTCCGCGCCGAGGACGTCACCGTCACCGATCCGCCGAAGGTGCGCCGGGCGGTCACCGCCGCCGCACTCGGCAACACCATGGAGTGGTTCGACTTCGGCGTCTACGCCTATCTGGCCGGAACCCTGGGCAAGGTGTTCTTCCCGTCCAGTTCACCCGGGGCCCAAGTGGTGTCGACCTTCGCCACCTTCGCCGCCGCCTTCCTGGTACGACCGCTCGGCGGGCTCGTCTTCGGCCCGCTCGGGGACCGGGTGGGCCGGCAGAAGGTCCTCGCGGTCACCATGATCATGATGGCGGCGTCCACCTTCGCGGTCGGCTTCCTCCCCACCTACGCCGCGGTCGGTTTCGCGGCTCCCCTCCTGCTCCTCGTGTGCCGGCTCGTGCAGGGCTTCTCCACCGGCGGGGAGTACGCCGGAGCGACCACGTACATCGCCGAGTACGCCCCCGATCAACGGCGCGGCTTCCTGGGCAGCTGGCTGGATTTCGGCACCTTCGTCGGCTACTCCCTGGGCTCCGGCCTGGTCACCGTCCTCACCGCCGTCCTCGGCACCGACGGGCTCACCGACTGGGGCTGGCGCATCCCCTTCTACGTCGCCGGACCCCTGGGACTGATCGGCCTCTACATGCGCATGAAACTGGAGGAGACACCGGCATTCCAACGGCAGGAGGAACAGGCCGAGGCCCAGGCCGAGGGCGACCCGGTGGAGCAGGCGAGGCAGTCGGGCAAGGGCCGGCTCAAGGAGATCTTCTCCCAGCACTGGGAGGCCGTGCTGATCTGCATGGGCCTGGTGCTCCTCTACAACGTCACCAACTACATGGTCACGTCCTACCTCCCCACCTACATGTCGGAGACCCTCGGTGAACCCGAGACCACCTCGCAACTGCTCGTCCTCGGCACGATGCTGCTGGTCGTCCTGACCATCACGACGGTGGGCCGCAGCTCCGACCGGTGGGGCCGCCGCCCGGTGTTCATGGCCGGGAGCGTGGCGCTGGTGGCGCTCTCCGTCCCGGCCTTCCTGCTGATCCGTCAAGGGGGCATCCTGCTGCCGGCCTTCGGCTGCGCGATCCTCGGCCTGCTGCTCGTCTGCTTCGCCGGGACGTCGGCGTCCACCCTCCCGGCGCTCTTCCCCACCCGTATCAGGTACGGCGCGCTCTCGATCGCGTTCAACATCTCCGTCTCGCTCTTCGGCGGCACCACCCCGCTGTTCGCCGCCGGGCTCGTGGAGGCCACCGGTAACGACATGGTTCCCGCCTACTACCTGATGGTGGCGGGCGTCATCGGGCTCGTGTCCACGCTTTTCCTCCACGAGACGGCGGGCCGCCCGCTGCGCGGCTCCGGACCCATGGTGGAGACACGCCAGCAGGCACACCGACTGGTCTCGGTCAGCCGCACCACCGCGGGCCGGCAGGCGCGCGACGTCTGGTTCCGGCTGCGCCACGGGCGACGGCGCGGCTGACGGCACGGCTGCCGATGACGAGGGGGAGCGGGCAGCCCCGGGCCGGCGTGCGAAGGGGACCGGCTCTCCTCAGGCAAGGCGGACGAGCCGCAGATAGCGGTCCCAGTCCCAGAGCCGGCCCGGATCGGTGTGGTCCGTGCCCGGCACCTCGTAATGGCCGACGATGTGCCGGCGGTCCCGGGGTATGCCGTGCCGGTCGCAGATGTCGGCGGTGAGCAGCGCGGAGTGTTCGTACATCGCGGCGGTGAAGTACTCCGGACGGTCCACCCAGCCTTCGTGCTCGATGCCGACCGAACGGACGTTGTACTCCCAATTGCCCGCGTGCCAGGCGATGTCCCGCTCCGGTACGCACTGGGCCGTGTAACCGTCGCCGGACCGCACCACGTAGTGGACCGACACCTTCTTCGACGGGTCCTGGAAGATGCCGAGCGTCTGCGTGAAGGTCTGCTGGGTCATGTGGACCACCACCCGGTCGACGCGCCGGGGCGAGGTGCCCGGAGAAACGGAGTAGTTGGCGGACGAGGCGCGTGCCCAGCGCGCGTGCGTGCTGTCCGTGCCCGCCGCGGGTGCGTCCACGGCGCGCGCCGGGGCCGGCACGAGCAGACCGGCCGCCGCGCCGGCCGTCGCCCGGAGAATTCTTCTGCGGTGCATCGGTGCTCTCCAGGGGTGCGTGCGGATCACGGGCGACGCCCTCCGGAACGGTGGGTACCGACGGGTCCCCCACGGACGGGCGGGTTCGCCACGAACGACGAGCCCAACGGCCGCGCGGTTCCGTGTCACGCCCTCACGCACCGGCCCCCACTACCCT
Organism: Streptomyces sp. NPDC005576; assembly: GCF_042871745.1. Lineage (NCBI taxonomy): Bacteria > Bacillati > Actinomycetota > Actinomycetes > Kitasatosporales > Streptomycetaceae > Streptomyces > Streptomyces sp. NPDC005576. The sequence goes on along the minus strand of NZ_JBIAJC010000013.1, from coordinate 46,733 downwards.
GCGGGTTTCCGGCCGCGACAGGACAGTCGCCCGCCGAGGAGCAGCGTGCAGGCCCCGGTGCTCAGCAGCCCACCGGCCAGGAAGGCACCCCGGGCATCGGCGAGTTGCAGGATCAGGCCGCCGAGCCCGGCACCCGCCGCGATACCCGCGTTGTAGGCCCCGGAGTTCGCAGCGAGCGCGATGTCCGTGCGCCCCGGTGCGCAGTGCAGCATGGCGCTCTGCGTCGTCATGAAGACCGGGCCGAGCGCACCGCCCATCAACAGCAGGAACACCACCGCTGCCGCGGGTTCGCCACCGGTCGCGTACAGACCCGTCATGCCGAGGCTCTGAACCGCCACAGCCGCGACCATCGCGCCGTACGGAAAGCGGTCCAGCAGCACCCCGGTGATGCTCACCCCGGCCAGGCACGCCACTCCGAACGCGACGAGCAGGACGTTCGCCGTGCCGGGGGAGAACCCGCTGACGTCGCCCAGGAACGTGAGGATGTAGGTGAAGCCGGCGAACGCCCCCGTCGCGGAGAGGGCGCCGACCGCCAGCACGGTCCGGAACCGGCGGGCGTCGGGGCGGGTTCCGTAGGCAGCGGGCTGTTCATCCGGAGCGGAGGTCGGCAGCAGGGCAGCGATCGTCACGAGGGAGACCAACCCCAGGCCGGCCAGGGTCGCGACGGGCACCGGCCACTCGGTCCGCCTGCCCAGCCAGGTCCCGGCCGGGACACCGAGCACGAGGGCCAGCGAACCGGCGACGGAGAGCGCTCCGATCACCCGCCCGCGAACGCCCGGCCGGAACAGGCCCACCGCCACGGGCCCCATCACGGCCCAGAACAACGCCTGCCCGAGGGCGGTCAGCAGCCGGGCCACGAGGAGCAGCCAGTACGAGGTCGCCAGGGCCGCCACCAGACTGGACACGACCAGCGCGGCCAGCAGCCCCGTGAGCACATGGCGCCGTGGCACCGCCCGCACACCGTGGGCCAGCGGCAGAGAGGCGACCGCGACCGTCAGGCCGTACCCGGTGACCAGGAGGCCGACCGCCGACACCGGCACCCGCAGGCTCTCGGAGATGAGCTCGAGGAGGCCGATCGGCAGGTTCTCCGCGGTGTTGAAGGTGAAGGCGGCCAGCATCAGGGCCGCGAGCACCGCGGACCGGCGCCACAGCACCGGCCGGCCCGCTGTCGCACGGCCCGCGTCCGACTTCGCACGCCGCGCCCGCCCGATCGCACCGCGCATGGAGGTATCACACCGGTCCACGGGGCTCGCCGCAAGCCAGTTCGTCGGCGTACGGCCTCCTGTCGTGGGGCCGACGCGAGAACGCGACGCCCCGTGACGGGCGTGTACGGGGGCCAGCCCCACCAGGGAATCAGGGGGAATACCCCCTGCTCATCGGGATGGTGGCGCCATGGCCGGTGCAGGTCGCCCCTCATTAGGTTTCTTCGGGTAGGCGCACCCGTCCAGAGAGCTGGAGATGCCATGCCCCAGGCGACCACCACCGCCACCGACCCGTCCGGAGCACGGGCCGCCGCCTCCGTCGCCCCGTCCTCCCGGGGCGCGGACACGGCCCGGCCCGTCATACCCGGGGCCCGGCCGGCACCCGAGGCCGCACCCGCCCGGCAGTCCCTCACCACCGGGGCTCCCGGCGGCAGCGACTTCGCGCCCCTCCTCAAGGCCGTCAAGGGGCAGGGGCTGCTGGACCGCCGCACCGGCTGGTACGCCGTCGGCATTGTCGTGAACGCGCTCTCCCTGGCCGCGGTCGTCACCGGCGTCGAACTCCTCGGCGACACCTGGTGGACGCTGCTCCTCGCGGTTCCGCTGGCCGTTCTGTGGACCCGGACCGCCTTCATCGGACACGACGCGGGGCACGCCCAGATCACCGGGGACCGCAGAACGAGCCGGATCATCGGACTCGTGCACGGAAACCTGCTGCTCGGCATGAACGAGGCGTGGTGGAACGACAAGCACGTCCGGCACCACGCCAACCCCAACCACGTCGAGAAGGACCCCGACGTCGGGGTGGGAGCCCTGGTCTGGACCCAGAAGCAGGCGGCCCAGCGGGAAGGTTTCGCCCGTTGGCTCACCCGTCACCAGGCTCGCCTCTTCTTCCCCATGCTCCTGCTGGAGGGCATCGCCCTGAAGGTCTCCGGCTTCCAGTTCCTGCGTCGGCAGCCCGGCCGCGAGGGCGTGCTGTCCGGGCTGCTGATGGTCGCTCACCTCGGCCTGTGGGCGACGGTGTTCCTCACCGCCATGCCGGCCGGGAAAGCGGTCGTCTTCGCGCTGGTGCTCCACGCGCTCTTCGGACTGCATCTGGGGATGGCCTTCGCCCCGAACCACAAGGGCATGGAGATGCCCGACCCGGACGGCGACCGCTGGGGCCATCTGCAGCGCCAGGTCCTCACCTCCCGCAACGTACGGGGTGCCGTCCTCACCGACTGGTTCCTCGGCGGTCTGAACTACCAGATAGAACACCACCTCTTCCCGAGCATGCCCCGCCCGCACCTGCGTCTCGCCCAGCCGCTGGTCAAGGAGTACTGCCGCCGGATCGGGATGCCCTACACGGAGACGGGACTCGTGGAGTCCTACCGCCAGGGCCTGGCGCACATGCACGAGGTGGGCGAACCGCTGCGGTGATTCCCGGGACCGGGGGACGACGTCGCCGCGCGGGAACCGTTCGCGCCGCGCCGGCGTTGTCATGGGAGAAGCGGCTCCGTGCCGCGGAGGAGGCACCATCATGTCGAACGGCGCGAAGATCGTTATCGGGGGAGTCGTCGTGGCGGCCGTCCTGATCCCGTTCATCGGGTTCTGGTGGGCGCTCCTGGTGCTGATCGGCGTACCCGCCGCGGGATACCTGCTGCTCGATCCCGAGCAGCGGCGCAGGCTCCGGCGCATCCGGCGCAGGGGGATAGGACGTTGAACGGCACGCCCCGCAAGACCCTCGGCAGAGCCTGACCTCTGACCTCCGGGGCTTCCGCCAGGGCTCCGTCCCACGCCCCCGCGCAGGGCTCACGCCGTCACGGGGCTCAAGCGGGCCGGGTGGCGAGCGCGTCGAGTCCGGCGAGGAGCCCGAGGAGCTGCGGGCCCTGCCGTACCTGCAACACCTCGCCCGGCTCCTCGTCCAGCAGGACGAAGGCCATGTCGTCAGTCCGGGCGGCCAGCGACCAGCCGGGCCCGTCGACCCGCAGCGTCCGGGCGTCCGCAGAAGCGAAGGACGACCTGATGCGCCCCGGCGGCGGAGGCGAGTCAAGATACGCGTGCGCCTCCTCCATGACCTTGCGTACGCCGGGATGTCCCCTCGTCTCCGGAGGCCGCTCCTCCCGGTCCCCCTCGTCCGGACTCCCGGGCGCCAGGGACGCCGCCGCTCCGGGCCCGTGAGGGGCCGTGCCGACTGCGTTCACCTGCTCGCGCCAGGAATCCCACCGCCTGGCGATCTCGTCCGCCCCCATCCGCCGCTGCTCCGGGCCCCAGTCGCTGTCGGAGGGCGGCGTCAGCAGCAGCGTCCCGCCCGACCCGTCCTCGGCGGGCTCCGGGTCGTGAGGCGCGGGCACGCCGGGCGCGGCGACCGCCAGCGCGAGGGGCCAGCCCGGCAGTGCGCAGACGACCGTGCGGTCGTCGGGCGAGAGTTCGTGGGCGATTCCGCAGTCCCAGGCGGCGATGGCACCGGCGACCAGGGTGACGTCCTCGATCACCACGGTCCAGCGCGCGCCCGTGCCGTCCTGGCCGAGTACGAGGCCGTACCCCTCCTCGTACGGTTCAAGGGCGAGCGCCTCGCACGCGGCCGGATAGTCGTCGCCCAGCACCGTGGGAAAGTTCGCCGGGGTCAGCAGGAGCGCGGTCAGCACATAGAGCGCCTCGTCCTCGGCGGCGATCATGTCGTCCGTCCCCGCCACGGTGTCCTCCACTGGTCGGATGCGTGTGTCCGCCGCCTTCTCCGGCTACGTCGGCGCACCCTAACCAACCGGTAACCCCGGCGTCGAGACCTCGCGCGGCCGATGACCGCGGGCTTCGGGGCCCGGGGTCCCCTTTTCCGCACCGGGGCCGCACCACTTCCCTCCGCCGTAGAGTGAGGGCTCCGGACCGGCGGAGGGACTCGGGCGTGAAGAGGTACGACCGGCTGAAGGAAATCCGAAGCCTCGATCCCGAGAGGGACTTCCTGCGGATCTACCGCATCTCCGTCACTCTCGAATTCCCCTGGGACGTCACCCGGGCCCTCGAACTCGCGCTGTACCGGACCTATGCGGTGCCCAGCATCGGCCGGCTCCTCGCCACGACGGCGGAACTGACGGAGCGTTCCCAGAAGCGCTACGACGACACGGCGCTCCTGCTCGACGCCGTCGTGGAGCACGGCTTCGACTCCGGCGAAGGGCGTACGGCGCTCCGGCGGATCAACGCGATGCACCGCGGCTACGACATCAGCAACGACGACATGCGCTACGTGCTCTGCACCTTCGTCGTGATCCCCAAGCGCTGGCTGGACGCGTACGGCTGGCGCCGGCTGTCCGCCCATGAGCGCCAGGCATGGGCCCGCTATTACCGCACGCTCGGCACGCACATGGGGATCAAGGATCTGCCCCGCACGTACGAGGAGTTCGAGGGGACCCTCGACGCGTACGAGAGCGCCCATTTCGGGTGGGACGAGGGCGCCAGGAGGGTTTCCGACGCGACCCTGGACCTGATGGCCTCCTGGTACCCCGCGCCGCTGGCACGGCTGGTGCGCGGGGCGAGCCTCGCACTCCTCGACGACGCGCTGCTGGACGCCTTCCGCTACCGGCGGCCGGGCGCCTTCGCGCGTGGTCTGACCGGGGGAGCGCTGCGGCTCAGGGCGCGGGGGGTCCGGCTGCTCCCGCCGCGTTCCCGGCCGCACTACGCCCGCCAGAACCCGGAGATCAAGGGGTACCCGGACGGATACAGCGTGGCGGCTCTCGGTACTTTCCCCGTGCCCGGCGTGCGGGGGTGTCCGGTGCCGGACGCCGGGCACGTGTCGGACGGTGACGCCTCTCCCCGCTGAGGCGTCGCGTACCCGTGCGCTCCGTCGTCGCTCGTCTGCGCATGAGCCCGGCCGGGATGGCCGGAACAGGGCTGTGTGAGGAGTGGGACCACGGTCGGAGGGGAATGCTCCGGCAGGCCGTAGGGAGCGCGGTCCTCGGACTCCGGGGCCACCAGTTCCAGCAAGTTCATGGCGACAACCCGGGCGACCGTCCGCTGACTTTGGGCGACAGATTCAGCCAAACGCCGATCGCTTCGGAACGGTGATCTGTCATATTCCGTGGTTTTCGACGTGTGCCCCCGGCACGTACCGTCCGTAGGGCTAGCGTCCCCGACTTATGGGACACCTGGACCACGCCACCTTCGGCTGGCTGACACCCGTGCTGTCGTACGCGATGGCATCGATCGGCGCGGCGCTCGGTCTGCGATGCACCGTGCGCGCGCTGCACACCACCGGCCGCTCGCGGCGCAACTGGCTGCTCACCGCGGCATCCGCCCTCGGTACCGGCATCTGGACGATGCACTTCGTCGCCATGCTCGGCTTCGGGGTCACCGGCACCGACATCCGCTACGACGTGGGTCTGACCCTGCTCAGCCTGATCGTCGCCATGGTGGTCGTCGGGATCGGAGTCTTCGCGGTGGGATACGGACGCAACCGCGAACGGGCGCTGCTGACCGGCGGGCTCACCACCGGAGTCGGCGTCGCGAGCATGCACTACCTCGGCATGGCCGCCATCCATCTGCACGGCGAGGTCCACTACGACCCCGCGATGGTCACGGTCTCCGTGGTGATCGCCGTCGTCGCCGCCACCGCGGCCCTCTGGGGTGCCCTCAACATCCACACACCCGGAGCCGTGGTACTCGCTTCCCTCGGGATGGGCGCGGCCGTCAGCTCCATGCACTACACCGGCATGCTCGCGGTCGGCGTCGAGGTCGCTCCGTCCGCCGCACCCCTGACCGGGGCCACGTCCATGCAGTTCATCTTCCCCCTCACCGTCGGGCTCGGCTCCTACCTCTTCCTCACCTCGGCGTTCGTCGCGCTGTCCCCCACGGCGCGGGACGCCGACGCCTACGCGTCCGCCTCGGCCGAACGCGCCCGGCACACCGGCCGGCTCACCGCGCCCGGCGACCCGTCCGCGGCCACCGGCTCCTGACCGCCGCCGTCCCCGCCCCCGACCACCCCGACCGGAACGAGGAGGCCATGCGCCCCATCCGTACGAGCCAGGCGCCCGCCGCCCAGGACGACCGGCCCATACCCCCGGTGCGAGGCCGGCGCGCGCACGCGGGCCCGCCGGCCGACGAGCGCGGCGTGCTCAGTGCCCGTCCGCGGCGCCCCCCGGACCCGTCCGGCCGACGGCGCTCCTGGTCCCCGCGGCCGCGTACCGTACGGGCCAAAGTGCTGGCGCTGCTGATGGTGCCGGTCGTCTCCCTGCTCGCCCTGTGGGGGCTCGCGACCGTGACGACCGCCCAGGAGGTGTCACGGCTGCGCCAGGCGGAAAGGGTGGACGCCACGGTGCGCACCCCGGTCCGGCAGGCCGTCGACGCGCTCCAGGCCGAACGGAAGGCCGCCCTCGTCCAGTCCGCCGCACCGGGCGACGGCGCCGCCGCGACCCTGGAGACCCGCGCGGCCCGCACCGACGAGGCGCTCGGCCGACTGAGGATGGGCGAGGGCCACACGGTCGCGGACACCGGTGGCCTGCCCGCGGGGCTCGCCACCCGCATGGACGCCCTCCTCTCCCGTGCCGACGGGCTCGGCCCGCTGCGCGGCCGCCTCCTCGCCTCCCCGGGCCCCGGGAGTGACACCGACCGGGACAGCGCGTACCTCGCGTACACCGACGCCATCGGCGCCGCCTTCGGGGTCCTCGGAGCGCTCACCGGGATACAGGGCGCCGGAACCGGTTCCGAGGCCCGCGTCCTGCTCGAACTCGGCAGGGCGGACGAGATGCTGGCCTGCGAGGACGTCCTCCTCGCCGTGGCCGCCCGGACCGGCACGCTCGACGGGCCGGCGCTGCTCCGGTTCACGGGGGCCGTGGCGGCGCGGCGGTCGTTCACGGAGATGGCCGCCGCCGATCTTCCCGCCGCTGGACGCGATGCCTGGCAGGACCTCGCCGCGGACAGCGCGTACCGCGCCGTGGAGAGCGCCGAGGACGCCGTACTCGCCGCACGGCCAGGGGCTCCGGCCGCCCGTGCGGTCCCGGCCCCCGCCTGGGCCCTGGCGGGCGGGCCCGTCCTCACCCGGCTGCGCGCCGTCGAAGCCGCCGCGTCCGGCCCGCTCGCCGGCCGTTCGGACCCGCTGACGGGCGGACTGACGAGCCCCGACGGGGCCGCCGTCCTGTTCGGATTCGTCGCGGTGGCAGCGGCCCTCGTCATCTCCGTACGCATCGGCAGCGGCCTCGTCACGGAGCTGGTGAGCCTGCGCGACAGCGCCCTGGCCATCGCGCGCCACGAGCTGCCGCGCGCCATGGAACGCCTGCGGTCGGGCGAGGAGATCGATGTGAAGGCCGAATCACCGCCGCGCCGGCCCTCGCAGGACGAAATCGGCCAGGTCGGCGAGGCACTCGACATCGTGCACCGCGCGGCGCTCGGCGCCGCGGTGGAGCGCGCTGAACTCGCCGGCGGCATCGCCGGGGTCTTCGTCAACCTCGCCCGCCGCAGCCAGGTCCTGGTCCACCGCCAGCTCAACCTTCTGGACGGCATGGAACGGCGTGCCGACGACCCCGGCGAGCTCGCCGACCTCTTCCGCCTCGACCACCTGACCACCCGCATGCGCCGGCACGCCGAAAGCCTGATCATCCTGTCCGGAGCCGCCCCCGGACGGGCCTGGCGCAGGCCCGTGCCTCTCACCCAGGTGGTCAGAGCGGCGGTCTCGGAGATCGAGGACTACGCCCGGGTGGAGGTGCGCAGGCTCGCCGACGTCTCCGTGACCGGCGCCGCGGTCGCCGACCTCACCCACCTGCTCGCCGAACTCGTCGAGAACGCAGCCCAGTTCTCGCCCCCGCACACGAGGGTGCGGATCACCGGCGAAGCCGTCGGCAACGGCTACGCGATCGAGATCGAGGACCGCGGCCTCGGCATGGGCGGGGAACTCCTCGCCCGGGCCAACAGGCGCATCGAACAGTCCGAGGCGCTCGACCTGTTCGACAGCGACCGGCTCGGGCTCTTCGTGGTGAGCCGGCTCTCCTCCCGCCACCGGATCAAGGTGGGGCTCCGCAGCTCTCCGTACGGTGGTACGACCGCGGTGGTCCTGCTGCCGACCGCTCTGCTGCACGACGACCCGCCGGAGAGCGCGGAGCCGGGCGCCCTTCCTCCGAAGGCCGCCGTCGGTGAGGAGGCCGTACCGGGGGCGGCGGTCACCGACCGCGCGCACCGGGCGGCCTTCCCGCCGCCCGTCGCGGTCGCCGATCCCGTCCTCGCACCCGTCCCCCCTCCCGGTCCCGGTCCCGGGGCCACCCGGGAGCCCGCCCCGCGGACGCCCACCGCTCCGGTCACCGTACTCCGGCGGCGGCCCCGTACCGCAGTGGCCGGCCGCACACCCGACATCGGCCGACCCCAACCCCCGCCCGGGGCGGCGGCCGGCGGCGACGAGGAGCTCCCCCGGCGCGTCCGGCAGGCGCATCTGGTGCCCCAGCTCCGTGAAGGGCAGGCCCGGCCGCCCGAGGGGCAGCGGACCAGGGGTGCCGGCGAACCGCTGGAGCGCACCCCCGAACAGGTCCGGGACCGCATGACCGCCTACCGGGACGGATGGCGGCGCGGCAGCGGTGCGGTCCCGGGCGCCGCGACGGCACCGCCCCCCACGAGGCCCCCCGCACCGGGCCCGGCGGCCCACCCCCTCGACGTAGGAGACCCCGGATGACCGCGAACGTGAGGACGGACGTGAACCACCGCTCGGGCGAACTCGACTGGCTGCTGGACGATCTGGTGAACAGGATCGCGGAGGTACGGCACGCCGTGGTCCTCTCCGGCGACGGGCTGGCGGTCGGCGCCTCCAGCGTGCTCAGCCGCGAGGACGCCGAACACCTGGCCGCCGTCGCTTCCGGTTTCCACAGCCTGGCCAAGGGAGCGGGTCGTCACTTCGGGGCGGGCGGGGTGCGCCAGACGATGGTGGAGATGGACGACGGCTTCCTCTTCGTCGTCGCGGCCGGGGACGGCTCCTGCCTGGCGGTGCTGAGCGACGCCGTCGCGGACATCGGCCTGGTCGCGTACGAGATGGCACGCCTCGTCAAGCGGGTCGGCGAGCATCTGAGCGCGCCGGCACGGCTCGCCCAGCCCCCCGCCGCGAGGTGAGGGACAAAAGGAGCACGGTGCGCATGTCCGACGACCCCGAAGTTGCCTACGGCGGCCGGGACCCCTACGGCTTCCACGACCCCTACCGGGACCGGGAGACGGGCACCGGTGCGGATGCCCTGCGCGGGAGCCAGTGGTACGACGCCGACGCGGGACCGCTGGTGCGCCCGTACGCCGTCACCGGAGGGCGTACGGAGCCCGGCCCGAGCGGTGTGCCCTTCGACCTCATCGCTCTGGTGGTGGTCGACGACGCGTCCGACCGCGACGCCGAGGCGATGCTCGGTCCCGAGCACCGGGCGCTGCTCGCCCTGTGCGAGGACGAGACCCAGTCGGTCGCGGAACTCGCCGCCGACGCCGACCTCCCGGTGGGCGTGGTGCGGGTACTCCTGGGAGATCTGCTGGAAGGCGGCCACGTGACGGTCAGCCGGCCCGTCCCCCCGGCGCAGCTGCCCGACGCGCGCATCCTGCGCGAGGTCATCGACGGACTGCGGGCGCTCTGACAGCGGCCCCGGGCAGGATTTACGGCGCGCCCGGACTCCGGAGCCGGCCACCGCCGGGCCGGTCGGCGGGGAGTTCACGCACCCTTCGTGGCCGGCCCGGCGGCGTTCACTTCCGTGCCGTGCGGACCTGGCCGAGTTCGTCGTTCATCGCCTCGAGGAAACGGGCCACCGTGCGCAGCTCCGCCGCGTCGAACTGGCCCCGCGCCGCGCGGGTGCTCTCGGCCAGCGGCCGGAAGAAGTCCCGGGCCACCGCCATCGCCGCCGCCGCGTAGTGGAGGTGCACCACTCTGCGGTCGCCGCCGTCGCGGACACGCCGGATGTGACCGGTCCGCTCCAGCCGGTCCAGACAGGCAGTCACCGCCCCCGAGGTTAGGTTCAGCTGCTCCCGGAGCCGCCCAGGGGTCATGGCGGTGCCGGGCTCATGGTGGTCCGCGTCGAGGATCGCGATGAGCGCCTGCACATCCGTCGGGTGGAGGTGCTGGTCATGGGCGAATTCATGGGCGATCCGGTTGAACTCGCTGTTCATCCGCCGCAGCAGCACCGCGAAGGTCTGGAGCCCGGCCGAGTCCTCGTCCGGGCCTCTGTCCGGGCCGCCCTCTGTGCTGCGCATGTGTCCAGGGTAATATCTCTCAACGATTGAGATAGTTGATCGTTGAGAGACCCGCCCGTCCGCGTGTCGGGTCGCCATACGCGCCGTGATCCGGGGAACGTGTCCCGCCTCGCGGCACGGTCGTGTCGCACCGCCCTCGGCCAGTACCGCCGTACTTCCGTCCCCCCCTATCCCGTCCCTCCGCGCAGCCTCTCTTCGCACCACGGTTCACGGTCACTCCGAAGCACGCACTCTCGCTCCGAAGCAAGCTCTGTCACTCCGCAAGCGCGTCCGGTCGTTCACGAACGCGTCGACTCCTGGGGAAGCAATGACGTCCGCATCACGGCACCGCACCCTCCGATGGCTGGTGCCCGCAGTACTCGTCCTCGTCTGGCTCGGCATCGGGGGAGTGTTCGGCCCCTATGCCGGGAAGCTCGGCGAGGTCTCCACCAACGACCAAGCCGCGTTCCTGCCGCGCAGCGCCGAGTCGACCGAGGTCTCCGAAGAGCAGAAGGCGTTCCAGAAGTCCGGCACCGTGCCCGCCATCGTCGTCTGGACCGGCGACGGCGGACCGCTCCCGGACGGCGCGGCCGACGCCGCCACCCGCGCGCTCGCCACGCTCCGGGGCACGCCCGGTGTCGAAGGCACCCCCACCCCCGCGCTCCCCTCCGAGGACGGCCGGGCACTCGAAGGCATCGTCCAGCTCGACTCCGGCCTCGGCGACGCCCTGCCAAGCACCCTCGACCGGGTGCGCGACGCCGCCCGGACCGTGCCCGGCACCACGGTGGGCATCGCGGGACCCGCGGCGGCCCAGGCGGACCTCAAGGACGCATTCGGCGGCATCGACGGCCTGCTCCTCGGCGTGGCCCTCGTGGCCGTCCTCGTCATCCTGCTGCTGGTCTACCGCAGCCTGCTGCTGCCCTTTCTGATCATCCTCAGCGCCGTCTTCGCCCTGGGGCTCGCCTGCGCGATCGTGTACGTACTCGCCGATCACGGCGTCGTACGCGTCGACGGCCAGGTGCAGGGCATCCTCTCGATCCTCGTCATCGGTGCCTCCACCGACTACGCGCTCCTGCTCACCGCCCGGTTCCGGGAGGAACTCACCCGGGGCGGTGACCGGGCGGCAGCCGCGCTCGCCGCCCTCAGGCGTTCGGCGGGCGCCATCACGGCGAGCGCGGCGACCGTCGCCCTCGGGCTGCTCGCGCTGCTGCTCAGCGATCTGACGAACAACCGGGCACTGGGTCCGGTCGGCGCCATCGGGATCGTCTGCGCCGTGCTCTCCACGCTGACGTTCCTGCCGGCGGTGCTGGTGCTCACCGGCCGCGCCGCCTACTGGCCGGCCAAGCCCCGCCCCGTGGACGCCGCCACCGGTGGACACGGCATCTGGCGGCGCGTCGCCTCCTTCGTCGACCGCGCCCCCCGCAAGGTCTGGGCGGGCACCCTGCTCGTCCTGGTGGTGTGCGCGGTCTTCGCGCCCACCCTGAAGTCGCAGGGTGTGCCGCTGGACGAGACCTTCGTCAACGACGCGCCGTCCGTCTCCGCGCAGGCCACGCTCAGCGAGCACTTCCCCGGCGGTTCCGGAAACCCCGCGGTGATCATCGCCCGGGCCGACCGTACCGACGCGGTCGTCGCCGCCGCCGAGCACACCGAGGGGATCGCGGCCGTCACCCCGGTCACCGAGTCGGGGCGTCCCGGCGACGGCACCCCGATGGTCGTCGACGGCCGGGTGCGGATCGACGCCACGCTGAAGGCCGAGGCCGACAGCGACGCCGCCAACGCGACGGTGAAGAGGCTGCGCGAGGCGGTCCACGCCGTGCCCGGCGCGGAAGCCGCCGTCGGCGGGTACTCCGCGCAACGGCTCGACACCCAGACCACGGCGGCCGAGGACCGCGCGCTCATCGTGCCGGTGGTGCTCGCAATCATCCTCGTCATCCTGATGGCACTGCTCCGCTCGGTCCTGCTCCCCGTGCTGCTGGTCGCCACCGTCGGGCTCAACTACCTCGCCACACTCGGCGTCTCCGCACTGGTCTTCCAGCACGTCTTCGGTTTCAGCGGCACGGACGCCTCGGTACCGCTGTACGGATTCGTCTTCCTCGTCGCCCTCGGCGTCGACTACAACATCTTCCTGATGTCCCGGGTACGGGAGGAAGCCCTGCTCCACGGCACCCGACAGGGGATGCTGCGTGGCCTGATCACCACGGGTGGGGTCATCACCTCGGCGGGCGTGGTGCTGGCCGCGACCTTCGCGGCACTCCTCGTCATCCCGCTGGCGTTCCTGGTGCAGATCGCCTTCATCGTCGCGTTCGGCGTTCTCCTCGACACCCTGGTGGTGCGGTCGCTGCTGGTGCCCGCGCTGGTGCTGGACATCGGCGCCGTCTCGTGGTGGCCCAACAAGCGCATGACGACGCGTCGGGACGCGGAGGCGCAGACGGAGCACGAGGACGCGCGCTCCTGAGCCGCAGGGCTGACCCGGTCTCACGGGTATGGACCGAACCGGCCGCAAGGGGTCGTCCCGCCCGGACCTCCGCGCTCGATTGAGGACGCCATACGCGCATCCTCCGACCACCTTCCGGCCGCAACGATCAAATTGCGATCGCCGCCCTCGATCGGCCGACCGGCTTGTCATGCTGCTCCCGACCTGACCGGCACGCGTGCCGGAAACAACTCGACCGAGTCCGAAGGGGTGCGCCCGATCCGCGTGGGCGCACCCGGGCACTCATGGCTGAGAGAAGTGATCGATGTCCTCCGAGCACGCAGGCGGTGCGGTCCGTGGAGACGATGACGGGGTGAACGCGGACCGGGACGCCGCGTCGGGGGAGGGCGGCGACACCCGGAACGCCGATGAGGCTGACAACGCCGGGACCACCGACAGCCCCGAGAACACCGCCCTCGCCCTGAAGATCCTGGTCGCCGGAGGATTCGGTGTCGGCAAGACCACGCTGGTCGGTGCCGTCAGTGAGATCCGCCCGCTGCGCACCGAGGAACTCCTCAGCGAGGCCGGGCAGACCGTCGACGACACCGAAGGCGTGGAGCGCAAGACGACGACCACGGTCGCGATGGACTTCGGCAGGATCACCATCCGCTCCGGGCTCTCCCTCTACCTGTTCGGGACGCCGGGACAGGACCGCTTCTGGTTCCTGTGGGACGAACTGTCGCAGGGAGCGCTCGGGGCCGTCGTCCTCGCCGACACCCGGCGGCTGGAGGACTGCTTCCCCGCCGTCGACTACTTCGAGCACCGGCGCATCCCGTTCGTCGTCGCCGTCAACTGCTTCTCCGGTGCCCGTGCCTACGACGAACAGGACGTGTCGCTCGCCCTCGATCTGGATCCCGGGACGCCGGTCGTCCTGTGCGACGCGCGTGACCGCGCCTCCGGCAAGGAAGTTCTGATCAGAATGGTCGAGTACGCCGGGCGGATGCACACCGCCCGGCTGCTCGACTCCGTGGGCCAGTAGGGGACCGCTGTCCTCAGGCCCGAGCGGGGCCCGTGCCCGTCGGTGCCGCCACGGTCAGTCGGCGATGTCGGCCATCGAGACCACCTTCTCGACCCGCACCCGTACGAGCAATTCACCCGGGACCGCGTTGCGGCGGCCGTACTCCGCCGCCGCGTCCGGCCCCATGTACCGGGCGGCGATCCGGGTCGCCCAGGTCAGCAGCTCCTCGGGGTCCTCGCTGAGCGCGGCCCGCCCCTGGACGACGGCGAACGAGAACGGTGGCCGGTCGTCGTCCACGCACAACGCCACCCGGCCGTCCCGCGCGAGGTTGCGTCCTTTCACCGTGTCCCGGCCGGTGTTGAAGACCAGATCCTCCCCGTCCAGCAGGAACCAGACCGGTGCGATGTGGGGGCTCCCGTCGGCCCGGACGGTGGACAGCTTGCCGGTGCGGGTCCCCGCGGAGAGGAACGCCCGCCACTCTTCCTCTGTCATGTGGTGTGCCATGGGCCCATCCTGCGCCGTCGGCACGTGAGTGGCGCGAAGCGACGCCCCGGAACCCGTGCGCCGCTTGCCCGCAGGGGAGGTGTGCGCAAGGCTTACGCGCGACGAGGGGTACGGGGCAGTGGCAACGGGGAGGGCACGCATGGCGTTGGACCGGGGACTCGACTGGCTTCTCGACGATCTCACCAGCAGGGTGGAGCACATACAGCACGCCTTGGTGCTCTCGAACGACGGACTGGTGACAGGAGCCAGCACGGGACTCGTCCGGGAAGACGCGGAGCACCTGGCGGCGGTCTCCTCCGGGCTGCACAGCCTGGCACGCGGCTCGGGAAGACACTTCAGAGCGGGCAGAGCACGGCAGACGATGGTGGAGTTCGACGAGGCGCTGCTGTTCGTCACCGCTGCCGGGGACGGAAGCTGCCTCTGCGTACTCACCGCGGCGGAGGCCGACGTCGGTCACGTGGCGTACGAAATGACGCTGCTGGTCAACCGGGTCGGTGAGCACCTCGGCGTGGCCGTCCGGCAGGAGGACACTTACCCCTTCTGAACCGCCGCCGACCCGTCGTTCGTCTGCCGGGACGCCGGGACGCCGGGATGCCGGGACCTTGGGACGCCGGCCGGCCCGAGGGCCTCCGGGATGGTCCGGCACCCCCGTTCCTCACCCGTCCGACAGTGTCCGACGGTGTCCGACCCGTGCCGCGAGCGGTCCGCCGGACCTTCGCGACCGAGCGCTTCGAGCCAATTTCGGTCCGACACCCGCGGGGGTGACACCGATGCACGGCGTCCTGTCCGTCAGGTCCCGGCACTTCCGGAAGGGGCGTGGCCCACGGGCTTCTGCCCGTCCGGCGGTTCCTGGGCCCCGCGCCCGTCCGGAGGACCGGGAGAATCCGGCACCTCCCGGGCGGCGGGCGGGTCGGGCGGCCCCATCTCGCACCACACGGCCTTCCCTTCGCCCCGGGGCTCGATCCCCCACCGGAGGGCGACGGCGTCCAGCAGCAGCAGCCCGCGGCCCGAGGTCGAGGTCTCGCCCGGCGAGCGCCTGCGCGGCCACACGCTGGAGCGGTCCTGGACCGAGAGCCGTATCCGGCGCACGGGGTCGGGGAGCACCTCCACCGTGAGCACCGCGCCTCCCTCCGTGTGCAGCAGCACATTGACCAGGAGTTCCCCGGTGACGAGTTCGGCGTCGTCGGCGAAGTCCTCCATGCCCCAGTCGGCCAGCGCCTGCCGGACGATGGAGCGGGCGTCCGAGAGGCCCTCGGGGTCGGCCTGGTGAATGTACTGGTGCAGCCGGGGCGCCAGGGAGGACCCCACGTCCGGACGGCGCCGCAGCACCAGCAGCGCGACGTCGTCGCCCGATCCCCAGCGCTCCCACAGCCGTTCGGAGAGATGGTCGGCGAGCGCCTCGGCCCCGGCCGGCCCGGTCCGCACCTCCTGCGCCAGCGCGGCCAGCCCCGTGTCGATGTCCGCGCCCGGCTCCTCCACCAACCCGTCGCTGAAGAGCACGAGCGTCTCGCCCGGCACCAGATCGAGACGGGTCTCCGGGAACTCCTCGTACTCGAAGTACGTCGAGACGCCGAGCGGGAGGCCGCCCCTGACCTGGGGGCTGCGGACCCGCCCGTCGGCGTGCCGGATGAGCGGCCCGAAGTGGCCCGCACGCGCCACGCGCAGGGCGCCCGAGCCCAGGTCGACCTGCGCGTAGGTGCAGGTCGCGAAGCGGTCGGTGTCCAGTTCGGAAAGAAAGCGAGAGGCCCTGGCCAGCACGGTCGCCGGCGGGTGCCCCTCGGCGGCGTAGGCGCGCAGGGCGATCCGGAGCTGGCCCATGATCGCCGCCGCATGGGTGTCGTGTCCCTGCACATCGCCCACCACCAGGCCGTACCGGCCGTTGGGCAGCGCGATCATGTCGTACCAGTCGCCGCCGACCTGGCGCCCGGTCCGCGCCGCGTGGTAGCGCACCGCGATCTCGCCGCCCTCGACGCCCTGGATCCGCCGGGGGAGCATCGCCGCCTGCAGCCCGGTCGCGAACTCACGCTCCTCGTCGAAGAGGATCGCCCGCTGCAGGCTCTGCGCGAGGATGGCGGCGAGCCCCAGGCAGAGAATCCGCTCGTCCGCGGTGAACGACATCCGCCTGCCGTAGAACATCGCCAGCCCGCCCAGCGAACGCGCCTGGGCGACGAGCGGCAGGTATGCGGCGGCGGAGAAGCCCAGCAACTCCACGTGGGACTTCAGCGCCGGGTAGCGCCGGACCAGGTCGTCGGGGGAGGTGATGAACCGGGGGCGGCCGCTGAGGATGGTGTCGACCAGGGGCAGCTTCCGGCCGAGGTCGCCGGAGCCCAGACCCTCGAACGCCTCCAGGGTCTGCCCGCTCACCGCGACGACGTTGAGCGACGCGTTCTCCACCAGCCCGAGCGTCACCCCGTCCGCGCCCAGCCTCGCCGTTCCCCCGGGCCCGGTCAGCGCCGCCGTCACGTCGTCCACGGACGCGGCACGCGACATCGCACTGGTCGTCCGCTCGACGATGCTGGTCTGCCGCTGCCGGCGCTTCTCCAGTTCGAGTACGAAGTCCGAGTGCGTCACCTCCGCCGTCGCGTCCCGCACCACGCCGACGATGCGGTGGGCCCTGCCGTCGGGGTGACGCAGGATGCGGGCCTGCACGTGCGTCCACTGGAACGCACCGTTCGGCATGGGGACCCGGAAGTGCACGCTGTACGAATGGGCGCCACTGGTGACGGCCTCGTCGATGGACAGGTTCAGGCGCTCACGCTCCGCGGGCTCCAGCAACTCGATCAGGGTTCCCGGGCGGCTGGCGTCGAACGTGTCGGGATCCACCCCGAACACGATCAGCCCGGCGGCGTCCACGTTCACTCTCCGGGTCTCCAGATCCCAGTCGAAGCTCCCGGTCCGGTTCATCGCCAGCCGCTGGACCGTGCCGATCCCCCTGCCGAGTGCGGGGGCGTCCGGACGCGGCGGTGCGGACGCGTGATCCGCGGACTTCCTGTGGTCGGTCATTGCGGCTCCGGAGGTCGTCCGGCGGCGGGCCCGACGGGCTGCGGGAAAGACCCTGGTCGTCCAATTGTCGAGCCGGTCCGGTAGGAGTGCCACAGATGCTGGTGGGCCCGGTGCGATCCGCGCGGCCCCGCGCGCGGGCGGGGCCGCGCGGCGTCGCAGAATGGCGGGCATCGATCGTCCGCACCCGCGGGCGCCGCCGCGGACCACGTACCGGAGCCCTTCCATGACCGACGACGCCCCCGTCCTGCTGCGCACCGACGGCCACGTCCGCCACATCACCCTCAACAGGCCCCGCGTGCTCAACGCCCTCGACCACGCCTCCGTACGCGCCCTCGACGAGGCGCTCGGAGCGGCGGAACACGACGACGGGGTCACCGCGGTGGTGATCTCGGGAGCCGGAGACCGCGGTCTGTGCGCGGGCGGCGACATCCGCGCCCTGCACGACGACGCCAGGGCCGGCGGCACCGCGTCCCTCGACTTCTGGCGCGACGAGTACCGGCTCAACGCCCGGATCCACCGGTACCCCAAGCCGTACGTCGCCTACATGGACGGCATCGTGATGGGAGGCGGGGTCGGGATCTCGGCGCACGGGAGCGTACGCATCGTGACCGAGCGCTCGCGCATCGCGATGCCGGAGACCGCGATCGGATTCGTGCCGGACGTCGGCGGACTCCACCTGCTGTCCCGGGCTCCCGGGGAGCTGGGAACCCACCTCGCGCTCACCGGCCGGCCCGTCGGCGCCGCGGACGCGCTGCTCTGCGGCCTCGCCGACCACCACGTCCGGTCGGGGGACCTCCCGGCCCTCACGGCCGCGCTCTCCGGATGCGCGACCCCCGCCGACGTGACACGCACCGTCCTGCGCCACACCACCGGCGCGGAGGCCGGGGAACTCGGCGCCGCGCGCGACTGGATCGACAGCTGCTACACCGCCGGCACCGTCGGCGGCATCGTCGGCCGACTGCGCGACCACGGGGCCGCAGCCGCGAAGGAGACGGCCGAGACGCTCCTCACCCTGTCACCCACCGCCCTGGCGGTCACCCTGTCCGCCGTACGCCGGGCGCGGGCGGCGCGGAGCCTGGAGGAATCGCTCGACCAGGACTTCCGCGTCTCCACCCGCGCTTTCGCGCACCCCGACTTCGTCGAGGGCGTGCGGGCCAGGATCGTGGACAAGGACTACGCGCCCCGTTGGCGGCCGTCGCACACCGAGGACGTGCGCGAGAGCGACGTGGCCCGGTACTTCGCTCCGCTGGACGCGCGGGAACTCGGGCTGGCACCCGCCCCGGGAGAGGGCTGAACCCCGCGGACCCACCCTCCGCCCGCAGGTGCAGAAACAGGAACGGGATCGGGAGCGGTGGATCTCACCTGCTGCTCGCCGACAGGCTGGGCCGCAGCGCCCGTACGAGAGCGAAGAGGCGTTCCTCGTTCCCCGAGAGGTCGGCGTCCCGGAGCGCCCGGTCCGCCTCCTCCATCGGTGCGGTGAGCAGGGGCAGGCAGAACGGCGCTTCCTGCGGTTCGGTGAGTACGGCCCGGGTGGCCTCCAGCAGCCTGACGTAAGCCTGGGCCGCGGCGAGCTCGTCCTTCTCCATCTCGGCTTCTCCTGGTCGGAAGTGTCGGGCCATCAGCATCTCCCACGGGTCTGACAACGACGGGCAACCGGCCCCACCGCGACGCGGGCCCCGTCACCGACCGGTCGCCCGCCGGAGGCCGGACGGTGGCTCCACCTCGAGGAACCGGCGCCGCCGGGGCCCCCGGTAGAGCAGCGCCGTCCAGCCCAGTCGGCGCAGGACGCCCGCACACCGGGTGAGCGCTCCCTCCTCGTCCTGGGAGGCGCCGCTGCCCGCAGGGCCCACCCACTCCACCCGGACGGTGCCGGGCGCGGAGCCCGCGTGGACCAGGTAGCCCGCCGAGGCCCGCAGGCCCGAGGCGTGCACGGCCGACGGCCTGACACCGGCCGCCTCCAGCGCCAGTGACACCGCGCGCACGGGTCGCAGGACTTCCCAGGCCGCGGGCACCGACTCCGGTGCGGGATGCTCCGAGTTGGTCAGGCGCCGGATCTGCAGCAGGCCCCCGTGGGCGGTGGCCACGGCAGCCGCACGGGCCGCCGCGGCGGATTCCGGGAGGACCGGCCCGTCCCCGGTCGCCGGTTCAAAGCCCGTCTCCTCAGCGTCCGGCACCGCGCACCCCGACAGCTCGCCCCGGCCTCCGTGTCATCCCCGCCACCCCTCGCCCCGTCCTGTCCCGTCCTGAAGTCTGGTTCCCCTGCGACCAGTCTGCCGCGACGCACCGACAACGACGGAGGGTACGAGCCGGGTGCCGCACGGGCGGCTCCCGGCCGCCCGGTGCGTCGGCGTGGCGGCAAGTCAGGCCCCCGGGAGGTCCGCGGCCAGCACCTTCCCGGGGTTGAAGATGTGGTGCGGGTCCAGGGCGGACTTCACGGCCCGGTGCATGGCGAGTACGGCCGGACCCAGTTCCCTGCTCATGCCGCCCCTCTTCAGCAGGCCCACCCCGTGTTCGCCCGTCACCGTGCCGCCGAGCGCGATCGCGTCGTCCAGGATGTCCTCGAACGCCAACTGGGCCCGGGCCCGTGCGGCTTCGTCCCCGGGCGGTGTGATGATCAACGGGTGGAGGTTGCCGTCGCCCGCGTGCGCGATGTTGGCCACCAGGATGTCGTGCCGGGCGGCCGTACGCTCGATCCTCGCCAGCATCTCCGGCACCGCGGTCCTGGGCACGCACACGTCCTCGGTGAGCACGGGGCCCAGACGCTCGAGTGCCGGGTAGGCGAGCCGTCGTGCCTCGAACAGGGCGTCGGCCTCCTGCTGGTCGGTGGAGACCGCCGCCCAGGTCGCCCCCGCGCGCTCGAAGCACTCCCGCACGAGCTCCGCTTCCGCGTCCCCCTCGGCCCCAGGAGTGTCGACCCTGCCCAGCAGGACCACCTCGGCGTCGGCGGACAACCCCATGTTCTTCCACGCGTCGACGGCGGCGAGGCAGTGACGGTCGACCAGTTCCAGTGCCGAGGGGATGACTCCCGAGGCGGTGACGGCACTGACCGCCTCGCCCGCCGTCACGACCGAGGAGAAGTACCCGGCGACGGTCCGCTCGGCAGGCCGCTGCGGCCTGAGCCGAACAGTGATTTCGGTGATCACGCCGAGCGTGCCCTCGGACCCGACCATCAGCCCGGCCAGGTCGTACCCCGCGACACCCTTGGCGGTGCTCCGCCCCAGCCGGACCGTCTCGCCCAGCCCGTTCACGACCTCCAGGCCGAGTACGTAGTCGCGGGTCACGCCGTACTTCACGCAGCACATGCCGCCGGCGTTCGTCGCCACGTTCCCGCCGATGGTGGACCACGGGGAACTGGCGGGATCCGGCGGATACCAGAGACCGCGCTCGGCGCAGGCGGCCCGCAGGTCGTCGTTGACGACGCCCGGCTGCACGACCGCCAGCCGTTCGGCGGGATCGATCCGCAGCACGGCGTTCATGTCCTCGAACGAGAGCACGATCGCACCGTCCAGCGCGTTGGCCCCGCCCGACAGCCCCGTGCCGGCGCCGCGCGGCACGAGGGGGATGCCGTGCTCGACGCAGTGGCGCACCACGGCGCGCACCTCGCCCGTGTTCTGCGGCCTCACCACTGCCAAGGGCGTCCCGTACGGAGCCCACTCCGCCTCGTCGTGCTGATAGCGGGCCAGACCCGCCGGATCCGTGAGCACCCGCTGGGCCGGGATGCTGTCGACCGGTGCGTTCGTCATGCCGGTGGCCACCTCCTACAACGATGTATGTGCCATCCATCATGGCGCCCGAGGATCGGGTCCCCGGAAGCGGGCCGCCGAAATCCAGGAGACCGCACCGGGGCGACTGGATAGGCTGCACGCGCCATCGCTTCGCAGAGGGACTTCGCAGAGAGACGCAGAAGGACACCGAACGTGCCCAGAACAGCCCGGACGCCCGGTCCACATCCCGGGTCTCCCGATTCCGGCACCGCGCCGGACGTCCTGCGAGCCGACTGCGCCAACTGTTTCGGACTGTGCTGCGTCGCTCTCACCCTGTTCGCGTCCGCGGACTTCGCGGTCGACAAGGAGGCGGGCGAGCCCTGTTCCCACCTCGGGGAGGACTTCCGCTGCGGAATCCACCGGCGGCTGCGCCCCGCCGGATTTCCCGGATGCACCGTGTACGACTGTTTCGGCGCGGGCCAGAAGGTCTCGCAGGGCGTGTACGCGGGTCAGGACTGGCGCTCCCGTCCGGAGACCGCGGACCAGATGTTCCGGGTGTTCCGGGTGATGCGTCAGCTCCACGAGATGCTCAGCCATCTGACGGAGGCTCTCGCGCGGCCCGAGACCGAGCCGATGCGCGAGGAACTGCGGCAGGCGCTGGGCGCCACGGAACGACTCACGCGGGAGCCCGCCGACGAGCTGGCCGACTTCGACGTGACCGCACACCGGGAGGCCGTCGCACCCCTGCTGCGCGAGGTCAGTGCCCTCGTCCGCGCCACCGTGTCCGGGCGCCCCGGGAAGCGGCGCCCGGGCCGTGATCTGTTCGGGGCCCGGCTCCGGGGCGCTGATCTCCGGGGCGCGGACCTGCGGTCGGCGTGCCTGGTGGCGGCGGACCTCACCGGCGCGGACCTGGGCCGGGCGGACGTGATCGGAGCGGACTTCCGCGACACCCGGCTGTCACGCGCCGACCTGACGACCACGCTCTTCCTGACCCAGGTCCAGCTCAACGCGGCGCGGGGCGACGGCGGGACGAAAATTCCGCCGTCGCTCACCCGCCCCGCCCACTGGAGCGTCTGACGGCGACCGGCACGGCGCTCGTCCCGCCACGCCGGACCGCCGCGGAGGGGGTCAGGCCCGCCACTCCGCGGTGCGCTCGGGCGAGGCCGCGGCCAGGGCCTTGAGGATGGTTTCGGCGTCGCCCCGGTTGCCGTACACGGGTGTGCCGGGCTGCTGGCGCCAGGACTCGTCCAGACCCCCGGCGTCGACCGTGTCAAAACCCAGCTCGTCGATGAGGTCCCGTACGACCCTCTTCGCCTCTTCGTCGTCCCCCGCCACGGGTAGCGCCTGCCGCCCCGGAGTTCCCTGCGGAAGCCCCCGGTCCAGGATGTCCTGGGCGAACGTACCGTTGAAAGCCTTGACCACCGGATGGCCGATCTTGGCCTCGGTCCAGCGGCTCTCCGGCAATCCGTCCTCGATCTCCTCGATCCGGCCGTCACGCTGCTGCGGATAGTAGTTGCCGGTGTCGATCACCACAGCGCCGTCGGCCGCGTGGTCGAGGAAGCCGGCCGGCAGGTCGGGGACTGACTTCAGTGGCACGGTGACCACGACGATCCGCGCGCCACGCGCGGCCTCGGACGCCTTCGCCGTGGTGGCGCCGGTCTCCGCGGCGAGGGCTTCGAGAGTCTCCGGGCCGCGCGAATTGGCGACGGTCACTTCGTGACCGAGAGCGGTCAGACGCCGGGTCAGGTTGCCGCCGATATTGCCCGCACCGATGATGCCGATCTGCATATGATCCGACCTTCTTCATGTAGTGCCGCAAGGGTGAATGGTCCCGTGTAGTGCGCCAACCTCTTCGTCCCGCCCCCTATTCCTGCCGCTGAATCGATACTTCCGCCGAAGCGGAAGTGGGGCGGTCCCGTTGCGGGCATCTGAAGGGGCGAGGACGGACGTGTCGGACGCGCCGGAGGGTGGCCCCCATGCTGCACGGAATCGATGTCAGCTCCTACCAGGAGACGTTCGACACCGACGGAGTGGACTTCGTCTTCATCAAGTCGACGGAGGGGAGTTCCTACGTCAACCCGCACCTGGCCGCGCAGGTGAAACGGGCGCGGGACGCCGGCTGCGTGGTCGGCTTCTACCACTTCCTCTGGCCGGGCAAGGTGGCGGAGCAGGCACGCTTCTTCCTCGCCCGGACGCCGGAGAGGGCGGGGGACCTCTTCGCCGTCGACTGGGAGCAGACCGGTGACGGTACCCGGGCGAGCAATGCCGACAAGGATGCGTTCCTCCACGACGTGAAACGGCTCCGTCCGGACCACCGGGCCCTGCTCTACTGCGGCCGTTCGTTCTGGCTCGACGTCGACAGGACCTCGTACGCGGGCGACGGCCTGTGGATCGCGGACTACGTGGAGCCGGGGAAACCGCGCATCGAGGCGGACTGGCGCTTGCACCAGTACACGGATCATCCACTCGACAAGAACGTGGCGGCCTTCGCCTCGCCCGCCGAACTGCGCGACTGGGCCGGGGGGTGAGGCTGTCCTCCGGCTGCCCCAAGACTCCTCACCGAGCCGCGCCGATCGGATGCAGCCCGACCGGCTCACGGGCTGTCCCGTCCCGCACGTCCTGGCAGGTGGGCGACGACAGTGACGGCACCTCGCCGGTTGTCGGGGCGTCCGCGTACATCCAGTATGCGGACGCCCCTGCGCCTCGCGATGCACCGCATCCGACGCCGCGCACCGATCCACCACGATCACGGGAGAGGCCTTAGTGTATTTTGTGCCAAATGTCCGATCTGGTGTGAAGGTGGCTCGCCACGCCCCCGTCCCACCGGGTGAACGGAGGAGCGCCCATGAAAGCCGCCGTGGTCCACAGTTTCACCGAACCCCTGACCGTGGAGGAGAGGCCCGTCCCGACGCCCGCGCCGCACCAGGTGCTGGTGCGGATGGAGACCTCCGGCCTCTGCCACACCGACATCCACGCCGCCCGGGGGGACTGGCCCGTGAAACCGGCGCCCCCCTTCGTTCCCGGCCACGAGGGGATCGGCGTGGTCGAAGCCGTCGGCGACCAGGTGAGCCACCTCGCGCCGGGGGACAGAGTGGCGATCCCCTGGCTCGGCGAGGCCTGCGGCCACTGCGACCACTGCGTCTCCGGATGGGAGACCCTCTGCCTGGAGCAACGCAACAGCGGCTACTCCGTCGACGGCAGTCACGCGGAGTACGCCGTGGCCCACGGCACCTACGTGGTGCCGGTGCCCGAGGGAATCGACCCGCTCGACGCCGCCCCGCTGACCTGCGCGGGCGTGACCACGTACAAGGCGGTCAAACTGTCGGGTGCCCGTCCCGGCGCCCGGGTCCTCGTCTCCGGAATCGGTGGCCTCGGGCACCTCGCGCTCCAGTACGCGCGGATCTTCGGGGCGGAGACCATCGCGGTCGACGTCACCGACGAGAAGCTGAGCCTCGCCCGCGACCTGGGTGCGGACCACGTCATCGACGCCCGTACCCAGAACGTCGCCGAGGAGGCCCAGAAGCTGGGCGGCGCCGACGCGGCGATCTCCCTGGCGGTCAGCAACGAGTCCTTCTCCGCCGCCTACGGATCGCTCCGCCGGGGCGGGACGCTGGTCCTCGTCGCGCTGCCGGCCGAGGGCACCCTGGCGCTGCCGGTCTTCGACACGGTTCTGAACGGAATCACCGTCGTCGGCTCGATCGTCGGGACCCGCGAGGATCTGGCGGAGGTCTTCCGGCTCCACAGCCTGGGCCGTACCCGGGTCGCACGCGAGACCCGGAAGCTCGACTCCATCAACAGCTCGATCGACGAGGTGCTCGAGGGGAAGGTGTCCGGCCGCCTCGTCTTCGATCTCCGCTGACGCCTTCCTGGGCGGCGACCCCGCCGCCGTTGGGCCGTTCGAGTGTCGTTGACGCACGGTGGCGCTCCACCGTGAAGGATGTCCCACCGGGCCGAACCCCACCGGGCCATTCTGGTCGGCGTGTCCGCAACGGACCGTCGATCAAGGGAGCGTCGCAGTGACGACGAGCAGTACCTCAGAACCGGTGGAATCAGACGACTCGTACGAGGACGAGCTGCCGGTACGGCACAAACAGCCGGGGAACGTCGTCATCAAATGGCTCACCACCACCGACCACAAGACGATCGGATCGCTCTACCTCATCACGTCCTTCGGCTTTTTCTGCGTCGGCGGCCTGCTGGCCCTGGTCATGCGCGCGGAACTGGCCCGGCCGGGGATCCAGATCGTCTCGAACGAGCAGTACAACCAGCTCTTCACGATGCACGGCACGATCATGCTGCTGATGTTCGCGACGCCGCTGTTCGCCGGTTTCACCAACTGGATCATGCCGCTGCAGATCGGCGCGCCCGACGTGGCGTTCCCGCGGCTGAACATGTTCGCGTACTGGCTGTACCTCTTCGGTTCGCTCATCGCGGTCAGTGGCTTCATCACCCCCAACGGCGCCGCGGACTTCGGCTGGTTCGCCTACTCCCCGCTCTCGAACGCGGAACACTCGCCCGGCGTCGGCGGAGACCTGTGGGTCATGGGTCTGGCCTTCTCCGGCTTCGGCACGATCCTCGGCGCCGTCAACTTCATCACCACGATCATCTGCATGCGCGCGCCCGGCATGACGATGTTCCGGATGCCGATCTTCGTGTGGACCGTTCTGCTGACCGCTGTTCTGGTCCTGCTGGCCTTCCCGGTTCTCGCCGCCGCGCTCTTCGCATTGGAAGCGGACCGAAAATTCGGGGCCCACGTGTTCGACGCGGCCAATGGCGGCGCATTGCTCTGGCAGCACCTCTTCTGGTTCTTCGGGCACCCGGAGGTGTACATCATCGCCCTGCCGTTCTTCGGCATCATCAGCGAGGTCATCCCCGTCTTCAGCCGCAAGCCGATCTTCGGTTACGTCGGCCTGATCGCGGCGACGATCGCCATCGCGGGTCTCTCCGTGACGGTGTGGGCGCACCACATGTATGTGACGGGCGGCGTGCTCCTGCCGTTCTTCTCCTTCATGACGTTCCTCATCGCGGTGCCGACGGGCGTGAAGTTCTTCAACTGGATCGGCACGATGTGGAAGGGCTCACTCTCCTTCGAGACGCCCATGCTCTGGGCGACGGGGTTCCTGGTCACCTTCCTCTTCGGTGGTCTGACCGGCGTTCTGCTGGCCTCGCCGCCGCTGGACTTCCACGTCTCGGACTCGTACTTCGTCGTCGCGCACTTCCACTACGTCGTCTTCGGCACCGTGGTGTTCGCGATGTTCGCCGGATTCCATTTCTGGTGGCCGAAGTTCACCGGCAAGATGCTGGACGAGCGGCTCGGCAAGATCACCTTCTGGACGCTGTTCGTGGGTTTCCACGGCACGTTCCTGGTGCAGCACTGGCTCGGTGCCGAGGGCATGCCGCGTCGCTACGCGGACTACCTCGCGGCCGACGGCTTCACCGCGCTGAACACGATCTCGACGATCTCCTCGTTCCTGCTCGGTCTGTCGGTCCTGCCGTTCTTCTACAACGTGTGGAGGACCGCCAAGTACGCGAAGCCGGTCGGGGTCGACGACCCGTGGGGCTTCGGCCGTTCTCTGGAGTGGGCCACCTCCTGCCCGCCCCCGCGGCACAACTTCATCACCCTGCCCCGGATCCGGTCCGAATCCCCGGCGTTCGACCTGCACCACCCGTACGTCCGCGAGATCGACGACGCGACCAACATGCCCGGCGCGTCCGCGACCGTCGCCCCGGGCGACAAGCAGCAGTAGACGCAGCAGTGGACGCAGCCCCACCCGAAGACGTCCGCCGTCACGAGAAGAGGAACGCGTGAAACCCGATCCTGACTGCGCCCGGGGTCTCGCCCGCATGGAGGGCTACCTCCTGTGGAACGCCGAGGTCGAGGAAGCCCGCCGCCACGCAGGCCGCTTCACCGATCAGCTCCCCTGGCTCACCAGCGCCCAACGCGAGGACGTGGAACGCGTCTACGTCATCGACCGCGTGGCGGTCTGCCGCGACTCGTTCACCAGAGTCGCCGGGCGGGCCGTCGAACTCCGTGCCGAGTACACCGCACGCTACGAACAGCTCAGGAACCGCTGTGTGGCGCTGTCGGTCGCCGGGGCCGGTGCCGTGACGGGCGCCTGCGCCGCGCTGACCCTGCTCACCCGCTGACCCGCTGCACCACGCTCCCCGCCGCGGGCACCGCTCCCGCGGCGGGGACCTCCACGAGTCCCCACCCCGCCCTCGGCGGCGCCCCCGCACCGTGCCTGTCCGGTCCGAAGACGCCCGTCCGCGCGGCGGCGAGAGCGGACAGCCGGGCGGTCAGACGGTCGGCGTACGGACGGGACAGTCCGGCCGGGCGCCCGGCCAGGTGCACGGCGCAGGCCGTCGTCGTGTCGATCAGCATCTCCAGCGCCTGGGCCACCTCGGCAGCCCCCGCCGTACGCCGGGCCACCGGAGGCAGTTCGGCAGCCGACAGATCGATCGCGTTCCGGGCCACCGCGAGTGACCGGTAGGCATCCCGCCGCAGGTCGCCACGGCGCTCCACGTCCCCGGGGTGCTCCAGCACATGACGCAGATACCGGTGCGCGGCCGAGGCCGACGCGTCCAGCGCCGAGCGCACCGAGTGCATCCGCTGACGCGGCATCCGCACATGACCGATGACCAGTACGAGAGCACACGCCAGCAACGACTCCACGACGCGCCCGGCACCGGCGGAGGGCTCACCGGTCAGCAGCACCAGCGAGAGCACGAGCACGGTGACGACCGCGGTCTGGGCCGCGAAGTGCCGGCTGGCCACGGGGATGAGCGCGCCGCACACCGCCACCGCTCCGACCGCGACCGCAGGCCCGGCGAACGGCGCCAGCAGCACGGCGAAGAGGGCGGCTCCCGCCACCGTCCCGGCCGCCCGGCACAGCACCCGCGAGGCCAGCGGCCCGAGATCGGGCTTGACCAGGAACACGGCGGTCGCCGGCAGCCAGTACCAGTGGTCATGACGGAGCACCTGGGCGAGCACGGTGCTCGTCCCGCAGCACAAGGCGACCCGGATGCCGTACGCCCGTCCGGCCGGGCCGAAGGCGCGCCGCAGCAGCGACGTCGGGCCGGACGCTCCGCCGGGCCGCAGCCGGCGCCCCTCCCGGTTGTCGAAATCGGCGGCCGCGCCCAGCAGCGCCTCGTCGAGAGCCCGCAGCCCCGAGCGGGACCGGACCGGCGCGGGGAGCGGGCCGCAGGGGGCACCCGTGAGGACGGCCCGCGCCAGCCGGTCCGGCCCCTCGGAGATCCGGGCCGGCAGCGGTTCCCCTGCCCAGGCCAACGCGGTCGCCGCCTCGGCCAGGGGGAACGCGGCGGCGTACCGGGCGTGCAGTCTGCGCTCGGCCGCCGAACTCGCGTGCCGCCGCAGCCTCGGCCCGGACAGCGTGTCCTGCGCGTGGTCGAGCGCGGCACTCAGGGCCGCGCGACGGCTCGGGGCGTGCTCGCTCCCGGCGGCCCGGAGCAGATCGGCGACGGCCGTGTACACCGCCGCCACGGCCTCGCGCTCCCCGTCGAGGACGTACGGAGCGCCTCCTCCGGCCCGCGAACGTACCGGGGAGGGCAGTACCAGTCGCAGAATGAGCAGCCACACCGCGCCGGCGAGGAAGAGACCCGCGCGCTGCCAGCCAGGTTCGGGCAGCGGCATTCCGGCGCCGATCACGGCCGCCACCAGCAACTGGGTTCCGCAGGAGGAGGCCACCGGTCCGGCGGAGCTGAGCGCGCCCGCCACGAGCCCGAGAAGGCCCAGCGCGAGCGGCAGGAACACCAGCGAACGGCTCCCGCCGGTGATGTCGCCGAGCCAGGTGCCGACGAACAGCCCGAGGGAGCCGATCACCGCGGGAAGCCCGAGCCGCAGCACCGCGCCGCGGCGGCTGCCCGGCCGGTCGTTGATCCCCGCGAGCATGGCCCCCAGCGCGGCGGGTACCCCCAGCGAGGGCCGGTCGGCCAGGACCGACAGCAGCAGGGGCAGTGCGGCAGGCCCGCCCCGCAGAACCGCACCCCAGGGCACCGGGGCGCGCGGCAGGTTCATGACGTGGCCGAGCCAGCGGGGCAGCGGCCGGGTGCGGATGGGGAAGGAGAAAGCGGGCACGACAGGTCGGATCACGAGGCTCCCGTCCAGCGGTGACGTGATGCGCCGGTGGACGTCCTCGGCCTTGGCTTCGAGGCCAGCCTAAGGGAGCGCCGGCGAGAACCCGCTGTCCTACCGTTTCCGGCAGGTGAACACTCCACGCCGTGAAGACGCGCCCGTCGGCGGGAAGAGCGCCCGGGGCGGCGCGCCGGCCCGGGGAGACCCTGCGGCCCCGACCGCGGCTTCCCACGACGGCGTGCGGCGGATCACAGCGGCTCCGACGCGCCGCCGGCCCGTCTACCGGCGGGGCGGGTCGCTCTCGCCGCCCCGCTCGTCCCCCGCCCCGAACTGACGCCGGAGGCCGTCCTGAGCGGTGTCGACCTGGCCCTCGTACTTGTTCCCGGTCTTCTTGTCGACCATGTCGCCGCCCTTGTCGACGGCCTTGCCCGTCTGCTCCTCATGTCCCTTGAGCATCTTCTTGATCTTGTCCATCGCCGACATGGCGCGTCCCTTCCGTCTCGTCCCCCGCGGTCCTCTCAAGGTTCGCCGCACCGCGCCCGCTCCGCATCCCCGGTCGTACCCCCGGGATGCGAAGCCCGCACCCGCGCGGAAGTGTGAACACCGCCCCCCTGGGCAGATACCGGTTGACCAACAGGAGGTGGTGGCCATGGGCCGCATCAGGATCGTCCGCCGTCCACCGCCGCCCTCGGGGCCGCCCCCGCTCGATCTGCGCACGCCGTCCGGTCGGCCGCTTCCCTACTGAGGACGCGCACGAAGGTGCCGGATGCCACCCTCACCGGCCATCCCGTCGACCGGTGCCGGTGACTAAGCTTCGTACGCATGATCGATCATTCTGTCCCGCGCTCATGTCCCGAGCAGGGAACCGCCGCGTGTCCGCAGGCTGCTGCGCGCCCCACCGCCCGTACGGCCCGACGGGAGAGCGCCGCGTGAACGCGCCCGAGCGGAACTGGGCCAAGAACGTCACCTTCGGTGCCCGGCGCCTGCTGACCCCCACCTCCGTGGAGGAGCTGCGCCACATCGTCGGATCGTCCGCCGAAATACGCGCCCTCGGCACCCGGCACTCCTTCAACGAGATCGCCGACACGCGCGGTGACCTGGTCTCCGTCGCCGGGCTGCCCCGGGTGGTCGACATCGACTCCGTCGCCCGGACCGCCACGGTGAGCGCCGGACTGCGGTTCGGGGAGTTGACCGGCGCCCTGCACGGGAGCGGCTTCGCCCTCCACAACCTCGGCTCCCTGCCGCACATCTCGGTCGCCGGAGCCTGCGCCACCGGGACCCACGGTTCCGGTATCGGGAACCGCTCGCTGGCCGGTGCGGTCCGTGCCGTCGAACTCGTCCGCGCGGACGGTTCCCTGACCACGCTGGAGCGTGGCCACCCCGACTTCCCCGGCGCGGTGGTGTCCCTCGGGGCGCTCGGTGTCGTCACACGGCTGACCCTCGACCTCGTGCCCACCTTCGACATCCGGCAATGGGTCTACGAGGACCTGCCCCGCGACCAGGCGGTGCACGGGTTCGACGAGATCATGTCCGCGGGGTACAGCGTCAGCCTCTTCACGAGCTGGCGCGACGGACCGGTCGACCAGGTGTGGGTGAAGCGTGCCGTGACCGCAGAGGACGCGGACGACGCCCCGGCCGAGTGGCGCGGCGCGGTGCTGGCGGACGGCCCCCGTCACCCGGTACCCGGGATGCCGGCCGGGAACTGCACCGTGCAGCAGGGGGTACCCGGCCCCTGGCACGAACGGTTGCCCCACTTCCGCCTCGAGTTCACCCCGAGCAGCGGCGACGAACTGCAGTCGGAGTACTTCGTGGCACGGCAGGACGCCCCCGCGGCCTTCGAGGCGCTGGAGCGCATCCGGGACCGCGTCGCGCCCCTGCTGCTGATCGCCGAGATCCGGACGGTGGCGGCCGACGACCTCTGGCTGAGCCCCGCCCAGGGGCGCGACTCGGTGGCCTTCCACTTCACCTGGAAGCCGGACGCCGCGGCCGTCACGCCGGTGCTGCACGCCGTCGAAGAGGCACTGGCCCCCTTCGGCGCCAGGCCCCACTGGGGCAAGGTCTTCCCGATGGGCCCCGGAAACCTGCGGGACCTGTACCCCGACTACGCCCGCTTCGAGGAACTGGCCACCCGGTACGACCCCGAGGGAGCCTTCCGTAACGATTTCCTGCGGCGGTTCTTCCCCCGGTCGGGGGACTGACGCTCGCGCCCGGCCGCCCGTCTCACCCGGGCTCCGGACCGATCGCCGCGCGTTCGCCGGACGATGGTCTCCGGGCACGGGCGGCCGATCGGGGCGTCAGTTCCTCGACCAGCTCCGCCAGCTCCACGCAGGCCCTCTCCATCTCGCGGCGGATGACCAGCTGCTCCGTGACGACCGCCGACAGCAGGAGCGAGGTGAGCGTCACCGAGCCGTTCAGCAGGGCGAGGTCGAGCATCACCTCCAGCACCCCGTGGCCCCGGAACGGCCCGGCCTGATGCGTCGCCGAGATCACCGCGAGGACGGAGACGAGCAGGGCGCACGGGGCGCTGCCCGCCAGCTGGAAGCGGAGCGCCGCCCAGATCAGGACGGGAAACACCAGGTAGAGCATGGCGAGCGTGCTGGTCGTCGCCAGGACCGAGGCGGCCGTGATGACGATGAAGAGACCGATGGCCTCCAGCCAGCGGTCCGTGACCCGGGGCCACCGCGCGCGGCGCAGGACGAGAAGGATGGGCGTCACCACGAGCACCCCCATCACGTCACCGGCCCACCAGCACGCCCAGACGGGCCAGAACCTCTCCGGTGGCAGCTTCTCGGTCAGTACCAGCGTGACGGTACCCAGGGTGGCGCTGATCAGCATGCCGGCGAAGGCGCCCAGGAAGACCAGCGCGACCCCGTCCCGCAGGCGGTCCAGCTCCTCCCGGAAGCCCACCGAGCGCAGGGCGATCCAGGCGCACACCGGTGCGAGTGTGTTGCCGATCAGGATGCCGATCCCCAGGGGCGAGAACGAGCCGCTCACGGAGAGCGTGGTGCCCAGGGCGCCGAGCGCGATGCCCGGCCAGATCCGTCCGCCGAACTGCAACAGGGCGCCCAGCGCCATTCCCGTGGGAGGCCACAGGGGCGTCACGACCGACTGGTACGCCTCCACCCGTCGGAGCAGGCCCAGTCGGCCGGACAGGTAGTACGCGGCTGCGACGCCCAGGAGCTGGGCGGCGGCCACGGTCCGGCGTCTGGCCTTCTCACTGCGGGTCACAGAGGTCATCAGACACCGCGCCCCGCGTGACACCGGCGGTGACACGCGCGGTCCGCCGTCAGCCGTCCGGGCCGCCCCCGTGCCGCAGGACGAGGAAGGCCACGTCATCCTCGTGGCCCGTCATGTCCGCGGCACCGAGCACCGTCTGGGCGAGTTCCTCTGCGGAGGCGGTCACATGGGCGCTCACCAGTCGGCGTATCGCATCGAGTCCCTCGTCGAGGTCGAGGGAAGGCCCCTCGACGAGCCCGTCGGTCAGCAGAACCACCGCGCCGGGGACGTCGAGCCTGCGCCGGGTGACGGGATAGACCTCCCCGCCCATGATGCCCAGCGGCAGCCCACCCGGGCCCTCCGCGATCCCGGACCGCCCGTCGACGGTCGCCCACACGCTCGCCACGTGACCCGCGCGGGCGGAGTGGAGTTCCTGGCCGGCCGGATCGACCCGCAGGAAGGTGCAGGTGGCGAAGAGGGGCGCCGTCACCGCCATCATCAGGTCGTTCGTGCGGCGCATGACCTCGCCCGGGTCCGAGATGCTGCCCGCGATGGCCCGCATCGCGATCCTGATCTGTCCCATGACGGCCGCCGCCTCGACGTCGTGCCCCTGCACATCACCGATGGCGAAGCCGAGCGCCCCGTCCGGCAGCGCGAACCCGTCGTACCAGTCGCCGCCGATGTCGAGCCCGTGGTGGGTCGGCTGATAGCGGGCGGCGGTCTGCAGACCGGGCACCGAAGGCAGCGCGCCCGGAAGCATGGTGCGCTGCAACGCCTCGGCGAGTTCCACCCGGGCCTGGTGGAGTTCCACTTCCTGCCGCGCGCGGGCCGTGAGCTGCTGCAGGGTGCCGAGGAGGTCCGCGGCGCTCGCTGGGGCGGAATTCCTCCGGCGAGTCATCGGCTGCTCCAGTGCGGATCGGTCATTGCAGCGTATTTTGCGCGGGCCGGTCCGGCGACCCGGCGGCGTCCGGGTACGGACAGCGGTGTCGACGCCCCGGTGCCGCCTGCCGGGCTCCGGCACCGTACGATCCCGACCGGAGCCGCCCGGACCGCGTGAGCTGCGGGCGGCGCGACTCGTGCCGACGGGAGGGGACCGGCGTGGAAGTCCACGAGCGTGAGGTACACACCCCCTGGGAGGGCGTCCTCGCCACGCCTGCCGGGCGGAGCCGTGCCGCGGTCCTCGTCCTGGCAGGATCCAGCGGGCGGGTGGACCGCGAACGGGCGCGTCTCCTCGCCGGTCAGGGCCTGACCGCACTGGCGGTGCGCTGGTTCGGCGGTCCCGGACAGTCGCCGGGCATCTGCGAGATACCGCTGGAAACGTTCACCTCCGCCATCGGGCTGCTGAGGTCGACGGGCGCCTCGCGCATCGGGGTGCTCGGCGTCTCCAAAGGGGCCGAAGCCGCTCTGCTCACTGCCGTGCGCGATCCGCGGGTGGACGTGGTGGTCGCGGTGTCGCCGACCGACTCGGTCTGGTGCAACGTGGGACCGGGCCCCGACGGCAGGCACCACCCGTACCGTTCCTCGTGGTCCTGGCGCGGTGAGCCGCTGCCCTTCCTCCCCATGGACGACTCCTGGACACCCGGGACCCCCGCCGGTGAGCCGGTCGGTATGACCGCCTGGTACGAGCTCAGCCGCCGGTCCTTCGGGCACCTGCTTCCCGGCGCGGCGATCCCCGTGGAACGCGCCCGAGCCGCACTGGTCCTCGTCGCGGGCGGCGACGACGCGATGTGGCCCTCCCTCCCGGCCGCCGAACGGCTGGCCCTCCGGCGGCGCCGGGCGGGCGCGCCCGTCACGTTGATCAGCCGGGCCGGAGCCGGCCACCGTCCCCGCTTCCCCGGCGAGAACGTCCTCCCGGCGTCCGCGGCCCATCTCCACGGAGGCACTCCGCACGCGGACGCGCTGCTCGGAGAGGACGCCTGGCCACGAGTCGTCTCCGCGCTCCGGGGAACCCCGGCGGACCGGCCCGCCGGCTGACCGCCGGACCGCGGGCGGGGGCGACTCCCGGCCCGGCCTGCCCGCTCGGGGCGAGGCAGAACCAGGGGGGCGGACGGTTGTCGATACGGGTGTTCGACGCTACGGTCCACCTTGATCATCGGGAGCCCGGGTGCCCGGGCCGGAGCGGAAGGCCGCGAAGCACGTGCGAGACGGATCTGCACAGGTCGTACGGAATCCCGTGCTGCCCGGTTCCCACCCTGATCCCTCGATCGTGCGGGTCGGCGACGACTACTACCTCGCCACCTCGACGTTCGAGTGGTGCCCGGGCGTCCGGCTCCACCACTCACGGGACCTGGTCCACTGGGAGCCGCTCGGAGGGGCGCTCACCGGGCCGCCGGCGCTCGATCTGACCGGCTGTCCCGACTCCGGCGGCGTATGGGCGCCCAGCCTGAGCCACGCGGACGGGCTGTTCCACCTCGTCTACAGCAACGTGTCGGCGTACACCGGCGGATTCTCCGACGCCCCCAACCACCTCGTCACCGCTCCCACGATCCACGGTCCCTGGTCCGAAGCGGTCCCGCTGCACGCGCGTGGCTTCGACGCGTCCCTCTTCCACGACGGCCCCGACAGCTGGCTGATCAACCTCGTCCACGACTGGCGGCCCGGGCACGGCGGGTCCGCCGGCCTGGAGGCGACCCGCTACGACCGCACGGCCCGCGCCCTGAGCGGCGACCCCGCCCCCATCGACCTGCCTCCCGGGGACGGATGGATCGAGGGCCCCAACCTCTACCGCGTCGGCGACTGGTACTACCTGGTGACGGCCGACGGCGGAACCGGCTACGACCACCAGGTGACCGTCTCCCGCTCCCGCACCCTGACCGGCCCTTACGCACGCGATCCGGGCGGCCCGCTCATCACCGCACGCCACCGCCCCGAACTGCCCCTGCAGAAGGCCGGCCACGGCAGCCTGGTGACGACGCCCGCCGGAGAGTCCTACCTGGCCTACCTCGTCTCCCGCCCGCTCGGCCGGCGCGGGCCGTGCGTCCTCGGCCGCGAGACGGCGCTGGCGCCCGTGACCTGGACACCCGACGGCTGGCCCCGCGTTCCCACCGGCGAACCGGCCACGGAGGTGGCCGCCCCCACCTCCGTTTGGGGAGGCGGGACCGGTCCGCAGGACGCCCCGGCCCCGGGCACCCACGTCGAAGACGGCTTCGACCATTCCACCCTCGGGCCCCAGTGGTCCACCCTCCGGCGCCCCGCCGCACCGGACTGGCTGTCGCTCACCGACCGCCCCTCCCACCTGCGCATACAGGGAGGCCGCGCCCCGCACAGCCTTGTCGGACCCAGCCTGGTGGCGCAACGGGTGACCGCCCCCCGCTGCTCCTTCGAAGCGACGATGGAGTGCCGCCCCGGGGGATTCCAGCACCTCGCCGGGATCACCGCCTACTACAACACCCGCAACTGGCACTACCTGTACGTCACCGCCGACGACGAGGCCAGGCCCGTGCTGCGTACGGCGAGCAGTGACCGGGGCGTGCTGACGGTCGACGAAGCCGGCGGGATTCTCCTCGACGGCACCCTCGACGGCACCGCGCGTCTGGACCTGGGGTGCGACCTCGACGGCGGGGAGCTGCGCTTCCGCTACGACACCGGCGCCGGCTGGCGTCCTCTCGGCGGGGTGGCCGACGCCACCGTGCTCTCCGACGAGCACGCCGAGGACGTCCAGGGAGGGCAGGTCAGAGCCATGGGCTTCACGGGCGCCTTCGTCGGACTGTGGGTCTGGGACCTCGCCGGACGGGGCCGGCACGCCGACTACGATCAGGCGACGTTCACAGCGGAGGCTGATCCCGAGGGGTGGCAGACATGACAGATGTTGCCGACAAGCGGGCCCACCGCTACGACGCCGAACTCGTCCGGGCGGCCGAAGACGTGGCCCGCGCACGGTGCCGGGGCGACAATCACACCATGGCCGCCGCCGCACGCGCCCGGGACGGCCGGATCATCACCGCGGTGAACGCCTACCACTTCACCGGAGGGCCCTGCGCCGAGCTGGTCCTCATCGGCACCGCAGCGGCCCAGGGGGCGTACGAGCTGGACACCGTTGTCGCCGTGGGCGACCGCGACCGGGGGATCGTACCCCCGTGCGGACGCTGCCGGCAGGTGCTCCTCGACTACTTCCCCGCCATCGGGGTCATCGTCGGCGAGGGGGAGCGCGTACGGACCGTGGCCATCGCCGATCTGCTCCCTGAAACCTACGTTTGGGCCGACCACCAGCTCGAAGCGGGCTGATCCTGCGTCACGTCGTCCGCGCGGTCGATCCGGGCCCGTCGCCGTCGCCCGGGTCAGAGGCCGACGACGGCCCAGAGGCGCCGGCCTTCCGGGCCCGTCTCCGTGCCGCACCCCTCGACTCCGGGCAGGGCGGTGACCCGGTGCAGGACGTCGTCGCCGTCCGCCGTGTGCCCCGGGGACAGGCCGCTGCGGTGGGAGAGGACGACCACGCACGCCTGCCCGCCCTGGTCCGACAGGTGCACGCTGACCCTCCGGCCACCGTCGCCGAGGGCGGTGGCGAGGAGCAGTTCCGTGGCCGAGCCCACACCATGCACCGCGGCCGGCCCGAGGCGGTGTCCCCATGCGCCGAGCTGTCCGAGAACCTCACGCCGGGTCTTTCCGACCACCCACGCGGCGGACTCGTACGTCCAGTTCGCACCCCGTCGGTTCCGCATCCCGACCCGACGCAGGACGGTTCTCCGTACCACCCGTCCGCCCTCCGCCCCGTCGCGGGGAAGATCCGGCAAAGGCGGCGAGAGCGGCTTCTTCGCGGGAGGCGGCGTGCGCGGGGGAAAGCTCGGCGGGTTGGGGCCCTCGGCCACGGGCGCGGTCATACGGGGCCTCCCGAACGGTGTGCGGCACCTCCCGACGGAGTGCTGCCGTCCCGTCAGGGTAGAGCGCCGCACCTCGGTCCGGGCCGTTTCGC
Organism: Streptomyces sp. NPDC005576; assembly: GCF_042871745.1. Taxonomy (NCBI): domain Bacteria; kingdom Bacillati; phylum Actinomycetota; class Actinomycetes; order Kitasatosporales; family Streptomycetaceae; genus Streptomyces; species Streptomyces sp. NPDC005576. Next base: position 9,531 of record NZ_JBIAJC010000013.1, on the reverse strand, counting down.
CCCGTTCGGTCCGGCGCGCTCCGCGTGCCCGCCCGGGTCGGCACCCCGCGGCTCCTCCACCGGCGAAACGCGGCAGGGGGAGTGCGCGAATCATCCCCCACGCCCGCGCGCCCTTGGCGTCCGACCGGCCGTCAGCGCCCCGACGGCTTCAGGAAGACCGGGTTGGTGAGGGCCGCCATCGGACCGAACATCAGGGCGTCGCCCATGGTGTTGCCCTGTCCCGCCGAACCGTTCGCCATCGGGTGGCGGACCTCGGCGCGCACGTACGCGGCGAGCGAGGTGGTCGTGCGCCACACCACCGTGCCCGCGCCCTCGGCGCCCAGGGACTCCTGGTGCATCTGACCCTCGTCGGTGATGAAGCGGACCGTGCCGTTCGGGACGCCCTTCACGTCCAGCCGGACGTCCACGGGCGCGTCCGCCGGCGCGTCGAGCCTCTCGCCGATTCCGGCCTGCCGCGCGTCGCCGCTGACGGTGAAGGTCAGCTCCACGGCTGCCGACTCGGCGATCCAACTGCGCCCGGCGCGGATTCCGTCCATGACCGAGTCGGTCCGCAGGTCGTCCGCGAGGACGACGTTGTGCGGCAGCCCGATGACCTGCGGGGCGCTGTGGGCGTCACTGTTGCCCATGGCCGGCACCCAACGGCCGCCCGAGCGCACCGCCTCGCCGATCTTCTGGTCCCAGGTACTGACGGCGTGCTCGTCGTCGTACGTCCACGGGCCGGTCCACACCTCGGTGGCGTCGGCGTCGTCGAAGCCGAACTTCCACTGGCTCGCCACGTACGCGCAGTACATGTGGGCGGGCACCACGAGGCCACCGCCGCGGCGCACCTGACGGGCGAAGCGCGGGAAGGCGTCGTCACGGTTGCGGTAGCGCCAGTCGATCCACTCGCCGGGGGGAAGGCCGAGGGCGAGCCAGTGGCCGTTGCGGGTGGTGACCTCCTCACCGGTGATGATCAGCAGGTCGGATCCGGCGCAGTCGCCCCACACCGCGTGCGCGGACGAGGTGTTGTGATCGGTGGAGACCATGAAGTCGAGCCCTGCTTCACGGGCGCCGGCCGCCACCTCGGCGGGCAGACGCTTGCCGTCGGAGTGGACCGTGTGCAGGTGGCAGTCGCCCCTGTACCAGGCGCGGCCCCGGCCCTTGGCCCGCTGCGGCGGGAAGTCACGGGGAGCGGCAGGGCCGGGCTCGCCGTAGGTCAGGCCCACCTCGACCCGATAGTTCAGCCCCTGCGGGGCGACCTGGTACGGGCCGAGGACGATGTGCCAGGTGCCGCGGTGGACCTTGCCCGGCAAGTAGCCCGGGGTGGCCTCGCTGTTGCTGATCTCGAAGGAGGTACGGGCCCCACCGGACCATCCGCGGAAGCCGCGCCCGCCCAGCCCGGCGCCGCGCTCGTCGAAGATGCCGATGTCGCAGAAGTTGCCGGGCGTGCCGGAGGGAACCGCGGGCTTGTCGTAGGAGTACGACACGGAGATCTTCCGCACGCCGGACGGCACCTCCACCGGGAGGTGGACGAAGTCGGCGACGCCGGTGGCCAGATGTCCGCTGATGACCTGCGTCGTCCCGGCGTTCCCGGCGTTCCCGGTGCTACCGGTCGTCCCGGTCGTCCCGGTCGTCGACTCGGCGGCCTCGGCGGAGTGCGCGAAGGTCATCGGGGCGAGGGTGAGGGCGGCCGCGCCGGCGACGCCCGCGGCCAGGAGTCCGCGGCGCCCCGGGCCGTTACCGGGTTCACCGGACCGCTCGGCGTCCCGGCGGAGGATGTCCACCTGGTGATCGCAGTGTCCATCAAGGCACATGGGTCGTCCTCAGCGAAGTGTGTGGTTATTGAACTCTTACTTCCCGACTCTCGGCGAGCTTCGTGAACGAGGTATGAGCCCCGTATGGCGGGGCGAAGTATCGGCAGCGGCGGAAAGGCGCGGGTCACGGTGGCGCCGCCGCACGGCCGCCGCGGTCACCGGTTGGTCCACGGAGGCACAGTCGATCGTGGTCCGCAGCCGCCGGGGGCGCTGGTGCCGTACCTCGCGTCGTAGGCATTCCTCCGAACACCGACCGTGAGTCGGACGCCAAGAGGGGTATACGGAACACATTTTGGACCGTCGGTATCCGAAACCAGCTGTAGCCGCCGGGTTCTGTGTGGCACAGCGAGAACTATTCGCCAACGACGGGCGAAACGCGAACGGGCCACCATTATCGGGCCCTGGATGTGGCTTCCGATCGCTCCTCACCCCGCAACAGGACCAGGGAAGAGATCTTCCGGGTCATCCGGGGCGGTGGTGCTCTCACGCGCGCTCAACTCGCCGAAGCCACCGGCCTTTCCAGGAGCACGGTCGACCACGCCGTGTCCCGGCTCATCGCCGAGGATGGTGTCCCGTGGAGTGGTGGAGCGGATCTCGGCGGAGAAATGCGCCTGTTCTGAGCCGTCGTGTGCGTCGACTGCCTGCGAGTGCTCCCTGAACACGAGGATGGCCACCGTGTAACTGGTCTGTGTGAACAGGCAGTTCGACCCCAAGGGGGTACACGGTGGCCTTGTCCCAGCATGACCTATTCCGCCTGCTGGAGTCACTGCGTCCGGTACATGGTCTTGAACTCGTGAGGGAAGTCGCCGAGCGGCTGTTGCAGGAGCTGATCGAGGCCGAGGCCGAGGCCACTGCGCACGTCGGCGCCGGATGGAACGAGCAGACGCCCACGCGGACTGGTTACCGCAACGGCCACCGGGACAAGACCGTGACCGAGCAGGCCGGCCACCTGGAGCTGGCGATCCCGAAACTGCGGGCCGGCAGCTTCTTCCCCAGCCTGCTCGAGCGCCGGCGCCGCATCGACCAGGCTCTCCACGCCGTCATAAGCACTGGAAGAAGATCCAGTCGACCAACCCCCTGGAACGGCTGAACCGGGAGATCAAACGCCGGTCCGACGCCGTCCAGGTCTCCCCGAACACCCACGCCGTCGCCCGGCCGGCCGGCCACCGCCGTCCTGGCCGAACTCCACGACGAGTGGATCGCCTTCCCCGCCACTACCTGTCCGTCGAGAGCATGGACAGCCTCTATCCGGACAGCACAACCCCCCTGCCCGGCACAACAGGGTGATCGCCTGCGCCACATCACGGGACAAGACCCGCTTTCCCTACCTCACCAGCCGATTCCTATACGGTGGTTCGTTAATCACAGGGAGGCAGCCTCACCGCCCACGGTGTCGGGAAGGTCGTCGTCATGAGTGTCGGCTATGACTTCGGCGAGGGTGAATTGGGCATGCTCGGCTGACATCCGATGATGGACTTCCAAGATGTAACTGCGGTCGGTGACGCGAATAACCTTCCTTCTCTGGCGACGGCGCCCCGACTCGGACCTCGGCTGCGCGTAGGTGTCGACGATGCGCAGCATCGCGCTCAGGGCTTCGGCTTCGGTCCCTTCGAGGTCGCGGTAGGGGGCGTTGTAACGGAACCCTTCCGACATGCCATCAGTTCGAAGGACAACCCATCGGGACACGGCGATTCTCCTCTCAGGGAAGCGGGGCACACCGAGGTCGAAGAGTGTCTCGGCCAGCCCAATTATGACGCCGGGGCCTGGTGGTGCGGCGCTGCGAGGCTATCGGTTGGGCCGACGCGCCGGAAGGGGCGGGGTGCGCGGGCCGTTTCCTCGCGGGGCCGTTTTTGTACCAGCCCGCGAACCGCAAGAGGTTCGGCAGCTGTGGCGGCTGGCCCGCGCAGAGGACACGGCTTAGAGCTCGTAACACGATCTTGTTGATGTTGGCTGGTGAGGCGTAACCGGTGTGATGATTCGGCCGTTCGTGAGGGTGTGGGTACTCGACCGTGGATCGTGGACGATGAGTTGTGGGCGTTGATCGAGCCGTTGCTGCCGCAGTGGCCGGAGCGGTCGCCGGGGCCGAGGCCGGTGCCGGACCGGCTCTGCCTCCAGGGCATCCTGTTCGTCCTCTACAACGACATAGCCTGGCAACTTCTGCCCTTGGAGCTGGGGTTCGGCTCGGGTCAGACGTGTGGGCGCCGACTGGACCGTTGGCAGAAGGCAGGGGTCTTCGACCGGTTGCACCGGGTCCTGCTCGCGGAGCTGAACGCGGCCGGCGAACTCGACTGGTCACGCGCGTGCGTGGATGGATCCCACATCCGCGCGAAAAAGGGGGCGCCGACACCGGCCCGTCGCCGGTCGACCGGCGGAAAACGGGCAGCAAACACCAGTTGATCTGCGACGGTCGCGGCACCCCGCTCAAGGTCATCACCACCGCGGCCAACGTCAACGACGTCACCCAGACCCTCGCCCTGGTCGACGGCATCCCACCCGTCGCGGGCCGACCCGGACGACCCCGCCGCAGGCCCGAAGCCCAGGGGTACGACTCCAACCCGAACCGCGACGCACTGCGCAAGCGCCGGATCCTGCCCGTCATCTCCCACAAGGGCCGCCCGAACATCAAGGGCCTGGGCAAACTCCGCTACGTCGTCGAGCAGACCTTCGCCCTGCTCCACCACTTCAAACGCCTCGCCGTCCGCGGGGAACGCCGCACCGAACTCCACGACGCCTTCGTCTCCCTCGCCTGCAGCCTCATCTGCTACCGCCGCCTCAAGAAGACCCGACCATGATCGTGTTACGAGCTCATAGGCTGGAACATCCGCACCATGGACGACCCTGCAGATACGGAAGCACGAAAGACCGCTATCAGAGGAGACTCCATGTTCAAAGAGACACGGCATCACGAGCTTCGAGGGTCCGAGCAGCGCTCGGAAGTGTGTCCCGCGGCCACGGCCGGCTACTGGCAGTCCAGACGAACCTGGTCGGTGTCCACCCCGAACGGGCGCCTACGGAGGAGTGGGCATGACGGGGAATGACGCGTTCGGGGAGGCATGGACGCGGCTTACGGAGTGGCTGGCCGTGATGGCCCCAGGGAGTCTGGCCGCAGTACGGCCAGCTGTTGCCAGAGAGGGTCTCCCACAGGAACTGAGCGAGTTGTACGCACATTGTGACGGCACGCTCCCCACCGAGGCAGGCCGGTTCTTGGTATCCGGGTGCGGTCTCCTCGGCGTAGATGAGGCGCTGGCGCTGCGTGCGCGCTTGGTGTCCCTGGTGGACGGACCGGATGCGGAGGCCGACTGGTGGCGTCTGGACTGGATCCCGTGGGCGGCGAACCACGACGGTGCGAGCTGCCTCTTCGTTGACACCGGGCCAGGCCCGGGCCGGGGCAGCGTCGGCTACTTTTTCAAGGAGACAGGCGGGGAGGCGCAGCTTTGGCCCTCGCTCACCGCGTTCCTTGTGGCCTTGGCCGACGCCGTGGAGGAGGGCACGCCGTTCCTCGGCGAGACGCCGGTCGTGCACGGCGACGCACTCGGCTGGGGTTGAGGGTGGGGTCGGCCCCCGGAGAGTGTCTCCGGGGACCGACCCGCTCACTGCGGCCCTGCTATGAGCTCGTAACACGATCATGGTCGGGTCTTCTTGAGGCGGCGGTAGCAGATGAGGCTGCAGGCGAGGGAGACGAAGGCGTCATGGAGTTCGGTGCGGCGTTCCCAGCGGACGGCGAGGCGTTTGAAGTGGTGGAGCAGGGCGAAGGTCTGCTCGACGACGTAGCGGAGTTTGCCCAGGCCCTTGATGTTCGGGCGGCCCTTGTGGGAGATGACGGGCAGGATCCGGCGCTTGCGCAGTGCGTCGCGGTTCGGGTTGGAGTCGTACCCCTTGTCGCCGAGGAGGGCTTCGGGCCTGCGGCGGGGTCGTCCGGGTCGGCCCGCGACGGGTGGGATGCCGTCGACCAGGGCGAAGGTCTGGGTGACGTCGTTGACGTTGGCCGCGGTGGTGATGACCTTGAGCAGGGTGCCGCGACCGTCGCAGATCAACTGGTGTTTGCTGCCCGTTTTCCGCCGGTCGACCGGCGACGGGCCGGTGTCGGCGCCCCCTTTTTCGCGCGGATGTGGGATCCATCCACGCACGCGCGTGACCAGTCGAGTTCGCCGGCCGCGTTCAGCTCCGCGAGCAGGACCCGGTGCAACCGGTCGAAGACCCCTGCCTTCTGCCAACGGTCCAGTCGGCGCCAACACGTCTGACCCGAGCCGAACCCCAGCTCCAAGGGCAGAAGTTGCCAGGCTATGTCGTTGTAGAGGACGAACAGGATGCCCTGGAGGCAGAGCCGGTCCGGCACCGGCCTCGGCCCCGGCGACCGCTCCGGCCACTGCGGCAGCAACGGCTCGATCAACGCCCACAACTCATCGTCCACGATCCACGGTCGAGTACCCACACCCTCACGAACGGCCGAATCATCACACCGGTTACACCTCACCAGCCAACATCAACAAGATCGTGTTACGAGCTCTAAAGGGAAGACCCGACCATGATCCTGTTACGAGCTCTTAGGGCTGTCCCGCAATGCGTGGTGGATCAGTGCGCGGCGTCAGATGCGGTGCATCGCCAGGCGGAGGGGCGTCCGCATACTGGATGTATGTGGACGTTCCGACAACCGGCGAGGTGCCGTAGCTGTCGTCGCGCACCCGCCAGGGTGCGGACGGCTGCCGGACACCTCCCGGAGCGGTCCCTGGCGACACCATGGGTGCGGCAGCCCGGTCGCGACGGGCGCACTCAGCGATAGTCCTCCGGGTGGCCCTGCATCCAGCTGTTGATGCGATCCCGGGTCCCGATCAGCTCGGTGCGGTGCTTCTCCAGGTTCGGGGTGGAGACGTCGCCGGCCAGCGTGGTGACCAGCGTATCGATCCAGGCCAGGGGCTCCTTGAAGTGGGCCGGGCCCTGCCGGTCCGCCTTCATCGACTTGTCCAGTCGGAGGAGTTCGTCGTGGACCCGGCCCAGGAAGTACGCGCAGTTCCCGTCTCCTGGAGCGCAGCCGTCCTGGTAGGTGGCCTGGAGACCGGAGAAGGCGTCGCGGACCAGTTCCGGGCCGGCCGGGGGCACGGTGGTGTCCAGCGAGTCGTCCGTGGGCGTGGGGGACGCGCTCGCCCCGGCGGCCGCGACCTTCGCGGCCGCTACCGACGGGTCCACGTACGGAACGTCGCCGCCCGCCCCGGTGGTGGTCGCGGCACTGCAACCCGCCAGACATACTCCCAGGACCACGGCCGGTATCGCGGCACGCAGTCGGACATGAAACACCATGAGCCCCCCAGTTCGGTAGGGCCGCACCCTATCGTCACCTCGTTGCCGGGCCGCACCCCGCACCGTACCCGGCGGAAGGCGCTCGCGGCCGTACCGAGCGCCACCGAGCGAGCGCCCGGGGCGTCCTCACCTGCAGAGCCGTGCACGAGGGCGCCTCCGGCCCGGACCGGCGGGGCGGGTCGGGGTGTCAGCGAGCGGCCCCGGCTGCCTGGTCGGCGACGGTGATCCCCAACCGGTCCGCCACGGCGGTCAGGGTCGCCCCCAGCGGGAGCGCGACGCGGGCGACGGCGTGCCGGTCGCCCCGCGTAGGGTCTCTGTTGACGATCAGCACCGGCTTCTGGTCCTCTGCCGCCTGGCGTACGAAGCGGAGACCGGACATCACCGTCAGCGATGAGCCGAGAACCAGCAGCGACGCCGCGTCACGGACCATGGCGCGGCACCGCTCGACCCGCTCCGGGGGCACGGACTCGCCGAAGAAGACCACGTCAGGCTTGAGTACGCCGCCGCAGACCGCGCAGGGCACCACACGGAAGTCGCCGACCTGCTCGTCGGTGAGGTCGGCGTCACCGTCCGGGTTGAGGGCGGCGGCCACCGGCGCGAAGCCCTCGTTGGCCGCCTCCAGCCGGACAGCGAGGTCGCGGCGCGAGCCGAAGGTGCCGCATGAGAGGCAGACCACCCGGTCCAGGCTCCCGTGGAGCTCCACGGCGTCCGGGCTGCCGGCGGCCTGGTGCAAGCCGTCGACGTTCTGGGTGATCACCCCTGAGAGCAGGCCGTGCCGCGCGAACGCGGCAACCGCCCGGTGCCCCGCGTTGGGGCGGGCGCGGCCGAAGGTACGCCACCCGAGGTGACTGCGCGCCCAGTAGCGCCGCCGGGCCCCCGCGTCCGCGGTGAACTCCTGGTAGGTCATCGGGGTGTGCCGGCTCAGGCTCCCGCCGTCTCCCCGGTAGTCGGGGATGCCCGACTCCGTGGAGATGCCCGCCCCGCTGAGCACCAGCACTCCGCCGGCGCTGAGCGCATCGGCGATCGGAGACGGATCCGTGATTCCGGGCGGTAGATCTTCGGGAGGTGTCCAGGTCAGAGTGGGGCGCATGCGCATGCCCCCAGGTTACGGCGCCGCCCGGCAGGCCCCGGGGGCGGTCAGCGGCGGCGCCCGTCGCCATCGCGTGGGGCGGCCGGGCCGGTGGTCCACCCAGAAGTGCGGGAGGCCACCCGCTACCCTCCCCGTCTCTCCGGCCGGGTATCGGCGTGCGTCCTCTCGCCGCTGTTCCGGGGCCCCTTCCACAGGCGTCGTCGTGCTCGCGGCCGTGTCGGCCGTGGGCCGCCCGGCGGCCTCGGCGACCGCGCCTGCCGGGTTGCTCCCGCCCCCTTCGCGCTCGCCGTCCCCGCGCCGCTCCCGCCGGCGGCCGGCGACAGAACCACCGGCGACCGGAGCGGACGATCGGCGCACTGTGCCACGTACGCGAACGCGGCGGACAGAGCGTTGGCACACCCGGTCAGGCAGGAGTGGGACACACCCCGGAAGCGCCACAGCTCCGTCAGGGATGGACCGGGAAGGACGCCTGCAGGGCGAGACGTCGTTCGGCGCCGTCGCCGATGTGCTCGAGCGCCTCGTCCAGGGCGAGGAACTCCTCCCAGTGCTCCCTGCCGGTGGCCCGGACCAGACGTGTGACGAGGAGGTCTTCGAGATCCGGCACCCGCTTGTTTTTCCAGATCTTGTCGGCGGTGCTCACCAGCAGGTCTTCGATCGTTGTCCCAGGAGCGGTCCACGCGGCGTGCGTTCCGGCGAATCGCGCCAGACCGGCGTGGAATCCGTGCGCCAACAGCATTTCCCTTCCGGCTTCTTCGTGGAGGGAACCGGGTCCGGAGAGTTCTGCGGGATGCTGCGTCTTGCCGATGTCATGGGTTGCCGCCCCGAAGAGGACAGCCGCGCGGTCGACGGCGAGCCCGGGAGCGCACAGCTCCGTCCAGTCGACCAGTTGGTACGCCACGTCGTGTACGGCGCGCAGGTGTGCGGCGAGTCTCGGGGGAGCGGTCACTCGGCGGAGGAGGTCCGCGACGTGCGGGGGCAGGGGGCGCAAAGGTGGATCGGTGGGTTCGAGCATGGCCCGGGACAGAAGGTCTGATGACGTCACCGGGACAGGTTAGGGGCCCCTCCGGAACCCTGTCATCGGCTCGGCGCCTTCTTGAACGGGCCGGTCCGGCGCGTGATCCACTGGCTGCGTCCATGCAGACGGAAGTTGATGGGTGCGCCCGTGGGGCGCGCGTCAGGTTCGCGCCCCACGGGCTGTCGGGGGAGGGGGAGGGAGAGAAGGTCGCCCGCCGGCCGGACCTGTCGAAGGGCGCGTGGGCTAAGAAGTCATCTCATTTGGCGAGCCTGCGGTAGCAGATGAGAGTGCAGGCGATGCTGGTGAAGGCCAGGAAGTGGTCGGCCTTGCGTTCGTAG